>JAYOYH010000003.1:66459-177352 GCA_038153405.1 Gemmatimonadota bacterium | reverse complement strand
CGACCTTTGCCATCAATACAATCGCCGAAGTGGTGCGCCAGCGACTGCGCGATAGGTACAACAAATTATGAACGTAAAGTTTTGGCGTAGCGGCGATCCATTTATATGGCTCACGGGCAGTGCACTCGCCTTTTGCCTGTTGATGATAACGGGCTTGGTTGGGATTATTCTCTACAACGGACTTGGCGTTTTCTGGCCCAGTTCGCTAGAGCGCATACAGCTGCGCACCGGCGAGAGGGTGATGGGAAAAACGGTTGACCGCCAGTCGATTCCAGACAAGGCCGAGCTTTTTAGAATACAGCTAAAGGTGGGCAATCGAGACGCGTATGGACTGGATTTTCGCTGGTTGGATGAAGCCGATATCGAAAGCAGAGATAGACCGGGGGAAGCCGTGGTTTTTGAGCGGCTCGAATGGGGCGATGCCTACGGTGTTATCGAACGCATTGTAGAGGGGGACGCCGTGCTGGCCGTCGGTGCTGAAGGTGGATGGGAGGCCTTACAGCCCCTATTGGATGAGTCGGCGCGGCGCTGGGGTGTGATTCATGCTATTGAAGACGATGAAATGGGCCAGATCAACCGCGAGATGGAAGCGCTCCGGCGCGAGAAACAAATGCTGGAACGGGCCGGTGCCGACAGCGCGCGCGTGGCTGAACTGGCAGCGCGCAATCGGGGCTTGTGGAACCAGTATGAAGCGGTATCGGACCGCCTCAACGCCGTGCGCAGTGAAAACGAGCGCGCCGAGGTGCTGTTGGCGTTGGCTGATGGCCAAGTGCGGCGGATCCGCGTTGCCGATATTGTGCGCGCCTACCAGCCCAATGCCTTGGGAATGGGCGGCAAGTTGGCCGTCTATCTCGACAAAGGTTGGGAATTTATCGCCGGTCAGCCGCGCGAGTCCAATACCGAGGGCGGTATTTTCCCAGCCCTTTTTGGCACCGTAATGATGGTTATGTTGATGAGCTTGGCCGCGGTGCCCTTTGGCATCTTAGCGGCACTCTACTTGCGCGAGTACGCCCGCCAAGGATTCTTAGTGCGCTTAGTGCGCATTGCCGTCAATAATTTGGCCGGCGTGCCGTCCATCGTCTTCGGGATGTTTGGCTTGGGTTTCTTTGTCTACGGGGTGGGCGGCAGTATCGACCGGCTGTTCTATGCCGAATCGCTGCCGACCCCGACCTATGGCACGGGGGGCATTCTCTGGGCCTCGCTAACGCTGGCATTGTTGACGGTGCCGGTCGTAATCGTCGCCACAGAAGAGGCGCTTGCCGCCGTGCCGCGCGAACTGCGCGAGGGGGCACTGGGCCTGGGGTCGACCAAATTTCAAATGATATGGAACGTAGTGCTGCCGAGTGCTCTGCCCGGCATCCTCACCGGCGTTATATTGGCTACGGCGCGCGGGGCAGGCGAAGTCGCCCCGCTGATGATAACGGGCGTGGTTAAGCTGGCCCCCGACCTACCATTGGATGCCTACTGGCCGTTTTTTCACCTCGAGCGCAAGTTTATGCATCTGGGTTTTCACATTTACGACGTGGGCTTTCAATCGCCCAATGTCGAAGCGGCGCGGCCGATGGTCTATACCACGGCGCTGCTGCTGCTGCTAATAGTTCTGGTGCTCAATTTGACCGCCATCGTCGTGCGCAACAGGCTGCGTAGACGCTATGCCGGGTCAGCTTTTTAACAGCGGGTAATCGCTCTATGATAGAAGAAAATCAGTCCATGGATGGCGCCACTGTAGCAGCAGAGGTGGTCAATCCTATTGTCGAGGTTGAAAACCTCAATCTATTTTATGGACAGGCACAGGCGCTATACGATATCAATCTATCTATTCCCGAGTGCGAAGTGACGGCCTTTATCGGTCCTTCCGGATGCGGCAAATCGACTCTGTTGCGCAGTTTTAATCGCCTGAACGACTTGGTGGAATCGGCGCGTATTAATGGCCATGTGCGGATTGGTGGGGAAGATATCTATGCGGCAGATTTTGACGTGATAGATTTGCGCCGGCGGGTTGGGATGGTTTTTCAAAAGTCGAATCCATTCCCCAAATCGATTTATGAGAATGTCGCCTATGGATTGCGCATCGCCGGTGAGAACGGCAAAGCCGTGCTCGATGAAGCGGTCGAAAAGAGCCTGCGCGCAGCGGCTCTGTGGGAGGAAGCTAAAGATCGGCTCAAGGACAATGCGCTTGGGTTGTCTGGTGGCCAACAGCAGCGCCTGTGTATTGCGCGTACGTTGGCCGTAGAACCGGATGTCGTGCTGATGGACGAGCCTTGTTCTGCACTTGATCCCATTGCTACGGTGCGCATTGAGGAGACGATTAGCGAATTGAGGAAAGACTATACGATCGTCATCGTCACCCACAACTTGCAGCAGGCCGCACGCATTTCGGACTATACGGCATTCTTTTATTTGGGACGTCTAGTCGAATTCAATCAGACGCAACAGATGTTTACTACACCGCGTCTCAAGCAAACTGAAGATTATGTGACGGGCCGTTTTGGCTGAGCGATACCCAGGCGTATGGCGCGCGCAGCATAGCGGCTGCGTCTTATAAACGAGGTATGGTATGGATAGACGATTTGACCAAGAGTTGGATGATCTTCGGCAAGATTTGCTCAAGATGGGTGGGGCCGTAGAGGAGTCTATTGCACAGGCCGTCCGGGCCCTGGTTGAGCGCGACGATGCGTGGGTAGAGGAGGTTATCAGGGGCGGCAAGCGCATCGACGATTGGGAAATCAAAATAGAAGAGGTGTGTCTAACACTAATGGCTAGGCACGGCCCAGTCGCCGGCGATTTGCGATTGTTGACCACTGTATTGAAGATCAATGACGACCTAGAGCGCATCAACGACCAGGCGGTGAACATCGCTCAACGGGCGCAGGTCCTCAATACGATGACCTTGCTCAAGCCGCTTATCGATATACCGCGGATGGCGGAATTGGCCCAGAGTATGGTCAAAGATGCGCTGGATGCTTTTGTGCGACGCGATGTGGCGCTGGCCAAGAGCGTGGGACGGCGCGACGAACAGCTCGACCAACTGCGCGATCAGATTTTTCGCGAGTTGCTGACCTATATGCACGGCGCTATGGGGCGGCCCGATACGATCGACCGGGCCATTTACCTGATCCTGGTGGCGCGGCACTTGGAGCGGGTGGGCGACAATGCTTCGAATATCGCCGAAAATGTAGCCTACTTAGTCAATGGGCGCATCGTGCGTCATCAAAAGGCGCACTGGTGGGAAGATCGTCCGATAAGCGATTCAATATAATCCTATTCAACGTGAGCATGCAGTGTGGGATGGCTAGAGAGACGATTTTAATTGTAGAAGACGAGCCCGATATCCTCGACCTCGTTCGGTATAATCTGGAGCAGGTGGGATTCAATACCATCGCTGTAGAAACGGGTGAGGCGGCCTTAGATACAGCCGAAGAAGAAGTGCTGTCACTCATCGTATTGGACCTCATGCTGCCCGGCATCGATGGGTTGGAAGTGTGTCGTTTGCTCAAACAGCGCGAGCAGACAACGCGCGTGCCCATTCTCATGCTAACGGCGCGAACGGAGGAGGTCGATCGCATCGTCGGTTTGGAGTTGGGGGCCGATGACTATCTGATCAAGCCGTTTTCTCCGCGGGAATTGGTGCTGCGCGTGCGCGCTATCTTGCGCCGCGTCGAAGGGGCAGAGCGGAGCGCCGATGACACCCTTCAAATTGGTCCACTGCTCATCGATTCCATTGGGCATCGAGTGCAATCGGGAAGTGAATCCATCGAACTGACGGCGACGGAGTTCCGTCTGCTGTTGACGTTGGCCCAGCGCCGAGGGCGCGTGCAGTCGCGCGAAGAATTACTCAACGTGGTGTGGCGCTACGATCATAGTGGCTACCAGCGCACGGTCGATACGCACGTTCGTCGCCTGCGCGAAAAGCTGGGTGATGCAGCCGAGTGGATAGAAACTGTGCGCGGGGTCGGCTATCGCTTGCGACGCGAAGGGCGTTAGGGATGATGGGATGGATGGTCGGCGTTCAGTGCGGTCTGACTGTTTTGCTGTTATGGATTGCGTTGGCGCGTCAAGGCGCGGGGAAACTGGGGGAGGCGCTGGCCGATCCGGCCATTTTATCGATTCTTTTTCTTAGTGCCATTGCACCGGCATGGCTGGCAGGGCGCTGGCTGCGCTCCGCTGTGGTCCGGATACACGATGACCTGCGCCTCTATGGGATGAAGGCTTTTGAAGAGGGGGAGGTATTAGATCAAGCGCCCTTTGCCGGGGCAAACGAGCTGAGTCAGACCTTTTCGCCTATGGTGGCTAAATACCATCGGCGTATAGCAGAACTCGGCGCGGACAAGTCGCGTCTCGAAGTCATCATAGAGAGCATAACCGAGGGCATCCTAGTCACCGGGCGCGATGGCCGTATTCTATTGGTTAACCGCGCGTTGGGCCGTCTGTTAAATTTGCAGGCCAACGCGCAGGGACGGCCTGCGGCAGAGTTTGTGCGCCAGGCCGCAGTGCAGCAAGCTATAGATGTCTGTATGCAGCAGAGTCGCGGGGGAGCCCTAGAAGTTGAACTAGGAGGGGGTGGGACTGCGCGTCATCTCGATGTGCACGTCGCGCCCATTATAGAAGATGCGGAGTGCATCGGCGTCGTAGCGGTGTTCTACGACATCACGCGCCTGCGCCAGTTGGAGCGAATGCGTCGAGACTTTGTCGCCAACGTATCGCACGAGTTGCGCACGCCGCTCACGGCGATTAAAGGCTATGCCGAAACCTTGGCCGACGGAGCGCTGGACGATCGCGCAGCGGCTGGGCGATTTGTCGGCATTATTTCATTGCATGCCGATCGGCTCAATCTGCTCCTCGACGACTTACTCGACCTTTCGCGCCTAGAGTCCGATCAATTCAAAATTGAGAAAAGGACGTGCGATTTGCGTCGGTTGGTCGATAGCTGCAGCGCGGCTGTCAGCTCCGCTGCCGAACAAAAAAACATCGAGCTCAATTGCCAGATCGACGATGGCATTGCGGTGCGCTGCGATCCCCAGCACATCGAACAGGCGCTGATAAATTTGTTGGACAACGCCGTCAAATACACGCCGGAAGGCGGTCGGGTGCAAGTGGCCATGCGCGATGTTGAGGGGGTGATATGGCTCGACGTATCCGATAGCGGTATCGGTATTCCCTCCGCCGACCTAGGGCGCATATTTGAGCGCTTTTATCGCGTAGATAAAGGGCGGTCACGCGCCTTGGGAGGAACGGGTCTGGGACTAGCAATTGTGCGCCACGTCGTCGAGGCGCACGGCGAGAAGGTGCGGGTAACCAGTCAGTTGGGGGAGGGCGCAACGTTTAGTATGTCGCTTTCGCGCGCGTAGAAAACCCTTCCGTGTGCGGCGATCTGTACTTTTATTATTTCTCATGAAAAACATCCATTTAAATGGACTAGGTCGACTGGCTATCTGTGCGGTGTGGCTTTTTTTCGGCACCGGATGCGGCCAGGGCGAAAGCAAGGAAGGTGCCGAGTCGGCTAGCGTTGCCGTTGCTGCTGACGAGCGGGGGCACCAACTCTACATGCGCAACGGCTGTGCCGTATGTCACGGCGATCACGGGCGCGGCGACGGGCGCATTGCCGGCACGCTGAGACCCCCACCGCGCGACTTCCGCGACCTGAACCACTACAAAAAAGGCCACGATGTAGAGCAGATGGCCGAGACTGTTGGCAAGGGGATTGCGGGAACGAGTATGCCGGGTTACTCACACCTGTCCGTTGAAGATCGACGCAGCATCGCCCGACACATCGCCTACCTACAGCAGCAACCCTGAAGGAGTCAATGTGAATGCATAGGAAATATTTCACGCGCGGCCTCTGCGCAGTGCTCGCCGCACTGTGTCTGGTTGCACAGGAGGCGTGGGCGCACAAGCTCAATACGAGCTATGCCAATCTCGTCGTGCGCGCCGATACCCTCATGCTGCGCCTGCGCATAGATGATTTTGATATGGAACAGTTGGGATTGGATGCCAACGGCGACGGAACGCTGTTCTACGAAGAAATGCAGGCGGGCTTGCCGCAGGTCGTCGATTTCGCCGCAGACCACTTTAAGGTGCGCATCAATGGCGAGCGTCTTGTGCTGGCGCCGGGCGGCACCGATATCAATCCCGACAATAAGGGCAATATGTTTGCCGTCTTGTATTTTGGTGCTGCATTGGAGGCTGTGCCCGAACGGCTCGATGTCCACGTCGACTTTTTTGCAGCCTTTGGCGAGGAGCACAAGTGTATCGCCAAAGTGCTGATGCCCGGCAAGCCGTTGGAACAGGCCGTCTTTGCCGCCCATAGCGCCGAACAGTCTTTTTACGCCGAAGGCGAAAAATCTCTTGTAGAACAGGCCATTGCCTTTGTATGGCTTGGCATTGAGCACATCTTTCTGGGATACGACCACATTATGTTTCTACTCGCCCTCATTGCCGTGGGCGGGCGCCTAAGGAGCCTGGTAAAGATCGTTACGGCTTTTACGCTGGCGCACAGCATAACGCTGTGTTTGGCTGCACTCGAGATGGTCATGCTGCCGGCTAAGTGGGTTGAGGCGGGTATTGCGCTGAGCATTGCCTACGTAGCCCTGGAGAATTTCTGGTTACAGCGCACCGAACACCGCTGGATTCTCACCTTTCTATTTGGCCTAGTACACGGTTTTGGTTTCGCTAATGTATTGCGCGAATTGGGCTTGCCGACCGAGGGGTTAATCGCGTCGTTGCTTTCCTTTAATATCGGAGTTGAAGTGGGCCAAATCGCCATTGTCGCCGTGCTCTTTCCCGGCATTCTCTGGCTTAACAGCAAGGCGTTTAAACAGCAGGTAGTCTGGGGAGTCTCAGCGGTGATTTTGCTCTTTGGCGTGGGGTGGTTTATCGAACGGGTCTTTGAACTGGAGTACATGCCGATTTGACGAGTATAAAACGGCCGATCGCAGCTGTAGTTGGCCCATTCCTTAAGAAGTAGGGCCGCCATCGGCGGTGCGCAATTGGTAGTCGTACACCAAGCGCACTAGCTCCGAGCGCTGTACTTCGGCCATATCGGAAAAGTGCAGCTGTAGGCGCCAGGCACCGCCGATGTGCGCTTGGTGGACGATCTCACAGGCCAGCCCGGCCAGTGGGAATGGCCCCTTGAACTGTGGATCCACCACGATATCTCCTGCCAATGGCTCTTGCACATCGGCCTCAATGCTCAGCCCACCGGCGCTCAAGTCGAGAACATAGGCTTGCACCGAGCGCCCACTGTGACCTACTCCCTCTGCCGTTGGCGAAGTGCTTTCCGAGGCGTTTTCTCCTTCTGCTGGAGTTGGTTGTGCGACGAGAAGTCGTATGGGAAAGTGAACGCTGATGCGGTGGAAATCGCGCTGTTGTAGGCGTTCGACTTGGTCCGAATGATGCAGTAGTACGGCGTTTTGCTCGTAGTCGACAGAATGGATCAGCAGACTGACGCGGTACTCCGCGTCGTGGCTGCGCCAAAAGCGAAGCGCAAGTTGGCCCCCTTTGGCCAGCTGTTCGTAGCGGTGAAAATCGTCCCTTAACAGCGGCACGATGGACAGGGCGCGCTCGTCGCGTTCGACGAGCATCCACGGATAGAACGCCTCTTGTCCCCCTTCTGCATTCCACACCATCAGCGTGATGCCTGCGGGCAATTCGCGCGTTGATCGCAGCGGTCTGTCGCTGGCTGTGCTATCAAATCCCAGTTTTTGACGTATGTTGGCAATAGGCTGAAAGTGCGGATGATGCCAATCGCGCTCGATGAGTTTGTCGACGTATACGCCGACAGTTCGGTTGAATATATAGGCTGACTCGGCCAGCTGGGCGGGTCGTTCGAGAGAGGCCGCCAGCGTGCACAGCAGGTCGAGATCGCTCTTTTTCAGTCCCTTTGCCGCGCCCATTTCTCTGAGAACATTCTCGCGAGCCTGGCGCAGGCGGTATCGCCGCAATAGGTGGAGGGCGATGGCGCCGAAAATGGCCGCGCACATAAGGGCAAATAGGAACAGCACGATGGCGCTTGGGTCTTCCGTGCGCGGTCGAAGGAAGGGTAGGGCCTCGCGAAGTCTGTCGTTATCCATATGAGCGCTGGCCTCGTTTGAAGTTGCGTCTTAGATAAGAATGACGGCGCTGTACGTCAATCTGTGGCACGGTTTGTCGTCCGCTCTGCAATTTCGTATAGTACGCGCATGGCAACGATTCTAATTGTAGAAGACGAAGCGCTAATGCGCGAAACCCTGCGCCGTGGGTTGGATCTGCTCGGCCACCATACTGTGGCCGTGGCAACCGGAGTAGAGGGTTTGGAGGAGTTGGTGGCATATCAACCGGATATGGTCTTGCTCGATCTAGTGCTGCGCGACGAATTCTTCAACGGCTTAGAGTTACTTGAACGCATACGCAAAATATATCCCGAACTACCGGTCGTTGTCATGTCGGGGTACGGAACCGTCGACAGCGCCGTTGATGCGATGAAGATAGGGGCGAGGGAATTTGTTCAGAAACCCTTTGATATGGGCCAAATTTCCTCGGTGATTGACCGAGTGGATGAGGTCAGTTCGCTGCGCAAAGAAGTTTCGGCACTGCGCTCGGTGCAGGCCTGGGGAGTCGGTATTGATGATTTTGTCTATGCCAGCCAGGTCATGCAGACGATCGCCGCCAGAGCGGAACCGCTTGGAAGAGATCGAGCGGCCTGTGTGCTGATCAGTGGTGAATTCGGCAGCGGTAAGACGGCTTTGGTCGACTATATTCACCGACAGGTGCAGCCACATTCCCGTCCATTGATCTCCGTTGACTGCTGCCAAGTGGCAGAGGGATTGGCGATAGCCGATGTCTTTGGCGATGGCCAAAGCGAGAAAATCGGCCGGTGCGAAATGGCCGATGGTGGATCGATTGTATTTGAAGAGATTGGCTGCCTTGACTTGGAGTTTCAGCGCGCACTGCTCGATTTTGCCGACCATCGGCGCATCGCCCGGCGCGGAGTCAGCAGAAGGGTTGACGTGCGTATTATGGCCACGAGCACGGCGCGTCTTGCCCCTCAGGCCGACGGCGGTGCCATGCTGCCCGAACTGCTGCAGCGTTTAGGTACTAACAGCTTTTTTATTCCCCCCCTGCGCGAACGTAGCGAGGATGTCGAGCCCCTTTCTCGATCGTTTGCATCGAATCTATTCGCGCACGATTCCCTCGGCGATATCGAAGAATTAGTGCGCCTGCTGCCGGGTGATTGCCCTTGGTGGGGCAACGTGCGCGAATTGCGCAATTGGGTAGAGCGCATGTGGTTGGAACGCAGAATAGCCCGTATCAAAACAGACCTACCGTTCGGGGATATTGTAGATGCATGATACGCTGAAAGCACCTCATCTTTCTGAGGAGCGGTTGAAGGAGGCAGTCGCGCGAATTGAGGACGTGCTCATAGCATCGCTCGACTGGAATGTGCTGATTTCGGTGCTGGCCGACGAGGTGCTGCAGGCGGGTATCTTTCGCAGTCTGACCATCACGTTGGTCAACTGGGAAGATGGATACGTGGAGATTGTTGGCAATTATTTAGCCGTTGATAGACAGGGGAAAATCAACCCCAATCTCAGCGGCGCGGACGAACTTGTCTACGTCGACGAATCGGACAAAAGAGAACCGTTTGTCGGTCGTTTGGCGGGGCGCAGGATCTCCCTTGATCAGAGCGATGACTTAACTGTCATAGCGGCGCTTAGGGGCAACGTCTTGGTGCAGGGATTCGTTGAACATATTGCTGATAGTCGCTATGTGAAAATGGCGTATTTCATTCCTCTGCGCTGCGGAGGGCGCGTTGCTGCCGTGCTGTCGACGGGGAGTCAACCCGATGACCAGGATGAAATAGTCCGGCGCATACAGATCATGCAGCCCCTGTTCAAACAGGTGGCGTTAGCTCTCGAGCACGCGCGTATACACCGTGCGTTGGAACATCGACTTCGCGCGTTGGAACAGCGCGATCGCCTGGTATCAGCTCTGCAAAAAGTTGAACGTTCGCTACTGTCTTCATTGAACCGCGATGAGATACTCGACCGCCTAGTGCAAGAAATCGCGAGTGCCGGTATTTTCGAGAGTTTGTCTGTGGCACTGGTCGATCGAGATGCGCACCGAGTCGATGTCGTACGCAGAGTTGTATGCCGATTTGAAGATGGGCAATCCAGTGTGTACAACGCGTCAAAGTCAGTAGTTAGCTACGACCTCGACGATACAAATATAACCGCAGAAGTGGCGCGGAACGGGACAATGGCCGTGCTCGACGAGTGGGATCCGCGCTTCGACAAGCGCGTTGATTCGCCTGCTGACCGCCACGGGCGCACGGCCTATTTCATACCTATCAAAAAGGGAGATGTCACCGTGGCCGTGTTGGCAACGGGAAGTCCTATGGCGGAAAAAGAGGAGGTGCTCGAACGTTTAAAAGCACTAAACCCCCTGTTTGATATGCTCGCACTGGCGCTGGTGCATGCTACGCTGTACCAGAATCTGTCCGAACAGAGTCAACGGCTTGAAATTGTCCAAGAGAGTATAGGGAACGGCGTGGTGACCACGGATAGAGCGGGATACATCACCATGAGTAATACGCCGTTCAGCGCGTTGTTTGGAGCCACTGCCGATGGGGTGGTGGGACGGTATCTGGGCGCAGTGCTATCGGTGGACGAGGGCGGCCAGGGACTCGTCGACCAGCTAATCGACAGCGTGCTTGCCGTCGGCCGTCGCGAATCGATAGAAATTACCCTTCTGGGAGGGGGGGGCACACCTAGCGCTGTGCGTATATACGGCACCCCTATCGGCGGGGATGAAGGCTGGGTTGATGGAGGAGTTTTTGTCGCGCAGGACATCACGGCTGAACGGGCACGCGAAATGGAACGGCTGCGCATAGAGCGCATTGAGTCACTCGGCCAATTGGCCGACGGCATTGCCCACGATTTCAACAACATGCTTTCATCTGCTACGATTAACACGTCGTTACTCAAGATGGTAACGGACGATAAAAAGCGCGGGGAAATCGTCGATGATATCGATAAAGCCCTGTATGCGGCGCGCGACCTGACGCGTCAGCTCATGGGGTTTATGCACAACGAGGAGTTGGTGCGTAAGAGGGCCTCGTTGCAGGATATCGTGCGCAACTCGGCTACTTTTGCCCTGCGCGGTTCCAACGCCAAATTAGAAATTGAGGAGAAGGACGATCTCTGGCCTGTCGATATCGATGCATCGCAGATAAGAAGCGTTGTACACAACCTGATATTAAATGCCCAGCAGGCCATGCCCGGCGGAGGAACGGTGCGCGTGGAAATGCGCAATTTCGAATGCGAAGATGGCCAGTCCCATTTGCTGCAAAGAGGATCCTACGTCCTGTGCTCGGTCCGCGACGAGGGGATGGGCATTCGTGCGGATGACTTACAGCGCGTCTTCGATCCCTACTTTACGACCAAGAAAGATGGGGCCGGGTTGGGGCTTGCCTCGAGCTACGCCATTATAAATCGACATGGCGGCATGCTGACGGCCGATTCGGCAGTGGGGGAAGGCTCGGAGTTCCGTTTTTACCTGCCTAGGGGAGCGCGTGTATCCGAAACGCAGATTGAATCGGTCTCCCATTCGGCGATGGGCGGACGCGTGTTGCTGCTCGACGACGACGACCAGCTATGTGAAGCGGTTATGCGTTTGAGCGAGGACCTGGGCTACGACCTGCTGGCTACTCCGTTTGAGGAGGAGGCGCTTATGCGCTATCGCAGCGCTTGGTGCGATAGGAATCCTTTTGACGTGGTGATCCTCGATTTGACGATTCCAGGAGGGAGGGGGGGCATTGCAATGGCCAAAGAAATTCAGCAGATCAACCCGCAGGCGCGGATTGTGCTGTCCTCCGGCTATTCGAAGAAGTTAGATATGGCTAACGTTCATGCTCTGGGATTTGTCGCTTGTCTCACCAAGCCCTATACCGTCGACGAGTTCAGGAGCGTGGTCGAAAGGGCATTGCCGCCTGGCTAAAAGTCGGAGAAGTTGCCGTCTTCGCGGTGGCGGCGCATCGTGCGCTGTCGCCACGGGCCGCGTTGCCGCATCCGTTCGAGGCCGTCGGGATCAATTTCCACGCCCAAACCAGGCCCCTGAGGTAGTTGTACAAAGCCGTCTATCATGTGCAGCGGTTCGACGAAAAAGTCTTCTCCTCCACCCCCGCCAAACTCCATGAGTAAGAAATTCGGCGTCGGCGCCATCGCGTGCACGGCGGCGACAATTCCGAGCGGGTCGGCGGCACTGTGCGGAGCTACGAGTATTTCGTGCACTTCGGCCAGCGCGGCGATATGGCGCATTTCGCGAATGCCGCCGCAGTGGCGAATATCCGGTTGGATGATGGCGGCGGCCTTGGTCTCGCAAATCTCGCGAAAGCCCCAGCGCGTAGCGCAGCGCTCGCCCGTTGCGATGGGGATACAGGTCGATTGGGCGAGCTCGCGCAGCGGGCCGATGTTGTCGGGCATGGCTTTGGTGGGCTCTTCGACGAAGAGTGGGCGAAAGGGCTCCAACTCGCGCAGCAGCATTTTGGCAAAGGGCGGACTCGTGGCGCGATGAAAGTCGATGGCCAAATCGACCGATTGGCCAATGGCCTCGCGTATGGCGGCGATATGGGTGACGACGCGATCGATGCCGGCCGGCGTTTCGATGGGCCGGACGGCCTCGGGAAAGGGCGTGGTCTTCACGGCGGTGAATCCGGCTTCGACACTGCGGCGAGCGCTAGCGGCGGCCTGTTCGGGGGTGGCGCCACCGGCTCCTCCATAGACGCGGATGGCGTCGCGAACGGACCCTCCCAACAGTTTCCATACCGGGAGTCCAACGCTTTTTCCCAGCAGGTCCCAGCAGGCCATTTCAATGCCGCTGAGCGCCGATAGCAGGATGGGCATCTGGCGCGCATAGGAGGAGCGAAAGAGGGTCTGCCAGTGGTCTTCGATTTGCAGCGGATCGCGGCCGATTAAATACTCGCCCATATCCTCGATGGCCCGCGCCACGGTGCGTCCGTGCTCGTAGTTCATCGGCGAACCCAGACCGACGAGCCCCTCGTCGGTCTCGACGCGTAGGAGCATGCCCCGATTGCTGAGTGGTATGCTCTCTAAGCGAATTATTTTCATGCGTTTAGCCACTCTTTGACCCGAGGGTGTTCGAGGACCTCCTCGTTGAGAATAAAATCGGGGCGGCGGTGCTCGAGCGTATCGGTCACCTGCTCAATCGTCTTCTGGTCGAGGCGGATGGTCGATTCGACGGAAATGCCGGCGTTGTGGTTGGTGCAGATAATGCGCGGGTGATCTTTGTGGATGGCGCGCGGGCCATTTACCGGGTCGTCGACTACGTAATAGTAGAGCTTGTCTTCGCCTATGGCGCGGTGGATCGCCGCGTCGTCCACTAAGTTGCCGCGCGAGGGGTTGATCAGCGAGGCGTGCGGCTGCATGGCCGAGAGGAGATCGTAATCGACAATGGTTTCGTCGCCCGATACGTGCAGACTGACGGTATTGCACTGTTCAAATAGGGCGCGGGGCGAATCGACGGCTTCGGCGCCGAAGCGCGCGGCAATCTCACCGATATCGGGGCGCGAGTCGTAGATCAGCAGGCGGCCCCTATCGCCGAGCAGGGGGCGGGCGCGCTGGGCTACTTCTTGCCCGATGCGCCCACAGCCGTAGAGTCCCAGGGTCGAGCCCTGTGCCTCGTAGGTGCGAATAATGGAGAAGTCCCCTCCGTGCGAGAGGCGGTTGAGCGTGTAAACGCGTTTGAGCGTGGCCATCCACTGGGCGATGGTGTATTCGGCCACGGTATCCATGTGCACGGGCGTCACCGTGATGAGCACGCCGTGGCGCGTGGCAGCGGCGACGTTGACCTTGTCAAAGCCCACTCCCCAGCGCGCGATGATCCGCAGGTCGCTGGCCGCTTCGTAGAATTCGTCCGTATAGAGCGATGAACTGGCTACGGAGGCGATGACGCCCTCGGCATCTTCGGCATTGAGCACCTCCTTCTCCCGGACGAGTTCGCCGTATTGGGCGAGGCGTTCCATGCCCTGCTGCCGTTCGCTCGAGGCGAATTCGTCGTTGTGGAATTGGGCGGTGATAAGAATTTTTTTAGACATGGTGATCCCTTTCTTCTACAATAAGTTACGAACTTCTTCTGAGCTTGGTATAGAATCCATTGCACCCGGTTTGGTCACGCAGAGCGCGGCGGCGCTAACGCCGTGCTGGAGCGCGGTTAGCGCATCGTGGCCTCCGCTCAGGGCGGCGAGGAAATAGCCAATAAATGTGTCACCGGCACCCGTGGTATCGACGCTGTGCACGGCGCGCGCCGGCACGGCATAGGTCGCCTGGGGGGAGCGAAAGCGGACGCCGGCTGTTCCCAGGGTGAGGACTACGTGCGCCTGCGGATAGCGCCGAGCGAGAGCGGCCAATGCCGCATCCGGCTCCAGCGACTCCGCTAGCAATCCGGCCGCTTCCGTCTCGTTGAGCAGAAGCCATTCGACGTGTTCGAGGCCGTAGGTGAGGATGTCGGCATGGAAAGGAGCGGGATTAAAGGCGATGCGCATGCCGCGTTTGGCCGCCTGCGTCAAAATATACGAAATATCGTTTATCTCATTCTGCAAGAGCAGTATATCGCCTTTTTCGAAACGGCTAATGACGCGGTCTATATGGGGCCGCTGCAGGGTGGCGTTGGCGCCGGGAAAGAGCACGATGCTGTTTTCGCCGCTTTCGGCCACCTGGATCAGGGCGTGTCCGGTGCGCTCAGCCACCACGCGCGTCCACTGCATATCGACGCCCATCGCTTTCAGCTTTTCCACCAGCCAGGCGCCGTCTTGTCCCACTTGTCCGGCGTGGTACACATCGGCTCCCGCCAAGGCTAAGGCGGCCGACTGATTGGCTCCCTTGCCCCCGGCAAAGACGCTGTGCTGCGTGCTCGAAATGGTTTCCCCTGGCCGCGCGATGTGCGGGACCTGGTAGACCAGATCGATGTTGAGCGAGCCGAAATTGAGTATGTTCATCGCGGCTGGGAACTACGCATGCGAGTTGACTGCGCGCAATTGGGCGATGGCCCATCCCTCTAGGCTGCGCAGATCGCTGGCCGCATCGACAAAGCGAAAACCCTGCTGCAGGCGTTGGCGCACGTTGGCCGCGCCGCGCACGGACAGTCCGCAGGGCTTTTGGGCGCGGGTAAAGGCCTGCAAAACGGCTTGCAGGGCCGCTTCGTGATCGGGGTGCCCCGGTTCGACGCCCATCGATAGAGACAGATCGTTGGGGCCGAGAAAGCCGATATCGACGCCGTCGACTCGGGCGATGGCCTCGGCGTTTTCGACGCCTTCCATATCTTCGATTTGGGGAATGCAGAGAACGATATCGTCGAAGACCTTGCGGTAGTCGGGGGCCAGCGTGGCGCAGCGCCCGGTGCCGGCCGAGCGAATGCCGCGGGGCGGAAAGCGCATGGCCCGAGCTAGCCCTTCGGCCTGCTGTGGGGTGCTGACGTGGGGAAATACAATGCCGTAGGCGCCCGCGTCGAGCAGGCGGGCGGCGGTGGTCGGATCGTGGTCCCAGGCGCGCACGAGCGGTATGGCACCGCGGGCCTCAATGGCGCGAAAGGTGTGGGCGATGGACTCCATATCGTAGGCGGTGTGCTCGGCGTCGACGCACAGCCAGCTAAAGCCGGCGGCGGCCATAACTTCGGCGGCCAGCGGTGAGCCGAGGTTGAGCCAGCTGCCAATCGAAGGTCGGCCGGCAGCCAATATTTGCCGTATGGAATTATTCATATAATCGTTATAAAGTATTGTGATGCAGTATTTAAGATTCTATTTCTGAGAGAATCTGCGCGGCGGCGGCCTCGAGAAAACGCAGGTCGTTATTGATATCGATAAAGCGGAATCCCTGCTCGAGGCGCCGGCGCGTGCTGGCCGCGTCCTTGGTGGGAATGCCGCAGCTGGTGCCGGCGCGCTGACACCCCGCTAAAAAGCGCAGCAGGGCCGCTTCGTGATCGGGGTGCCCCGGTTCGACGCCCATCGACATGGCCAGATCACCCGGGCCGAGAAAGCCGATATCGACGCCGTCGACTCGGGCGATGGCCTCGGCGTTTTCGACGCCTTCCATATCTTCGATTTGGGGAATGCAGAGAACGATATCGTCGAAGACCTTGCGGTAGTCGGGGGCCAGCGTGGCGCAGCGCCCGGTGCCGGCCGAGCGAATGCCGCGGGGCGGAAAGCGCATGGCCCGAGCTAGCCCTTCGGCCTGCTGTGGGGTGCTGACGTGGGGAAATACAATGCCGTAGGCGCCCGCGTCGAGCAGGCGGGCGGCGGTGGTCGGATCGTGGTCCCAGGCGCGCACGAGCGGTATGGCACCGCGGGCCTCAATGGCGCGAAAGGTGTGGGCGATGGACTCCATATCGTAGGCGGTGTGCTCGGCGTCGACGCACAGCCAGCTAAAGCCGGCGGCGGCCATAACTTCGGCGGCCAGCGGTGAGCCGAGGTTGAGCCAGCTGCCAATCGAAGGCCGGCCGGCAGCCAGCGCTTCTCTAATGGGGTTGTGCATGGGGTTCCTTTCGCGGAAGCGGTTCTGAGGGGCTAATATAGGGCTTTTGCCCGAGGGCTGGAAAGCGCGTCTGGCCGCGCTGTGGCGCTGGAGAAACGGGGGACAGCGGTGCGTCTGCAGGAGCGGTGGCAAAAAAGAATGGAGTGAGCGAGGCCCATCGGGGTTAAGACGCGATGATGCGATCGACTTCCTGGCGCAACTTGTCCAGCACCTCGTCGTAGCCAAATTGGCCGATGGGTTCGGGGCCGCGCTTGAGGTTGACGAAGTTGGGGGCGCACCACAGGCCGAGGTCGGCGTCGTCTGTTTCACCCGGTCCGTTGACCCGACATCCCATCACGGCAATGGTAATGGCGTGCTCCTTGGCGTATTCGGTCACTTCGCGCACCTTGTGGGCTAACTCGATAAAGGCCTCGTTCTCTACCCGCGAGCACGAAGGGCAGGAAATAATATTCAGGCCGGTATCGAGCAGTTTGGGCACGGAGCGGAAGCGCCCAGAATAGATGTCATCGAGGATTTGGCGACCGACGCGTATTTCCTCGCCCTTATCGTCAAAGGGCAGCGTCAGCGAAACGCGGATCGTATCGCCAATGCCCGCGGTGATAAGCTGTTCAAAGGCGATGCGCGTCTTGATAATCCCCTCGGGTGGCATGCCCGCTTCCGTCACGCCCAGGTGCAGAGGCACGTCGGGTCGTTCGGCGGCAAAGCGGCTGTTGGCGTCAATTACGTTTTGCGGGTCGGAATCCTTTAGAGAGACGCAGTAGCGGGTAAATCCGAGGTCGTCGAGTATCTGGCAGTGCTCTAGGGCTGAGGCGAGCATGGGCGAAATGGAATCGCCGACCGGAAAAAGGCCTACCTTGTCGGGGTCGACGGAGCCGCAGTTAACGCCCACGCGCAGGGCGCAGTCATTTTTAGCCGCCTCATCTGCAATAAAGGCGACCTTGTCGGCTATGCTCTTGTCCTTTTCGTGGTGGTAGAGGTGGCCCGGATTGTAGCGCACTTTCTGCACGTGGGGCGCTACGTGCTGGACCAACCGGTAATTTTCCTGCAGATCGACGCTAAGCGGCACGTCGGTGTGCTGAGCTATTTCAGCTAGGGCCTCGACGTCCTTGCGGTTGTCGACGGCAATGCGGATAATGTCGGCACCGGCTTGGCCGATGAGTTCGACTTGGCGCAGGGTCGCGGCCATGTCTTGGGTGCGCGTGGCGGCCATGCTCTGCACGGCGATGGGGTGCTGTGAGCCGATGTGCGTACGGCCAATGCGCACACTGCGGGTAGGGTTGCGTTCAATCGGTGTCATGGACGGTCTGTGTCTCGCCTTTTCCTGTGGGTGATCTCGCTCTGGGGGTACGGGTCTTAGCTGGGCAGCGGCAGGGCGATCGGCACGTTTCCGCGCACGTGCGACTGCAGGATGGCCAGCGTGATCTCCAGGGCCTTGCGCGCCTCGCGCGGCGGACAGGCCAGTTCGCCGCGCCCTGCCAGAATCTCGACCAATTCGTGCACGGCGCCCAGTTGGTTGGTGTGCATATAGTCGCCGACGTGCAGTTCGCTTTCGTTCCATTCGTAGTGCGATGTCGGGCGTATGAGCCGGGCGCTGCGGTCGGAAAGTTCCAGGCGGCCACCATCGCACGTAAGCTGCATTTGCCATCCCGGCATGGTGGTTTTGTAGGAGTTGAAAAAGGCTCGCACCCCCGAGCGAAAGCGCACATAGCTCGAGGCAAAGGGTTCTATTCCCGGGTCGCGGCCACCGTCGCCTCGGTAGCTACCGTAGTCCTCAAAGCCCTCTTCCAACTCGCCGACGACCCACTGCACGTGGCCGTCGGCAAAGAAGGTGAACAGATCGATGAGGTGAATGCCGTTGCGCATCAACATGGCGCGCGGGCTAAACATTTCGGCGACCATGGTGCGCAGGGGGCCCAACTCACCGGAGCAAATCAATTGGCGTGCGCGCACAAACGCCGGGTTCCAGCGCCGGGTATGCTCTATCGAAAGCAGGGTGTCGTGCTCTTCGCAGGCGGCGATCATGCGGTCGGCATCGGCCAACGTCGTGGCGATGGGTTTTTCGCACAGTATGGCGCGCGGCGAGCCGAGCGCTCCGTCCACCACAATGTCGGCATGGGCGTGGTCGGAGGTGACTACGCTGAGGAGCTCTGGGCGTGCGTCACTGAGCATCTCCCGATGGTCTTCGTAATAGCGCAGCTGCGGCCAGACGTCTTGCCAAGTCTGGCGAAACTGCGCAAGGGCAGCGGGATTCTTGTCGCAAACGGCGACTAGCTCGGTGTGTGGATGGCGATGGTAGGCGGCCGCGTGGGAGCGCGGGGCCGCTACGAGCGGGTGCTCGGCCGGGCGCGCTGCGCCAATGCCGGTCAGACCGACGATCGCCGCGCGGTGCGATTGCATGGCAGCGTCTTCAGAAAAGCCCCTGCGAGAGCGGAAACGCTCCGGCGGGGACACTCGGCGGATGGTTCAGGAGCGAACGATCAGTCTTCTTGGGGAAACCAATCCTCGATTTTGGCGCAGATGGCGCGCGCTTGGTTGGCGCTGGAAATTTCGAATTTGCTGCGCTGAATAAAGGTGCCTTCGCGCTTTTGATAGCGGCGAATGGAAATCTTCTGCGGGCCGTACTCATCCGTCTTGCGATCCAAGTCCTGATACAGGTACATAATCGTCGCCCAAGAGCCTTTGCTCAACGCTTCCTTGGCCAGTTCTTTGCGCAGCACGCGCCCGTCTTCTTCGTAGTGGATCGTAAGTTCGTCAATATTCTCAGCCATGTTTCACCTGATGTTGGCGGTTGTGCGGTAGTTGAATATGCTCGTCTATTATAATATAGAAATATAGTGCGATGTATCGCCGATGGGCAAATCGCCCTTTGCTCCGGACCGCTGTTTGGGTGGCTTGCTCGCCCTGAGTGGCCTGCGTATAATCAGCCGGAAGAAAGTGGAGTGCACGCTGTGTGGATCGAGCGCATGTGGAACTAAGACTGGACGACAAGTACGAGAAGGATGAAGGCACCGTCTTTTTGACCGGGATGGAAGCCATCGTGCGCCTGATCGTAGAGAAGCAGCGGCGCGATGCGCAATTGGGCCAAGTCAATCAAACCTACGTGAGCGGCTACGAGGGGTCGCCGCTGGGCGGTCTCGACCTAAAATTGGTCGAACAGATGAGTGTTCTCAACGAGCGCGGTCGCACGCTGCACCAATTTGGCATCAACGAAAAAACGGCGGCCTCGGCCATGTTGGGCACGCAGTTTGCCGAAAGCGGCGACGTCGACGCTTTTTGGTATGGCAAAGCACACGGTACGATGTGGGTGCCCGACGAGGTGTGGTTGGCCAATCTGAGCGGCACCAGCGCGCGCGGTTCAATGGTCCTGCTCAGCGGTGAAGACCACCAGTCAAAGAGCTCGGTATCACCTGGGGCCAGCGACGGCGTACTGCGCAGCTGCATGGTGCCCATCTTCTATCCGTCTAGCGTTGGCGAAATCATTGAACTGGGGCTGCATGCCGTGGCGCTGTCGCGCCACGCCGGTGTCGTAACGGCGCTCAAATTGGTCACGCCGGTATGCGATGCGGCAAGCACGGTAGACTTGCAGCAGGTGCGGCCGGATATTGCCCTGCCTGAGCGCTCGTACGAGAAGGTTTTTAACCGCATTGTCATGGCTACGCGCGCCCTGCCCATGCAGCAGCAGCTGGTCGAAGAGCGTCTGCCGCTAGCCGAGGAATACATTCGCCAAAACGATATCAACCGCATCGTCGACGCCGAAGCCGGTGGCACAATCGGCATCATTGCGACGGGAAAGAGCTACGCCGATGTGCGTCAGGCACTGAACTATCTCGGCGTTCGCCTGCCCATCTTACACCTGCGCGCACCCTATCCGCTCGATGCACAGATCGTGCGCCGATTTGCCCGAGGGCTCCGCTCTATCTATCTGGTCGAAGAGCCGGGACCCTTTGTCGAAGACGCTGTCCGCGCCGCGCTGTGGGGCAGTCAGGTGGAGCAGTTCCTAGGCCAGTGGGATGAGGGAGGCGCTCCGTTTGTGCCCTCGCACGGCGAAGTCACCCCGGAACGACTAGCGCGCTTGCTGGCCGGGCGGCTGGGCGTCGGCGGGCCGGCGTTGGAGCGACTCCAAGCGTTGGAAGGGCGCATCTATTCGGGCACCCCCACCGTGACGCCCATGTCGTGCGGAGGGTGCCCTTACAACAGCTTTCGCACGCTAAAAGAAAAGCCGGGTGGAGCCATTGGCTGCTCATCGATTCGCGCGATTCCCGCCTACGACAACGGCGTGCTTTACATCCCGACGATGGGAGCGGGCGGGTCGATATACAGCGGATGGGCCGCCTTTAACGGCAATCGCCATATTTTCCAATACTTGGGCGACGGGTCCTACTTTCACAGCGGTCGCGGGGCGATTCAAAGCTGCGTTCAGAGCGATGTAAACATCACCTTTTTACTGCTCTTTAATGGAGTTGTGGCGCTGACGGGGGGGCAGAATCCCGGCGGTGTGCGCAGCATTCCCGAGGTCGTGCAGGAACTGTTGGGGTTGGGCGTGGCGCGGGTGGGGGTCATCACGGCGCGGGGTGCCGAATTCGATTTGCCCAAGAGCGAGTGCGTGCAGATTTACACACTGGACGAGCAGGCAGCGGCACAGGATCAGTTCAAGGCCACTGCTGGGACTACCGTGCTGCTATTGGACAAGGAGTGTGCGACCGAGCGGGGACGGCGCAACCGACGCCAGGGCATCAAGCCCGATCGCTACGTGCTGATCAACGACGAAGTGTGTGAGGGATGCGGAGACTGCTACGGACAGTCGGAAGGTTGCGCTGCCCTGCACAGTGTCGAAACCGAGTGGGGTGTAAAGACCCAAGTGCGCCAGGCCAACTGTGCGCAGGATGAACTCTGCATCGACGGCGAGTGTCCGGCCTTTGTCGTCGTCCGCGATACGGGGGGCATGGGCCTGCGTCGCCGCTCGCCCGAAACGGTTGATGATCTGCCCGAACCGCCTCCCTGTCCGCTTGGATCGGGGTATTCTATTCTCGCCGTTGGTCGCGGTGGCACCGGCGTGGTGACGCTTTCGCACCTATTGGCCTATGCGGCCATGTTGGAGGGCAAGCGCGTATACTTGTCGAACAACACGGGTCTGGCGCAAAAGGGCGGCCCGGTCGAGGCCCCCATCGTCATTGCAGAAGGGGAGCAGCCCGTATTTAACCACCTATTTCCCGGACAGGTCGACCTGTATTTGGGATTCGACCTGCTGCGCGCCGCCGAAGAGAGCAATTTGCGCAACGTCGCTCCCGGTGTGTCGCGCGCCGTCGTTAGCACGGCGCAGGTGCCGACGGCAGAAATGAACCGCAATCCGCGCCAGGTGCTCTTTCCTGCCGTCGATGCGCTCACCTCGCAGATCGAACGCCACGTGCGCAAGGGGGAGAGCGTCTACATGGATACCTATTGGCTAGCCGAAGCGCTCTTTGCCGACATCCTCTACGCCAATATGCTGCTGCTGGGTGCGGCCTACCAGTCTGGCTGCATACCCGTTGGGGCCGATTCTATCGAACAGGCCATACGGCTCAACGGCAAAGCGATAGAAAATAATATCCGCGCCTTTCGCTGGGGGCGCCTAGCCGTGGCCGATCCCGGTCGCGTCGAGGCGGCTCTGGGCTCGTCGGTCGTCTCCGATCAGCAGCGCATTGCCGCCGCGCGCCGCGCGCTGGCGGGCAACGCGCGGGGAAGCGCGCTGCTCGAAGGAGTGCTAAACGGGGCTTGGCCAGAGGCTGGCAAGCCCGCCCTAGCCGTGCGCATCGCCGAATTGTGCGCCTACCAGGATGCCGCCTACGCCGCCGTCTACGTCGAATTTGTCGAGTCGGTGTATAATCGAGAGCGGGAAATGGGGCTGAGTGGCGAGTTTGCACAGGCCGTGAGTAAGCAGTTCTACCGTCTGATGGCCTATAAGGATGAATACGAAGTGGCGCGTTTGGCGACTAAGGACAGCAATGTCGAAAGGCTAAAAGGGCTCTTTGCCGGCCCCGTCGAATTGACCTATCGCCTACACCCTCCCTCGCTGCGCTGGCTATTTAGTAAGAAGGTTGCCCTGGGGGGGTGGTTTCACGGGGTGTTGAATTTACTGCGAAGGGGCAAGGTGCTGCGCGGGGGACCGTTCGACCCCTTTGGCAGGGCATCTGGGCGACGACTCGAGCGCGAACTCATCGGCTGGTATCGAGAAGTGGTGCAGGCGGCGCTGGCGCATATATGCGAAGAAAACTACGGCGCCTGCGTGCAGATAGCCGATATGGCAGATGAAATTCGCGGCTACGAAGCGGTCAAAGAGCGCGCTGCCGAACGCGTGTGCAAAGAGGTAGCGCAGCGCCTGCGCGACCTAACGTAGCGGCACGGCAGACGCCCACTTGCCGCAGCACACCCCTGCACGGGCCCTGTCCCGAACCCGTTGCGTTGCGTTATCAATGCTCGATGCTGCAGCGCAGAGATATAAGGGGAACGGTTCCATTGCTTCTACAGGGCTTGCTGCCCTTCCAGCGATCGCTGTAGTTATCTTCCAATGCATATGAAATGGACTGTTTTGCTCATCTACGGGCTGATTATGGCCCGTGCAGTAGACGCACAGGTCGGTGGCGTGGTGCCGGGAGAAGTGCTGCTGCGCCTGCGCGCCGGTGCGGCAAAATCGGCAGGCGATGCGGCGGCCGTTCTACAGTCGATGGGCGCGCGGACGGTGCCCGAACCCCTCTTTAGCCACGCTGCTCGCCCCCGTGCCAAGCGCGCGACGATAGACGTCTTGGAGCGCTGGTACCGAGTTTCCATTGACCCACAGGCCGACCCCATTGCCTGGGCTCAGCGCGCTGCTCAATGGCACGGCGTGGAACAGGCACAGGCCAACGTGTTGCGCCGCCCCGCATCGACCCGCGTCGATTCGCTGCGGGGTGAACAGTGGGCACTGGATGCAATCGGCTGGCGCTCCGATGTAGAAGCTGGCCCAGTAATCGTAGCGGTTATCGACTCCGGTGTCGACATTGAACACCCCGACTTGCAAGGGCAGATTTGGCATAACCGCGCCGAGGCGGACGGAGTAACGGGTGTCGACGATGATGGCAACGGCTATGTCGACGATATAGTCGGCTGGGATTTCAGCGATGCGCCTGGACTGCCGGGGGTAGGTGACTTTCTCCAGCGCGATAGCGATCCGCGCGACGAATCCGGACACGGCACGCACGTGGCAGGCATTATTGCCGCCGTTGCCGACAATGGCATCGGCGTTGCGGGAGTGGCGTCGAATGCGCGCATCATGGTGCTGCGCGCCGGGTTTAATTTGCCGGGAGGGGGGTACTTAGAAGACGACGATATTGCCGCGGCCATCCTATACGCAGTTGATAACGGCGCGCGCGTCATCAATATGAGCTGGGGAGATCCCAGTCCCGGCCCCCTCATTCGCGATGCCGTGCGCTATGCGCACGATGCCGGTCTCGTCCTTGTCGCAGCCGCGGGCAACGAGGGCGAAGATGCCGTGTTCTTTCCCGCTCGTCTGTCGGAGACCATTGCGGTGGGCGCATCGGCGCCGAGTGGCGAGGTGCTGGCTTTTTCCAACTTCGGACCGAGTATAGATCTCGTTGCGCCGGGGTACATCGTCGCCGGTCTGCTGCCGGGGGGCGGATATGTCCAGCGCTCTGGCACGTCAATGGCCGCCCCGCACGTGGCCGGCTTGGCTGCGCTGCTGCTGGGACGGCAGCCGCAATGGCTCGACGAGCAGGTTCGCGCCGCGCTGCGGGCGTCGGCTGTCGACGTGCTGGCGCCGGGGTGGGATGGCTACTCGGGGGCCGGTTTGGCGCACTTTGCTGCACTCGAAGAGGACCGCGTACCGCTGGCGCGCATTGTCGAACCCGTCCAAGATGGCGGTGTTGGCAATGGCGAAGTGCCTATCGAACTGGGCGTTGAAGACGTCGACGAATGGCGGGTGGAATGGGGAGCAGGCAGCGAGCCACCGGCGTGGTATGCAATTGCCGCGGGCGCAATGGGTGCGGAAGAACGCGGTGGGTTGAGTTGGTTCACCGAGGGCCTATCGCCAGGACCGTACCAGCTGCGGCTGCGCGCTCGTTGGGGCCAGCGGTGGGTGGAGGACCGCGTGCGGGTTTGGGTGACGCAGTCTGCCGAGCCGATCTTGCGCTTGCGCACTGCGCCTGCGCTGCTGGCTGGGGCCTGGCGTCAGATCGTCGAGTGGGAAACGGCCGGGGAGAGCGCGGGGCGGCTGATTGTTGAACGCGCTGGACAAGTGGTGTACGAGGCACAGGTAGCCAGCGCGCTCAGTCAGCGCGTAGTCCTACCGACCGATCTGCCAACGGGGGTGTATACCATTTCCGCGCGCGCCGAATCGGCCGCCGGCCAACGGGGAGTTTGGGAGCGCCTTGAGGGCGTTGAGCTGCGCAACGAGAGCATAGTACGCTGGCCGCTGCGCCCCGGGTTTGAGTTGCCTGCAGGCTATGTCCTGCCGAGCGCGGTGGATGCCAACGGCGACGGGCAAATGGAACTGGTGCAGATGGGCTACGGCGGCGGCTTGCAGTATAATGCGGTTGACTACTATCAGATAGATGGCTCGGCGCTATCGCGCATCTTTACTTCGCTGCAGCTGTATATTCCCTGGCACGCAGGCGATGGCGACGGCGACGGCCTGCTGGAAGTGCTGGGCGTCGACGCGCAGCGCGTGCGGCTATTTGAGGCCCCATCGCCAGGTGCTTTCCCGCGTCAGTTGGCCTGGGAACAGCGCGGCGTATGGGGGGGAGAGGTCGCCGATTTGGACGGCGATGGGCGCGACGAGTTCTTGCTGCGCTCGGCAAAGGGTTCCTACGTTCAGGTCTTTGAAGCGCAGAGCGATAACGATTACGTCGAAGTGGCAGTGCTCAATCGCACCAGCGACGGATCCAATGAACTCGGCCAGCGACAAGTGGTTGGCGACTTGGACGGCGACGGGCGCGGTGAACTGATTGGCGGCGATGGCGACGGCGATCTATTTGTATTTGAGGCCGTGGCCAACGGCACGTATCGCACGACCTGGGAACACGACGGCGACGGCGACGCGCGCACGGTGGGCGGTGGGGTCGACTTGGATGCCGATGGCCAAATGGAATTCGTGGTCGGGCGATTTTACGACGACCCGTTTAATGTCGATGCACGCGGTTGGCAGGTCGAGGTATACGGTGCTGTGGGCAACGATCAATACGCCCTCGAATGGCAGGGGCGCATTCTGGGAACGTCATTTGCCGGCAGCGGCATTCACTGCGGCGATCTCAACGGCGACGGGCAAATTGAATGGGCGCTGGTGGCGGTGCCCGACGTCTACGTCTTTTTCAGTCCGGCTACCGATACCTACGAGCCGGTATGGCGCGGGCGAGCAGTGGCTACTCAGCGGCCCTTTTTCGGAGATCTCGACGGCGATGGACGTTCCGAACTGGGATTCAATGGCGAAGATGGAGTCGTCGTTGCTCAGTATGGAGGGAAGGGCGATGAGCTCTTTCCTCCGGCCAATGTCGATGCGTTCCCCCTGGCCAGCGACCGCGTGCAGATCGAATGGCAGGCCGTAGAGGGCGCGGTCGGCTACCGAGTGTATCGCGACGGGGTTGCAGTAG
This sequence comes from Gemmatimonadota bacterium, assembly GCA_038153405.1. Classification (GTDB taxonomy): domain Bacteria; phylum Latescibacterota; class UBA2968; order UBA8231; family UBA8231. The sequence goes on along the minus strand of JAYOYH010000003.1, from coordinate 151,215 downwards.
GCGAGAGCGGACAGACCGCTTATGTGGACGTGTTAGAGGGCGATGGTCAGACGCCGCTGCGCTACCTTGTGCGGGCCGTTGCAGCCGATGGTGCCTTAGGGTTGCCTTCCGCCGAGCTTCTCGTCGTGCCGCAGCCGCAGCCGCGCATTGAGCGGATAGCGCGCCTGTCGCCGCGGCATCTTGCCGTCGCCTTTAGCCAGGCGATGCGGCGTGCCGATGACGAGCCTTTTCGGTTTCGGGTTGAACCCCATATAGGCATCCCTTCATCGGCTGTATTTGACCGGGGGGGAATGCGCGCGGTGTTGGCCTTTGCATCGGTTCTGCCCGACTCCGGCGCGTTCGAATTGATTGCCAACGGCCTGCGCGCCGAGGGCGGGGGTCTGCTCGCAGAAACATCTACCCACTTTGTCCTCGTTGCCCAGGCGCGCAGCGCCCGCCTGCTAGGGGCCGAGGCGCTGGATGCACACCGCGTCGTGCTGGACTTTGATAAAGCGATACGGCCGACCGAGGATGTCAGCCCGTTCTCGCTGGGCGATGGAATTGTTATAGAGGCCGTTCGCGTCGACGGTACTCGGGTAATATTAACCCTGGCTGAAGAAGATGCCCTGCAACCGCTCGGGCGCGCCTACCGGGCGGTCGTCGACGGGCTATTGGACGAAGATGGTTTGTCGGTGCACGGCGAATCGCGCTTTCTGTTTGCCGCTGCCGACCTGCGTCGCGCGGGCCCTTTTCCCAATCCGTATATCGCCCGTCGCGGCTCGCTGGTATTTGGCTTTCTGCCGCCGCAGTCTACCGTCGCCATCTACGATGCGCAAGGCCAAGTGCTGCGCCGGTTGGAGGAGCGCGACGGCGACGGCGGTCTGCTGTGGGACGGGGCCAACGAAGCGGGCACTCCGCTGGCTTCGGGCGTGTACTACTATCGCATAATAGCCGGGGGACAGAGCAAAGTCGGTTCACTAGCGCTGGTGCGCTGAGATCGCTTGACGTCCGTTTGGCCGCCGTCTATTGTAGGTCTATACACCAAGGAGGACACTATGGTCAACGTGGGTATTGTCGGCATTGGATTTATGGGCGTAACGCATTTTAAGGCGTTGCAGCAGGTGCGCGGCGGGCGCGTATCGGCCATTGTCACGCGCGACGAAAAAAAACGGCGCGGTAATTGGAGCGCCATTCAGGGCAACTTTGGCGGGCGCGGCGGCGTTCAGGATCTGAGCCGGGTAAAGACCTACGGGACGTTAGATGAACTGCTGGGCGATCCGCAGATTGACGTCGTCGATATCTGCCTGCCCACGTCGCTGCACGTAGATACGGCGCTGCGCTCCCTGCAGGCGGGCAAGCACGTTTTTTTAGAAAAACCCATCGCGCTGTCGCTGCCCGATGCCGATCGGTTGATCGCCACAGCCAAAAAGCAGCGGCGGCAGTTTATGGTGGCGCACGTGCTGCGCTACTTCCCCGAATTTCGCTTGGCCAAGGACATTGTCGAAAGCGGTGAGTACGGCAAGGTCCACGCCGCTCACTTTAAGCGCGCTATTGCTCGGCCTGCCTGGTGGAATGCCAACGATTTAAAACGCACTGGGGGGCCGGCCATCGACCTGCACATTCACGATGCGGATTTTGTCCAGTACCTGTTCGGCATGCCGAAGTCCGTCGTATCGCAGGCCTATATCGGCAAGGGAGAAACCGTTGAGTACATCCACACTCACTATGGATACTCGGGCAATATGGCGATCAGCGCCGAGGGGGGATGGCTATCGCAGCAGGGCTGTCCGTTTGAGCACGGCTACGATATTTATTTTGAAAAGGCCGCGCTCAAGTTTAATTCCTCGTGGGGCAAGCCGCCCCAGCTGCTGACGGCCGACGGCAAGGTGCGCCAACCGCGCCTATCGCGCAAGGACGGCTTTGTCGGTGAGCTGCAGGAGATGGTCGATTCCGTAAAGGCCGGCAAGCCGTCTACTACGCTAGGCGGTCAGAGCGCGCGCAATTCGCTCGCTCTGTGCCTGAAGGAAATCCAGTCGGCCAAGGGGCAGCGGCGCGTCGCCATTTGACCGTTCGCTCTCGGTGCCGCTGCTCATGCGGTCGGCGCTGGTTTCAAGAGGCCGGCTGCCACTCGTTGAGCGTGCGCGCGAAGAGTAGGTCGGCGCGCGTGACGGCGCCCTCGCTGTGGGTGGTAACGTGAACGGCAACGGTGCGCGTGCCAGTGTCGAGCGAAAAGTCGGGATGGTGGTTCTGCTCGGTGATCGTGCGCACCAGATGGTTTAGAAAAGCCGTGATGTCTTTGAAGTTGGTCATGGTAAAGGCGCGCGATATCACCGTGCCTTCGCGCTGCCAGCCCACCAGAGATGCGAGTTCGGCATCGACTTCTTCAGCCGTTAGCTTTGTTTTGTCCTCGATCATAACGCCCTCCTTTTGAGGGGGAATGTATCGGCGCAGCCTATTGCGTCAAGCCGCGAGTATATAGCGCAGGCGCTCGGCGATGATTTCGGCTTCGCCTTCTTGCAGCGTCTGCGGTCCAATGGTGATGCTATCATCGCCGCCGCTGGCTAAGATCGAGGGCGTTCCTTCCTCCAACTCGATGCGCACCTGCGCGGCCGTTTTTGCCGCCGTTTTGTCAAAGTGCAGATGTAGGAGGGGCGATGCGGGTGGAAACGTGTTCTGGTAGGCCGGCGTGAAGCTCGACGATAGGCCGCCAACGCCTGCTAGCGCTTCGGCTATGCGCCGGCAGCGCCGATCCCACTCCTGCACGACGGCCGCTTCGTCCATTTCAAAAAAGAGCTCGACCGCCGTTAATAGTCCGGCGATTTCCTCTTTACCCACCTTCATACCGCGGCCGACGGCCGAGTGGGGATTGCTGTTGAGATGGCAGGCGCGCACCAGGTCAGCTCGGCCCAAGATCAGGCCCGACGACTGCGGTCCAAAGAGGCCCTTACCGCCGCTAAAGACGACGAGGTCGGCGCCCATCGCCGCCAAGTCGGTCAGGTTGGAACGGGGCGGTAGTTGGGCGGCGGCATCGACGATGACCGGCACCTGTTGCGCGTGGGCAAGGGCGATGATTTCAGGCAGCTGTTCGAGGGGCTGGCTGCCTAGGAAAAATACTACGGCAGCCGTGCGCTTGCCCAGGGCGTTGGCGTAGTCCTGAGGCGTGACGGCCTGGCGCGTGCCGACCTTGACCAGCTGCCCACCGCACACGACAAAGCCCTGGTGAACATAGTAGTGACTATCGACGAGGCTAATGACAAACTCGTTGGGACGGTCGCCCGTGTCAGGTAGCTTTTGGATCGCCTCGACGTCCTCTCCAGCTAGACAGGCGGCGCCGGCCAAGAGTAGGCCACTGGCGGCGCCCGCGCATATAAAAGCACCTTCGGCACCGGTGAGTTCGGCAATGCGCGCACCGGCCTTCTCGTGCAGTTCGTTGAGGTGGACAAAGTGGCGAGACGCTTCGGCCATGGCTTCGACGACGGCGGGAGGCATAATGGATCCCCCGAGCGTCGTAATGGTGCCGCGGGCGTTGATAAAGGTGCGCAGTCCGAGTCTTTCGTATAGCGTTGCCATGCTTTTCTCCTGCAATTAGTTTTGAACTGTGGACAAAATAGGCTTTGCTACATACGCCGACAAGGGTGGTTATATGGATAAAAGACGGGGTGATTTACCGATTGTAAAGAGCGATGCAGCGGCTGATTCAGCCGCTCTGAAATCGCTCTCCGGGCTGGGGGATGTCGAAGTGCGGATTACGGTCGAGTGGGGGCGTGCAGAAATAACGGTGGAGCAAGCGGCCGAACTCGCCGAGCAATCCATGCTGCACACCGACAAGTCGGCGCCCGACCCGGTCAACGTGCTGGTCAACGGCAAGCTCTTTGCCCGCGGCAAGCTGGTCGTGGTCGGCGATAGCTACGGCGTGCAGCTGCTGGAAATTATCTAGGCTGCACCAGCATAAAAAACGAGGGCGGCCGGGGTCTACCCGACCGCCCTCGTCGTAGGGCCTGCTGAAGTGAAGACTTAGTGGTGGTGGTGATGGCCGTGACTGTGGCCATCATCTTCGTCTTCGTCTTCTTCCGTGATCAGCGCGTCGGTCGTCAGTAGCAGACCGGCGATGCTGGCGGCGTTGCTGAGGGCCGTGCGCACGACCTTGGTCGGGTCGATGACGCCCATCTTAACGAGGTCGCCATACTCTTCCGTGCGCGCGTTAAAGCCGTAGGAGCCCTTTTTCGAGGCCACGCTCTCTACGACCACAGCGCCTTCAAAACCGGCATTGCCGGCAATCTGGCGCAGCGGCTCTTCTAGAGCGCGGCGCACGATCTTGATTCCGGCCGTCTCGCCGTCGGTCTCGCCCGTCAGCTCGGCGATCCTGGCAATGCCGCGCACGAGGGCGACGCCACCACCCGGCACAATGCCTTCTTCGACGGCTGCGCGCGTGGCGTGCAGCGCATCTTCGACGCGTGCCTTCTTCTCCTTCATCTCCGCCTCAGTGGCCGCGCCAACGGAAATTACCGCGACGCCGCCGGCCAGCTTGGCCAGTCGCTCCTGCAGCTTCTCGCGATCGTAGTCGGAGGTGGTCTCTTCGATCTGGCGGCGAATCTGCTCGACGCGGCCCTTGATGTCGGCATTTTTGCCAGCGCCTTCGACAATCGTCGTATTGTCCTTGTCGATCACGGCGCGCTTGGTTTTACCGAGGTCGCTCAGCTGCACGCTATCCAGCGAGATGCCGAGATCTTCGGTAATCACGGTGCCGCCGGTCAGCACGGCCAGATCCTGCAGCATGGCCTTGCGGCGATCGCCGTAGCCCGGTGCTTTTACGGCGGCAATGTGCAGCGTGCCGCGAATCTTGTTGACGACCAGCGTCGCCAGCGCTTCGCCTTCGACATCTTCGGCGATGATCAGCAGCGGCTTGCCGGCTTTGGACACTTTCTCCAGCAGCGGCAGGAGGTCCTTGAGATTGGAAATCTTCTTCTCGTGGATTAGCAGGTAGGCGTCTTCGAGGACGGTCTCCATGCTCTCCTGATTGGTGACGAAATAGGGCGAGAGGTAGCCGCGATCGAACTGCATACCTTCTACCACGTCGAGGGTGGTATCGGTGCTCTTGGCCTCCTCGACCGTAATGGTGCCGTCCTTGCCGACCTTGTCCATCGCCTCGGCGATCAGTTCGCCGATGGCTTCATCGCCGTTGGCGGAGATGGTGCCGACCTGGGCGACTTCGCTGTGGTCTTTGACGTTCTTGCTAAGGTCCCTGAGGCTGGCGACTACTTCAGTCACAGCCTTGTCAATGCCGCGCTTGATCTCCATGGCCGAGAAGCCAGAGGTAACGGCCTTGAGGCCCTGCGAGTAAATCGCTTCGGCCAGCACGGTGGCGGTGGTAGTGCCGTCACCGGCCACATCGGAGGTCTTGGATGCCACTTCCTTGACCATTTGTGCGCCCATGTTCTCATACTTATCGGGCAGTTCGATTTCCTTGGCGACCGAGACACCGTCTTTGGTCACCGTGGGGGAACCCCAGCTTTTGGAAATCACGACGTTGCGGCCGCGCGGGCCTAAGGTCACTTTGACGGCGCGGCTGAGCTGCTGCACGCCGGACAAAATCTTCTCGCGCGCGTCTTCGCGAAAGGCAATCTGTTTTGCTGCCATTTATAGGATCTCCTTGATCTGTTTTAAGCGATTAGCCAACGACGGCGAGAATGTCGTCTTCGCGCATGATCAAGTAGTCTTCGCCGTCTACCTTGACCTCGGTGCCCGAATACTTGCCAATGAGAACTTTGTCGCCTTCTTTCACTTCGGGCGCGACGCGATTGCCGTCTTCGAGACGACCCGGGCCAATGGCGACGACTTCGGCTTCCTGCGGCTTTTCCTTAGCCGTGTCGGGAATGATGATGCCACCGACTTTCTGCTCTTCGGCATCGTCCAAGCGCTTGACGAGGACGCGGTCGGCTAGAGGGCGGATTTTGATTTTAGCCATTTTTAACTACCTCCAAAGAAGGTTGAGTGAAAAGGTATAAGTGTCCCTATGGCAAGGTTCGTGCCATAGGGTAAGGTAGGTGGCTAAATACCTGTTAATAAAAACGTTATAATTTTAATGGGGCATTTTTCGAAGCGGACACAGGGGGTATTTATTCTAAAAATGAGAAATTCAATCCAAGGAGACATGGTAAAATAATATAAAACAATGTTTTTAAATGAATTATATATTTTCTCTTTTTGAAAATAAAAAGCAAAAACTCTCATAATGAGAAAAAAGCCGGATAGGAACCTATTGCAATGTGAGATGCACAGCGAACGAGAGGGGCGAGGGAGCGTATTCGCATTTATTCGTCTTTGCGCTCGCCTGCGTATTGCATATCTTAAATATGGACAATAAATGGGCCATTGGGGTCAATTCGGGGGGCGTTCTTGGGCGCTTTGTTGCATGCGCAACGTGTGCAATTCTATGAGGTACATGCAATCGAATTCGCGAAAGTTATTGGAGCGATAACAATGGTTCAGCCTTAGCTATGGAGCGGAATACAGATTCGCTTACCCCCGAGTTGCGCAGCCAACTCGCGCTGTTTGTTGCAGACCGTCTAACGGCCGGGGAGCCGCTTATTTCCCTCGCTCATTTTCACAAGGCAATGGTTGAGGGCTATCAGTCGCTGATGGGGAGTGGGCCGACGCAAGAAGCGATAGACGACTTGGAGCGGGTGGCCCGAGTGATGCTGGCGGAAAACCCCCAGGCTTTTGCCGTTCCCGGCGTGGAGAATTGGGTTATTCGCTCGCTGTTGAGCATGATACGCAAGCGGGGCTGGAATATAAGTCAGGTGCAGGAACACGCTTCGGGCGAACTGCGCGATTTGCTCCGCCAGGATCAGGTCCGCGCGGTGCTGGCCAACGTCGGTTTGACGCCTCAGGAGATAAATCAGAAAAACTGTCTGCGCGCGGTCTCCAACACCTTAATGGGCAAGGAAGATCCGCAGAAAAAACGCGCGGCTGCTCGACTCGCTCAAATCAGCGCGCAAAAAAAGTCGGTGGTGGCCAAGGAGGAAGTTGGCTTGGATCGCCTGCTGGAAGGGCCGGCTGCCGAGCCCGACGAGCAGGAGATAAATCAGCGCGAAGACGAACAGAGCAAGGGGTTGGCCGCGCAGCGTGCGCAGCAAATGCAAATACTGGTAAAGAACCTGGATGCGCATATTGAGCAGGGGCATATCAGCGCCGAAGATGCCGAGCGCCTGCGCAAACTGCACCAGGTCGATATCGGCGTGCGCAGCGGCAAGATCGAGCGCGAAAAAGCCGGCAAAATACGCAACAGCATCTTGAGCGGCCAGGCGCGCGATCGCCTCGAAAAAAAGATCCGCGAAGAAGTGGACTATGTGGCGATTTACGCGCAGGTGTTCGAAGCGCTGAAGCGCATTGACCCGCGCTACGATTTGGCTCTGGGCTTTCTCATTCGCCACAAGGAATTGGTCAACGCGCCGGATGGCGGCCAAATTGTCTGGCGCGAAATGCTAGACGAATTGATTGGCGAATACGACACCATGCACCGAATTATTGAAATGATGGATCGGCGCGATGCCGAAGTGCGCATGATCGCGGTGCGCTTGCCGCCCTATAGCTACATCGTGCGACGCGGCCAGGACCGGGTGGAGAAGCTGCTGGTGGAGGAGAATTTTATCGCCGAACTGCGCGAGTTTAGCAAGGCACAGGTCATGGCTCGGCTCAATGCGCCCGAGCGCGAGGAGCGGGTGCGACTGGCGGCGGCTATGCTCAGCCTGATCGGTCTGGTAACGTCGGTTTTCAAGGCGACGCCGTTCCGCAAGCAGATGCGCATGCTGCGGATCAATCTCATTGTCGACGAATTCTTTCGCTCGACGGAGGACGTGGACGAGGCGAGAGAAAAGGCGCAAACGTTTCTGCGCTCGCGCCTCGAGAAACTCTATCCGGATATCACGGCCGAGGAAACGGCGGAAATCCAAGAGCGCAGCGAAGAAATTATCGCCGCTTCGGAAAAGAAGGTCACTGCCGAACGGGAGGCTGCGCGCAAAGCCAAGGCGGCCGTAGAAAAGGCCGAAGCGGGCACGGTCGATTCGCGCCTGACCGCCGAGGAGCGCGAAATGGGAGTGCAGTTTGGCCGAGTGATTATTCACACGGGTGCTGGCGATCGCATGGTGCCCTACAAGATCATGCCCGACCCAGAAAAAGAGGGTCAGTTCGTGCTGGCCAAGCAGGACAAGGAACTCAACCGCCTCGTGCCGATGATGCGCGGGGGCAAGAAGCGCTACGTCGAGAAAAACAAACAGGGAGTTTGGGAAGTTTCCACGGGGTAGTATCGACGGCAGGCTGCTGGTGCCGCTGTATCAACGCGGTCTACCTGGTGGACAGTTGGTGGTTGTATAGTGCGGACGGCGCGTAAGTGCGGTCCGCTTTTTTATTGGCTGGTATAGCCGCCGTCTACTAAGAGCACGGCCCCCGTCGTAAAGCTCGAGGCGCGCGAGGCAAAATAGAGCACCGTCGTAGCCAGTTCGGCCGGATCGCCCCAGCGCCGCATCGGCACCTTTGACTGCATTTCCTCGGCTTTGCGCGGGTCCTCTAGGAGCACTTGGTTGATCGGCGTGGCAAAAGGCCCGGGGCAGATGGCATTGACCGTAATCCCAGATTCGGCCCATTCCAGGGCCAGCGTGCGCGTGAGTTGGACTAGGCCTCCCTTACTGGAGGCATAGGGCGTGCGATCGACGATCGAGATATGCGAGAGCGTCGAGCCGAGATTGATAATGCGGCCGTAGCGACGTTCGAGCATGTGGCGCCCGACGGCGCGGCAGTAATACATAGGGCCGCTCAGGTTGGTGGCGATGACCGCTTCCCAGTCTTCGTCGCGCAAATCGACGATCGGCGAGCGGATATTAATGCCGGCGTTGTTGACCAAAACGTCGATGGGACCCAGTGCGTCGGATACTTGCTGCACGGAGTCTTCGACCTGCTGGCGCTGGCTGACGTCTGCGCGCACGGATAGGACCTGGCCGCCGGTTTTGCTGCTTATGCGCTGCGCTACGTCCCGTGCCTCTTCGAGATGGCGACTGCTAATGGCAACGCGGGCACCGGCCCCCGAAAGCGCTGTCGCCATGGCTTCGCCAAGGCCCTTGCTGCCCCCGGTGACAAAGGCCACCTGGTCATCTAGTCGAAATAGGGTAGTCGAATCTGTGGGAATCTCCATGGTATTCCTATTCTTCCTGCGCGGGGTCCCAGCCTTCGGCTTCGACCATTTCGCGCGCGAGGGCGCCCAACTCTTCAACGAGCGCGTCTTGGCGCTGTTGGCGGGCGCGGTTGGTCACCTGCATAGTCAACGCAATGAGGCCCAGGCCGAAGATGCGCTGCATGCTCGTCGATCCATTGGGGTCGAGATCGGGTATGAGTTCGCTCAGGCGGGTGAGCAGCTCTTTATGCTTGGGCGTTATTTCGATTACTTCGAGTGCCATAATTCTCACAATCGGTGAACGCATCGGCCGCTGTGTGCGGCTGTGTGCGAGGTTATTCCTTGAGCTGTAAATAGGCGATGATGCGCGCGCGCTGGTTCGGAGTCATCTGGCCGGTCAGGCGTAGCCATCCGCCAAAATGGGAAACGCGAACGAAGTAGATCTCGCTCTTCCAATCTATGTGGAGCAGGCTGCCCTCGTCGCACCAATGCATGCCGTCAGGCGATAGTTGGACTCTGAGTTCGGTGGGCAACGTGCACTGGGCGTCGAGAATCCGCACGAAAAAGATGGCTTCGCTTGCCCAGGCCACCTCATAGGGTTCGGTGACAATGGAATCGCTCCATTCGACGTTGCGCTCGATGACGGCCAAGTGGCTTTCGCGCATCACGAAACCTCATCTGGGATAATGTCGGCAGATAGCAGCGCGGAGTCGAGATAGAGAAACGCGCGCTTGCTGCTGCCGGCACGGGCGAAGAGCACGACGTTGAGCATGCACCAAAGATTGGCCATGGCCGGCATTTTCATAGGGGCTATGGCGTCCGTATCGAAGTGGCGATCGTTGCACTGAAATTCGCAAAAGGACATCGTCGCCAGATCGACGCCGACGCGCAGGTAGTGCCAGTTTTTTTTGGTGGCGATTTCGTTGTAGCATAGCAATTGTCCTCCACTGGGCACGTCTTCCCAGCCTTCTTCGGCCAAGTGAAAGTGCGAAACGGTTTTGCCCGTTCCGCCGATGGCGTGAAAGGTGGGGGATTGGCGCTTGTACTGCCAGCGCGCCTGGTGCTGGCCGTCCACGGCATTCAAATACTGCAGATGCGGCATGACGCGCTCGCGCTCGTCCTGCAGGTCGAAGAGCACGCCGACCGAGTGCACATCCGTTTCCGACAGGCGCAGTTCACTCGCTTCAGGCTTAAAGGCGAAGTAGGTCTCCAGGCGGATGCGGGTCGCGCGGCGAAAGGTCAGGCGCTTGACGGCGACGGCCAATGAAGAGCGCTGCGGGCGCGTCGCCAGTTTCATTGCATAGGTGCCCGAGAGGGCGCCGCCCGTGCCGGTGTCCCAAGTGCTGGCGTTGCTGAGCATGGGAGGGCGCAGGTCGCTATAGGCCGGCAGGATGGCGTCGAGACTGTCCTCGTAATTGCCGATGAGTCCGGTCCAACCATTGAGTCCGCGATCGAACTGATCGCAGCATAAAATGGCGGACAGCGGTTCATAGGAGGGCATGTCGAGAAGATGAACTGGGGTGTTGTTCATGGACGGCTTTCAGGGAGTGACCGCTGAGATGTGATCATCGCGCTTTTCCAAGCGGCTCCAAGGCGTGCCGGGATCGTGGTCCCAGGCTACTACCCATTGGTGGCGCACTGCGTCGGCGATGAGCTGGTTTTTGCGCTCGATGGTTTGCAGGGGGAACATATCATAGGCCATGTTCCAATAGGTGCGCAAGTGGGCGCGCGTAGGTATTAAATCGCCGGGGTATACCAAGCGCTGACCGTCGCCTGTCACGGCTACGCCCTGATGCCACTCCGTATGGCCGCCCGTTATAAAGGTCGACAAGTGTGGAGTAAGCTCGCTGTCGCCGTAGAGTAGATTGAGCGCAACCTGGGATTCGAGCACGTGTAAATCTTCGGGCCGGTAGCTGCTTTTCATCGTGCTGCGACCGTCCATGGCATCGCGCCATTCACCGCGCTGAACGCAGTGGGTCGCGCGGGGAAATGTCGCCTTGAGGTCGGCGCCTTCCCCGATGAGTAGGCCGGCCAAATGGTCGAAGTGCAGGTGGGTGAGAACGACCAAATCCACGTCTTCCGGTCCTGCGCCGGCGGCGGCAAGTGAGTCGAGTAGGGTGGGATGCTCTTCGATGCCGTAGAGCGCTCTGGCGCGGGCATCTAGGCGGGTGCCAAATCCGCTGTCGACCACGGCTAGGACGTCGGGAGTGCGGACCAGCAGGCAGTTGCAAGCAAGGCGAACGCGGTTTTGTGCATCGGCCGCTGCCCGCTGTTCCCACAGTGCCTTGGGGACCACGCCAAACATCGTGCCGCCGTCCAAGCGGAAGAAGCCTCCTTGTATATGCGAGACATTCACCCGGCCTAGCTGCAGCGATTGCATCAGACGTTCATCAGCACTTTGACACCTTCCATATCAAAGCGAAAGTGCATCTCGTGTAAGTTCTCTTGGGCCATGCGTTCGCGCAGGTTCCAGCGGTGCTCGGCGGGGCAGTAAAACATGAGGAATCCGCCGCCGCCGGCGCCGAGAATTTTGCCGCCCAGCGCACCGGCTTCAATGCCAATTTGGTACCAGCGGTCGATCTGCGAATTGGACATCTGCACCGAGCGCTTCTTTTTGTTGAGCCAGTGTTCGTGCAGCAATTGTCCGAAGCGATCTAAGTCGCCCTCGACCAGTGCATCGCGCACTTCGAAGCCTATGCGTTTGGTCTCGTGCAGGCTGTCGATGACGGCGCTGTCGCCGGCCTGCGTGTCTCTATTCTGTTGGGATAGAATATCAAAGCTCTCGCGCTGGATGCCGGTAAAGAATACTACCAGGCTGTTGGGCAGTTCCTCTTCAACGTGCTCGGACAGCTTCAGCGACGAGACGTCGACCTTGCCAGAGTGATCGATGTCGAGGCAGGTAACTCCGCCAAAGGCACCGAGGTAGTGGTCGTGCTTGCCGGCGGGCTGAGCGGCGCGTCCAGCTTCTACGTAATGCGCCTCTTCGGCCAGTTCCTGAATGGGTACCTGCTCGCGCTTGTAGGCGTGAATGGCAGCCAGCAGAGCGACGGTAAAGGAGCCGGAGGACCCCATGCCGGTGCGCCCAGGAATATCGGCCATGGCGCTAATCTCCAGGCCGCCGTTGACGTGCGTGTGTAATAGGGCCTCGCGCAGCAGAGGGTGGGTGATGGCGCTGGGATGGTCGACGCGCTCCGTTTCGGAGTATTTGACGCGAATAAAATTTTCTACCTTCAGCGCGTTCAAGTGGATGTAGACGTATTTATCGATGCCGACGCTCAGGACAAAGCCGCCATGGTCCATGTAGTATGAGGGCAGATCGGTTCCACCGCCGCCCAGAGGTATGCGCAGTGGCGCTCTCGTCGTGATCAAATGGGACCTCTCAAGGAAGGGAAAAGGCGCCCGACGCTACGCATTGACAGGCGTGTTGATAGCGGTCGGAAGTATCGGTAGAAAGGAGTTGACCGCGCATGCGGTGCCCGTACAGCGGCACGCCCGCTCGGCGCAGTGCGGGGAAGATATCGTGGCTAAAGTCGCTCGGCTGCTCGGTGGGAATGTAGTCGATGATGTCCGGATTCAGCACGTAGGTTCCGGCGTTAATCAGGTAGTCGTCAAATACCTGATCCATGCGCGGTTTTTCCACAAAGCGATCGATGCGTCCACGCGCATCCAAGCCGATGATGCCGCGGGTCGTCGGATCGTCCATCCACAGCAGTCCAATGCTGGCTATTTCGCCTTCACGCGCATGCGCTAGGTGCAGATCACCCAGATCGAAGTTGGTCAAATTATCGCCGTAGTAAACGAGGAAGGGCTCGTCAAAATGGTGCGCTAGGGCGCGCACGGCGCCGGCCGTGCCGAGCAGCTCGCGCTCGATGGAATAGGTTATGTGAACGCCCCACTGCGTTCCATCGCCGAAGTAGTTGCAGATGACGTCGGGTAGGTGGTGCAGGTTGATGAATAGTTCCGAGAATCCGTGTTGGGCCAGCAGGTTGATTATGTGTTCGAGCAGCGGCGTGCCGGCAAAGGGAATCATCGGCTTGGGCACGGTATCGGTTAGGGGGCGCAGGCGCGTTCCGCGGCCGGCGGCTAGGATCATCGCCTTCACGTGGCTGCGGTGCGGATGACGTTGGCTGCGCGCATTTTCCGCTCACTCTCGGCATAGAAGTCGCGCAAGTCGGGCTGCTGCTTCACCCATTCTACATAGTGTGCTACGATATCTTCAAGCGCCGTTTCCGGTCGCCAGTCAAGCGCCCCAAGCGCCGACCACGAGGATACGGTGTGGCGCGTGTCGCCAAAGCGATAGTCGCCGCTGACCAGGGGCTCGATGTCTCTGCCGGTGACACGGGCGACCAGGCGGGCGTAGTCGAGGACGGTCGTTCCGCACTGGCCGCCGACGTTAAAGGCGCGGAAATTGGCCCGCTCGTCCTCGAGGCAGAGCACGTTGGCGCGGGCCACATCGCCGACGTAGACGTAGTCGCGCAGGGATTGGCCGTCTTCGTAACAGATGGGGGGCTGGTCGTTGAGCAAGCGCAGCGTGAAGATGCGGCAGATGCCCGAATAGGCGTTGAAAAAGGAATTGCGCGGCCCCTGCACAATGGAATAGCGCATATTGACCGTTGGAATATCGTATTTGCGCCCTAAACTGAACGAAGTCAACTCGGCTGCGTATTTCGAAATGCCGTAGGTCGTATGGGGTTGGACCCGATCCTCGGTTATTTGCTCGTGCGTCATGGGTCGCTGGCAGAGCGGGCAGTGGACCTCCCAATCGCCTTGGGCCAACTGGGTATCGGGGCGCGAATCGGGATACTGGATGCCGTGTTCGCCACAGCGATATTTGCCCTCTCCATAAGTGGCCTGCGAAGAAGCGAGGACTACTTTTTGCACCGGCAATTTATCGGCGACGATGCGCTCATAGAGCAGCGTCGCGCCGACGGTATTGACGTGGTGGAAGGTGGAGAAGTCCGTCATGTAGTCTTGGTAGGCGGCCAGGTGGATGACGCCGTCAACGCCCTCGAGAGCCTTGTCCCAATCGGCGCGCTGGCGCACGTCGCCCTGCAGGCGCTCGACGCCATTGGGTATGTAACTGGGCCAGCCGTGAGGGTGAACGCGCTCTTGTAGCGCATCCATAATGCGAACGCGATAGCCTTTTTGGACCAGTAGGTCGACGGTATGGGAGCCGATAAATCCGGCGCCCCCGGTGACGAGAATGCGATTCATGCGGTGGTGATTCAGCTGTGTTTAGGCTCCGGTGAAGAGCCGTGTTTTATCTGTGCAACATCCAGCAAAAGAATATAGATAGGATATTATTGGTGAGCAAATGCGCCTCGTTGACATGGGGGAGGTGGACCAGTATTTTGCTGGTCCATGGAGCATTCTAAACGCATGCAACGAAGAGTTGAAGAATGAGGGGAACGCCCTGGCTTTTGGCTGCCTTTGCCCTCGCTGCCGGATTGCTGCTGTGCGAGGGCGTGCTGTCGGTATGGCATCCACAAGTCCATCGCCGTCCGCCCAATATATGGCAGTTTGACGCCGAGTTGGGCTGGTCGCACGTGGCGGGCGGGCGGGGGCGCCTTGTCACGCCCGAGTTCGATATTGACATAGAAATCAACGAGGACGGCCTGCGCTCGCCGGCCCATCAGCGGCAAAAGGGAGAGGGGGTTCGCCGGGTGCTGGTGTTCGGCGATTCCTTTGCCGAAGGCTGGGGGGTGGAAAGCGGCCAGATGCTCAGCACGCGTCTGCAGGCATGCCTGCGCGATAGGGGAGAAGCGGTCGAAGTGCTGAATTTTGGCGTGGCAGGCTACGGCACGGACCAGGCGTATCTCCTCTTTGAGAAATTGGGGAAAGTCTACCAGCCCGACCTTGTCGTATTGCTGTTTTACGGCAACGATCTGTGGAACAATGCCTCGTCGCGGGGCATTGGAGCCGAGCAGGGCTACAAGCCCTATTTTCGCCCCGCGCGCGATGGCCGACTCGAATTGCTGGGCGTTCCGGTGCGCAAAACGCGCTACTGGGATGCGGATCGTTATGAAGGGGGTTCACTCAGCCAGCGCGCCGAGCGCTACTTGCGCTCGCACTGGCACGTGTTTGCCCTAGTCGAAAAGGCGCTGCGGACGGAGGGAGCTGTTGCCCAGCATTCGCAGTTTTACGACGGGCTATACGGGCTGGACGCCGAGGGCCAGTGGCAGCCCGTATGGGAACTGACCGGCATGCTATTGCGCGACTTCAATAGGGCCGTGCGCCAATCCGGTGCCGAATTCCTCGTCGTCTATGCGCCGTCGATCGTGCAGATAGAAGAGCGCAATTGGCAGGAAAAGCGCGCGCTGCACGGATTGGACGCCGACTACGATCTGCACAAACCCAATCGCTACTTGGCCGATCTCACCTCCCGCTACGGGATCGATTTACTCGATTTATATCCTCGCTTTGCATCGGCCGCCCAGCAGCGCGCGCTCTATTTGCGCGACAGCCATTGGAATGCCAGCGGGCACGCGCTGGCCGCCGCTGCGCTGTGCGAACACGTCCGCGGCGAGGGAGAAGGTGCTCGGTGAATTGGCGGCGAGAATGCGCCTATTTGGGCCTACTAGCCGCGGTGGTGGTGGGTTTTTTCTGGCAGGCGACCTTAGCGGGTGGCGCCTTCTTTGTCCAGGACGTCATGGTGCAAAACTACCCGTTCCGCGACTTTTTTGCGCGCCACCTGCGCGGTGGCCAATTGCCCCTGTGGGACCCGGCGATTAACTGCGGGTTTCCCCTGCTGGCCGAGGGACAGGCCGGTCCGCTCTACCCGTTTAACTGGCTTACCAGCGCGCTGCCCACCCACTGGGGAATCAGCCTCAATCTCGCCTTTCACCTCTGGTTGGCGGCGGCGGGCATGTACGGGCTGCTGCGCCTCTGGCGCGCCCAAGCCGTTGCCGCCCTAACGGGTGGGTTGGCCTATGCCCTTTCCGGCTATATGGTCGTTCGCGCCATGTCGCCCAACTTCGTAGACGCCTGTGCATGGCTGCCGGTCTTGCTGATCTTTGTAGGACGCTTTGTCGAGCGCGGAAACGGGGCCTATCTGCTAGGAGCGGGCGCGGTTGTGGCGCTGCAGTTGCTGGCCGGCCATCCGCAGGCGGCAGGATACGGCCTGCTCGTCGGCATGGCCTATGGGCTTTATATGGGGTTGGTGGGGCGGAGATCTTGGTCGTATTACGCCGCGCTGGCCGCGGTGCCGATGATTGGCGTGGCGCTGGCCGCCGTGCAGCTGCTACCGACATATGAACTGACGCAGCTTTCCGTGCGCAGCGAGGGAGTTTCCTGGCAGCAGTTTGTCAATATGTCGCTGCCGCCCGAACGCCTATTGGAACTGCTGCTGCCCAACCTGCACGGCAATTCCGCGCAGAGCACCTACTGGGGTCGCTCGGCCGGTTTCTTTATTCAGCTATGCCCCTTTGTCGGCGTGCTGACCCTGGTGCTGGCGTGGGTTGCCCTGCGCGCCGACCGCCGCGAACCCGTCGGTTTTCTCGCGCTATTGGCTGGGCTAGGGCTGGTGCTTGCACT
Source organism: Gemmatimonadota bacterium (assembly GCA_038153405.1). Classification (GTDB taxonomy): domain Bacteria; phylum Latescibacterota; class UBA2968; order UBA8231; family UBA8231. The sequence goes on along the minus strand of JAYOYH010000003.1, from coordinate 134,537 downwards.
GGGTGAGTACACGGGTTTTTTCGAGCTACTCTACGGCATACCCGGCCTGAGTTTTTTTCGCATACCCACGCGTTTCCTGCTCTTTTTTACCTTTGCGATAAGTGCTTTGGCCGGACTGGGCTGCAGCGCGCTGCTCGATGCAGAGAGACGGCGAGTGCGCGGCCGGGGCTTTGTAGTCTTTCTTGCGGTTTTGGGAGCAAGTGCTTTATGGCTCAACGCAGAGGTATTAGTCTCCGATGGCGAGTGGCTCGCCGCTCGCGGAGGATCGGATCTGGTTCGCTATGCCGAACATCTGCGCTTTGATGCACTGCGATTGTTCCTCGTGCTGGTGTTTGGATACGTACTGCTGTCCGGGTGGGTTCGGCGTGGGGCCGTGCTATTTGTACCCTGCATCCTGCTGCTGGAACTCTACACTTTCGGCGGTGATTTTAACGCCGTGGTCGAGCCCGAAGTATACAAACGGGTTCCTCCGACGGCCCAAGCCATTGCCGATGATCATCAGGGCATTGCGCCGGCCCGCGTAATAAGCTTGGTCAACGAGCAAAATGCTCCCTTTGACTGGCACGCAGGTTGGGCCGTAGACCGCTCCTCATATCGGCGGTATACCGAGACGCTGCGTCCCTATAGCGGGGGACTTTATGGCTTGGGCAATGCCATGCCGGGGTGGAGTCCGCTGCATCTGAGTCGCCACTGGGATTTTGCCAGAGCCTATCCGCAGGTCGCACGCGTAGCCGGAGTAGAGTATGCCATTAGCTACGGGGCGATGAACGAATCGGGTCTGCGCTCGATCAGCGACGGCCAGATACGGGTGTATCGAGTCGTGGACAGCGCGCCACGCGCCTATATTGCCGCCGACTACGCAGTAGTCACAGACGACGGGGAGAGGCTGCGCCAACTGCAGCGCGGAGCCGCTAGCGTCGAGCGCGTATTGCTGGAAGAACAGCCCGTTCCCGGTCGCGTACCTGCGGGGGGTGGGCACGCCGAGATTACGCGCTATGCCAACGAGGAGGTCGTGGTAGATCTGCGCGATAATGGCGGCGGTATGCTGGTGCTGAGCGATACTTACTATCCGGGTTGGCGCGCCTTTGTCGACGGCATCGAACGACCGATTTTAAGGGCCAACCACGTCTTTCGCGCCGTGCGGGTCGAGCCGGGCGCGCGCCAAGTCGTCTTTCGCTTTGAATCGAGTAGTTTTCGAATGGGGCTGTGGGTTAGTGGTGTGGGCTGGGCCGCTTGGTGCCTTGCTCTTGTCCTGATGGGGCGCCGCACGCCGCAGGCTTCGCCTTTGCATGCGCTGCGCCCGCTGGGCACGGCGCGTTCGCTTGCCGTAGCCTGTGCCCAAGGCGTGTTGGTCGCTCTGCTCTACGGGGCGTGCACGCAGTGGCCGCTGTGGGCCGCGGCGGTAGAGCGCTCGCGCGTGCTGCTCGGATGGGGGGGCTGAGTATGAAGGGCTGGGTTATGTTCGGATGCGGCATCCTATCGTTGGCTGCCTATATTGCCACCCTGTGCCCGACCGTATACGTCGAGGGCAGCGGCGAACTGATTGGCGCTGCCTACTACTTAGGCACGCCCCATCCTACGGGCTATCCGCTCTTTGTTCTGGGCGCGCGTATGATCGCTTCGCTGCTGCCGTGGGGCAGTCCTGCGCTACAAATCAACTTCGCATCCGCACTCTTTGGCGCCTCCGGCTGTGCGGCGCTGGCTTGGCTGCTGTGCAGCCGGGGTATTCAGCCGCTGGTCGCTGGGGCCGCGGCGCTGTGCTTGGCCTTTTCCCACACCTATTGGAGTCAGGCCATTATCGCCGAAGTGTACGGCCTTTCGATGGCCCTGTGGATCCTCGCTTTGGGCTGGGGGCTGCGCGCCGGCGAGCAGCATTCGCTGCGGGCGCTGCTGATGGCGTGCTGGTGCATGGGGTTGGGTTTGACCGCGCATTTAAACCAGATCCTGTTGATGCCCGGTTTGCTCGTCTTCCTGGCGTGGCGCTGGCCGGGGCTCCTTGTGCGCGGTCGCTATCTATTAGGAGGGATGGCGAGCGCGGCGGCGGCCTATAGCCTCGTTCTGTATTTGCCGTTGCGCAATGGCATAGGCCCCGGTTTTCACTGGGGCGACCTGGGGACGGCACACGCGCTGTGGGACCATCTGACAGGGGCGACCTACCGCAGTTCTTTCTTTTCTTTGCCCGTAGAGGGTATGGTGCTCAATGCGCAGCGCTGGGCAAACCATGTTGCGCACGAATGGCACGTGCTGGTACTGCCCATTGCGCTGTGGGGCGCATTCGTTGCCTGGCGGCGCGATCGCAGTCTATTTGTGCTGACGAGCGGTGGACTGTTGGCCAATTTAATCGTCGCGCTAAATTACCACCGCGATCCCAACGGCATCGGCGTATTCTTTTTGGTGAGCTATGTCTGCTTGGCGCTTTGGCTGGGCGTCGGGCTCGACGATATGGCGCGCCGCGTTCCCCAACTGGGCGGCCGCTACGTGGGGGTGGTCGTTGCCGCCGCCGCCTTTTTCTGGCAGTACAACCAAGTCGACCTCAGCAATAATCGCATTGCCGAGCGCTACGGCCTCGATATTTTGGACGACCTGCCGGCCGGTGCAGTACTCGTGACAGAGGGGGACGATGTGGCCTTTGTTCTCGACTATTTGCTGCGCGTGGAAAAGGCGCGCCCCGACCTGACCCTTTACAACCGCGTCGGCCGCGGCATGGATATGCTCAGCGCAGCCGAGCGCAGGGCTGCGCCGGGGCGGCAGCGCGCCCTGCAGCAGCAGCGCGAAGCGGCTCTGGCGCAGGGCGCCGCACCGCTGTTCTATCTCGTGCGCAGGAGGTCACCGCTGCCCAATTACGCCTTTGTCCCTTCGGGACTGGTATACCAACTCATGCCTGAGGGCGATGTGCGGCGCGGCGCGGCGCTGGCTCGACCCATCGAAATGGCCAACGCCGAGTTGAGCGCCGATAATTTGGATCCTTGGGTGCGCAAGATTCAGAGCAATTACTGGTTTATGCTGGGGGAACAGGCGCGGGAGAGGGGCGACTATGAGTCGGCCAAAGCCGCCTACGCCCGAGCGGCTGACGTGGCGTATGACTCTCGCACGGTCCAGTTTAATACAGGGCTCATGGCGCTGCGCCTGGGCGATGTAAAGCGCGCTGCATTTCACGCCGAAAAAGCCATCGAGATCGACCCTTTTCAGCCATACGGCCATCAGCTCATGGCCAGGATACGGCAGGTAGAGGGGCGGTAAGAGAATGCATGATAACTGCCCAAAAGAGCAGTTATCATGCGGCGGGACGTATTGACTTTGCCCGTGCGATGATTACTTTTTGCGCGTTGGCGGAGCTATTCTATGGATAAATGGGCGCGTATACTTAAGCCGGAAAATGTGATTGTCGGACTGCGCGCACAGCGCAATCTGGACGCCATTCGCGAACTGGCCTCGCTGTTTGAAAACGACAGCGATGTAGCCGACTGCAAGCACTTTATCGCCGATATAATCCGCAGAGAGCGCCAGGCCTCCACCGGCATTGGTAAAGGCGTGGCCGTTCCCCATGCGCACGACGACGGCATTGCTCGCCAGCTCTTGGCAGTAGGCATATCGCGCGACGGCATCGATTTCGACTCCATTGATGGCAATCCGGTCCACATCGTGGCCTTGCTCGCCACGCCGAAAAAGCATCAAAAGCAGCATATGGAGCTGCTGGCTTCGCTCTCGCGTTTGCTGCAGGACGAAGAGGTGCGCTCGCGCCTAATTGAAGCGAGCGATGCCACCGAAGTTCTCGATGTCTTTACAGAACATAAAAGCAATCATAAATAGCTGTTTCTAATGCGTTTTAATTTGAGTGGGATGGGGGTGTTTGCCCGTCCCATTTTATTTTGAGGTGCTTATGGTACCCCAATTTGCCCAGGCAATTCGCGGGCCTATAGCGGGGAATCACACCTGTTTTCTGGGCGGGCCGCTGGTGGCCGGCCAGCGCCAGGTCCAGTTAGAGCGCCTGCGCTTCTTGCTCGAGTCGGGCGTTTCGGGCTACTCGCTGTTGGTATTGCACCCCGACCGCGCCACGGTTCGCCTATTCCGCGAACAGATGGGGCAGCTCGAATGGGGGCCCAACAGCGAAGTCGAACTGCAGACGTATTACGGCTTGGCCATGCGGCTCATTCGCCTCTTCTGGCCATTGGTCGCCGCCGATGCGGGCTTTGCTGCGCCGGAAAAAGCGCCCGTCTTTCTCAATTACGAGTCGGCGCAGTACGCGCTCGCTACTCTCGTACAGCCGCTCCTTGCCCAGGGCTATTTCGAGGGGCTGACCATGCGGCCTCAGCGGGTGCTCTCGCAGCTCTTGGACGACCTGAATAAAGCCGCTGTCAGCGGCTTTCCGCTGGGGGAGGTAGGGCCGCGTCTGCGCGAGGCCTGGGTTGGCGAAGACGGGCGACTGCGCTACTACGAGCAGGTGCAGCACTGCATCGAACTGTTCCGAGGGCACTGCCTGCAGCACGGCCTGCTCGACGCCTCATTGGTATTTGAACTCTTTACCAGTCACCTCGTTTCGCGCGAGGCGTTCTGGCGCTATTTCACCGAGCGCTATCGCCATCTCATCGTCGATTCGGTAGACGAGATGGTGCCGATTGCCCACGATTTAATTGCGCGCTTGCTGCCTCGATGCGAATCGGCCCTGCTCGCAGGCGACGATCGCGGCGGGTTCCGCTCGTTCCTCGGTGCCGATGCCGCCGGATGTGCCGAATTGGCCGCCCAGTGCCGAGAGCGCATTGCCGCGCGCGAGGAGGAATGCGCCTCGCCCGATCTAGTGCATTTTGCGGGGCGCATCGGCGAGCAACTCGGACAGGGGCCGGCCGGCTTTTCTGCGGGGCGCAGTCGCCGGGCCGTCGTCGATCTGCTCCGCATGCCCTATCGCACGCAGATGATCGAAGTCGTGGTCCAGCGGGTGGTCGATTTAGTTGCGAAGGGTGTGGCCCCCGGCGATATCGCCGTCGTGGCACCCCATGCTGACGGCGTGCTGCGCTTCTTGCTGGCCGAGGCTTTTGTCGGTGCCGATATCCCCTTTGCCATCGTGCGACGCTACGAGTCGCTGCGCGAAGAGCCCATCGTGCGTTCCTGTTTGACGCTGGCGGGCCTAGCCCATCCCCAATGGTCCCCCTCGCCTACGGCCTTTGATGTGTGCGAGGCCCTGACGCTGGCCCTCGCGCCGTTGGATCCGCTGCGGGCCGCACTGTTGGTCCAGTGGTTTTACGACGAATCGGCGGGTGCGCTGAGTCCACTGCACGGAGTAGAGGGCGTGCAGGTCGAACGCTTGGGTTCCGCTGCGCTGGCGCGCTACGGCGCGCTACAAACCTGGTTAGAGACCTACCGAACGGGGGCCGTGGCGCCCTTCGACCATTTTCTTCGTCGGCTCTTTGGCGAAGTGCTGGCCGGGCCGCATATCGAGCCTGACGGCGCTGCAGTCTACAGCAAACTCATCGCCTCGGCCTCGGCCTTTCGCCGCGTGGCCCCCGCGCTGGGACTTGCCGCCGCCGAGGTCGGGCTGCGCTATGCAGAAATGGTCATGTCGGGGGTAGTTGCCGCCCAGCATTTGACCGACGCCGATGTGGCTACGGCTCCGGATTCCATTGCGCTGGTCGCGCCGGTGTATACCTACTTGCTCAGCGGCCACGTTGCCCGCTACCATTTCTGGCTCGACGTTGGTTCGCTGGCTTGGTGGGATGCGCTGCACCAACCGCTGACCAACCACCACGTACTGACCCGGCGCTGGGATCGACAAGAGCGCTGGACTGACGCGGTTGACTTTTCGCTGCGCAATCGAAGTCTGCACCGACTCGTGCGCGGCCTGGCCCTGCGCTGCCGCGATGGAATCTACCTGTGTTCCAGTGAGCGCGAGGGGCGGGGTGAAGCGCAGGATAGTCCGCTGCTGATGGCCGTTCAACAGGTGCTGCAGGGCGAGCGATGAACGCATTTGAGCCGCGCGAAGGTCAGCGCCAACTACTCGAATACGAACGCGGTTTGATGGGCGTTTCAGCGGTGCCGGGCAGCGGGAAGACGGCGACCATTGTCGCCCTGGCAACGCGTTTGATCGAACAGCGGCAGACGGCGGCAGGGCAAGTGCTGATCGTCACCTACCAGACGGCGGCCGTCGACAATGTGCGCACGCGCATTCGCCAGGCGCTAGAGCGGATGGGACACGTGCAGGTCGGCTACGACGTGCGCACGCTGCATAGCCTCTCCTACGGCATCGTGCAGGCCAATGCGGGGCTGGCCGGTGTCGCCAGCGAGTTCAGCGTATTGGACGACCGCGCGAGCTCGGATCTGCTCGACAAGGCCGTGCGCATTTGGAACGGGCGCAACGAGCGCACGTGGGGTGGGCTCGCCCCGGGCGATTATTACGACGAGCGCTGGGAGCGCGAATGGCGCTCTATTGCGCGGACGGTGGGATGGACGGTTATCACCGCGGCCAAAAACCGCCGTCTGTCGCCGGACGATCTATTGGCCCGAATCGCTTCGGGGGGCGGCGACGAGCTGAACCTCTTTTTGCGCATTGGGGCGGAGCTATACCAATTATATCAGCAACAAGTGGACACAATGGGCGGACTCGACTTCACCGATTTGGTGCGATGTGCCGTCGATTTGCTGGAAGATCACGCCGATTTGCGCGCGCGTTTGGCAAGGCGCTGGCCCATCGTGTTGGAGGACGAGGCGCAGGACAGCGTGCCGCTGCAGGAAGCCCTACTGGCCCTGTTGGGGCAGGACGAGGGAAACTGGATCCGCGTCGGCGATCCCAACCAAGCGATAATGAGCACATTTACCGCGGCTGACCCGCGCTATTTGCGCCGATTTTTGGCGCGCGAAGACGTCCAGACGCTGGAGATGTCGATTTCGGGACGCTGTGCGCCTAAGATCATCCGACTGGCCAATTATTTGGTCGATTGGACCTGCTGCGAACACGCGCTTGATGAGGTGCGCGAGCGGGCATTCCGTTCACAGCACATTCGCCCAACGGATGGGGAAGATCCACAGCAAAACCCGCTTGATAACGAGAGCGATATCGCTTTTCGCGAATACAACAATCGCGGCGACGAGATGCGCGACGTGGCGCGTCGGGCCGGTGCTTTTTGCCGGCGCAGTCCCCACCTTACATTGGCCATCCTCGTTCCCACCAACCGCTTGGGTTACGCCATGGCCGACGTGCTGCGCGAGGTGGGGGTAGATTTTGACGAAGTCCTGCAAAGTGCCCACTCGGCGCGACAGGTCGGCGACGTGCTATCGCACGTTCTGTCCTATTTGGCCGAACCGCTTAAGCGCGGGCATATGGAGCGAGCCTATCGCGCGCTGCGCACCTACTGGCCCGACGAGCGCGGGCCCGGCAGCGAGGAGGAGGTGGCCACGCTGCTGCGCAGTTGCTACCGACCGGAGGCGCTGCTCTTTCCGCGGGAGGGTAGCGATCCGCGCGATGCCTTGCCTCCGGTTGGCGAAATAGATCCGCTCGACCTGCGCGCCATCGCCGTCTTTTGCCGTTATATGCGCCGCTGGCTGCGCGCTGCCGCGCTGCCGGTCGACCAGTTAGTAATGAGCATTGCCCAGGACCTATTTCGCGCTGCCGATATGGCGAGGGCGCAAAAGCTGGCCACATTCTTGCGCGCCCGCACCGATGCCAATCCGGAGTGGCGCCTGCCAGAGCTCGCTCGCGAATTGGGGCTAGCCGCGCGCGGACGCGCCGCGGCGCTGGATGACGACGACCTCTTCGCCCCGCGTCCCGGTCGCATCTCGCTGACAACCATGCACAAGGCCAAGGGCCTAGAGTGGGATTTGGTCTATATCGTCGGCGCCGACCGGGATTGGTTTCCCTACGATCTGGAAGACCACTTTCGCGGCGAATACGAATTTTTAGGCGGCGATCCCGGCGAAGAGGCGCGCGCCGAACTGCTCGGCCTGATTGGCGAATGGCAGGCCGGGCGTCTATCGGCTACGGATATGGCACACGTGGAAGTGATCGCCGAGCGCCTGCGTCTGTTCTACGTGGCCATCACGCGGGCGCGCCGCTACTTGGCCATTAGCTGGAGTCGCGAAATTCCGTTGGCTACGCGCATGCGCCCGACGCGGCAGGCGGTCGTCTGTCAAAAGCTCAGTGCGTTTTGGGGGAGGGCGTTACAGTGAGCAACGGCGCCACTATTCGCTTTAGCCAGAGCAGTTTATCGGCCTATGCCCAGTGCCCTAGACGCTTTTGGCTGCGCTATGTGTGCCGCGTCGAATGGCCGGCGCCGCTAAGCGAAGAGATGGCTGTTTGGGAGCGCGCCGTCGAGCGCGGAGCGCAGTTCCACCACTGGATGCACCAGGATAGCATCGGCGTCGGTGTCGATGCGTGGGCGTTGGAATGCGGAGACGAAATGCTGGTGCGCTGGTGGAAAAATTGGCTTCAGACCCCGGCCGAGTTTCCTGCAGGTGTGGTGTATTCAGAAGTGCAGCTCTCCGTTCCGCTGCTATCTCGGCGATTGGTCGCCCAATACGATCGCATCGTCGCAGCGGCGGATGGACGAATATACATCGGCGATTGGAAGACGGGTCAGCGCGTGCCAGACGCGACCGATCTGGCTGCCAGCTGGCAGACGTGGGTGTATCGCTTTGTGGCGGTGGAAGCGGGGGCAATGCTCAATGGGGGACGCGCCGTGCGGCCGGAGGACGTCGTGCTGGTATACTGGCACGCCAACGCGCCTGCGGCGCTGGAACCGATTTCGTATTCGGCGAGGGAGCACGACGAGGCGAGGGCCAAGATCGAGGGAACGTTGGCAGAAATTGGCCAGCTGCCGCGCGAAGAGTCTGCGTTCCCGATGACGGAGGACGGGCAAGTGTGCAAGCGGTGCAGCTACGCTTCTCTCTGTCAGAGGGCCGAGGGCCGGTGCGAAGTGGTGGACATAGAGGATGACGAGCGGGGATGGGACAATATGCCGGAGGACGAATGGTGATAAGATCCGTCAGCAGAGCAGTGGCGATGAGGCCTTGGCTGGGCTAACCGAGGGTGAAGACCAGGCCATTAACGCCGGTCAACGCGCTGACGATAAGCCAAAAACCGGCAGAGCCAAAAGTGCCTAAGACCAGGCCGAGAAAAAGCGGGCGCAGGCGAGTGTAGAGCACTGCGCCGCCGTATTTGAGGATGGCCGCTTTAAAAAGCCAGGCCAAGAAAACCGAAAACCACACGTGGTTGACGGGGTGGGTAAGACCAAGGGTCATGCCGATCGGGTGGATGGGAAAGCCCACGTAGCGCGCTTTTACGTAGGTCAGCCCGGACATGATAAGGGCGCCTAACCCCGTAAATCCGAGGTGCCAGAGTTCGACCGGCTGTGCATTATTGATGTTGCGCGTGACCCAATTGCCAGAAAACTCGGGCAGGCCGATAAACTGCCATCCGGTCAGATTAATACCGCCGTAGGCGTAGGCGATTTGCACGACGGCGAAAGCCGATCCGACCAGCGTGGTGGCGATTGCTAGCAAAATGGCCCAAAACAGGCGGCGGTGTTCGAGGCGCGTCACTTCGGCTAGCTTGAGCCCGGTTGCCGCCTGTGCCATAACAAAGGTGCGTATGTCGGCAGCCCACGCAAAGCTCAGGCCCAGCGTGGTCAGTCCAGCCGGTCCAATGGCGCCGGTGCCCAATGCATTTACCGTGAAGATGGGCGCGGCTACGGTAGCGCGCCCGTAGGCCAACCCCGTCTGCGACACGATGCGAGCTAGGCCGACGAAGATGATAAGCGCGCTGAATAGAAAGACGAAGGCCGAGTGCGCGTTCATCCCGGCGGCCAAAAGCCATGCCATACAGAGGCCGATGCCCACTATAATGCCCCAAATGGCGGCTCGGTAGGATAGCAACTCTTCGCTGTCGTCGATGGCATCGTCCCCCTTGAACGCCTTGCGCACCACGTCTCTAAGATGCGAGCGACTGTGCCAAAAACTCGATGCGACCAGAAAGAAAAGGGCGCCCAAAGCCATGTGGGCGACGCTGGGAGGAGCCGGGTCAGAAAAGGGCTGGGTTGGACCAATGCTCCATCCCAACATGCGCTGCATACCCGTTTGCAGCAGGGCGATAAAGGCAAAGAACCACACGCCGAGCGAGACGTCGAGACTGAGCAGGTACGACAGCCCAATCACCTCAAAGCGCGGCGTGCAGAGCAGGTTAACCGAGTTGCGCATGATGAGAATGTTATTGGTCAGATCAATGCGGGGCACGAAGCTGTAAAAGGCGTGCAGCGCGTTAAGTGAATTGATGAGGGCGGGAATGGCAAAGCCAATCCACATGAGGTGGCTGCGAAAGAAGGGCGCCAGCCTTTTGCCCTCTTCCGTTTGGCACATTTCAAGGGGCAGCGTGGCCAAGGGGAAGAGGAGTCGTTCGCGTTCGACCCACTGTTTGCGGAGAACGACCAGCAGGCAGAGCGTTACGAAATAGATAGTCACCGCGAATAGGCCCCAAGCCATGAGGGGGCCAAACCACGTTTGCCATGGGATGCTTTCCCCCTGCCGCGCCCCTTCGAACAACTTCCAGATGGCGTGATGGTCGTCGGGCACCAGCCAGGTGGGTATGTGAGGCTGAATGATAGCGGCCCACTCGTTTTCCGGGGTGGCGTAGTAGAAATATCCGCCCAACAGGGGAACCAGATTCATCGTGAACCCCCAGGAGGGAATGGCTGCGGCGACAATCATCATAATGTATATGGTGGCCAATTCGCCTCGCCGGAGGGCCTTACCTGTCAGTACTTGAGCCAACGGATTTACACACAGGGCGAGAATGAAAAACAGGAATAGAGCGGCCCCGGCGGAAAAGTCGGCCGCCATTGGCGATCCGCTCAGCACCAAAACGCCATACGGCTCGCCTGCTGCAATAATGAGGGAGCAGGCCGAACCCATCAGCAGTGCCCGGGACGAAACGCCGGGTTTTTTGTGGGGGGCGCCAGGCAAACGCATTCCTTAGGCAGGTGCCCGTGATGGGGGCAGGGTTTTCTCTGCCCTAATCAATGGTTCCAACGAGTCCGTTGTCAATGTCTCGTCTGTCCCGTCGACTAAATCGCAGGCAGGGGACTGAATTAGACCGGCAGAAAAGCCCCGTAAAGGAGTTAAATTTCAATTAAATAATTTTTTACAATTGCCTTGACTAACCCTATAACGCGTGGTATTTTTCCAGCCTAACAGAGTTGAGTCTTTATTCTCCAGCCGTTTTTAGACAAAAGGAGGTAGCTCACCTAAACGCTCTTGAATTGATTTTCCCCGATGCTAATCCCTCCCGGACCGTTCGTCCGGGCTTTCAACCATTTCCGAGCTATTGGAGGTTTTGCGATGAAGAAACTCGGTATCGCTCTCGCCATGGGCGCGATGTTGACGACTTCGGTGGCTTTTGCTCACCAGGCTTCTTACTTCATGCCGCAGGTTCCCAATCCCGATGCCATGGTTATCGACGGCAACGACGATGACTGGGGTTGGATCGACCCGGCTTTTGCGATTACCCCGGACACGATGTTCGAGATTCTGGGTAGCGAATGGCCGCCGGCCAAAGACGACTGGGACTGCGTCCTGTACGTCGCTTGGAGCTCTGCTCCGGACAACTCGCTGTACTATTTCGCCCGCGTGACGGACGACTCGCTGGGTCTCTTCGTCGAGAACCCGCAGGAGTACTGGAACGATGACTCGCTGGAAATCATCGTCGACCCGGATCACTCGAGCGAAAACTTCAACGAGACCGAGATGACCTCTGGTCAGCAGTATGGCGTTCGCATTCTGCCGGCTGCCGGTCAGAAGGATACCTGGATCTTCAACGTCCCGCAGGAGAGCATCCTGTGGTCGACCGAGGAGCCCTGGTTCATCTACAGCTGGACTCTGGATCCGCCGGATGCCCGTCCGCTGACCCAGCCGGCTGGTAGCACGGTTACCTATACCTACGAGGTTAAGCAGGCCGCGTGGACTTTCCACGACAAAACGGGTCCTGCCGGTAGCCAGCGCCACAACTTTGGTCCGGATCAGATCTTTGGTCTGACCTTCCAGTTTGACGAGACGGAGAATCCGGAAGCCGGTCGCGAGAAGCAGCCGGGTACCACGCCGGTTAACGGCGCGTTCCAAGACAACTCCAACGGATCCGACTTCATTACGGTTCCGACCGAAGGCGCTACGGGCGGTTCGGGCGGCGGTTCCACCGCTGTCGAAGCCGACAGCTGGGGTCGTCTCAAGGCTCGCATGGCCAACTAAGGTCTGAGACCTTGAAGCCTGTATTGAGAGCAATGTCACTATAGGCTCTTTGGGTGTGGATAAAGAGAGATGGGGGCGACCTCATCTCTCTTTATCTATCGCTGCTGTTTATCTCCACTGTATTCAGACTGAGAAATTTCCAGATGCTCCGAGCGCAACGGTGGGGCTTGGGACTAAAAGGAAGGCTTTTTTCCATGAACGTGCGGAAAATCGTTTGCAATATGGTCTTGATCGCCGCTTGGGCTGCCGCGTTGACGGGGTGTGTGTCTCAGGTTGGCCAGCGCCGCTTTGCGACAGCGCCTGAGCCTGCATCGACGCAAAACGAAGGTATGGCGGTGCTCGACGATGGAACCATCGTCTACACCAAAGATCGATTGGAAATTTCTCTACAGGTGCTCCGGGACGACTTTCTCAATCGCCAATTTGCATCGGCTTCGAACCGCGGGGCAGAGTCGACCAATCCCTATACTTATGGCGATTGGAAGCCGTGGGGGCAGGATTGGACCCCGCAGCGCTTTACCGTCGTGCTCCTGAAAGTCAAGAACTACGAGTATCCCAAGGTTTTCTTGGATCCCGATGCGCTCGTAATTACCTCGGCCAATGATCGCGTATACGAAGTGCTGGACCAAGGCCTACTCGAAGATTATTTCAGCCCCTATTTGCGTGCCTATGCAGGGACGCAGCGCCGCGCCTACGAGGCGATTACCGACCAATTAATGCGCACCGTCTATCCGCCCGACATGGTGTTTAGCGGTCAAGAGACGTCCGGCTACATCGTCTTTCCCACACTGCACAACGACGTTGGGGCCTTTTCCGTGCGGGTATCCGACGTGGCGATTCGCTTTGACTATAAGGGTGAGCCCGTCGAAACAATCGATCTCGAATACAAATTTGACCGCGAGATATATATGGCGCTGCAACCGCGCGAGGCGGTTCAGTAATGGGCTTTTCAACCTATCGCTTGGCGCTTCTGGCGGGGTTGGGTGCGATGCTGGTAACGGCATCGGCGCGGGCAGACCAGTGGATATTGGGGGGTAGTAGCGGCATCCGGTGGGGCGATATCGTTCAGGTGCGGGCGCAAGTTGACGATCGGTCGAATCCCGGTTCGATCCAGATTCGCGGTTTTACTCCCGATGAAAACATCATCGCGACGCTCAAATGGAGCTATGGAAAGCCCAACGACGTCGTGAGCGAAGGCGATGCGGCGCTGTGGGATAATACCGCCTTTCAAAGCTCCGACGCGCTGCGCATTGTCGACGGCGATGGGTTGACGTCTACCGAGGATCTTTTTAAGCGCGCCGGCGTTGACCAAGACGGTCGCGCATTTGTCTTTGATTTGGGCTCGCGCGTGCCGGCCGACAGTTTGCGCTTCTATCCTCGCCAGGAGGGGACGACGGCCAACGGGCGTCCCTATGCCGAGGATTTCGTGCGCAAGCATACGGTCTTCGTCAGCGACGGAGTGTCCTACGTTAACGAACAGCCGCTCTTTTCGCTGCTGCGCGATATTCCGGTCAATCCCAACAGCGTCTTCGCTATGAAGTTCCCCCAGCAGTTCATACGCTTTATCCGCCTGCGCGTGGGGTCGCGCAACCCATTTGAACTGGCCGAATTCGAGCTCTACGGCAACGGATTCGTCCCGCGTGCGACCTACGTCAGCAACGTCGTCAATTTGGGCAGCGTATCAAACTACGGAGCCATTTCGTGGGCAACGCGCACCCTTGAACTGATCGACGGCCAGCTGATCGAGGTCGCCGATGGCGGTGCTACGTCGGTCGCCATCCGCATGAAAACGGGTCTCGATGACAGTCCGCTCATCCACTACAAGCGCGTTATTGACGAGAATACGCGCGCGGTGAGTCAGGTCGTCGTAAGCGAGTCGGACTACAATTCGCTGCCTTCGGGCGAGAAGGGCAGCATTGAAGAGGATACGGAAAATTGGAGCGCCTGGTCGCTGCCGCTGACGTCGGGGCAGCGCATCCCGCTGCCCAGTCCGCGTCCGTATTTCCAACTGCAAATCGTGATGGAAAGTGAATCGGTGGCACAAACTGCGCGCATCGACTCGCTCGTAATAGAGCATTCGATTCCGCCCGCCGCCGCTGTCGTCGGCGAGATTTCCCTAGCCGATGATCCGAATCCCCCGGTTAATATTGGCGTTATCGATAAAGACGATGCCGTGGTGTTGCCGAGTATAGACGGTGGAGAAGAGGTGTTGTTCGCCTACGACATACGCGCAACGATACTAGATCCATCGGAAAATGGCTTTGATGCACTGCGCATCGATACGCCCACCCCGGCTGAATTCGTCGAGTTACAAATGGGCAGCCCCTTGCAGACAGTACAGCCGGATCGGGTTACCGCTGCAGAAGACGGTCTCGAAGTGATTTTTACGCAAAATCGCATAGACTTCGACAACAACGTGCCCCTGCGCGTGCTGTTCCGCGGGTCTGCCGTGGTATTTGGCACCATTTTCACCGGCACGGTATGGGATACCCAATCGGATATTCTCGGCCAGCCCGTGCTCGAAGGCGATGCCAATTTCGACGTATCTACGAACTCTCTGCGCGTGGCGCTTACCCAAGAATCGGTGGGCGAGATTGTGCGCGGCGTTGCGTTTGATCCGCCTGTATTTACGCCCAATGGCGACGGCGTAAACGATGCAATCGATATCGAGTACACGGTGATCCAGATCTCGGAGCCCAAGCCGATCAAAGTGGCCATATACGACTTGGCGGGCAGGCTCATTCGCACATTAGTTGATCGCGATCAGGTAGGCGGAATCTATACGGAGTCCTGGGATGGGAAAAATGGAGCGGGCGAAGCGGTTCCCCCGGGCAATTATCTGGTCGTGTTGGAGGTTCAGAGCGGCATAGGCGATTTTGTGCGCATGGGCACCATCGCCGTGGCTTACTGATGAAGTGCTCTTGAAAGATAAACGATCCATAAAGAGGGAGGGTCCCATCGTGAGGTGTTTGTTACGCGCTTTTTACGTTGCCGTTATCGGTGTCGTCCTGTTGGGCGACAGCGTATACGCACAGCGCCTCGGCTTCGTCACAGGGCGAGAGCCACATGGTGTGGATGTCTACGATATGGCGATGACGCCGTCGGTGAGAAAGTGGCAATATCCCCAGAGCCTGTACAACTTCTATCGCTGGACCGGTGAAGAATACAGCAACTACGCCCGCGAAAATTACGAGCGCTACGTGTCGACCGAACTGGAAGGCTTTCGCACCTACGACATGTACGGCAACTATATAACGCGTGGCTTTGAGATTTTTGACTGGACGATCGATAGTCCGACGACGTCGGGCAGTATTGTGCGCAAGGGGCCCAAGTACTCCTCTTGGTTTAGCAATATGGTCGTTTCCTCGATGTCCAAAGGACAGTTCTACTCGTCGATGACCATTGGCGAAGCCATTCGCTCGACCCTTACTCCGCTGACCTTTTCCAAGCCGGCCTTTAACGGCTTGCAGTGGGATTTCGCCTCAGACAAATACCAGACGACGATCATCGCCTCGCGGCTTGCATCGCCGGGCACGCGGATTCAGTTTGAGAATTCAACGGGGCAAATTCTCGGCGATATGACCAACCTCTTCGGCATCCATTCCAAAGTTCAGTTGGGCGATTTCTCTAACCTTGGCCTGACCTACCTCAACGTATCGAACTTTGCAACGGGGCGTAAATTGGGGGACAACTCGCTGAAGGGCGTGCTGACCGAGGCGCAGAACGGCGGTAACGTAGAGACCATCGTCTTGCGCCTTTCCGACGACTCTCCTGAGGACGGCGACGGCGGTGCCCAGCTTTTTGCCGAGCGCATTATTATCAACGGCGTTGATCACCCCGAAATCGTTCCTTCGCCGCGCGGCGGGGTCCGCCGTGCCGGGGTTATTGAAGCAGACGGCGCCGAGACGCTTGAACTCACGTACAATATTTCGCGCGACTTCCGCCAGCAGCCCGATGATCAGATAACCACGTTCCAGGAAATTCAGAAAATCGAATTCGAACTGGTTATTGCCAACGACTACCGCATCGATATTACCTCCAACTTGCAGGTCAACAGTCAGGGCGAACCGGTTTTCCTGATGGTCGAACGCGCTCACGGCAACGTCAGCGACGGCTCGAACCAGCGCTTTATCCGCTTTGAGTACGGCTTGCCTACCGGCAAGGACATCATCGGTCTCAGTTTCGATATTGACGATGTAAAAGGGTTTAATCTGCGCTCGGAAGTGGCGATGAGCCGCGACTATCGCCGCTTTCCAAACCAGAACTTTCAGGAGCACGAACTGGCTGAAGACGAGGGCATGGCCTACTACCTGACCGCTTCACAGGATGCTTATCCTTGGTTTGCCTACGGCGAACTCTACCGCATGGAGCCCGAATATCGAACCAATGCCTTTATAACGGATGCCCGCGGCTTTGTCGACTACGAGCAGCCGGATCGCTACACGTTTGAAGCGGTCGACGATAACGATGACCAGGATCGCTTTCCCGACTGGAAGCGCCTGTGGCAGAATGGCGACTTTGCCTTCGGTGAATCGCCCTTTGGCATCGGTGGACAAGCCGATCCTCAGGTCTTTCCCGGATACGATGAGAACTCGGACTTTATTTCTGACTTTAACCAGAACTCTAACGGCCTGCCCGATTTTGCCGAGCCGTTTCTGCGCTATAACGTCGATCCACCCGAGTTCCTCTTTGGCGTTGATATGAACAACAACAACGTCATCGACCGCTTTGAAAACGACGTTTATGCTGACTATCCCTACCGACAGGATCGCGATGGGTACAACGTCTACGGCGGCGCATTTCTCAACGAACACGTCAAGCTGACCGTCGGCCGTTCGGCCATGGACGAGATCAGCAGCAAGCGCACGGCCGCTATGAATTACGCCATCGCCACCGGGCGATGGAATTGGCCCGGTATCGACGCCCGCGTTTTCCAATATGTGCGTTCCGTCCAGGACGATATTGCCGACGATGTGATTCAGTGGGTCGATCCGGATGGATTTACCGAAGTGGTCGATCCCCTTATTACGCAGGACACCTTTGTTTATACCGGCTATTTGACCTTGGATTATTTGCGCCTGAAGAATCTCAACGTATACAACAAGGTCAAATACGACTTCTTTAAGCAGCGCGGTGACGAAGCCGAGGCGAAAAGCGATCGCCTTTTTCTCGGCGTAATCAACAAGGTCGACTATCCCTTGCCGATTACCGACAATCTTTCGTTCTGGCCGCGTTGGAAGAGCATCTACCGCAAAATCAATCCGACCTTCAGCACGGAATTGGATATTTCGGAGTGGTCGCAGTTTTACATGCTGACCTCCAAGTACTATATCCTGCCGACGACCTTCTTGGAATACGGTGTCGAATGGAACCTTTTCCGCAACCTGGAAGAGCGTCCCGAGATCCTGCCTCCGGGCTACGTCGACGATTTTACCGGTACTGTGTTGGCGTTCCAATTGTCGAATCAGTCGGCATACTTAGGCTACTCGCTGACAATGAATACCGGTTTCCGTTGGGAGCGGCGCGCTTTTGCAGAAGCAACGGAGACGAACTCGATTGTTTTCATCCGCGTCTTCGCCGGTTTGCAGCAGTAGACCTTCCGCTAATCTTCACCCATTAGCCATACCTTGCGCAAGCGTCCGGCCTCCTCTCGGGGAGGTCGGACGCTTGTTGTTGTCTGTCGGCCAATAGCGAGTATTTTCTACTTGATGAGAAAACGCAATTTATCGCTCTATACCTATGCCTATCTGCTGGTTGGATTAGCGACCTGTTGGATCATTGGCTGCTCGGCGGAAGCGCCTTATGAACTGAGGCCGATCAGGCCAACGGCGGCGCTGGAGGAGTACGAAAAAAGCCGTTCGTCCGGTCCGTCGCCGTCCCAGTATGAATTGGGTTGGCTCTATCTCCAAGAGGGTCGTACCCGCGCGGCACGCGAGGTGTTTGCGCGTTTGGTCGAACGGTTGCCCGAAGATCCCGATGCCCATTTTTACCTGGGAGTGGCCCAGGCAAAGGAACACCTGAAGACGGAGGCCATCGCCTCTTTTAAGCGAGCTCTCCAACTGGCACCCGGCTTGGCAGATGCCCACTGGGCGTTGGCTCTGCTCTACAACGAGCGCGGCGACGGATTCGACGAAGCGCTGCAGGCTGCCGAGCGCGGTTTGGCGTTAGCCCCAGGCAATGCCTACGGACATTTTGTCGAGGGGTTTATTCTCTGTTCTCGTGGGGAAAACGATCGCGCAGAAACGGCGTTGAAACAATCGATTGATCTCGATCCGAGCAGCGCCCATGCCCACTATTATTTGGCGCTGATCTATCTGCGGCGCCAGAACGATACCAAGGCGATTGCCGCTATGGAACAAACGATCGAGGCCGATCCATCCTACACCGAAGCCTATTATAGTCTGGGGACGCTCTATGCGCGCACCGGTCGCGTTGACGAGGGGCAGCAGATGATCGAACTATTCCAGCGGTTGAGCAGCTCTGATATGGACGAGGATCACTATCGGCGACTGCTCTATCGCGGAAGTCGACCGCTAGCGGAAGCGGAGCGAGCGGCGGGCCACTTCAATCTGGGGTTGGTCTACCTAAGGCGAGAACAGTGGGATGGGGCACTGGCGCAGTTTGGTGCGGCAGTAACGGCCGATTCGACGTATGCAGAAGCCCAGCACAATCTCGGCGTTGTCTTTTCGCTAAAGGGTCAGCACGAAGAAGCCCTAAACCATTTTAACAAAGCGGTTGCCCTCAAACCCGACTACGGCCTTGCGCATAAAAACAGGGGAAATAGCTATCTGGTGCGGGGAGAATACGCTCTGGCCGAAGCCGCATTTCGAAGTGCATTGGTCACGGATGATACTCTGGCCGAAGCGCTGCACGGGTTGGGCACGGCACTCATACAGCAGGGACAAATTGAAGCGGGTAGGTCGGCGCGTCAGCGCGCAGTGGAGATTGCAGGGAAGGGAATTCAGTGATGCGATGGAATGCGCGGATTGGCGGTGTGGCGCTATTGTTGTTGGCAATCGGATGTGCTGAAGAGAAGACCGATTCGGGAACGGAAATAGGAACCGGTCCGCAGTTTTACGACGTGGCAGTCGAAGTGGGCATCGTTCACAGAATGGTTTCTGGCACGCCGGAAAAAGAACATATCGTCGAGTGCAATACGGGTGGCACCGCCCTTTTTGATTACGACGGCGACGGCGATCTGGACCTTTTTATGGTCAATGGTTCGCGCTTGCAGGGCTATCCCGCTGGCCGGGAACCGCGCGCGGCGCTGTTTCGCAACGAGGGAGACTGGCGCTTTGTCGACGTTGCAGAAAAGGCGGGCATTGCCCATATCGGTTGGGGCATGGGCGTCACCGTCGTCGACTTTAACGCCGATGGCCACAGCGATGTGTATCTGTCTAATTACGGCCCCAACGCGCTCTACCAAAATATGGGCGACGGCACGTTTCGCGACGTCGCCGCCCAAGTGGGAGTAGACTTTCCCGGCTGGAGTTCAGCGGCGACCTTTGGCGATTACGACGGCGATGGCGACCTCGATTTCTATCTGACCAACTACATAGATTTCGATCCAGAGTACGTGCCTGCCGACATGAGCTTCTGCAATTGGCGCGGGATAAATGTCTTTTACGGTCCGCGCGGTATGCCGGGCGAGCCCGATCGACTCTATCGCAACGACGGGCGGGAAAGCGGTTGGCACTTTGTCGATGCCAGTGAAGAATTTGGGTTAGAGCCGCACGACTACTACGGCTTTGCCGCGCTGGCCGGCGATTACGACAACGACGGCGATCTGGATATATACATCGCCAACGATTCGACGCCCAATTCGCTCTATCGCAACGACGGCGGTCGCTTTAGCGATGTCGCGCTGATAACGGCGTCCGCTTACAGCGAGGACGGCAGAGAGCAGGGGGGCATGGGGTTGGCCAGCGGCGACTACGACGGCGACGGCGATCTCGATCTCTTTGTTACCAACTTTTCCCACGATAACAATACGCTCTATCAAAACAACGGCCGCGGTTTTTTTACCGATGCCAGCTTTACGACGTCTCTGGGCAAAGAAAGCATTACCTATCTGGGCTGGGGGACCGGTTTTTTCGATTACGATAACGACGGCGACGACGATTTATTCGTAGCAAACGGCCACGTCTATCCGGCCGTCGATCGCCACGATATCGGCACGGCCTACGCCCAGCGCAACCAGCTCTTTGAAAACCGGGCGGGGGCCTTTACTGAGGTCGGGAAGGGACGGGGACCGGGGTTTGCCGTGGAAAAATCGAGCCGGGGTCACGCCGTTGGCGATTTGGACAACGACGGCGATCTCGACATCGTCGTCGTCAATATCGACGATGAGCCTACCGTCCTGCGCAACGACGGCGGCAACGACAACAATTGGCTCATGGTGCGCTTGCTTGGCGACGGCGACAATAGGCAGGCGGTGGGAGCGCGCGTCGTGGCTGAAGTGGGGGGGCGCACGCAACTGCGCGAGGTGCGTTCGGGAACGGGCTATATATCGCAGGACGATATGCGGCTGCACTTTGGCTTGGGCAAGGCCGAGCGCGTCGATCGACTGACGGTGCGCTGGCCCGACGGTCGGCGCGAGGTATTGCGCGACGTGCAGGCCAACCAGATCCTCTCTATTGAGCCCGGCCGCGGCGGCGTCGAACCAGCCGCCGGTGATGGGCCATGATGGCGCGCTCTTTAGCGTGGCTTTGCCTGTTTGTTGGCAGTGCATTTGGACAGGTGCAATTCGTCGATATAGCCGCAGAGGCCGGCGTCTCTTTTCTACACCAGAACGGCGCCGAAGGCATGCGCTACCTGCCCGAAACCTATGGTTCGGGTGTGGCCTGTATCGATTTCGATGTCGATGGCATGCTCGACTTGTACTGGGTCAACGGCGGCCGCATCCCCGGATTGACGCAGGCCCCCTTGGCACCTAATGCGCTCTACCGCAACGAGGGCGCCAATCGCTTTGTAGAGATTGCCAGTCGGGCGGGGGTTGACGACGTCGGCTACGGCATGGGAGCCGTAGTGGGGGACTACGACGCCGATGGGTATCCCGACCTCTACGTTTCTAATTTTGGCGCCAATGTCCTCTATAGAAATGGCGCCAATGGTTCGTTTGTCGATGCATCACAGGGCGTCGACGATGCCGGTTGGGGCACTAGCGCGGCTTTTGCCGACGTCGACTCGGACGGGGACTTGGACCTTTTTGTGGGCAACTACGTCGAGTACCCACTCGGAGCCGATCTGGTCAACTGCTGGGTGGGCAACAGCGATGAGCGACTCTACTGCGACCCGCGCAAGTTCTTCGGTCAGGTCGATCGCCTCTACATCAACGGCGGAGCCGAAGCGAATTGGACCTGGCGCGATGGCACGCGCGAGTGGGGCTTGCACAGCACGGACGGCAAAGAGCTCGGCGTTATCCTGGGCGACTCCGATGGCGACGGCGATGTCGACCTCTACTTAGCCAACGATATGACGCCCAATATGCTCTATCGCAACGACGGTTCACACTTTGTCGAACGCGGCCTTGCCAGCGGCACTAGTCTCAACGACGAGGGCGGCGTCGAAGCGGGCATGGGCGTCGACTTGGGCGATGTAGACGGCGATGGCTTGCAGGATTTTTTTGTAACGAATTTTCAGTGGGAGAGCAATACGCTCTACCGCAACGCCGGCAGCGGCTTTTTTATTGATGCTACCGTAGCCAGCGGCGTGCAGAAGGCGAGCATGGCGTATTTGGGCTTTGGCACTGGTTTTCTCGACTACGATGGCGACGGCGATCTGGATATATTCGTGGCCAATGGGCACGTCTACGACAACGTCGAAAAAATCGATCACGCCAGCACCTACCCTCAGCGCAACCAATTGTTGGACAACGACGGGCAGGGACGCTTTGTGGAGAATGCGGCAGCCGGTCCCGGCTTTGAGCTGCTACAGGTGAGTCGCGGAGCGGCGTTTGGCGATATAGACAACGACGGCGATGCCGATATTGCCATCAATAACTCGGCTGGTCCGGCTGCGCTGCTGCGCAACGACGGGGGCCATGCGCAGGGCTGGCTGGGCATTCAACTGGTAGGGCGAGGAAGCAATCGCGATGCCGTTGGCGCCGTTGTGGAGGTCTGGGTCGGGGGCAAGAGACAGCTGCGCGAGCGGCGAGCGGGTGGAAGCTATCTATCGTCTCACGATGCTCGCCTGCTCTTTGGATTGGGCGATGCGATTGGCGCAGAGCGCGTTGAGGTACGCTGGCCTTCGGGACAGCGGCAATCGCTCGACGATATAACGGCAAATCAGTACGTGACAATCGAGGAGAGTGACGTCCCGTGAAGCATTGGATACTGTGTAGTGCCGCATTGTTCATGGCGTGCGGCCAGAGCGATGTCGAGCAGCGAGAGCCGACTGTTGCACTGGAAGAGCGCGATATTCAGCAGCTAAAACGGCCGCAGGCCGATGTCGAGACGGCCATGCGCGATCCGCGCCTGCGCGCGCGTGCCCTGCTTGCTCAGAGTAAGTACCGCGATGCGCTTGCCGCGTTTGAAGAAGCGCGCCGGCAAAACCCACAGTCGGGCGAGGTGTTGATTGGTTTGGGGCGCACTCATTTGGCGCTGGGCGATGTTGACAAAGCGGGTGAACTCTATGCCATGGCCGTTGCGCTCGAACCGCACAACCCATCTCTGCAGGTTGGGCTGGGTATTTTTCATCTGAAGTTCAACCGCTTTGACGAAGCCGAATCCGCTTTTCGCGCTGCCTTAAACCTCGACTCGACCTACGTCGCCGCCCGTCGCAATTTGGCTGCCGTATACAGTAAGCAGGGCCGCTTGGCCGATTCGGCGCGCGAATATGGACGTGCGCTGGAACTGGCACCGGACGACGAAAATACGCGCTTTAATCTTGGGTTAGTAAACGTACACCTAGGTCAGTATGACCAAGCTAAGTCGCACTTGCAACAAGTTATCGCAGGCAATCCACAGCACGCTCGCGCCCTCTATGCGCTGGGTGAAGCGCTGCTAAATAGTGGTGACGATGCGGCGGCGCGCGCCCAATTCGAAAAGACGCTGGCCATCGACACCACCTATGCGCAGGCCCACGTGCAAATCGCTCGGCTCGATATGCGTCATAACGACCTGGCCGCTGCTGCCGAACGCCTGCGGAGAACCATACTTATCGAACCCGGCATCGCAGAATCCTTTCGCATGCTGGGGCAGATTTACCTGCGGCAAGGCCGCGAAAGTGCCGGGCAAAAGTCGCTGGAGGCGTACGAAAAAATAAAGAGCTTTGAAAAGGAGATCGAATACTTTCAGGAACGCGTGCGCAGCGACCCAGACGACGGCGAAGCGCATTACAATCTGGGTTATATTTACGGACGTCTAGGTTTTACCGGCGTGGCGCTGCCCCACTACGTGCGCGCCGTAACGGTGAACCCAGACAACCTGCAGGCGCTCAACAACATGGGCAATATCTATTTCCGCACCGGCCATTTGGACCAGGCCGCTGCCGCCTATGAGCAAATACTGAAGACCGATGCCCAACACGTGCCGGCCATGACGCTGCTGGCCCAGGTCTATCTCAGTCAGCAGCGCACCGATGAGGCCGTTGCCGCGCTCCAAAGGGCGATCTCTCTCGATCAAACCTGGGCACCGGCCCACCTCGGATTGGCCGAAGCGTACAAACAGATAGGAGAAGTCGCGCTCAGCGAGCAGCACAGAAATAAAGCGCGCCAGTTGAAAGGGGAAAATCAATGATGTTCAGAGTGGGTAAAGTACACCGAGCGGTGCTTGCGGCGGGGTTTGTGCTGGTCGGCCTGCTGTATGCCGGCTGCGCAGAGCAAGGGCGGGAATCGGCGCAGCAGGCAGCACCGGTTGCAGGCCGTAAAATTGTGCCGGATGATGCGCTGGCCGTCGTTGGCGACGGGCCCATTGAAGCGCACCAGCTGCGCGAGTACGAGGCGCAAATTCAGCCCGTGCACAAGTCGGCGGCTGAAGGCGTCCAGCGCCACCGAGACCATCTGCTGAGCCTTATTGACGAAAAGCTAATCATACGCGAAGCGGAGCGCAGCGGTCTGGGTGACGATCCTGCTTTAAAGGAATCGCTGCGCTTGATCGAGCAAAAGACGATGGTCGAAACCTACCTGCATCAGACGGTAGGGCAGAATATCCTGATAACCGAAGACGAACTGCGCGCGAGCTTTGCCTCTCATCCCGCGCGCTTTGCCGTGCGCGGTGCGCACATCCTAGTGGCCTCGCGAACCCTAGCGGATTCGCTGTACGCCCTGATTACTTCGGGACAGCGCTCGTTTGAGGAATTGGCGCAGGCCTATTCGCTCGATGACAGCACGGCGGATAATGGCGGTGCTTTTGATACGTACTACGCTTTCGATCGCGTTTCCGACCAAGTCTATCGACAAGTGTTTTCGATGGACATTGGGCACGTCAGCGAACCCTTCCGCACGGCGCAGGGTTGGGAGTTGGCCAAAGTCGTAGACAAGAAGCTGTTGCCCTACGAGAAGTACCGAACCGTGATCCAGCGCTCTACAATGATGGACAAGTTCAACCGGCTCAAACGGGCGCATATCGACAGCCTGCAGCATCGCTTACACCTGCGCGTCAATACAGAGAATTTGCATCGCTTCCTGAACGCGTGGAACGCATCGCCGGGCAGTCCCGATTTGACGCCAGAGCTCTTTGCCGCACCGCTGTATGTATTCGACGGTGGCCAAATAACCTTAGAGCAGGCCATGTACGTGCTGATCAATACGCGCTTGGGTTCCGCCACTGTAGACAGCGCGCAGGTCGATGAGCGCATGCGCACGAAGGCGGCCCCCGACCTGATGCTGGTCGAGATCGCACGCCGGGAAGGCTTTGCCGAACATCCCGCCGTGCGGAGCACCGTCCAGAGCCAGCGCGAGCGAAAACTACTGGAGAAGTGGTGGAAAGAAGAAATGGAAAGGGCCATTGAAGTTGACGAAGCGGATGCCCGTGCCCACTACGATGCCCACCCCGAACGCTATAAAATTCCCGAGGAAATCGTCTTCCAAGAAATCATGGTTGCCCAACGGGCGCAGGCCGAAGAGCTGTTGCAGCAAATTCGCCAGGGAGCGGATATGGCCGATTTGGCCACCCGCCATAGCATCCGCCGCTACGCCGATGAGAATGGCGGGCTCTTTGCCATGCGCGCATTTGAGCGGATAGTCTACAAAGAGCTGATGGATGCGGCTGTAAATGCCCCGCTAAACGAGCTATTGGGGCCCATTGAGTTAAAAGAGCCCATTCCCTCGTCGCTGCGGGAGCCGCGCACGTTGAAAACGGCCTACTCCATTTTTATGGTGTTAGAGCGCTTGCCGGAGAGAGTGCAGACCTTTGAGGCGAGCAGAGAAAAGGCAGACTTTTATGCCCGTCAGGCCAAACAGCAGCAGCGCGTCGAATCGCTGACATCCCAGTTGCGCAGCCAGTATGCAGGTGACTGGGGCATTAACGCGGAGAAATTGGCCAGTTACGCCCAATCCGCGTCTTCCCCGTAAGGGGGCAATATATTGCTTAGGGGCGTTCATAGCCTTACTTTTAAAGGAAAAGTTTGACTTTTCCAACTAGGAAAACGGCAATCGGTGGCGATCTCTTTGGCTTGTTGTCACAGTTGTGGCAGGATCCCAATAAGAGGAGTAGAAACATGAGGTCAATTGCAAAGCGTTGGTTGGCGCTTATAACGCTTGTCGCGGGTGCTTCGATGGGTAATGCCGAAGTTACTTTGTGGAAGATGGGTGGCAGCGGTTTGCCCTGGGCTGGCAATGATTCAGCGCAGGTTATGATTGACTTCGAAGCGGCGCGCACGTCCATACAGCCCAAACTCGTAACGTCCGACTCGACTGTTTTTATATTTCTCGAGGATTGGTCGCCAAAGAAAAATCCGGATGAATTGGGCTTTGTCGACGGCGAGCGACCGCGCGCGTGGAAGGGGTGCTGTGGGACCAGTTCGACGGTAGATAACGCTTTGAATCTAATCGACGGAACGGGCCTGACCTATAACCCCACTACGAGTAACAGCATTGCCAGCGAGTATTACACCATCGACTTGGGCGTCCCCATTCCACTGTTCCGCTTTGCATTGCGCACGCCAGATGCCGGTTTTTTTCGCTCGGACGGCACGCCGTTGGATCAGGACGCCATACCCGCTTTCGAAGTATCTATTGCACCCGATACCAACAACGATGTGCTGAATACTTCGAGCCCCATTGGGGAAATTATAACCGAAGCTCGTGAAAATACGCGCCCCATTATCTTTGCCAACTTTCCCAAGCAGTATGTGCGCTACGTGCGCTACAAGCGGCTAGATTCCATCCTCGATATCAACGCCATTTCAGATAATACGGGGGGCACGGCGCGAAAAGGCACGGTGGGCGAATTTTCACTGTACGGTGAGGGCATGCCCAAGCGCGCCAACTATAAGACGACGATTTTAGAGTTGGACGACGTCGTCAACTTTGGGCGCCTGTATTGGCATATCACGCCGATGCGCATGGTTGATGGGGTCGCGGTCGAGGCCCCTACAGCCAACGTGTGGGCCGAAGTCGAGGCGCGCACGGGGGTCGATCCGGTGCCCGATATTTATTACGAATATACCGATATGGGGACCCGCGTCGTCGTTACGCAGGAACGCTATCAGAACGTTTTGAAAAACCAGACGAACAATATTACGAACTCGGATGGCCTCGGCGGATCGGTGACGCTGTCCGTGCGTCCCAAGCCCGGTATTCGCGCCGGCGTAGAGTCCGACACGGAAAACTGGACGTTCTGGTCCTTTCCGACGACCGAGTCGGGCAATTTACTCAGCCTCAACCGAGGCTCCCACCTACAGCTAAAAGTCGTCTTGCACAGCGAGCGCTTTGACGAGTTTGCCCGGCTAGACTCGCTGTGGATTGAGACGTCGCCCATCCTGGCCACCCGCGTGGTCGGTGAGGTGGCTCGCCTTGATGAACCCAGTCCGGTCCGCGGCGTAGCCGAGGTCAATTTGGGCGAGATGACCGACTTCGTATACGAAATTAAGGCGCAGTTCGGCAGCGCCGAACCTGGTTTTGACGCACTGCGCATCCACACCGGCAGCGAGAAGACCGAGTTTAAAGCGCTGGCTATTGACGGCGTTTCTGTCGATCCGATCCGCGCCGAACTCGATGGCTCGGCCATCGTCATCGAATTGGCCGACCGCGTTACCAGGGCGCGCAATCCCAGTCTACAGGTGCAGTTTGCCGCGGAGGTTTTTGACTTTGCCCGCACGTTTACCGGCGAGGTGTATAACGTCGGCAGCACCGATTTGCCGCAGCCGGTAGAGGGCGGCGATGCCAGCGAGGCGATCGGGACCAACGGCTTGCGCGTGCTGGCCTCTTCAAGTGAAGCTCCCGATCTCGTGCAAAACCTGACCTTTTCGTCGGGCGCGGTGACGCCCAATGGGGATGGTATCAACGACGAGTTGAGAATTACCTATTCGCTCTACGGGCTACCGCAGGGAGTCCCCGTGCAGATTCAGGTATTTTCTCTCGACGGCCGCCTCGTTGCTTCGATTGATAAAGGCCTTCAAGATTCGGGCCCGCAGGAACTGAGTTGGGACGGTCGCGACGCCAGCGGTAACGCCCTGCCGCCGGGTCTCTATCTGCTGGGAATCGGCATAGAGGCCGAGAAGCAAAGCGACCTACAGATACGCCCCATCGGCGTGGTTTACTAAGTAGAGAGAGGGGCCGGATCAATATGCGGAAAGCGCATGGCCGTCTGTCTACTGCTTGGCAGCGCTTTTATCGGGCCACCGGCTCGAGGAACTATGCTGATACTTTTTGTATATGTATAGCGCCAATTGGGTGCATAGATAGGGGCTAACGACGCTCTATAGCGAAGGGTAGAACCGACTATGGCAAGGTATGGAAAACTAATCGTCTTCTGCGGAATGCTCGGCAGCGCTCTTATCGGGTCAACGGCCCGGGGAGATATGCTGACATTTGGCGATCAGAATGCCTGGCAGAGCACGTGGGAGTTGAAGCCGGGCATCACGGTATTCGACGAATCGGGCCATCTGGGTCTGGTCAAGTTTCGCAAGGACATCAACGCGACGCAGGATGCCCATCTATTTTCGCATCCTTCCAACGAGCGCGGCGACGTCAGCGGGGGCATCTGGTCGGCCCTGAGCAACGCGCGCGATGCGCCGCTGCTGATCGACGGGGATCGCACGACCTACTGGCAGCCGGATGGGGACGATTCGGTCGACCAATGGATCGTGCAGATCGACCTGGGCCGGGCGGTGTTGGTCAAGGAGATTCGCCTCCACTTTCCCGACGCGGAAGGGGCGCGTCCCTTCCGCCAGTTTAGCGTGTTTACCGCTACCGGGGCCCACGTTTCGGCCAAAGACGATGTCTTTCGCTTTAATCCGGTCTACCGCACGACGCAGCCCAATCGCGATTCGGTGGTGCGCTTCGGCTTTCGTCCGGCCGAAGAGGATACGGCGCGGGTCTTAGAAACGCTGACGGACGACCGCCGTGCCCTGGCCATGGCCAGGGGGCGCACGGACGGTGAGGTGCAGGGCCTAGTGGGCGACGCCGAGGTGGTCGCATTTAACTCGGAATGGCAGATGATTCAGTTTGTGCGCTTTATCGTCGACGAGCAGCAAGTGGACGGTGCACTGGCCGAAATTGAGGTGATTTCCGTTGGCGACAACATCAGCTTAGGCGCAGAGACGCGCGGCGGTTCGTATGTCAACGGCTCGCGCGCCACCGATCCACTCTACTGGCTGGACGGCAACCTAAATACCTACGGCGTAGTCGAAGTGCATCAGCAATTTACCGAATCGCGCGGCACGGCCTACGAGGGCGGTCTGTGGTGGCAGGTCGATCTGGGAGTCACCTACTGGGTTGACGACGCGTTTATGTACTGGCAAAAAGCCGGTGAGCGACTGGCGACGTTTAGTTTGGGCACGAATAATGCGGGCACCGGCTACACCTTTTTCTCTTCCGACGGCACGCGCACGCTGTCGGGCGATATGGACTATACCGAGTGGATTTTTGAGCCGGAGTGGACCAATGTCCGCGAACAGTTCAAGCGGCACTATCGCTATCTCTTTAACGCGCGCAAGGTGCGTCACATTTTTTGGTTGGCCCTATACGACTTGGGTTGGCGCGCCCATCCAATGGAATTCCACATGTATTCGCCGGGCTATCCGGCCGAAGTCGTGCTGCGCTCGGACTTTATCAACCTAGGTCAGTTGGCCGGCGACGGTCAGCCAAAGGTGATCAAGGCGGTGCACTGGGATGCCGACCTTCCGCCGGGCGCGCGCATTGAACTGCGGACGCGCTCGGGCAATGAGCAGGGCGAGGAATACACCTTCCGCAACAAGATCGGCGAGATCGTGACGGAAGAGAAGTGGAACAGTTCGCCCAAGGTGCTGCGCGGTCCGGTCGATACGACGGTCGTAGTGGGTGAAGACTGGAGCGAGTGGAGCAACGAATACAAATTTTCCGGCGAGTCATTTCAGTCGGATAGTCCGCGTCGCTTTGTGCAGTTGGAACTGATTCTGGCCACTGAAGACTACGAGGTGGCTCCGCTGATTCGCTCGGTGTCGCTGGAATACGTCGATGCGCTGGTCAACGGGGCGCGCGGGACGATTTATCCGCGCAGCGCCAAGCCCAACGAGGATACGCGCTTTACCTACACGCTGTGGCCGGATGCTGGCGGGGAAAATGCGGGCTTTGATCGGATGCGCTTTGTGGTGCCGGACCTGCTGTCGGTCGGTGATGTCGAGGTGATTGTGGGCCAGCAGGTGGTCGCGCCGCTTTCAGTGGGCGTGCAGGGCGATTCGCTGCTGGTGTCGCTGGCCGAAGCGGTGCTGGGCGATTCGGTCACAGTGGGCTTTACCACGCGCTTGGTGCGCAACGCCTCGGTCATCGAGCTGGATCTGGGCTCGAGCGATTCGCCGGATATTTGGCAGGACGTGGAGCCGGCCGCGCGGCGTTCGAACGTGGTGCTGCTGCCCGACTTGGTGACAACGGATCGCTTGATCGACGACTTGCAGGTGTCGGGTCGCGCCTTTACGCCCAACGGGGATGGCGTCAACGACGCGCTGTCGCTGAGCTTTGTTCTGCTGAAGGCCGATTCAATTGAGCCGCAGGTGCAGGTGTTGGATATGGCGGGTCGGGTGGTGGCGCGCTTGGCGGGTGAATCGATGGGGCCCTCGCGCCGCTTTGTATGGGACGGGCGCGATGAGGCGGGGCAGCGCGTGGCGCCTGGGGTCTATCTCTACCGGATTGACACCAATGCGGCGGCGGGCGATGCCACTCAGCTGCACACCGTATCCGTCGCCTATTGACATTCGCTGTCTTAGCAAGGGCTTGGGGGGGATGGCATGGGTAGTCCGCAATGCCGTCCCCCTCTGTTTATACGCGCTATGGTGAGCTTTCTTTTGCAACATGAAGCGGTTTGAAAGGTCTACCGTATTATTGTAAATTGTTAAACAATTATTTTTTAAACTCCTAAAGGGCACGTGTTTGGCGAGGGCAAGGATGATGCACAGAAGGTGTGTTTCTACCATCGTGGTGCTGACGCTATGGGGCCGCATACTGGGCGCAGAGACAATCGTATTCGATTCGCCGGAGAAATGGCAGAATTGGAATATACCAGCGGGAATTGTCGAAATCGGCGAACGTGGGCAATTGCAGCTCAAGAAATACAGCAAGCCGATTAATGCAGCCGTCAATGCACACCTTTTTACCCAACCGACCCAACAGCGCGGCCAAGTGCGCGGCGGAATATGGCAGGTTGGGAGCAGTGCGCGCACTGCCGGACGCATTATGGACGGTGATGTAGAGACGTTCTGGTCTCCCAATTTGGCCGATGACTTGGTCGACTGGGTCGTCACTATCGATCTCGGACGTCCCGTATTGGCCGAGCGAATTCGCCTGCACTTTCCCGATGTAGAAGGCGCACGTCCTCTGCAGCAGTTTAGCGTATTTACGGCGACGGGTGCGCGTATTCAGTCTACAGATGACGTGTTCAGATATTCGCAGACCTACGCCACGACAAAGCCCAATCGAGAAACGC
Source organism: Gemmatimonadota bacterium (assembly GCA_038153405.1). GTDB lineage: Bacteria > Latescibacterota > UBA2968 > UBA8231 > UBA8231. Next base: position 103,257 of record JAYOYH010000003.1, on the reverse strand, counting down.
TGATCGACATCGAGCTCGTCGGCAAGCAGGATACGACACGCGTAGTGGACAAGGGGCTCGATGTCGACTTGGCCGAGTTAAACGATTTTCGCGTGGTGCGCTTTGTGCGCATCCGCGCCGACGAGAAAACGGCCGACGCCGCCCTGGCCGAAGTGGAGGTTATCGCCGCGGGGGACAATGTCAGCCTAGGCGTGTTAGGGCGCGGCGGCACGTTCGACAATGGACTGCTGGCGCGCGAACCGCAAAATATGTTCGACGGGATCATGGATACCTACGGCAATATATTCACCGTGCAAAGCAAGGGCGGGTGGCGCGAGAGCGGCGTGTGGTGGGAAGCCGATCTCGGTGCCCTGTTCTGGTTGGACGAGGCTTTTATCTATTGGCAGGACCGCGGCGAGGGGCTATCCAGTTTTCTATTTGAAGGACTGCAGGCCGGGCAGGGCTATGAAATGCTCTACTCGGACGGGCGGCGAACAATTACCGGCGATATTGACTACACTCCGCTGATCTTTGAGCCCGCTCCGAGCAACGGCGTGGAGGGTGCACTGCGCCACCATCGCTATCGCTTTGCCCCGCGCAAAATACGCTACCTATTCTGGCATTCTCTGACCGATCAGGGTTGGTTCTCGCATCCGATGGAATTGATGCTGTTTTCGCCGGGCTATCCGGCACAGGTTACGCTCCAATCGGAATTTATAGACTTGGGCCGGTTAGTCGGAGACGATCGCCCCAAGGCGATAAAGGCCCTCAACTGGCAGGCCGACTTACCTGCCAAGACGCGGCTGCAGCTGCGCTCGCGTTCGGGCAATCAGCTGCAGGACGTGTATGCATTTTACGATCGCAAGGGCGAAGAAATTACGGAGACCAAGTGGACATCGCTGCCCGCCGTGCTCAAGGGGGCGGTCGACACGACAATTATTGCCGGCAGCGACTGGGGCGAATGGAGCAATTTCTACCAGTTTTCCGGCGAGCCATTTCAGTCGGAAACGCCGCGCCGCTTCGTGCAACTGGAGCTCATTATTTCGACCGACGACTTTCAGGTGGCGCCCATCGTGCAGTCGCTGTCGATTGATTTCGAGGATGCGCTCGTGCAGTTGGCGCAGGGCCGCGTGCTGCCGCGCGAAGCCCCTGTCAATGCGGAAACCCGCTTTACTTTTGTCGTGTATCCGCGCTCGGATGAGCGCGATAGCGGTTTTGACCGACTGCGCTTTTTTACTCCATCGGCTGTAGATGAAAAGGCATTGGAGCTGCGTATTAATGGCGCCAAAGCCATCCCCAATGCGGTCGAGAGCGCGGGCGATTCGCTGCTGGTTATCGATTTGCCGCAGACCGTTACCAATGACTCGGTTGAAGTCGAGTTTACTGCGCGCGTTCTGGATAATGCCACGGTCTTTGGCGTTGAATTGGGGCGGTTGGATCGGCCCGGGCTCTGGCAGTCCGTCGAAGCCGTCGAGCGCCGTGCCAACATCGTGTACGTGCCTGAACTAATGAACTCGCGGCGGTTCATCGATAATTTGAGTGTGGTGCCCCAGGTCTTCACGCCGAACGGGGATGGCGTGAACGACCGCGTGGCAATCCGCTTTGTCTTGCTCAAAGCGAGCGATGCCGAGCCAGAGGTGGCCATTGCGGATCTGGCCGGTCGCCAAGTGGCCGTGCTGCGCGCAGAAGGTGCAGGCAGCGAAAAGCATTTCTCGTGGGATGGGCGCAACGCAGAGGGAGCGCTGGTTGCGCCCGGTGCCTATCTGCTGCGCATAGTGCCGGGAACAGAAGTGGGTGAGGGCACCGTGCTGCGCACGCTGTCGGTTGCCTACTAGTGCCTTTCTAAGAGGAAAACCCTGTGTCAGGCACAGTTAGAGCGGGTGTGAGGATAAATGACAAACCCATATTCGGCGCGGTGTGTCAGCCTATGGCCTTGCTAAGCGTGCGCGTCGTGGCCTTGCTGCTGGTGGGCTCTTTTGCGGTAGGTGCCGACATATATACGTTTGACTCGTCCGCCAAGTGGCAGGCGTGGGAAATGCCCAGAGGGACCGTGCGCATCCTCAACGACGGGCAACTCGAGTTGGTCAAGTATAACAAATCGATCAATGCCGCCCTCAATGCGGCCACTTTCGTTCATCCGACGCAGAAGCGCGGCGATGTGCAAGGAGGTATTTGGCGGGCCGGTAGCAATCGGGTTGATGCCGACTTCCTCATCGACGGTAATGCCGATACCTACTGGGAGCCATCCGCTGCTGACCAGTTGGTCGACTGGTCCGTCGATATCGATTTGGGGCGTCCGGTGTTGGCGCGTGAAATCAATCTAATCTTTCCCCAACGTGACGATGTGCGCCCATTGGTGCAGTTTAGCGTATTCGTATCGACGGGTAGCCGCATACAGGCGCAGGACGACGTTTTTCGCTATCGCAAAGTGTACCAAACGACCAAGCCAAACGCAGAACCCCGCATAACTATACCTATGGTAGGAGACGCGCTGGATACGACGCGCGTCATCGATCCCGGGCTCGACGTCGATTTGGGTGCCGAGCAAGACTACCGCGTCGTGCGCTTTGTTCGCCTCGTCGTCGATGAGAAATCTGCCGACGTTGCGCTGAGCGAAATTGAGGTAATCTCCGCCGGAGACAACGTGAGTTTGGGCACGCTCGAGCGCGGGGGCTCGTTTAACTTTGGTCTGCTGGCGCGCGATCCCCAGAATATGTTTGATGGCAATATGGACACCTTTGCCGTTATCGTTACCTCGGGTGGCACAAAGGGCGGCTGGCGCGAAGGGGGCATGTGGTGGCAGGTAGATCTGGGTGCGCAGTTCTGGTTAGACGAACTATTCATGTATTTTCAGGACCGCGGCGAAGCCCTGTCTAGCTTTCTATTTGAGGGTTTACACCACGGTCGGGGATTTAATATTCTCACTTCCGACGGGCGGCGCACGACCGGTGGTGAGTTGGATTACGACCAGCTGCTGCGCGAGGAAATTGCCATTGACGCCGGGCTAGCCAGCGAGCGCCAGGTCCGGCATATCCGCTACCTATTTTCGCCGCGCAAAGTCCGCTATATCTTCTGGCACGGCCACGAAGACAACGGCTGGTTTTCCAAGCCCATGGAATTCATGCTCTTCTCGCCGGGCTATCCGGCTGAAGTCGTTCTGCGATCCGGTTTTATCGATCTGGGTGCGATTAGCGGCGACCAGCGCCCCAAGGCGATTCGCTCGCTGCAGTGGGACGCCGCGTTGGCCAGCCAAACTAAGCTGCGCCTGCGTTCGCGCTCGGGCAATAATTTGAGCGAGGTCTATACCCATTACGACCGCACCGGCGTAGAGACGACCGAATTGAAATGGACCAACTCGCCGAAAGTGCTGCGCGGGAAGGTCGATACAACGGTGGTGACGGGTGCGGATTGGGGAGAGTGGAGCAACTTCTACCAAGCTTCGGGCGAGCCCTTCCAATCCGATACGCCGCGGCGCTATATACAGCTCGAGCTTATCCTGTCCACGGAAGATCCCAGCGTAGCCCCCGCGCTGAGCAATCTGTCGATAGAATACGAAGACGCGCTGGTGCAGCGAGCGGTTGGACGCGTGCTGCCGCGCCAGGCCGGGGTCAACGAAGCCACCCGCTTCTCGTATACGCTGTGGCCGACCAGCGACGCGCTCGACTCGGGCTTTGACCGCCTGCGCATACGACTGCCCGGCCGCATCGGGGAGGGGGATCTGGTCGTGCGCGTGGGAGGGATTCCTGTCGCCCCTAGTCAAATCGCCAATACCGATTCGCTGTTGACGCTGACGCTGCCCGAACGGGTGTATAGCGATTCCCTCGAAATAGAGTTTACTACCCGGGTCGTCGAAAATGCGACGCTATTTAGCGCCGACGTCGGCGATAGCGAGCGGCTAGGGCTCTGGCAGAATGTCGAAGAGGCGGAGCGCCAGGCCAATATCGTCTACTTGCCCGACGTGGTAACGAGCGATGTGTTAATAGGAGATTTAAACATCGTTCCAAGCGCCTTTACGCCCAACGGCGATGGAATAAATGACGAGGTCGAAATTAGTTTCACCGTGCTCAAAGTCGATCGGGCGGCGCCCGTAGTGCGCATTCTCGATATGGAGGGCAACTCCGTTGCCGTCCTCAGTGCGCCGGCCCCATCTAATAGCCCGCGCTTTCGCTGGGATGGGCGCAGGACGGACGGTAGGCGCGCTGTCCCCGGTATCTACCTCTGTGAAATAGATGTTGGCGCCGCTTCTGGAGAAGGGGCCGCGGTTCGTTCTCTGGCCGTGGCCTACTGAGGAGTTTCAGACAATGAACAGCGCAATAGCCGTTCACCGCGATCAAAAATGGATTATTTCACCCAGCGCCGATTTGCTGTTCTTCGTCGGTACGCCGCTGCTGTGCCTAGTGCCGATGATGGCGCTGCGCTCCGTCTTCGACTCACAGACCATTTTATTTTTTATCATGTCGTTCTTTGCCATGGGCCACCATTTACCCGGTTTTATGCGCGCTTACGGCGATCCGGAGCTTTTCGCGACATTCAAGGAGAAGTTTCTCGTCGCGCCCATTATCGTGCTCTGCGTCGTGGCTTTAGCCCAGTTTAATACGCTGCACGGCCTCTTTCTGATGGTGCTGCTGTGGGAGATTTGGCATCTGTTTATGCAACATTACGGGATTATGCGCATCTACGACGGCAAAAACAAAATTTTTGCCAAGTGGAACGCGCGCTGGGACTGGCTGTTGACGATGGCGGCTTTTATCACTGTCGTCGTCTACAGCCCTGAATACCTCTATCGAATTCTCGACCACAACCAAAATGTCGGACTGCCGTTCCTTAGCGCGGGGCAAACTCTATGGGTTAAACAGGCGTTGCTCTATGCTACGTTGACCATTGCCGCATGCTATATCGGCAACCTGGTCTGGCGCTTGGCAAGCGGGCAAAAGGTGAGCTTTCCCAAGGTTGCGGTGATGGCGACGACGATCTTCCTCATCTACTTCGGCTGGATTTACATCAAAGACCTGACCATTGGCTATGCCGCCTTTGCCGCGTTCCACGACATCCAATATTTCGCCATCGTCTGGGTTTACAACAATAACTTAGTCAAACGACAGGAAAAGACTTCGCGTTTGCTGCGCGCATTTTTTACTAGCCGCTCGCTGCCTATTCTCGTCGGCTATGTGGCGATCTGCTTTATTTATGGCACGGTCAACTACAGCCTCAACTGGTTTGATCGAACGACCTGGATCAAGGCGGTTGAAATCCTCGTCATCACCTCGACGCTGCTCCACTACTACTTTGATGGCTTTATCTGGAAGATGCGCGACAAGCGCAATCAGGCCAATTTGGAAATTGTCGGCGAGTCGGGCTGGGAGAAGATCGGCGCGCGCGCGGCGGTCAGCGGCGTACTCGAGCGCTTTGGTGGTTACTTCAGTGAAACGGGGCGCCAGTTGTTCTACTTTGCCGTTCCCGTGCTGCTGCTGTCGGCGATCCAAATTTACTGGCATGCCGACGAAGTAGAGGCGCGCGATACTCTGGTCGAGCTCTTTCCCGACCTGCCCGGTGCGCACAACGATCGCGGCGTTATGTACTCGCGCATCGGCGATTGGGAAAAGGCCAGTGCGGCCTATCGCCGCGCCATTGAGTTGGACCCGGAAGGGCACGAAGCGCTAAAGAATATGGGCGTGGTCTATGCGCGCCACGGCCAGCTCGAAGAGGCGCACGCATACTACGAGCGCGCGCTGTCGGTCAAGCCCGAATTTGTCGAAGCGCTCAACGCACAGGGCCTCATCCTGATGCAGCGCGGCGAGTTTGAGCTAGCCCAGGAGCGCTTTTTGCAAGCCGTAGGGGAGTTTGACTACGCGCCGGCCTACAATAATCTGGGCACTGCCTACCTGCGCAGCGAAGTGTATTCTGAGGCCATTGACGCCTATCAACGCGCCGTGGACCTAGACGGAACCGACCCAATACACCACTATAACCTCGGTCTCGCCTTGCAAAAGGCCGGCCACAACGAGGAGTCGGTGGTCGCCTTTCAGCGCGCGATCGAATTGGAGCCGAGATATGGCAAGGCCTACCTGAGCAAAGCGCTGTCCTACCAGCGCATAGGCGACCTGCCCAAGGCGCGCCAGTCGCTGGAAACGCTCCTGCTCGTCGATCCCCAGAATGCCGCTGCCCATCGCCTCCTACAGCGCATGTAAGGGCCGCGGCGTGGACGGAGGCAGTCGGGCGCCATGCGGCATTTACCCGCGCGCTATCGCGCACGGGCTGCTAGCCGTCTTCCTCCTCGTATCGCTTGGCTGCCAGCCGTCGATTCCCCCTTCGAATAGGGCCATGGCCGAGCGCCTGCGCCAGGTGGCCGAACGGGCCGATCCGCTACAAAACAACTACCTGAGCGGGGGGCGGGTCGCAACGATGCGCGACCAGTCCGTGCCCAGCGACCCCGTTAAGCGCATTGCCCATCGCATCCGCCTGGCTAAAGAGATGCTACAGGCCGGCCTGGGCCAAGAGGCCGTCGAGCAGTTCAACGCGCTGGCCAACGAGGCGCCGGGTTACGGCATTCGCACCAATCCCAGCTTGGAGAATATGCTGGCCCTTGCCCATTTGCGGTTGGGCGAGCAGCAAAACTGCATCGAACGCCATAATACCGAATCGTGCCTATTTCCCATCAGCGGCGCCGGCGTATACGCGCTCACCGAAGGATCGCGCAGGGCCGCATCGCTGTACGCCGGGATGGTGGCCGATGACCCAAGCGATTTTGAGTCGCGCTGGCTGCTCAATATCGCCCATATGACGCTGGGAGACTATCCCGACGGCGTGCCCGCTGCCGCGCTCATTCCGCCCTCTGCTTTTGCATCTTCCCACGATATTGGACGCTTTCGCGACCGCGCCATGGCAACCGGCGTCGCCGTTATGGGGTTGGCCGGCGGAGCAGTCGTCGACGATTTCACCGGAGATGGACTACTCGATATCGTCGCGTCGTCGTGGGATCTGCGCGGTCAACTGCGCTTTTTTCGCAACGAGGGCAACGGGCGCTTTATCGATGAGACCGCGAATGCGGGTTTGGAAGGACAGTGGGGAGGGCTCAACGTGCGACAGGTAGACTACGACAACGACGGCCACATGGACCTCTTCGTGCTGCGCGGCGCGTGGTTTGGCGAGGAGGGATTGCACCCCAACTCACTGCTGCGCAACGACGGCGAGGGACGTTTTGTCGACGTAACGGAAGCGGCCGGTCTGCTGAGTCTACACCCAACACAGACGGCGGCCTGGGCCGACTTTAACGGCGACGGCTGGGTCGATGTATTTATTGGCAACGAATCGGCGCTGGGCAAATCCACGCCCTTCCTTGGCGATGAGCGCATGCGCGCGGGCGCCCATCCCTGCGAGCTTTACCTGAACCGCGGCAATGGCACTTTTATCGAAGTCGCCGCGCTGGCCGGTGCGGCCATCACGGGATTTGTCAAAGGAGTGAGCTGGGGCGATTACAACAACGATGGGCACATGGATATTTATATTTCGCGGCTGCGCCAGTCCAATATTTTGCTGGAAAATAGCGGCGGTGACGGCGACGGTGTGCCTCGCTTTATCGACGTTACAGCGCGGGCCGGCGTTGGCCAACCGCTCTACAGTTTTCCCACTTGGTTTTGGGACTATGACAACGATGGCTTTGAGGATCTCTTTGTCGCCGGTTACAGGGCCACAAGCGGCGATGTCGCGGCCGAGTATTTGGGCCTGCCGCACGGTGCTGAACGACCCCGCCTCTATCGCAACAACGGCGACGGCACCTTTAGCGACGTTGCGGCTGCCAGTGGGCTCGACAAAATCCTCTACGCCATGGGCTGTAACTTCGGCGATTTGGACAACGACGGCTGGCTCGATTTCTACATCGGCACCGGCGATCCCGACTTTCGCTTATTGGTGCCCAATCGCATGTTCCGCAACGAGGCGGGTGCTTTTAAAGAAGTGACCACGTCAGGTGGTTTTGGCCATTTGCAAAAGGGGCACGGCATCGGCTTTGGCGACGTCGATAACGACGGCGACCAAGATGTTTATGCCGTTATGGGAGGAGCCTATTCGGGCGACATGGCCGCCAACGTGCTCTTTGAAAACCCGGGGCATGGAAATAGCTGGATCAAATTGGATCTGCGCGGGGTCGAGAGCAACCGCATGGCCCTAGGGGCGCGCATTACCCTGCGCATCGGTGCGCGCTATATCTATTCGCGAGTGGGGCCCGGTGCGAGTTTCGGTGCCAATCCCTACCGGCGTGAATTGGGCATCGGACGCGCCGAGCGCATAGACGAAGTGCGCGTGTGGTGGCCTTCTGGGCGGGAGCAGGTCTTTAAGGACGTCGCTGCGAATAGGGCCTATGGGCTGGAGGAGGGGGGGGAACTGGTCCCGCGCACGCTGCCGTCTTTTTCACTGGCGGACGAAAGGGTGCATCATTGACGGGGAGCAGCCGAAAAGGCCGCCCCCCAGCAATGCGCTATTTGAGCAACGTCAACCGCCGTGCGATCTGTCCCGACGGGGTATTGAGTTGGTAAATATACACGCCGCTGCTTGCCATGGTGCCGCCTTCGGTGCGTCCGTCCCACTGCAGGCGGTAGCGCCCCGGCTGTTGCTGGGCATCGACCAGCGAGCGGACCTTCTGACCGAGCACGTCGTAGATGGCCAGTTGGACAAGCCCCTGCACGTCGAGGTTATACTCAATGGTTGTGCTCGGGTTAAACGGGTTGGGGTAGTTTTGCCCAAGGGCCGAATGCTCGGGTAGCACTTCACTCTCAATCTCCTCAACCGCGGTTCGGTCGTCCGGCGGTAGGATGACCTCCCACAAACCGCGGGTATTGCCCCATTCGATTACGTAGATTCGATTGCCGACAATTTCGGCATCGATCGGACTGTCGAATCCGCCGACCAGTCGGGTCACGCGCGCTTGGTAGTTTTCTCCGTCCGGCGTTTTTTCCAACTGCAGGTGTAGCAGGTCCTGGTCGGGGTCGCCAAACGAGTTGATGAGGTTGGCGATGCTGCCGCCTATGCGCAGCACAAAGCCGGAGCGCTTAAAGGGCGGAGCCATAGCACCTGCGTTATCAAATACCAGGCCCAGCGGCGAACTGTGCGCCGTCAGCGTAAAAACCGGTTTGCCCTCTGTGCTGGCATCGACGATTTGACCGTCGAGGCGGCGGTAGCTATTGGCGTCTGGACCGAGGTTGAGAATAGGGTCGGCGAAGCGGACGCCGGGCGGTGGGGGCGGGTAGGTCGGATCGTTGTAAAAGAGTCCGTTCTGCCTGGCCCAGGAATTGTTTTGCAGTAGGGGGTCGTTGCTGGGATCGTAATTGGCGAATTGCTGCGGGTTGTCGTAGTCGCCCATGCGCCAGGGAAAGCCGTAGTGGCGTCCCGGACGCACCCAGTTGATTTCGTCCGACATATCCCAATCGGGCCCGTTGTCGACGGAGAATAAGTCGCCGCCCGGGCCAAAACTCAGATCAAAGGCGTTGCGGTGGCCGTCGGAAAAGAGAAAACCAGAAGCGGCGAGCGCCTCGCCGTCGGCGGGGATCACGAGATTTTCTCCGTTGGCAGGGACGCGCAGAATCGCCGAGGTGAGCGGGGCCTCTCTTAGGTTGGGATAGCTGCCGTTCATTTCGGCCAACTCACCGTGTTCGGTGCGCGAACCGCTGTTGACGAATACGTTCTGTCCAGCAGGATCGATGGCCAAGCCAGGGTGGAAGTGATTAAAGGCGCCCACATCGCCGCGCGGAATGGGTTCAGTATGCGCTAATTCGCGCCAAACGTGTCCTCCGGTGGCTGGATTGAATTGGCCTTTGGCAATGACGATGCTATTGCTATTGCGCTGGCTGCGGTTGCCGCCGACGTAGAGCGAACCATCGGGGCCGAGGGCCAATCCCTGGGTATCGTTGAGCCCGTGGTCAGCGCTCGAGTAGAGCCGCTCAATCGACGGGGCGTTAGCGCGTGCCGTATTGAGACTGATGTAAAAGATTCCATCGACATCGATAAAGAGCGAACCGACAAAGGGAATATCGAAATCGGCCGGTCCGGCAACGACTGTGCGCGGCAGGACTAGCAGGGTGTTGTCGTCCGTATTGAGCACGTAAAGGACGCCGTCAACGGGGTTGGTGGCACTGCGCGCACCGTTGGCAACGGCCTGGCGGACGGCGTCGACGGGTATTCCGGTGGGAATCTCTCCATCGAGGTTGAAATGGGTCCAGCTAAAGGAGCCGTCGGCTGCACGCACGCCGCGGGCGACGCGCTGGGGAGGTTGCTGGCCGGGCGGAGGGATGTGGATGCGCGAAATATCGCCCTGGGCGCTTAGCACGTAGAGGGCGTTATTGCGCGGATCCTTGGCAATGCGCATGGTCCGCTCGGGAACGGTTAACAGCTTATGCACCTGTATATTGTCGTGCAGGCTGCGCGGCTGCGCTGGAGAAGAAACGGGCAGCAGGACCAATGCGGTCAGCGCTGCGACGGTGCGTACTAGACTCAGCTGCATGGAAATTCCTCCCGTCGAAATGGGTGGGTTAAATGAGTGCAATTACTTGAGCAGTATCAGTCGGCGCACGAGGGTGGACCGATCGCTTTGCAATCGATAAAAATACAGGCCGCTGGCCAGAGGGACGCCCGCTGCGCTCCGCCCGTTCCAGCGCACGGTATGGGAGCCAGCCTCGCGCGGGGCATCGACCAGCGTGTGCACTCTCTGTCCGGCTATATCGTATAGGGCCAAGTGAACGTGGGACGGTGCGGCCAGAGAAAAGTCTATATGGGTAGAGGCATTAAAGGGATTGGGGTAGTTCTGCTCCAGTGCAAAATAGGCTGGAGCCACCGAACTTTCGGCCACGTGCGTGGGCCGCCCCATGCCGTCGATCCAACGACGCAGCACGTCCGTTCCGGCCTCGTCGAGGACGCTGGTGGCCAACGGCGGCATGCGGAACGAACTGAAGCTTTGCGTGCGCAGGTAGAGCGTGGAGGCCCCTGGGTTACCGGGCAAGATAATGCGCGCGCGCTCCGGTTCGGCTTCGAGGCGCCCCAGCGATGGAGAAATGTCGACGGTGCGCGACTGCGATGTGGGGACCTCAAAGCGCACGTCAAAATCGGCGCGATCCACCCCGTCTGGGCGGTGGCAGTGCGAGCAGTTGGCCGCCAAATAGGCGCGTGCGCGCGCCTCGATATCTTCGCGTTCGTCGAGCGGGTTGGGCCAGCGGGGAAAGTCGGCGTATTCCTCGCCAATGTCGCGGCTAAATACGCCGATGTGATTTAGGCTACGCAGCTGGTTGTCCGTCACCTCGCCGTAGGTGAATTCGCCGTTGAGTTGGCCGGTGCGCAGCCCCAGCACGCGTCCGGCTGCCTGGCGATGGCAAAAGGTGCAGTCCTGCGGCCCCGGATAAAAATAGCGCTGTTCAGTGTAGCCCTGCGGGGCGTCGCCATCGACGATAAAGAGCGTCAGTTCATCGCTTTCTCTAAGGCGAAAGGCCTCGGTGCCCTCCTCGTTCCAGCGGTAGCTGAATCCCCGCCACTGCTCCTGTTGGCCCTCTTTGATCATGAGGCGCGTTTCAATGATCTGACGGCTCGACGCATCGCCCTTGACGAATTCGACGTAGAAGTTTTTGACGAGCACGGCGTTGGGAGGGAACGTCCAGGGTCCATCGCGCAGAAACTCGATTTGCGCAGTGCCGGGCAGGGCTAAGAAGCGCGTTTTATGGGTTCCATCCGACCAAAGAGGCGAATTAACGGCATAGGGGATGATACCCGGTGCGACGATCTGCTGTTGCATATCGGTAAACAGCCCCGTTTCCGATAGCCGCTCGGCTGGGGGACCCTGGGCTAGGTCGATCAGCAGCGAAGTATTGGGCACGCGCTGTTGGAGGCCATAGGGGCGCTGTTGGGCTCCGGCAGCCGTCGTGCAGAGCGCGGCGATGAGGGCCCCACGCGCGGCGAGGGCCATTAGGTTGTGGATGGCGTTCATGGTTTTTGGTAAAAGGGGAGGCGATTGGCTTCCCCGCCCGTTGGATACACAGAAAAGACGGTTGCTGCCTCCGGGGAGGTAAGGAAAAATACCTTCCCTTAGTCGAGGATGCGGCCAAAGAGCGTATGCGAAGTGTGGCTCTCTACTTCCACCTCGACGACGCTATTGCTCTGGGCGGGCTGCTCAAATACAACCGTTTTATTTTGCGGCGTCCGCCCGTAGTAGCGCGGGGTGCCGTCGGGGGATGGGCGCCGCGAAGGGCCTTCGACCAACACCGAGTAGCGTTGGCCAACGCAGGCCCCGTTTTTTTCACCCGAAATGCGCTCTTGTAGGGCGATGATTTGCTGTAGGCGTCCGCCCTTTACTTCTTCGGGGACATCATCGGGCATTTTCTTATGGGCATAGGTGCCCTCGCGTTCGGAATATTTGAACATAAACGCCGAATCAAAGCGAAGTTCCTCCATCAGTCCGATTGTCCTCTGGAAATCGCCTTCGGTTTCGCCGCAAAATCCGGTTATAATGTCGGTGCTCAGAGCTAGGTTGGGTATGGCGGCGCGCAGCTTAGCCACCAATGTGCGAAATTGGCCGACGGTGTAGCCGCGACGCATGGCGGAGAGCTGTGCGTCCGAGCCGCTCTGCACCGGTAGGTGGATGTAGGGACAGACCTGGTCCAATTCGGCCATGGCCTCAATGACGCGATCGCTGAAATCGACCGGGTAGGGCGAAGTAAAGCGCAGGCGCTCAATCCCCTCGACGGCGGCGACGCGGCGCAGCAGATCGGCAAAGTCGCTGTCGCTGTCGCGGTAGGAGTTGACCGTCTGGCCCAGCAGCGTTACTTCGCGAAAGCCCTCTGCGGCAACGGCGGTTACCTGCTGCACGATTTCGTCGACGGCAATGCTGCGTTCGCGCCCGCGCACAAAGGGCACGATGCAAAAGGTGCAGAACTTGTCGCAGCCGCGAATAATCGTAACCCAAGCATTGGTGCCCTCGCGGCGCACCGGCGCGATGCCGATGTAGTTTTCCGAGCGATCGAGGCGCACGTCGAGCAGGGCCTCATCGCTGCTCTGGGCCAATAGATCGGGCAGGCGGCGGTAGGAGTCCGGGCCCATGACCAGATCGACAAAGGGCGCGCGCGCGGACAGCGTTTCGCTCAAGTGTTGCGCCATACACCCCAAAATACCCAGCGTCAGGTTGGGGCGCTGGGCGCGCAGGCCGTTGAGCTGCGAAACGCGGCCAATGACGCGCTCTTCGGCGTGCTCGCGCACTGCACACGTATTGAGTAGAATGACATCGGCGCGCTCGGCGCTGTCGGTGATGGTAAACCCGGCCTCGTTGAGGATGCGCGCGACCAACTCGCTGTCGGCGACGTTCATCTGACAGCCGTAGGTCTCTACGTAGACGCTGCGGCTATGGGCGCTGTGGCCGGTGCGAGCGGTGGCCGCATGGGTTCCGATATCGTCGATGATGGTCAGTTCGGAGTTCATGCCAATTCTCCAAAGACCAGGTCTTCGCGCGCCTGTTCAACGCGCACAGAGACGATCTCATTGACGGAAACTTCTCCGTTAAATAATACGCGTATATAGTTGTCGCTCAGTGCAATGCGCAAACCAGAAGATGGATCGTTTCGCTCTTCGACAAGCGCGGAAAGCGCCTTGCCGAGAAAGCGTTGGTGAAAGGCTAGACGCTTGGTTTTGCCCAACGCAATAAGCCGCTGGGCGCGCTCCTTTTTGGTGGCGCTATCGCAGGGGCCGGCCAGTTTTTCCGCTGGGGTTCCGTCGCGCAGCGAAAAGGGGAAGACGTGCAGATAGGTCATCGGCAGGTCGTCCAGCAGGTCGTAGGTCTGCTCGAAATGGGCCGCTTCCTCGCCGGGAAAACCGACCATGACATCGGCGCCGATGGCAGCACCGGGCAGCGCGTCGGCGATTTGTTCAATGCGCGCGCGGTAGTAGGCCGCATCGTAGTGGCGTCCCATGCGTTTGAGCACGGCGTCTGAACCGCTTTGCAGAGGGACGTGAAAATGGCGGCAAAACGTGCGCGACTGGGCGGCGCAGGCGATGAGGGCATCGCTGATATAGGCCGGTTCAATTGAATTCAGGCGCACGCGCTGCAGTTCGTCGATGCCGTCTAGCGCCTCGATGAGGTCGACGAGTCCATCGCGGTTGCCGACCTCGTGGCCAAAGCTGCCCGTATGCACTCCGGTCAGGGCCAACTCGCGGTAGCCTGCTGCGACCATGTGCCGCGCCTGTTCGACGATCGCCGCGATGGGGCGGCTCACGCTTTGGCCGCGCACGCTGGGAATAATGCAGTAGGTGCAGTGCTCGTCGCAGCCGTCCTGGACCTGCAGCATGCCGCGGGTGCGTCCCTGGGTGACGAGCCCGTCGATGGACAGAAAGGCCTCCGTGCGAGGGGGCGTATCGGCGTCGAACGCAAGGGGGAGTTCGCCGCCCAAATGGGCCTGAAGGCGATCGAGCAGGTGCGCCTTCTGGCCATTGCCGACGATCAAATCGGCGCCGGCCTGGCTCAACTCGTCGGGGCTGCGCTGGGCGTAGCAGCCGGTGGCCACGACGGTAGCGAGTGGATTGGCGCGGCGCGCTCGGCGCACCGCCTTGCGCGAATCGGCATCGCCCGACCCGGTGACGGTGCAGGTATTGACCACATAGACATCGGCCGCCGCGTCAAAGGGCACGATCTGATATCCGCGCCGGTCGAAGCCGTGCGCCAGCGCCTCAACTTCGTATGAATTGAGTTTACAGCCGACGTTTTGCAGCGCTACGCGGAGCGGTTGTTCGGCGGTCTGGGTGTGGGTCGACAAGGGTTGGAAAGTCCTTAAAAGCGTTAGAAATCAACGACTTTAGAAATTAACCATCCCGCCCTGATTGAGCAATACGCCGACGGTAGCGGCCGTCGCTGGATAGGGCCTGTTCGACGCGCGCAATGTCATCGGGTTGAGTCAGATGCAGGCGGGGGTGCAGCATGGGTACGCCGAGAACGCGAAGGTCGTCGTCGATGAGCTGTTGAACCGCGGCGGTCAGTTCCACTTCGCCGCGCGTGGATAGGGGGAGCGCTTTGAGGGCGGCAAAAATGCGCGGAGAATAAATGGATAGGCCGGCCTGATTCCAGCACGCCGTAGAGTGTTCCGGCTTTTCTTCGAGGGAGAGAATGCGTCCATCGGCCATTTCTACGGCAGCGCCTTGGCGCGGGTCGTCGACTGCTTCGAGCAGCAGCATAGCGTCGGGCCCCAGGCGCTCAAATTCTCTAAAGAGCTGGTCGTATTCGGCCGCGGCGGCTAGAATATCGCCCCAGCCCAAGACAAAGGGCTCCGAACCGACAAAGTCCTCGGCCATCAGCGCGGCGGCTCCCGTGCCTGCTACAGCGCCTTGCTCTACGTACGACAGTTCCAGGCCGATCGAGTGCCCATCGCCGAAGTGCTGGCGAATCATATCGCCGCGATAGCCGATGACCAGCAGCACCTGTCGGCAGCCAACGGCGGCTAGATTATCTAGCGTGTATTCGAGCAGGGGGCGGCCGTTGAGCGCTATGAGCGGTTTGGGAATAGAATCGGTCAGCGGCGCGAGGCGCTGGCCGCGTCCGGCGGCCAGCAGAACGGCGCGTAGGGGCGATGCGGGAGCCATCCTTAGGCTGGCTCCAATTGAGCATAGGCCACAGCCACTTTTTTGACGTGGGGGCCAAAGCGAATGGATAGCTTCATCTGTTCTCCGTGTCCGTCCCGCGCGACGATTTGCCCGCGCCCCCAGGAGGCGTGGCGCACCCACTGCCCCACGGCGAGGAAGTCGTCCTGGTCGACGAGATGGGCAAAGCCATCTGCAGCGGCTTGCACCCCCTCGTCCCACTCGTAGTGCACGCCTTTGGGTTTGGCCGGTGGGGTGACTTTCTTGCGCACGGCCGGCCCTGAGCGATCCGCTGTGCGAGCGGTAGAGGGGCCCGAGCGGGCCTGTCCGGGCTGGCGCATGCGCGGGTTGAATTCGACCACCTCGCGTTTGACCGAGTAGAGTGCGTCGGGGATTTCCTGCAGGAAGCGCGACGGATCGCAGTCGATTAGGTTGCCGTAGGCATAGCGGCGATTGGCGTAGGTCATGTAGAGGTGTTCGCGCGCCCGCGTGATGCCGACGTAGCACAGCCGGCGCTCTTCTTCAATGGCCTGTGGATTGGTCCGGCTCTCCTCTACGGCGCGCGCCGTGGGAAATAGATTTTCCTCCATGCCGCACATGAATACAATGGGGTATTCCAGCCCCTTTGCGCTGTGTAACGTCATTAGGGTTATGGCATCGCCGCTGCCGTCGCCCTCGTCCATGGGGGACATGAGGGCTATTTCTTCCAAAAAGCGGTCGAGCGTGGCTTCTTCATGCGTTTCTTCAAACTCCGTCATAAACGCAATGAGCTGGCCGACGTTTTCCTCGCGCGTTTGCGATTCGAGCGTATTTTCCTCGCGCAGCATCTGCAAATAGCCGCTCTCTTCGAAGATGCGCTGGCCCAATTCGGCAAGGCTGGCCGTCGCTCGGGCCGCCGCTAGTCCGTCCATTATGGCTTTGAAGTTGGCGATTTGCTTTTTGGCACGCGCATTGAGCCCATCGACGGCATCGAGCTGGTCCATGCTGGCAAAGAGGTTGAGGCCGTGGTTGAGGGCGTGTCGCTGCAGATAGTCTAGCGAGGTGTCGCCAATGCCGCGGCGCGGCATGTTAATAATGCGGCGCAGGCCGACGTCGTCGGCCGGATTGGCCAGCAGGCGCAAATAGGTTAGAATATCCTTTATTTCTCGGCGCTCGTAAAAGCGAATGCTGCCGACAATGGCATAGCGCAGTCCCGAGCGCTGCAGCTCCTCCTCGAGCGCGCGCGACTGGGCGTTGGTGCGGTAGAGAACGGCGGCATCGCCGGGGGTGTATCCGCCGGAGCCCAACTGGCGGCGCAGCGCTTCGACGACAAAACGCGCCTCGCGCCGGTCGGTGTCGCATTGGACCAATTCGATCAGCTCACCGTCGTGGCCATCGGTCCACAGCTGCTTGCCCTTGCGGTCCTTGTTGTTGGAAATAACCTGATTGGCCGCTTCTAAAATGCGCTTGGTCGAACGGTAATTCTGCTCGAGTCGCACGGTGTGCGCATCGGGATAATCGCGCTCAAAGTCGAGGATATTGCGCAGGTCGGCACCGCGAAACTGGTAGATCGACTGGTCATCGTCGCCGACGACGCAGAGGTTGCGGTGATGGGCGGCCAGCTGGCGGCAGAGCATATACTGCGGCCGGTTGGTGTCCTGGTATTCGTCGACATGGGCATAGTAAAAGCGCTGCTGGTACTTTTGCAGCACGGCAGGGTGGTTATCGAATTGGCGCACCGTTTCGACGAGCAGGTCGTCAAAGTCGAAGGCGTTGTTGCGGCGCAGGTCGGCTTCGTAGGCCGCGTAGAGTTCGCCAATGAGTTTTTTGTTGGGTGCCTCGCCGGCTTCGCGGGCAAAGGTCATCGGATCGATGAGGTCGTTTTTGGCACGGCTAATTTGGGCGATAACAGAGCGCGGCGTCAGGTCTTTATCGTTGATATTGAGCGTTTCAAATACGCGGCGAATGGCTGCGCGGCGATCGTCCTCGTCGTAAATGCTAAAGCTGCGATCGAGGCCAAAAGCGTCGGCTTCGTAGCGCAGCAGACGCGCGCAGATCGAATGGAAGGTGCCAATCCAAATATCACTGGCCTTTTCGCCGACCAACTTTTCGACGCGCTCGCGCATTTCCCCGGCCGCTTTGTTGGTGAAGGTGACGGCGAGAATATTCCACGGTGCCACGCCCATTTCTTCTATGAGGTAGGCAATGCGATAGGTCAGTACCCGCGTCTTGCCAGAACCGGCCCCGGCCAGGACGAGAAGCGGGCCTTCGGTAGCGGCTGCCGCTTCGCGCTGGGCGGGGTTGAGCTGCTCGAGAATAGACATAGATCGTTTGTGCTTTGTTGGGGGTGTGAACGGTGGCGAGGGGGGACGGTTATATAACTGACTGGAACGAACCCCGTCAAGCGCAGCCTCTAGCGCAAAGCGCCACCTAGGCGTTTGATCTGCCGTTTAGCCGCCACGTGTTCCTCGTTTGTGCGACTAAAGATATGCGTGCCATCTCCGCGCGCTACGAAATAGAGGAATTCCGTCTCCTCTGGGTAGAGCGCAGCGACAAGCGCTGCTTTGCCGGGACTGCCTATGGGACCTGGTGGTAAGCCGCGGTGGCGGTATGTATTAAAGGGAGATTCTACGCGTAAATCGGCGTTGGTCAGACGCTTTTTGTGTACGCCGAGGGCATATTCGACCGTTGCACACGATTCGAGGCGGCGATTGAGCGATAGGCGTCGCAGAAAGACGCCGGCAATGATGGGACGCTCGTGTGCTGCCTGCGCCTCGCCCTCTACGATGGAGGCCAGCGTTACGGCTCCATGTAGATCGAGGCCGATAGTTTCGAGTCGAGTGCTGAGCGAATCGCCCAAAGCGCTGTGGAATTGCTCGACCAGGCGTGCGATAACGGCCTCTTCGCTCGTTTCCATGGCAAAGAAATAAGTTTCTGGAAAGAGGTAGCCCTCCAGAGTGGGCGCCTCAATGCCCAAGCGCGCTGCCAGTTCTCCGTCGCCGCTCAGCTCGACAAAGCGCAGCGAGTCGACGATGCCCTGTCGGGCGAGTACGCCGGCCGTTTCTTGGCGCGTCAGGCCTTCGGGTATGGTTGCCCGGCGCAGTTGCACGGGAGCCTCGAGGAGCTGCTGAATAATGCTTGGCGTATCGAACCGGCCGTCGAGGGAATAGGTGCCCGCTTCAAGATGTCCGGACAGGCCCTGTAGGCGCACGGTCCAGGCAAAGATGCGGCCGCTGCGCACGATACCGGACTGCTCGAGATGGGACCCAATCGCGCGTGCGCTGCTGCCTGGAGCAATTGTTATTTGGCGCGCCTGACTGAGGTGTGTAGGTTGGCTAAAATACCAGAGCGCGCCGGCGCCAGCGGCCGTCACAGCGAGAAAAAGAACCAGCAATAAGGAGGCAATGCGCAGCATAGGTTGGCGTTTAGCCGTCACGGCTAAAAAGGTGCAAAAAGAAGTCGCGCAAAGCCGGGCTGAGTGGCTGAGGAGGGGTTGCTGCATCGAGCGCGTCGTCTGCATCGGCCGCGTATGCGGATGGGGATGCCGCGGCCGTGAGAGGCCCTTCGCGCAGCCTGGACTTAAAGGTGTTATAGCGCTGTCGGCGCCGATGGTAGGTCGCTTCTACGTCGTCGAGGAATATCGGCCTACGGCTGTTCCACGTTTGCTGGGCCTCGTCCAGGCCCGGGCGCAGGGAGGCCAGCGATTTGCTGCGCCCGAGACATTTTTGATGGGCGACGAGGTGCACCAAACGGTTGTCGGCGATGAGTACCTGTCCATTGATCCCCAGATGGGAAAAGGCCAGCGCCCGCCCGGAGTCCTTGAGCGAACGGTTGCTCATCATGCGGCTGTGCAGGCTGGCTTGGACGATCTGGCTCATAAAGGAGGGCACTGCTTCCTGGGGTAAGCACTGATCGGATGGCCGCACCAGCGCTTCGACCATGGCGCTGCGCAAAATTTGATCGTAGCGGTCGTCAAAGAGTTCCGGATCGCTAAAGAGCTCCAAATAGAAGTTCTGGCCTACTGCGCAAATCGCTCCGACTTGGCCTGCCTGTTTGGGAAAGGCCCCGCTTAGGGCCTGCAATTTATAGGAGTGTTGTTGCAACACAGCGTGGATATCGTGGGTTAGTGAATCGACCCCCGCTTCGGTGAGATAGGTCTTTACCTGATCCCAAACCCAGTATTGCTGGGGTTCACCGCTGTGGGCCAACTGTTCGATCTTAAAAGAACGCACGGGCCAAGGACAGGCGTCGGCTCCTGTAAACGTGGTATAGGCGATAGTAGGCTGGCCTTCTTCAACGCAGTTGACGGGTAGAGACGCTTTCCTCTGGGGGGGGAT
Source organism: Gemmatimonadota bacterium (assembly GCA_038153405.1). Classification (GTDB taxonomy): domain Bacteria; phylum Latescibacterota; class UBA2968; order UBA8231; family UBA8231. The sequence goes on along the minus strand of JAYOYH010000003.1, from coordinate 83,371 downwards.
GAGGCAGCTATACTGCACGGAGCGCTGCTGCGTCTCGCCCATCAACAGCTCCGATTCACCGGCTAAGACGGCGGCGGGGAGTGGATTGTCGATGTGTATCCGGCTAATCACGCCCGTGTCCTGCAGCGTCAATCCGCGGCTCAGGGCTTCGGACAGGGTGATGATATCGGTTGGGTCGGGAGAGAGGCTGGAGGGGAAGAGCGAGTAGACAATCATGTTGTCCAACTTGCCGCGCCGCTCATACTGGGGCGGACCGACGATAAGTTGGTCGAGGTGGGTGCCCAGACTCTTGGATAGAGAAAGGCTCATGCTAGTTGACCAGTCCGGATGCTAGCTGGTAGAGGCCGGAAAAAAAACCCAGACTGCTATAGCCGGCCAGCACGGCCAACCCGATGAAAAAGGGAAAAAAGGCGACCATGAGGCGATCCAGCTGCGGGTTCGTGCGCAGCTGGAGCACGGCCAGGGTGGCATCGTGGCCAATGGCCGTGCCGAGTAGGCCCGTCGTAGAAGCCAACCAAAGCTGGGGTTTGGACCAGTGGAGCAGGTGGTCGAGCAGCGCGACGACCGACAGGGTGAGCAGCAGGCAAACGGGCCAGCGTAGATGTCCGCCAAAAAAACGTCCAAGGCGCAGTGCATAGAGCGCGGCGGCGGCATAGGGGCCGAGAAAGAGCACGCCGGCGGTCAGTCCGAGCGCCACGGTGAGAACAAAGCGCGGAGATGGATCCCACAGGGCGATGGCGAACCCGCAGGTAAAGCATGCGCTTAGGAAGTAGCGGGCGGAAAAAAGACGTTGGTTGAAGCTGGGCATCGACAATCCGTTCGTGGGCAGTGCGGCCTCTTGGCTAGCGATAGAGTTCTTCCTCGCTAGCTGAAATTGTCGAGAGGATCTGCGCTGCCCGGCGCCGTCCGTCGAGGCCGGCCCGGGCAAAAAATTTAGGCTGATTGCCGACGAATACGACGGCGGGTTCCGTGCGCTTCGTATCGAGTTTTATTACGTCGCCGGCTTTGAGTTGGGCCACCTCGGCTAAGGGCAGGCTGCCGCGGGCAATTTGCACGACGGTCGATACGCTCATCTTGCCAAGGGTGCGGTTGTCGATCACGCGCTGCTGGCGATCGGCTTCCTTGGGGCCAGGATGCGACCGGCGGGATAGATGGGCCATGATCGGGTCTAGTGTAACCAGCGGGTAGCACAGGTGAATGAGGCCGTTAGCGTGGTTCGAATGCACTTCAAACGCCACGAGTACGACCGGATCGCCGCTGTTGGCGATGCGTATAAACTCGGGATTGGTCTCGAGGGCCACGTCCGAAACCTGCAGCGGGAAGTGGGCATCCCAAGCCGATTCAAAATCGGCTAGTAAGCGGCTAATCAACTTGTTGACGATGGTGCGCTCTATTTGAGTGAGAGGACGCATATCGCCGCTTAGGCTCTGCCCTTTGCCGCCCAGTGCGCGGTCGATAATGGACATGATCAATTCGGGGGCCAAGCACAGTACAGCCTGGCTACCCGGTGGATCGACGGCAAAGGTATAGCCTCCGCACGGAGTGGGTAGCGACAGGATGAATTCGCTGTATATGGCTTGGTCGATAAAGGCTAAGTCGACGTCGATAACCATGCGCATTGAAGCAGATAGGGTCGCGGAAAAAAGGCGGCCGCACTGTTCGTGGACGTTTTCCAGCGAGCGCATGTGGTCTTTGTTGACCCGCTGTGGCCGCTTGAAGTCATAGGCCATTGGCACGGGAGCAGATGCCGGTTCACCCGCAGCGGAGAGAGGGGATTTGCGGGCGGCTTTTAGCAGCGAGTTGAGCTCGTCGTCGGTGAGTTCGTCAGCCATGATAAGCTACGCTATAAAGGCATGTAAGAATTAGAGTAAAGCGGTCTTGCGAAGGTAGAGAAAAACGAAAAAAGTGTCAATTGGATAGTCGTTTCTCGCAGGCGAAAAAGCGCTAAAGTATACGGGTAAAAGGGCCGATATTAATATTACTTGATATCAAGTGGCATCAATGCGATACATGCGTTTTTTCATTACCACATCGAGGGGAGACCAAGGATGGTCAAACAAGAGTGCAAGGGAATCGCTGCGGGCCAAGGGCCCATTTCGTGGGGAATGGAGGAAAAATCACAGATCCTGCTCAGGTTATATGAGAAGGCATTGGACTGTATGGATCGAGCCGTAGACCATATCGGTAGCGGTCAGATGGTGGAGAAGGGAGACCAGCTAATACGAGCACAGGATATCGTTCTCCTCCTGGGGGACGTGTTGGATGATCGCACTGGAGATGAAGGGCTCGCCGTTAATCTTCGTCGACTGTATGTGTATGTATACCGCTTACTCGTACGGGCCAATACGCATATAGACATCGACGCCATTGCAGAGGCGCGCAAACATATGGTGGGGCTGTATGTAGCGTGGAAACAGGTGGTTGAAAATGAGTCGAAGCACGCCATCGGCGCAACTCGAGCGCGCTGGTAAAAGAGGGTAGGCCCGCGGGGGGCTTCGCTTGACGATACTGAAATTTGCCTTAGTTTTGCCCATTGCGCTCATGAGCAACTCTCGAATTGGCAAGTGCAGTGACCCCCCAAGTATTAATTCATATTGCAGGCGTATCACACACCTATCCCGGTAAGGCAAAGTCGCCGCCGCGCCCGGCTCTGGTCGATGTAGATCTCGATATATACCCGGGTGAGATGGTCGCCCTATTGGGGCCTAATGGGAGCGGGAAATCGACGCTGCTGCGCGTATTGATTACGGCGCTCAAGCCGGATAGGGGTTCGGTTTCGGTGGGCGGGTGCGATTTGGCAACCGATCCGCTGGGAGCGCGGCGCCAACTGGGCGTCGTATTCCAAAAGCCCGCACTTGATCGCAAGATGAGCGTCGAGGAGAACCTCGTTGCTGCCGCCCAGCTCTACGGCATGCGCAGGGCCGATATAAGCCGACGCATGGACGAATTGCTCAACGGGTTAAAGCTGGCCGACCGCCGTGCGGATATGGTAGAATCGCTATCGGGCGGACTGGCTCGTAGGGTAGAGTTGGCCAAGGCGCTCCTGCCCGAACCCAGCGTGTTGGTCCTCGACGAACCTACTACCGGCCTCGATCCGATTTCGCGTCAGGAGTTCTGGAGCGAAGTGGCCCATTTACGGGGAGCGGGAACGACGGTTGTGGTGACGACCCACTTACTCGACGAGGCCGCCTTATGCGATAGGGTCGGCATTATGCACCAGGGTTCGCTGCTGGCCTGTGCGCCTCCCGCTCAGCTGCAACGAGCTATTGGCAAACAAGTGCTCACGCTGGAGACGTCGGTTCCCGACCTGCTGTTAGAAGGTATTGAAAAACTGCTGCATATCGAGGGAAGAAAGGTCGGCGGCGCGCTGTGCTTCTCCCTTGAAGAGCCCTTTAGCCTCGATCGCATCTTAGAACACTTCTCCGAGCAAATTAGCCGTTTATCGCTGGCCCATCCGTCCCTCGATGATGTATTCGTACAGTTTACCGGGGAGCGCTTGGACAATGGCAAGGAAGCGTCGTCTTGATGGCTACGTGGGTGTTGGCTCGCCGCGAAGTCGTGCGCTTTCTGCGCCAGCCCACGCGTCTATTTGGCAGTTTGGCCCAGCCGCTGATGTTTTGGTTGTTTATGGGTTCGGGCTTCTCCGATAGCTTCTCTCTGCAGGGCACTTCCATCGACTACAGCGAGTTTTTCTATCCGGGCATCGTGCTGATGCTCCTGCTCTTTGCCGCTATCTTTTCAACCATCACGTTGATCGAAGACCGGACCGCCGGCTTTTTGCAGGGCGTGCTGGTTGCTCCCGTCTCCCGCCTGAGTATCGTCGCTGGTAAAATCTTCGGCGGTACGGCTATTGCCCTCCTGCAGGCGTCGATTTTTTTGGCCTTTGCACCGCTGGCCGGCATTGATCTATCGCTCGCCAATCTCTTCGCTGTCTTAGCGGCCTGTGTGATCATTGGTTTGGGCTTCACGGGTCTGGGATTCATCGTCGCCTGGTTCATGGATACGGTTGCGGGATACCATGCGGTGATGAGCGTGGTCTTCATCCCGCTATGGCTGCTGTCGGGGGCGCTATTTCCGCTGGAAGGGGCGTCCCAGTGGCTGGAGTGGGTCATGCGGTTTAATCCCGTTACCTACGCCATGGTTGTACTGCGCACGGCCTTTTATGCAGATCCCAGTTCGCTGTGGAGCAATGGGGTCTTTGTGCAGGCGCTGGGAGTCACGCTGGGATGGACTGGGCTGACGATGATGCTCTCGACGCTGATCGTGCGCTGGCGCGGCGACGCTTAGCGCCGCCTATTAGAGCCGATAGAGCATGGCGTAGATAACTACGCCAGTGACGGAGACAAAAAGCCAGATGGGCCATACCCAGCGGGCCAGGCGACGGTGTTTGGAAAAGTCTTCTCGCCAGGCGCGCAGCACGACGACAACGGTAAGAGGGGCGTTGAGCGCGGCCAGAATGACGTGCGGAATGAGGATGGCAAAGTACAGCGGGCGCGTCCAGTCGTGGTGGGGATAGGGGACTGATCCAACTTGGATATGGTAGATGAGGTACGAAGTTAAAAAGAGTGTAGAGCAAGCAAGTGCCCCCAGCATAGCGGCCTTGTGCCGCTCTTGTTGCCGGCGACGAATAAACCAGTAGCCCAGCACGAGGAGTACGGTGCTAAGGGCGTTGAGACTGGCGTTGAGCGTCGGTAAATCGTTTGTATTCATGGGATTGTATGCAGGGCTTTTCGTCAGGAGTTGAGGCCAATGCAGATCGTCGATGCGCATCACCATCTGTGGGACAAAAGCCGCTTTGCATACCGCTGGCTGGCTGGCGAGCCCGATATCGATAGAAGCTTTCTCATGTCCGACTACGAAGAATCTATACGGGGCACTGGGGTAGTCAAGTCGGTTTTCGTGCAGGCCGCCGTCGATGGTCAATTCGCCCTACAGGAAGCGCGATGGGCGCTGTCGCTGGCCGAGGGCGATACGCCGATTGAAGCCGTTGTCGCTTGGGCACCGGTTGAATCGCCCGAACTCGAATCCTATCTAGATGCGCTCGGACCCCATCCTCAGCTAAAGGGTTTTCGCCGGCTCATACAGGGGGAAGACCTAGCGTTTTGCACGGCCCCGGTCTTTGTCGAAGGCGTGCGCCTATTGGCGGCAAGGGGGTATTCATTTGACCTATGCATTTATCATTCGCAACTGCCGGCCGTTATTGAGCTCGTCGGCCAGGTGCCAGAGATGTCCTTTGTCCTCGATCACATGGCCAAACCCGCTATCCGCTCGGGCAGCATGGAGCCCTGGGCAAGGCAGCTGAATGAACTGGCTGCGTTGCCCAATGTCCACTGCAAAATTTCGGGCATGGTCACAGAAGCTGACCGCCGCACCTGGGAACGGGGCCAGCTAACGCCTTATATCGACGCGGCAATGGCGGCGTTCGGCGCGGAGCGCCTGATGTTCGGGAGCGACTGGCCGGTAAGCCTGTTGGGAGTCCAGTATGCCGAATGGGTCGATGTCGTGGTGGAAGCGTTGGCGGGAGCTGATGATAGAGCAATAGAGCGCGTAATGTGCACCAATGCCGAGGGTTTTTACCGCCTGTAGGGGAGTTAAATCTCTTCGCCTAGGTTTTTTCGCTGAATGGGCCGATCTCGCTTGTCTTCTTCCATGGCTTGGTCGGCCATCTCTTTGCGCTCCCCCTCCAACTCCGTATTCTTCATCTGATCGTAGTATGCGCGCATGAGCGCCTCGCGCTCTTTAAGCGGCCGGACGGTCTCGCTGAGTTTTTCAACCCTGCTCTGATAGTTCTTCATGCCGTTGCGCTGGCTATTGAGCTTGCGGTCGATTTCCGATATTTTGGGACGCAGTTCGGACACCTGGTTCGTGTACGAGAGTATAGTGCGTATGCACATGGCAAAGGCAAATACGATTACGATGCCGGAGATGACTTCCTGACTGAGCATGTTGTCTAAGACACTAATCGGATTAGAGCGGAAAAATTAAGATTGCACTGTTTCGCAGTCGTAAACTAAGATAAAAGGATGGGACGAGCAACCAATAGCCCTTTACCGAATCCGCTGTCCGTGAAGGGCTGCAAACCGTGGGATGCTGTGGCGGGTATAGCTCTTCTCGTTATGGCCCTCGCCCTCAACCAATTCATTACCCTCGACAAGTTCGCCGCACTACCCCCTGGAGCTGGATTCTTAACGATTGAGGAATTTGCCGACCGCGTCAGTGAGTCCGTGTCATTCGATGGCATCGACGGTCTGATTGCCGTGTTGATGTTGGCCAGCGGACTTTATCTGCTCTGGTGCCAGATTCGGCGCGATAGCTTGGGGCGCTTGGTGGAGATCCTGCTGTCGAACGAGCGGCGCGCACTGTGGAGTATGCTGTTTGTCAACCTCGTCTTCGTGCGCTATTACTTTGCCTTCGGGCAGATGTCGTGGGCTGGAGACTCCTCTGAACACCTAGCCTACGCAGTGGTCGCTTCAAAATCGCTGGCATCGGGCGAGTGGCCAATATGGACCAATTCCTTCAGCGCCGGTTCTCCCTACGGCCAGTTTTACGGTTTTTTGTTTTTTATAGTGGTTGGGCTTGTCGACCAACTTTTCGGGGATATCCACAATTCTCTAAAAGTCGTCATGGGTAGCATGCATGCGCTATCGGGCCTATCGGTCTACGGCGTTGCCCGGATGCAAGGATTGCGGCGCGGCGAAGCCTGCTTGGCTGGTTGGGCCTATGTCCTGTCCGTTTGGCATATGCAGCAAGTAATGTCTATGGGGCGCTACCCCTTATCGATTGTCTATGCGCTATTGCCCTTGCCGTTGCTCTTTTTTGAACGTGCGCGCCTTATGCGCCGGCAGGTAGAATCCGCCTTCTTCGGCGGTTTGGCTCTGGCCGCCATTGCATTTACTCACCCGGGGTATGGATATTGGGCCGCCCTTTTTACGGGTGTGTATGTGGCCGTGCGGAGCGGGTGGTGGAAGGGTAAACGCCAGCAAAAGTGGTTTTTCTGGGGTGTGATATTACTGGCATATGGACTTTTGGTCGGCAGTTATTTAACGCTACCTATGCATGTCGAGAAAGAGTATACAGGATTGTCAGGGGGCGTATCGTTAGATGGAGTCCCAGATCCGACGTGGGAGCACGTGCTGGTGTGGTCTAACTTCCGCATTAGACTCTCTGAATTAATGGGCGTAAATCATCATTGGTACGGCGGTTATATAGGGCTCTCCCTATGCATTCTAGCCCTTGTCGCCGTAGTTGGCTGGTGGCGTAGTCGATCGCGGTCTTTGGGGGCTATTCTGGTATGCGGTTTTGTGGCGTGGAGTTTGGTTTTTGCCTACCGCAGCCTACTCGTTCAGCAGATTCCGTTCGCCTCGAGCTTCAATGCGGGGCGCTATCTGCTGTTTTTCATTTTCTTCTTATCGCTGGCCGCTGGCTGGGGTGCCCATCTATGGCGGCGTAGTGCCATGCCTTTAAGTCTATTGCCTATGCTGCTAGTCGGGATGGACCTGTTGCCAGCGACTTTTCAGCATCCCTACGCAATGCGCAGCGCGTCATTGTCCATATATCCTTCGGTGAAAGAATTGGGTCTGGTAGCTGAAGATGGCCAACTGTTGACTGAGGGACGTTTATTTCCTACGACGGCTAATATGCATCCATTCATAGCCCTATCATGGTTTTACACCCAGACGGGTTTACCAACAATGGGCGCTATTTATACGGAGTCTCCGCGCGTGCAGGATCGATTTTTCGCTCCTTGGTCAAAAGCCGTGACGGATATGGTTGATAGGCGGGATGAATCCAACCCACTGTTCCAGTATTTTAAGGACGGCGCGCGGTTGCAAAATATCCTATATGTGATTGGGATTGACATAGAAAGCGAAATGTTAAAACAGTATGAAATATGGCCTCATACACCAGTGCTTGCATCTGTGGAGTTGATTAGATACCCGGAAGAAAAGCTGAAGGCAATCAGAGAAAATGGACAGTTAGACCAACTGATTGCCAGGTATTTTCCCGAAGGTATTTCAGGATATCCAGTCGCTGATTCATTCGATGCGTTATTCATCACCAGTGGAACAGGTGTGCATCCCACAGAAAATACCTGCCGCGCAATCTATGTGCGAGGCCTACCGGAAGATATCAGCCTGTCTGGTGTGCCGAGAGTCTCCGTGTTGGAACACCGAGAAAAAAATCAATATGTATTTTTGCGCCTTCAAACATCATCAACGTGCTTCGTGCGTCTCGCTTATGCCTACTATCCCTTCTTGGAAGTGCGAGTAAACGGAAGAAAAGTTGAGCCATGGGAAACGGCAGGGGGATTTATCGCACTGCAAATTGATGGAGGAGAGAGCGAGATTGAACTTATTCCCAGGCTATCTCCGCTGCGCCGAACGCTGCTTGGAATGGTCGCTTTTACGGTCGTGCTAGGGGGGTATTTCTGGCGACGTGAGCGAGTCCAACGGTCACACTACTACCCATATGCCTGAACCTAAATGACTTTGGGGCAAAAATTAGTTTATGGCGTGTTCCTTTCTTTGCACTCGCTGTTGTGTTTCAACCTAATCGACAGCGGTCTAAGCATTATCTTATTTCTGTTGGGGGCACGAAACAGTGCGTGAGACTTTTGCGCAATTAAACGAGATAAGGTCTGAAGTGTATAGGGGCATGGAACGCGACGTTAGCGTAGAATCGGATAATGTGGTTTTGCAGCGGATACTCATCGTCGTATTATGCAGTGGAGAGCAACGTATAATCCCGAGCTAGGAGGGTAAAATGGCAAATTCAAAATTGGGCCGGGTCGAAGGCAAGGTCGCCATTGTCACCGGCGCGGCTTCCGGTATTGGCGAAGATACCGCGGTTCGTTTGGCCGAAGAGGGCGCTGCCGTATGCGTTGCCGATATCGATCGCGACAATGGCCGGCGCGTAGTCAGCGCGATTAAAGCAAGCGGGGGCCGGGCGCTTTTCGTCCACACCGATGTGACTAAAACGGCGCATATCCGGCGCATGATCGAGCGCACGGTTGCCGCGTTTGGCCGACTCGACATTTTGCACAACAACGCCATTTGGTTCCGCCATGGTTCGGCAACCGAGCTCGATGAGAAGGACTGGGACAAGACGCTCAACGCCGGTCTGAAGGCCGTCTTTGTCGCTGCTAAGTATGGCATACCGATCATGCGCGAAAGTGGCGGAGGTGCCATCGTCAACACGGCATCGGTCCACTCCTTGGTTAGCTTTGCCACCTGTACTGCCTACGATGCAGCTAAGGCAGGTCTGTTGGGATTGACGCGCACGTTGGCATTGGACTACGGCCCCGACATTCGCGTGAATGCCGTGCTGCCCGGTGCCATCCTGACGCCGCTGTGGGACAATCTCCAGGTGCCGCAGAAGGAACGCAAGCGCTATGCGAATCTGGTTCCGGCCAAACGCTTGGGCAATGGCCGCGATATCGCCAATGCCGTACTCTACTTGGCTTCCGAAGAGGCGTCGTTTGTAACCGGCACATCGCTGGTGGTAGACGGCGGCCTCTTGTGCCGCACCGATTGAGGAGACCGCTATGCTCACGCCCCAGCAGGTCGAAGAATTTTTCTCCCAGGGTTATACCGTATGCCCCCGTTTTCTCGGCGCCGATGAGGTCGACGCGCTGCTGGCCGAAACCGCTCGAGTCACGGCCGGACAGACCCTGGCCGAGCACGATGCCGAGCGCATGGAGATGGAGCCAAACCAGGCCCCACAAGGGACGGCAGTGCGCCGCCTGTACGAACCGTGTTCGCATTACGATGTCTTTCGCCAGTTATCGGAAAAAGCGCCTCTACTCGATGCCATCGAACAGCTGTTTGGCCCGGATCTATTATTTCACTATTCCAAGCTCAATATGAAGCCGGCCGCGGTGGGCTCGGTGGTCGAATGGCACCAGGACTTATCCTACTATCCACTCACTAATACCGATTCCCTCGCCGTGCTTTTTTACCTCGATGATACCATCGCTGAAAATGGGGCCTTGCAACTCTTGCCGGGGCGCCACCGGGATCCGCTATTGGGGCATAGCCTACAGGGGTTTTTTCAGGGGCGCATGGTAGATGAGATCGATTTTTCCGCTGCGCAACTGGCCACGGGGCCCTCTGGTACGGCCATCTTTATGCACGGTATGACGCCCCATGCATCGGCTCCGAATACATCATCGCGTCCACGCCGGACGCTGATCCTTAGCTATCGCGCAGCCGATGCATTCCCGATTTACTGCGGGCCGATGACGCCCAAGAACGAAACCTTTGTGCGGCTAGTGCGCGGCCAGTGGGCCACGGCGGCTCGCTTTGACCGAGAAGCATTTCCCATTCCTCAGTACAAGGAGCAGACCGCTTCTCTATACGAACTACAGGCCAAGTCGAGAGAAGGAGCCTTGGCCGGGTAGATGTGTGGTTTTATAGCCGAACCTTAACGCGATAGTGGAAACCATAAATTGCCCGCCACTACTAGGCGATGGGCAAAGCCAGGGGGAGTGACACGATGGAAGTTGCACCGCGTATACACCGCATTGAGGCGCCGTTGGGTGACCGTTTTGTCTGCATGTATTTGCTCGTGGGCAATGACAGTGCGCTGCTGCTCGATACCGGACTCGACGAGATGCCGGGCCAGCATCTGCTGCCTTACCTAGACGCCATCGGCCTAAAGACCGAAAAAATTCGCTACGTCATCAACTCGCACGCTGATTTTGATCACACTGCCGGCAATGCTTCGGTGCGCGAGTTGTGCCCCCAGGCGGTATTTATGTGCCATGCGCTAGATCGGCATATGGTCGAAGATATCGAAGTAATGATTAATCTGCGTTATGCTGAATTCGAGCGAGACCACGGCATGGGCGACGGTGAGGGGACGAAAGAATTTATCCGCAATGCATCGCGCCACATCCCCATCGACATTGCCCTACAGGGGGGAGAAGTACTGCACCTGGGTGGTGGCTGGGACGTCGAGGTCTGGCATACGCCTGGACATACCTATGGGCATTTGAGCCTGCGCGACGCGACGAGTAATGCGCTGGTCATCGCCGACGCCGCACTCCACAACGCCGTGCCCACTGCGCTAGGTGCACCGGCGTTTCCCCCTACCTATCGCTACGTCGACACCTATATGGGGTCGCTCCAGCGATTGGCCGCACAGGGAGCAGAAGCGCTATTGACCAGTCATTATTCCATATGCCGCGGAGGAAGTGTCGCCGAGTTTCTGGGTGAAAGTCGCGCCTATGTAGAGCGCGTAGACCTGGCGCTCGTGACTCTATTGCAGGCAGGTGGAGGGCATTCACTGCGTCAGCTCTGCGAGACGCTGGGACCTTCCTTAGGTCAATGGCCAACCGAGGCATCGGCGTATTTGTGTTTTCCGCTGATGGGTCATTTAGAGCGTTTAATACAGTACGGTCGGGTCGAAATAGCGCGAGTGGGTGGGGTCGTAGTGTATAGTTGGAAGTAGGTGAACTAAATGTCCTGCCAAGGCGCTGCAGTCCTTTCATCCTCTTTTTAATATCCTCACTCAACGAGTACAGCCCAATTGCTCTGCGTCTTCCGCGCGTATATGCGGCTGTCTCAACCCTGTTTACAACAATAAGCCATCTCGATTTTAAATTTGGTAATTATCTTTTTTTAGTTTATAGTGCTGTGTAGAAGGAGTTTGTTTCTTTCTGAATAAAATAATAGCAACTGTTTTAAACGTTGGTCGACAAAAAATACAATGGTGTGCTGAAGATGAAATGCTCATTGCTGGCTAAAATGGTGTAGTGAAACTTGGAGCGGTCCAATGAAGAGTATGAGCATTAGGTCAAAGATCATAATTCCCGTTTTGTGTGCCGGAGTAATTGTCGTCCTATTCAGCGCATGGTATATCGAGCATCTCGCAGGGGAAGAGACTGTAAGGACGACCCGTGTAATGGCAGAATCACTCGCCGGTCAAGTGCGCGAGTTGAGGGGATACTACACCTCTAAGGTGGTTGCACGGGTCAAGCAAAAAGGCATCGACGTAATACACGACTACGACCGATATGACGGATCTATCCCGCTGCCGGCGACGATGGTGCACGAGTTGATGTCAATTCTAACCGAGAAAGAAGGGTATGTGATTCGTCTTTACAGCGATTATCCCTTCCCTTGGCGCACCGATGGTGGTCCACGCGACCAATTTGAAACCGATGCACTGGCGGCTCTCGAAGTGCAGCCCGATCAACCCTATTGGCGCGAGGAAGATTACGAAGGCAAGCTTTCGCTGCGCTATGTCACAGCAGATTTGATGGTCGCTCAGGCTTGCGTCGACTGCCACAATAGCCATCCGCAAACGCCTAGAGACAATTGGAAGTTGGGTGATGTGCGCGGGGGAATCGAATTGATAATTCCTTTAGCCGAAGCCGAGGCCAATGCTCAGGCAAGCGCCAGTAAAATTGCTTTCTCTCTAGCGATGGGCATTGCTATGGTCGTGGGCCTAATTGCCTATGTGACGAATAGATTTACTACACCCCTAACGGATATCTCGCGCGTGGCCACCAAGTTGGCTGAGGGCGATATCGAGCAGCGGATAGAGCACCAGAGCGGCGATGAGACGGGACAACTCGCCGATGCGTTTCGCGGCCTCATCGAATACATCAGCGATATGGCTAAGGCCGCCACGCGTCTAAGTAAAGGAGATCTCGAAGTCCAGGTCACTGCTCGATCTGAACGTGATGTACTGGCAAAGAGCGTCCAGAGCGCGACCGTGGCTCTCAAGGGATTGGTCGCCGAAACGCAGGGCCTCATCGATGCGGCGCGCGAAGGCAATATGCAAAAGCGCGGAGACACCTCCCGCTTTGAAGGGGGATATGCCCAGCTGATAGAGGGGACTAACCACATGCTCGATCAAATCCTGGCTCCGGTTGAGGAGGGAACTCGAGCATTGGAACAGTTGGCTCAGCGCGACCTACGCCAGCGCATGGAGGGCCACTATCGCGGTGACCATGCGCGCATTAAGGATGCCTTTAATCTGGCTGTTCGCAATTTGGAAGACAGCTTTTCTCAGGTGGCATCGGCATCCAATCAGATTGAGGCGGCGGCTGGACAAGTGGCCAGCGGCAGCCAGAGTTTGGCCAAAGGGGCGTCTACTCAGGCGGCCTCAATTGAGGAGGTAGTTGCCGCTCTCAATCAAATTGGTTCGATGTCTCAGCAGAACGTCGAAAACGCTGAGTCGGCCTCGGCAATGTCCGAAGGGATGCGGACTTCCACGCGGCAGAGCGTAGAGTCCATGCAGCGCCTATCGGATGCCATTTATAAGATCAAAAATTCGTCGGATGAGACGGCTAAGATCGTTAAGAATATTGACGAAATTGCCTTTCAAACCAACCTATTGGCTCTGAATGCAGCGGTGGAAGCTGCGCGCGCTGGTGAGGCGGGCAAAGGCTTTGCCGTCGTAGCCGAGGAGGTGCGCAATCTGGCGAAGCGTTCGGCTGAGGCGGCACGCGAGACATCGGTGCTTATCACCGAGTCGGTCGAAAACAGCACGGATGGCGTCAATCTCAATAAAGAAGTTCTAGCTCGCCTCGAAGAAGTCAGCACACAGGTGCAGAAAGTCAATAACTCGACGTCGGAAATCGCCTCAGCATCCAAAGAGCAGAGCGAAGGGATTCGGCAGATAAGCACCAGCGTTGAACAAATGAACCAAGTGACGCAGCAGAATGCCGTTACCTCCGAGGAAGCGGCCGCTACTGCCGAGGAGATGACCGGCCAAGCGGGCGAACTGCAGCAGATGGTAGCCAGTTTCAAAATGTCGAATAGAAGCGGGGACTCCGATGGCCATGGACGGGTTAAAAGTTCGGCATCCCCCCAAGCCCCCGCCCATAGCGTTACTAAAGTGGATAAATAGGCTGCGAACGCCGTTCTGAAGCGTGCAGTGTGTCTGCGGTGGTCTTTAGCGGGTCTCGAATTGAACGATTACATTACTATCGGAATGTTCTGGATTGGTATGTGGTTTAAATACAACGCCTACCCTGACCCGATCGCTGTTAGTGGGGATGGGTTACAGCAGCCGATTTTGTTTATTCGATTTCTTCGCCGTATTAGCCTACCAATTCAATCCTTTGTCGGTATTTTGTCGACATCGCTCATCCGTTCGATTTTACCCAATGATCCTCCTGTCGGGTTGGTCAGAAGAGGCGGACCTGAGTAATGTTTCGACTAGAACACGCGCTGAAATGAATAGCTGTTGAATCGGAGGGAAGTCGCCGGTGTTGGAATTCACCTTAGCGCTGCTTGGCATTGTCGCGCTCAGTTTGGTAATCAGTTTGGTCATGGCAAAGCGGTCGCCTGCAGATGGCGAAGTCGTAAGCTCGAACCCTGTCGGATATACGTTCACAGTATGGGCTGAAAAAAAGGGAAGTACCGATACGGCCATGCCGCTTAACCGGGTGCAGCCCCAAAAAATAACTGCTGAATACAGCGTTTTGCTGCAGGCCACTTCGCCGGAGGAACTGAGTGCAGCTCAGCGGGAGTCAGCGCGCTGGGCATTGGAAAATTTCCGGCGGCATATTGTCCCGATACTTGGCCAGATTGATATCGGTGCAGTGCACTGTGAGCCCGATGCAAAAAAGGACGATTGAGCAGGGACGGGGTTCGATATGAGTAACCGAATTAAACAGATGCTCTTCGAAGTGATGGAAGAGAACGACCGCTATACAGCTAGAGTCGTCGATCTATTTTTGTTAATACTGATCGTGCTCAACGTGCTTTTCGTACTGCTGGAAACGGTCAATGAACTCAACGCCCGCTTTGGTGTCTTCTTTTATCAATTCGAAGTGTTTTCCGTTGCCGTTTTTACGCTGGAGTATATCCTGCGACTCTGGGTATGCACAGGGTACGAACGGTTTTCCCACGGTTTGATTGGCCGATTGCGCTATTTGGTTACGCCTATGGCCCTTATCGACCTAGTGGCTATCTTGCCTTTTTACCTGCCGCTAATGTTCACCTTCGAACTGCGCTTACTGCGCTTACTGCGCCTCTTTCGACTTTTGCGCTTGCTGAAGATGCTCCGCTATTCCGAATCGCTGCGCATCTTCACCGCTGTCTATAGACTAAAAAAGAGCGAATTGACCATGGTGTTTATGGGGATCGTCTTTTTGCTGATTATTGCTTCGGCGATGATATTTCACGTTGAGCAGGAGGCCCAGCCCGAAGCCTTTTCCAGCATTCCGGCGGCCATGTGGTGGGGCGTGGCAACGCTCACGACGGTAGGTTATGGCGACATATATCCGATTACGCCGCTGGGCAAATTTCTCGGCGCGCTGATTTCTCTACTGGGGATTGGTCTGTTTGCGCTCCCAGCGGGCATTCTTGGTTCGGGCTTTGTCGGGGCGCTGCGCCGCAAGAGCAGTAGCAAGTTTTACTGCCCCCACTGCGGCGACGAGATCACGCGAAAGTAGCCGCTGTTAAGCGCGCCCTGTCCCCACACGGCATGGGCGCTGTTATGTTACAAGTCGTGATTACTCTCCATAAAAAACTGCAGCACTTCCTGCCCAAATGAAAATATGGCGTAATGCGTTCGCCTTATGATTTGATAGTCCCATGGGCACACTGTTATTTCGTCGGCATTGCATTCATATTGATCTACTAAATCAGAGAAGAAAATCGAATATCTGCGGCAAACAACATGAATAGGATCAAAAGAATACGCACCTGTGACTGATATATTGGATTTTTCGGCTCAATTATGCAGCTAAGGGTAATCGTAAAAAAATTTGTATCCATTAAGCAATTGATTTACAATGAATGAGCGATGCGTTTTAGCGAAATGAATGGTGGCACTATCAGCTAGAGGCTAACCTAAACTGTGAGGGTATTATGCGTCGACTTGGCTTAATAAATCAAACAATGAAGTATGTAGGCGCTGCAGTGATAAATGTAGGGATTCTGTCTATGTCGTTTGGATGCGCAGGATCAAAACCTATCCCATCGCCCCCCCCACCGGCGCCGAGACCGGAGCAAGCGGTCACACCCCCTCAGCCCATACCCAAAGCTGAGCCTAAGCCGCCCTATTTAGTACTCCATCCTTTGGAGCACCTGTCTGATGAGACGGTATTTTCGGCCAGGATAGGGACGCGTTCCTTGGGGAGGGTCATGATCTTGCCGTCTTCTGGAACAGCGGGCGAGGCGTTTAACGACGAGTTCACCTCTATTGAGCAAGCCTTCATGCGCCGCGGGATTCCACTGGTCAGTCCCGCAGTGGGCGCTCGGGCTATCGCGCTGGTGCCCGCTCCGCCCCTGTCGGATCTAGAGCGTGCACTGGTCTTGGGTAAGCAGGGCAATGCGGGGGCAGTGCTACAAATTGGCACATTTATGTTCACCTCCCAAGGGCCGACGATCACCAATTCACCAGGTCCAGAGCGCGGCGCTCGCTATATCGTCTACAACGATATGAAGAATTCGGTTTCAGAAGTCAGTGCCGAAGTGTATCAAATAGCGCAGGAGCGATTCCGCTTCAAGTTTCTCGCTCCCGTTTTCCTATTCAAGGCAAAGCTAATCGACGTTTCCGACGGAAGTATTCTTGCCGTATACAGTTTTACCGGCGAGATATCCAAGGCGCTGTCCCAGCCGTATACCGCTCAGCTTACTAGCATAACGGCTCCACAACTCCGGTCGACGAATTTCGATTGGAGTGATGCTGATTGGGTTAATGATGCTCGTGCCCGCATCGTTTCCGAAGTATATAATGAGATTGCCGCATCCCTGAAGTGATGCGCGCTTCAAGCTGAAATATTAGAGGTCAACACATGACAGCGATTGAACAACGACTTGAACAATTGGAGCGCCAGACGCGTCGACAGCGCATGGGGCTTGTCGCGCTGGCCGTAGCTTTATGCGGTGTGGTAAGCATGGCGGCTACCGAGAAGCGCAACGCCGAATTTGATACGGTAAGGGCCAAT
>JAYOYH010000003.1:31677-66359 GCA_038153405.1 Gemmatimonadota bacterium | reverse complement strand
ATACGGTAAGGGCCAATGCGGTATATGTGCAGAATGCTCGTGGCCAGCTTGCCGTGGCGATGGAAGCCGATTCGGCGGGTGACGGTGCGGTTAAAACCTACCGTGCTATGGGAGGGGAATTAGTCGAACTGAGCGCCACAGCAGATGGCAAGGGAACAGTGGCAACTTATAGTTCGTTGGGAAGAAAGCTGGTTGAATTGGGTGCCACCGTAAGCGATGCGGGTACCGTAATTACGCACCGGTCTACGGGAAATAAACTAGTTGAGCTGGGAGCTACAATAGAAGGCGGCGGCGTTTTTGTCTTTAATAAAACCGGTGAGGGGGTTGTAACGCTACAGGCCGATGACTATGGCAATGGCCAGGTCGGCGCTTGGAATCGAAGCGGTAAGGGACGCACGTACGGTTCGCAATAGGATGCTAAATTAAAAATCCATTCGACGGGCTATTTTTTTGGTTTTACCAGAAAATAGTTGAGTCGAAAAATGGGGTACTACTTATTTCCCTATTCAAAAAGAAAAGGGAAGATCAGCATAAAAAAAGAGGGGCCGTGGAATGGTTGTTGATTCCACGGCCCCTCTTTGAATATGGAGCCACCCATCGGACTCGAACCGATGACCTACTCATTACGAGTGAGTTGCTCTACCAGCTGAGCTAGGGTGGCTCGTTAAAACCGGCCGCTAAAAATAGGCCTACTCGACGTAGCTGTCAATATTCTACTGCCTCTAAAAGAGGCTGAGAATGCGGCTCAGCTTACCGAAAAAGCCGTCTCCAGATGATGCGGCCACCGAAGACTCTGCTCGGCCAATCTCGTCGTGATCGCTGCTGGCAAAGCGCAATAGGCCAATGGAAGTAGCATAGGATGGATCCTGCATAAGGCTTGGAGCGACGATATTTTGCGGCACGCCTAAGCGGACGGGAAGACCTAGCACCTCTTCGGCCAGTTCGGCAACGTTGCCCAAAAGAGCGCCGCCGCCCGTAATAACCAATCCCGCAGCCAACATCTGGCTGTGCGGAGTTGATTCTATCGCCTTAGCCACAAATTCGAAAATTTCGCGTTGGCGTGCCTCAATGATTTCGCTGAGTTGGTGTCGGGTCATCGAATTGGTGCGCCCCGAAGTCATGGTGAAGGAAAGCATATCATCGCCTTCCTCTCCTAAATAGCGCACGGCGCACTGGCGCTTGAGCTGTTCGGCTTCGCGCGTCGAGATGTTGAGGACCATTGAAAGGTCGCGCGTGAGATCGTCGCCGCCAAATGGAATTTCAACGACGTGGCGAAGAGATCCGCAAAACAGGGCCAGGTCGCTGGTGCCCGCGCCCAAATCCAACAGCCCCACGCCCATATCGCGCTCGTCGACCGAGAGCGTCGTTTCTGCGGCGGCTAGCGGTTCGAGTAGAAAGCCGGCAATGCTTAGTCCCGCTTCGCTGGCCGCTCGTTCGATGGTGGTGCAGGCAAAATCGGCCGCGGATATGGTTAACGTTTCGATGGAGAGGCGATTGCCGTGCAGCCAGAGCGGGTTCTGCACCGACTCACCGTCAACGGCATAGTCCTGAACAATGCGATGCATGACGGTTTGCGGAGAGCCCGCCAGCTCTTGATCGGCCGCAGTGAGTGCGCGTTGGACGTCGTCTTCGTCTATGGGATTGGAGTTGCCGAGAATGGCGACGGTGCTGCGGTGCTGCGCTGCGGTGATGCCTTCGCCGGCCATGCCGACGTAGGCACCGGTTATTTTTAGGCCGGCCGCTCGTTCGGCTTCGCGCACAGCGTGGCGAATGGAATCGACCACTTTGGTCATATCAATGACGGAACTGCGGCGCAGGCCGGCACACGGGCCCGAACCCATGCCGAGGATTTTGACTTGCTCGCCTTGGGTTTCGCCTACGAGGCACAACACTTTTGAACTGCCGATATCTAGCACGACGATGGGAGATCCAGACATATCGCTTCCAGTTAAAGTTAGTCGGTGGCTTGCTGACGGTGGGCAGCATGCAGGGAGAATAGCGATCAGATCAGAACCAAAAAGGCCGTTCGCAAAAGTGGAACGTGCCGAGTTTGGTATGGGCGTGGGGGGGAACTAGACTTGGTCCTAGGAGGAGAGGGGAATCTTCTCGAATAAATAAGGACTTACGGTCTATGATATACCTAGGATAGGTATGAGAACTCCGTATGTCAAGCGGATTTAAAGATTGGTCAAAAAAAGCTGGGATATTGCAAGAAAGCGAATGCGGAACGCGAAGGTCAGGCGACTGGAACTTGGAAAAAAGGGGCGTATAGGATGGGAAAAAGGCGCATAACTACTTGTGCACGCCCGTGTCAAAAGGCAGGTCTTCGAAGTCGTCGTTGTCTTCAAAATCCTGCGGTGGGAGTTCGTCGTCATCGGTGTGGTTCTCTTCGACGACGGGGTGGATTTTCCAATCGGCCTCAAAGCCCTCCATATCGCGCAGGTCGATCTTATTGTGATGCTGGGGGCGAAAGACCAACTCTTCGTTGACCCTATAGAGGCGTTTGCCCCAGAAAAATAGGGTGCTGTCGAGCACGAATACGGTGCGTTCCTTGCTGAGCTCGTTATTGACCAGCGCAATGAGGTCGGCAAGAGGATCTCCTTCAGCACCAATATCGTCGTCGTGGGGATGCTCCTGCGGGCCGATCAGGGTCGATTCCTTGTCGGCACGGTGGTCAAAAGTGATGGAATCGGGTATGTATTCTTCCAACTGAGGCCGAGTCAGCGTATCGTAGGGATAAAAAATATTGTTAATGGCCCGGTATACCCAGTCGCCCGAGCGCTCGTCGCTCACGCGCAGGAGAGTGCCTATCTTAATGAGTAGGCGTCCTTCGATCTGTAGATGCTTGCGAATCTGCTCGAGATCCTTGTCGGTAATCTCGATGCGACTACCGCCTAACTCGACGCTAAAGGTGCCCTTGCGGAACGTATTGAGCTGCACCATGAGTCCCTTGTTTATAAAGGAGCGGAACTTGCCGGTGTGCGCATAGGGTATGTCCTGAATGAACTTGAAAAAGGCATTGTTTTCGAGCAGGAGCGTTTGGCGGTATATATTGGTGGAACCGGCTGTTTTGAAGACGTCGCGCAGATAGTTCATATCGTCCTGCGTGATGACTTCGCCCGGACCGCCGATGGTGTTGTTGTTGGTGACGGAGATCTCAAGGACGCTGCGGTCAATGACGGTTGCAGACACCGACCAGTTTTTCAGCGTTTGCTCCGTCACTTCAACCCCTTCGCGCCAGACGAAATACACCTTGCCATAGGGGCTAAAGAGAAACGTGCCGCGCTCGATGGGCACTTTTCCTTCGCTGCTATTGCTGGCTTCCATTAGCAAAATCTCAATGGGATAGCTCTTATAGGTGGTCTTGAGGGCGAAAAGCCCCGTCAGTTCGACCACGCTGATGCGCAGGGGTAACTGCACGTCTTCCAGCATGAGTCCGGTTAGGCCACCGCCGCGACTGATGACCAACGAACCTTTTTCGACCGTTTGCGCGGGCGTATTGCCGTCGTGTAAGAGGTCCTCTTTGAGCAGAGAAAAGCTGCTGGGAATATTGACGAGCTTTTGCAGGTTGCGCTTGGCAGAAGCCTCCGTCAGGGGCATGAACTGGCTGTTGCGCGTGAGCTCTTTGCGCAGAGGTAGCGATATAGCCTCGAGCAAGAAGCCGGTGGGATGACCACCGGAGCTCAGCAGAACGGTGCCCTTGTTTAAGCGCGCCACGTACTCGCGGCCTTGGTGCATGATTTCTTCTTTAAGCACCGCGGTGCCCATCGGCAGGTAGACGACCTGTTCCTCTCCGAACTTGCGTTGGCATAACTCTTTGAGCGTCAGGATATCAACCACGTCGAATGGCTCGAGCAGGATGCACTTTATGCCGTGGCGCTGGCTGTAGAGTACGGTCCCGATATTCAGGCGGGGGGGGATGGTCCCGCTGCGCTTTTGGTCAGGGTGGAGCAGTGGATCGAGGTCGATGCGGGGCGGGTAGAACGCGGTCTGTTGGTCGCCCGGTTGACGGCTTTTGGATTTTTTTTTGGATTTTGCCGAACGTTTGGCGCGCTTGGGGGAGGGCGAGCCGAGTATTGTCTTGAGCGAGCTGAGCAGGCCGCCTGATGATGATCTTTTCTTTGCCAATGAGGTCTGACTTTTTCGAGCGTGCACCGCGCAAACTTACTCTCTTAACAATCTATAAATAAAGCGTTTTTTGTCAAATTGGAACCTCGTTGGCCGTGCGGCCCCGGCGTCGATGGTGGCCGTGCTGAAACTTGACTGAGTACGGTGTCGGTCGTAAGATATGACGCGAAAGCATGGCGGGTTTTAACCGCAGCGGAGGCGAAACGAAAGGAGAGGTTATGGCTCGTGGGGTCAATAAAGTCATACTTATCGGCAATTTAGGGGGCGATCCCGAAGTGCGTTTTACCCCAGACGGCGTAGCGGTTGCCAATTTTAGCTTGGCGACGACGGAGAGTTGGAAGGACCGCAACGGCGAGCGCCAGGAGCGCACCGAGTGGCACCGTCTCGTGCTGTGGCGCCAACTGGCTGAAATTGCCAAGAACTACCTGCGCAAAGGCAGCAAAATCTACGTGGAGGGCAAGCTGCAAACGCGATCTTGGGACGATCAGAGCGGGCAGAAGCGCTATACGACCGAAGTCGTGGTCAACGAAATGGAAATGCTCGACTCGCGCGAAGGGGGTGGAGGAGGAAATATGGGCGGGAGCGGGGGGAGCGCAGATCCTGGTCCGTCGCAGCCCCCTCCCTACAATCCGCAGGGTGGCGACGACGACGATTTGCCATTCTGAGGACGATAGGTTTGGAAAAAAGAGGCTGCGGGCATCATGGACCATGATATCGGCAGCCTTTTTCTATGTTGGTAGATGAGCGGGATTGCGATGGATAATGCAGTAGGAAATACCCTGGGTTTTATCGGGGCCATAGCTTTTGCCGTGGTGTTCTATAGCGCTTGGGGCCGCTACAGAGAGCGGGGGCACAGCGCCGTCTTGCGCCTAGTCAACCAGACGCGGTTGCACCATATCGCAGTGGGGGCGCTAGTGGGCTATGCGTGTACGCCCGGTATGCGGCCGATGGTCGACCAAGGTGTGCTGCTGCTCGTTGCTTTTCTCACCGCTTGGTATGCCATGGCCTTTGGCATTTCCATCGATTGGCGCATTTTGCCTGGAGTCGGAGCGCAATGGCCCACGCGCGAGGCCTTGCAAGTGCTCGTATTGCTCTTGGTGCTGGCCGGGATGCGCTTTGGTTTGGATAGCGGCGCGGCGCTGGGGGCGGGCTACTTTGGGGCGATGGGAGGCATGGCGGCCATGAGTTGGCCGCAGATGCGCTGGTCGGAGAGAAAGATGCGGCTTGCCGGTAAGATGTGGAAAATGCCCTCGTTGGGCATAGCCGTGGGCATTGCTCTTTTGGGGAGCGCCGGCCTGCAGCTGCGTGCGGATGTGCCCATCGCCGTTTTCCAGCCCTTTGCCAATACCCTGCTGCTCGAAGGTGGGTGGAATAGACTGCTGTGCAGTTTGGCCGTCGGGGCGACCATGGGTATTTTGATCGACTTGGCCACGCGCGGCGCGCGGCGGCATTACTTCCCGCACATCGTGGCAGGGGGTGTTATGTGCGGCGGAGGGATTGGCGCCGGCATCGCGTTAGAACCCATCTGGATTGGCCTCTGCATTGGTATCTGGCTGATCAACACGACGCTCCACCGCGTAGCGGCCCTGCGACTGGTGGAAGACAGCGCCGATCCTTTGGGCGTAGGGTTATCGGTGGTGGCCGGTCTGCTCGTGGGCATGCAGGTTGCCTCCGGTGCGCTGAACGAAGCGCTATGGGGATCGGGTCTGCTGCTATTGACCGCTGTGCCGGCCATCCGCTTGGTGGCAGGACGGATGGCCGGAGATCAGTGGAGCAGTCTGGCTTCTGGACGTTCGCCCTTTGCTTTTGCCGACCTCGGTTTGGTCGCAGCCTTGTCGCTGAGTTTGTCGGCCGGGGCATCAGCCGCTGCTGGGCTAGTTGCTGCTTGGGTCGTGTGTCAGGCGGCCTACGCGCTGGGCGGCGAGCGACTGAGCCAGTTCCTATCGCACCGCTTGCGCCGCAAGCTTCCTTAGGCGTTGAGGTTGTAAAACGCCGAGCGCTGGGGGTACACGGCCTGAGTGCCGAGTGCGCTCTCAATGCGCAGCAGTTGGTTGTATTTGGCAATGCGGTCCGTGCGCGAGGCCGAGCCTGTCTTGATCTGGCCGGCGTTGGTCGCCACGGCGATGTCGGCAATGGTCGTGTCCTCCGTCTCGCCCGACCGGTGCGAGATAACGGCAGTGTAGCCGGCTTGCTTGGCCATTTCGATGGCCTCGAGCGTTTCGCTCAGCGTGCCGATTTGGTTAACTTTGATGAGAATTGAATTGCCAATTTGCGCATCGATTCCGCGGCGCAGGCGCTGAGTGTTGGTCACAAAGAGGTCATCGCCAACCAGCTGGACGCTGGAAGAGAGCTTTGCGCTGAGCTGGCTCCACCCGTCCCAGTCGTTTTCATCTAGCCCATCTTCGATGGAAATAATGGGATAGCGCGTGCAGAGGTCGGCGTAAAAATCGACCATGTCGGCGGAGCTGCGCGCAGCGCCGTCGGACCAGTGGAAAGTGTATTGACTGTCCGCGTAGAGCTCGCTCGATGCGGCGTCGAGGGCCAGCAAAACCTCTTCGCCGGGTTTGTATCCCGCATGGTTAATGGCGGTGATAATAACGTCCAGCGCCTCGTCGTTTGAGCCCAGATTGGGCGCAAAACCGCCCTCGTCGCCAACGGAGGTGGCCAGGCCTTTGTCCTTGAGAACCGCTTTGAGATGGTGAAAGATTTCCGTCCCCATGCGCAGGGCGTTTGAAAAGGTATCGGCGCCAACGGGCATGATCATAAATTCCTGCAAGTCGACGTTGTTATCGGAATGCGCGCCGCCGTTGAGAATATTCATCATCGGCACCGGTAGCGTGCGCGCGGCAGGGCCGCCGAGATAGCGGAAGAGCGGGGCGCCGGCCGCAGCGGCAGCCGCTTTGGCGCAGGCCAGGGAAACGCCGAGTATGGCATTGGCCCCTAGTCGGGCCTTGTTTTGCGTGCCATCCAACTCGATCATAGTCGCATCAATAAGCGCTTGGTCAAACGGATCGCGACCGACAAGGGCCGGGGCAATTTCACTTTCGACGTTGGCCACCGCCTTGGCTACGCCCTTGCCCAGGTAGCGCCCTTTGTCGCCGTCGCGCAGCTCGACGGCTTCGTGCTCTCCGGTCGATGCACCTGAGGGCACGGCGGCGCGTCCGATGTGGCCATCGGCTAAGACGACGTCGACCTCTACCGTTGGGTTGCCGCGCGAGTCGAGAATTTCTCTGGCGTGGATATGCTCAATTCTACGCATTGGATACGTGCTTTCTAGTGGGAGTTATTGGATTTTTATGCAACCGAAAAACGTATATGTCTCGGTCTGAACTGTCAAGGTGGTGTGTGGGGGCCTTGCTATGCCTCCTGTATGCCGCGCAAGCGCAGGCGGATCGGACGGTAAACGTGCCCCTCGAACATCCCCTTTACGCCTTTGTCGAGCGCTTTGAAGCGCGCGGGGTATTGGGCTATCAGGTGGGCGGCATTCGCCCCTACACGCGCCAGCACATGGCCGATATGCTGCGGTCCATTCGCACGGCAGTGGACGGTGGTTGGGCGATAAGCCAGACGGAGCGCGTCCTCCTAGAGCGCTTTGAGGACGAATGGGCTTTTGAACTGGGAAAGGCACAGCCACAGGGGGCCACAGCGCGCGCGCGCTATGGCCTTCCTCCCTTTGCCTACAGAGCGGACGAGGGGGAACTGCTGGCCGATTTGCTCTTCCGTCAGCAGACGGATCGGTTTAGCGGTCGCGGCCGGAGGGGGTCAGAGCGGATTTTTCGCAATACAGCAGGGGGCATTGTGCGCGGCCACGTCGGCCAATACCTCGGCTTTCGCATGAGTTTCGCGCAGACGCGCGAGCAGGGGACGCGCACCTATACCTGGCGCGATCAAGTCTTTCAGCGCCGGCTGGAAGTCCCCCAGCTCAAGGGGACGTTGACCGATTACCACGAAGCGATAGCCTATGTGACTGTTGGCTTGCCCCACGTCAATGTGGAGTTTGGCAAAGACGAGGCGATGTGGGGGCCGGGGCGCTTTGACAACCTCGGCCTGAGCCACAACGCGCCTTCGTACACCATGCTGCGCCTGCGCTCAACGCTGGGGGCTTTTCGCTTGGTGAGCATAGCCGGTGCGCTGCGGCCCTGCCCCGATCGGGCCGATTCGCCGCTGTGCCGCGGCATGGCCGATCCGGTTGACTCCTATATCGTCAACGGGCAATCG
This sequence comes from Gemmatimonadota bacterium, assembly GCA_038153405.1. Lineage (GTDB taxonomy): Bacteria > Latescibacterota > UBA2968 > UBA8231 > UBA8231. The sequence goes on along the minus strand of JAYOYH010000003.1, from coordinate 58,013 downwards.
CGCGTGCTGGAGCGGCCGAAGTACTTGGCCGCGCACCGGCTGGAAGTGGCGCTGGCTTCGTGGGTAGATGTGGGATTTCACGAGGTCGTGGTCTACGGCGATCGCGGAGTAGAGCCGACGTATTTAAACCCGCTGATGTTCTACTGGGCTGCGCAGAGCCATCTGGGCGATAAGGACAATGTGATGATGGGCTTTGATATCGACGTGCACCCCGGGGGCAATCGGCGCTACTATCTGTCCTATGTAATCGACGATCTTAAAAAGGCAGCTATTTTTTCCGACGACTTTGCCAATAAGTTTTCGCTGCAGGCCGGAATGTTTTGGGTGGACCCACCGCTGCTGCGCGACGGCGATCTATTTGTGGAGTACGTGCGCATCGAACCGTGGATTTACACGCATAAATTTCCCATCAATACCTTTCGCCATTTTGACGCTCCACTGGGTCACGCACTGGCGCCCAATAGCGATCGACTCGCCCTGGCTATCGAAAAGCGCTTTGGCCCCAATCGGATGCTGCGCCTATTGGCCCAGCGCAGTCGTCACGGCGATAACGAGGTCCTGGCAGACGGCAGCATCCGCAATGTCGGCGGTGATTTGCACTACGGATGGCGCCCGGGCGATGAGCGCACCAACAAGGCCTTTTTAGATGGGGTCGTGCAGCGACGAACGCTGGTGCAATTGAGCGGAAGCTGGCGCATAGGCGGACAGGTAGCTGTCGAATTGGGCTATGGTAAAGAATGGGGTGAGAGCGTGCCGCTACCGCCCAACTGGGGTAGCGCCGTGCCGCTGGCGCGTCGTACTGAATGGGGTGATGGGGTGCAAGACCACTTGTATTTCGATCTGCGTTACCGGCATTTCTAATGCTATTTTCGCACGCACTCGAAGCGCTCCTACTCGTCGGCGGGTGCAGCTATATCGGCGCCATTGTCTGGCTCTTGCGCGGGGTGCATAAACCGGCTGACCCCGTTGTTGGCAAAAGCCGGGCTGCGCTGAGTCTCGTCGTGGCCGCGCGCAATGAAGAGCAGGTGCTGGAGGGGTGTTTGCAGGCGCTGAGCGAGCAGGACTACGAGGGGGAATGGGAGGTCATAGTGGTCGACGATCGCTCGCGCGATGGCACGGGCGATATCGCCAAAGCATGGGGTCAGCGCTGGCCTGCCCTGCGGGTGATCCACGCCCAGGATCCCCCCCCCTTTCGCTGTCCAAAAAAAAGCGCGCTAGCCCAGGGCATCGCCGCGGCGAAGGGCGAGTTGCTGCTCTTTACCGATGCCGACTGTCGACCGCCGCGCCACTGGGCCCGTTCGCTGGCATCGCACTTTGGTCCACGGGTAGGTCTGGTAGCCGGTCACGCCCATACGCAGGCTGGGCCATCGCTGATACAGCGCGTGCTGTCGCTGGAAAATACCGCCATTGGCGCTTTGGCTGCCGGTAGCTTCGCCCAGGGAAAACCCCTCTCGTGCACGGGGCGCAATTTAGCCTACCGCCGAGCGGTATACGATCAGGTGGGCGGCTTTGCCGAAATTGGCCATCTACTGGGCGGGGACGATGTGTATTTTATGAGACAGGTCGCCGAGCACACCGACTGGCAGCTCGTCTTCGATCGCGATGCGGTAGTCGACTCGCTGCCAGCTCCCTCCACTTGGGGAGCCATTATCCAACAGAAAATGCGCCACGCGGCCAAGGGGGGGCACTATAGGGGCCCGGCTCTAGTACTGGCCGGTCTGGTCTACACCTTTCATCTCGCCTTGGGAGTGGGCTTACTCGCGGCGCTGAGCGGCCTGTACGGGGGGGTAATCCTCTGGGGCATCTGGGGCATGCGCTGGCTAGTAGACGCCCTGCTCCTACTCGGCATGATGGGCGGGAAGGGAAAGGGTTGGCTGAGGTATGTTCCCCTTCTGGAAGTTTTGTATATTCCCTATGTCGCACTGCTGGCGCCGGCCGGTCGCTTGGGTCTATTCCGCTGGAAAAAGTGACGCCCGGCTGCGCTCTCTGATTCTTTCCCACCACGAGTAGAAGGACTGCATGGCATATTTGGTTGCATCAAAGGGGCTTCCGCGCTATATACGGCGCTATAGGCGTATTTTTTCATGGAGGCGTCTGGCCAATGCGGTGCTCGTGTTCTCCTCAATGGCGGCCTCTTGGCTGCTGCGGCGGCCCATCGTATGGGGACAGCCGCTCATGATCATGGTCGAACCGACCAACTTCTGCAACCTCAAGTGTCCGCTCTGTCCGTCTGGCAATGGGCAGATGAAACGTCCGCGCGGCAATATGTCGATAGACGACTTTAAGGGGCTGGTCGACCAAATGGCCGATCGGGCCGTTATGATGATGATGTGGAACCAAGGCGAACCCTATCTGAATAGCTGTTTCAACGATATGGTGCACTACGCGCACGACAAGGGTTTATTCACCTTTACTAGCACCAATGGACACTATATCCGCAGCGAGGCGGAAGCGGAAGCCATTGTCGACTCAGGCCTCGACGAGATCATCGTCTCGCTCGACGGCGTCGAGCAGGAAACCTATGCGACCTACCGCGTCGGCGGTGATATCGAACGCGTATTTGCCGGGGTGCATCGGTTAGTGGAGGCCAAGCAGCGGCGCGGTGTCGATCTTCCGTTGATCAACCTGCAGTTTATCGTCATGCGCCACAACGAGGGGGATATGCGCGCGGCAGAGCAAAAGGCGCGCGAATTGGGGGTGGATAAATTTCTCGTAAAGACCGCCCAAGTTTACTCGTCCCAAGATGCCGAAGAATTCCTGCCGGAAAACGACGAATACAGCCGCTATGCGGGGGAGGGCGATGCGCTCATCGTCAAGGGCCAGCCGGCAAGAGGATGCAAAGTGCTCTGGTATAGCTCCATGATTAACTGGGACGGTGCCGTGGCTCCCTGCTGTTTTGATAAGGACGTAGACTTCTCTATGGGACAGGCCTTTAATGGTCGCCCCTTTAGCGCTATTTGGCGCAGCCGCCCCTACATGGATTTTCGCGCACAGCTGCTGCGCGATCGCAATGCAACGGATATGTGCCGCAACTGCTCTGAAGGCTATCGCGGCATGTTCTCGCTGGTAAAAGAGTTGCGCGACTAATTGTGAGTTGGCACGCACTCGTTCCGCAGCACCCGCTCGAGTGGTTTGTGCTCGTGGCCGCCGCGCTCTATTGGGTCGGTATTGGCTGGTTTGTATCGGGGATGCGGCGGTTGGTCGGCGGCCAGGTTGAGCAGCCCTTTGTCTCGGTGGTCGTTGCCGCACGCGACGAGGCCGAGCGCATTGGCGCCTGCCTGCAGCGATTGGCCACGCAGGAATACCCCCACTATGAAATCCTGGTTGTCGACGACGGTTCGCGCGACGGCACGCCGGACTTGGTCGAAGCATTGGCCAAGGGCGACGGGCGCTTGCGCTTGCTCAGAAGCACGGAGGGCGGTTCGAAGAAAGCCGCTCTAACTCTGGGTATTGCCGCGGCCAAAGGCGATATCATCGCCACCACGGATGCCGACTGTCTGGTGGGCAGCGGGTGGCTGCGTGGCATGGTGGCCCAGTGCGAAGACGATGTCGGCATGGTGATTGGCTTTTCGCAGATTGGCGCAGAAGGCGATCGACTCGGGGCGCGCGGCAGCTATGAAGCGCTTGATTTTCTCAACCTGATGGGCTGCATCTGGGGAAGCAGCGGGCACGGGCATCCCATGGCCGCGTCGGGGCAGAACCTGGTATTCCGACGCAGCGCCTACGACGAGGTTAACGGCTATCAGCGCGTGCTGCACCGGGCCTCGGGCGACGACGTATTGCTCATGCAGATGGTGCGGACGAAAACGCGCTGGAAAATTGTTTTTTGCAGCGAGGAGATCGCCTTTGCCCAGCACCCGCCCGCCGCGTCGTGGAGGCACCTGCTGAGCCAGCGTTCGCGCTGGGCTTCCAATGCGCCGCTCATGGCGCGCATGGATCCGCTTTTTTTTGCCTATATGGCGGTGACCTACAGCCTGAGTTGGTGCGTCGTAATCGCCCCTTTAGTGACTGCGTTGGGGGGGATGCGCTTCCCGGTTTTGCTTGCGGTCATCGCCAGTAAGTGGGGGGGCGAATGGCTCGTATTTCGCCGAGCCTGCCGCTTGAGCCGGCGCGTGGAGTTAACCCGTTATTGGATCTTATGGGCCCTTATTCAGCCGCTGCATGTGGTCGTCGTTGGCGCGCTGGGCGTTGTAGGGCTCTTTTCTTGGAAGGGCAAGCGCCATCGCTGGGGGCAAGCGCCATCCATGGAAGCATAGGGAGATAAGAGCAGGCATGACAGATCAAACTCGGGCAAAAGCGCTGCGCGTGGCCAGCGCACTGGCAGAACGCTTTCCGCAACCGCGGGTGGAATTGGACTATACAAATGCGCTCGAATTGCTGGTGGCTACCGTGCTGGCGGCGCAGTGCACCGATGTGAAAGTCAACGAAGTTACCCGCGATCTCTTTGCGAAGTACCGCCGGGCGCAGGACTATGTGGATGTGGCCCCCGAGGTGTTGGAAGAAGATATTCGGCCAACGGGATTTTACCGGCAAAAAGCCAAGAATATTCGCGCGGCAATGCAGATCTTACTCGACGAGCACGATGGCCAAGTGCCCGGCGATATGGAGGCCTTGACGCGTCTGCCAGGCATTGGCCGCAAGAGCGCCAACGTGCTTCTTGGGAATGTATTTGGAGTCCCTGGCATCGTCGTCGATACGCACGTTGGGCGCGTGAGCCGCAGATTGGGGTTGACGGGCGAGAAGGATCCGGTCAAGGTGGAAATGGCGCTTGGCCAGCTGCTGCCGACCGATGCGTGGACGGCTTTTGGCCAGCGGATTGTCCTGCACGGGCGCTATATCTGCAAGGCGCGCAAGCCGCAGTGCGACGAGTGTAATCTCATTGCCGAGTGCCCATTTTTTGCCGGAGAAATGGCGGGCCGCGCGGAATGACCCCCAGCGCTGCTATACCTTGAACAAAAAGTGGATAATATCGCCGTCGGCCACGGTGTAATCGCGCCCTTTCTGCATGAACTTGCCGGCAGCTTTGACCTTATCCTCGCTGCCCAATCCCACTAGGTCGTCGTAGGCCATGATTTCGGCGCGTATAAATCCGCGCTCGATATCGGAGTGAATGGCTCGACCGGCTTGAGGGGCTAGCGAATGGGCGCGTATGGTCCAAGCGCGCACCTCGTCCGAGCCCACGGTAAAGAACGAAATGAGGCCGAGGGTGGCGTAGCAAAGCTGCGTAAGGCGCTCGAGGGCCGTTTGCTCGAGGCCGAGGTCTTCGAGAAAGGCCCTGCGTTCATCAATGTCAAGCTGGGCTAATTCCTCTTCTATTTGCGCCGATACGGCTATCCACGCATGGGATGGGTCGTCCATACGCTTCTGCAGAGACGCCATCAGCGCGCCGTCGCGCAGGTCGTTTTCATCTACGTTGACGATGGTGATAACGGCCTTGCGCGTGAGTAGGGGATAGCTGCTGAGCAGCTTTTCATCGTCGCTGGAAAAGGTAAAGTCGGATAGCGATGTCCTGTTTTCCAGGTGTTCTTTCATGCGTTCGAGAAGGGCCTGTTCCTGCTGGGCGCGCTCGTCTTTTTTGCTCTTCTGTTCGCGGGCAATGCGCTCGAGTCGCTTGTCGATAAAGATCAGGTCGTTAAACTGGAGTTCCTCGGCGAAGCGCAGTGCGTCGCGCTCAGCGTCGACCGAGCCGCTTACGTGGTAAACCGAGTCGTCGCTGAAGGCGCGCACGACGTGGCAGATAGCGTCGACGTGCTCTAGGGCGCGCAGCGCCTGGGCATTGCGCCCGGCATCTTCGTCCAGGTCGGGGAGGAGTTCAAATTCGACGACGGCGGGCGTTTCTTTTTCGGGCTGATACAAAGAGACGAGGCGGTCAAAGCGCGGATCCCTAACCGGGGCCAACCCCTGACGGTTGGTGCGCTGGTCGCTGAGTTCATGTCCAGTTAGCAGTTTAAACAGCGTTTTTTTGCCGACCTGTGGATAGCCGGCGATGCCCAATTTCATAGGGGGGTGTGTCCTTTCCCAGAGCGTATAGTTGGCGAAGTAACCCAAACGATCAAGTTGCCGTGGAGCGATCCAGCATAGAAAAAAATAGGCTTTTTTACTAGCTTAACAACGGGAGAAATCATAGGGGTTGGCCCCATATCGTAAATGGCCATGGCAGGCCCTGCCGACTGGGTATGGTGCAGGTTGTCGGCCAACCTTTGGGCCAAACTCCGATCTGCGCACCGATTGCAGAGAACTAGGCCAGTGCGTTGACGGCTCGACATGCGCGCAGATAATGCAAATATTACTCGATGCCCTAGGTGCTTGGCGCAATGCACCGCAGTATCACACCATGAGCTGGTCAAAGGACTGGCGATAACAAGGAGGAGTCCATGTTAGAGGTTGGTCAGCAAGCGCCGGATTTCTGCCTGGCAGATGCCGATGGCAATCCGGTAAACCTATCCGATTTCAGGGGGAAGAATGTAGTGGTCTATTTCTACCCCAAAGACGACACCCCTGGATGAACGAAAGAAGCGTGCGAGTTTCGCGACGCGACAGAAGATTTCGCAGCCGTTAATGCCGTTATACTTGGCATTAGTCCAGACGACGAGAAGAGCCACCGGCGCTTCCGCGACAAATACGATTTGCCCTTTCTCCTGCTGGCCGATCCCGAGCGCAAGGCGATTGAGCCCTATGGAGTTTGGAAAGAAAAAAACATGTACGGCAAGAAGTACATGGGTGTCGAACGCTCCACCTTTGTGGTGGACGGCGAGGGCCTGCTAAGGGAAGTTATTCGCAGCGTGAAAGTCGATGGCCACGTCGAAGCCGTATTGGCCATGTTTAGCTGAGCATCTTTTCGAGCAGGGCGTAGCGGATGCCCCGGCGGGATACGACCAGCCCGGGGCATCCGCATTTTTTTATGAATTCCCTCAAAATCAGTGTGCCGGCGCCAATGATGTCGGCGCGCGCGGGGCCGATGGCCTGTAGGCTGCTGAGCGCTTCGTAGTCGAGAGCGAGCAGGTCTCTGCTGAGGGCATCTATGCGTTCGGCCGGTAGATAGTGTCCGTTGAGGGTCGGATCGTCAAAGCGACCCGACTGTAGATCGAGGGCGGCCAGCACAATGGCGGTTCCGGCCACGCCGAGCAGCGGGACGCCTTTGGGCAAGTTGGGCAGGGGCTGCAGGGTTTGGACCACAGCGGCTCGTGCGCGTTCGACCTGGGCATCACTCGGTGGTAAAACAAGGAAAAAGCGCTCGCTAAGCCGGACGGCGCCGATGTCAAACGACGTGCTATACTTCAACTGGTCGGGGAGGCCCAGCGCGATCTCCGTCGACCCTCCGCCAATGTCGACTACGGCGTAGGGGGAAGCCATGTCGAATCCCCACGCCGCCCCTCGAAACGTCAGGTTGGCTTCTTCCACTCCAGACAAGGCTTCCAGTTCGACGCGGCACTCGCGGGCGATGCGCTCGATGAGAACGGAGCGGTTGGCCGCGTCGCGTAGGGCCGAAGTGCCCCAAGCTGCAATGTGCGACGCGCCGAGTGCGCGCGCGCACTCGGCATAGAGGGCTAGCTGCCGGCAGGCTCTGTCCATCGCTTCCTGTGAGAGCTGGCCTAAGGCATCGACGCCTTGCCCGAGGCGGACGATGGCGTGCTCGTCGGCGAGTATATCGACTCGATCACCTGCGCGCCTGCCGATGATCATCAGCGCGGTATTGGTGCCCAGGTCGATCGCCGCCTTGGGAGAACTGCTCAACTCAGGGGGTTTCTAGTTTTTTAAGGTGTGCCGTTACTTCGGAGGGCGTCTGCGAGCTGAGCAGGGCCTGACGCATTGCCCCATCGCGCACGAGCGAGGCAATCTGCGCGAGAATGGGTATGTAGCTCCGGTAGTTTTGCTGGGGCGTTAATAGCAAGAATATGAAGTGCACGCGCTCGCCCGTTTTGCTATCGAATTCCAGACCCTCTGGACAGATGCCCAAGCAGCCAATTACGCCCGGTAGGTCGGGCATGGGCGCGTGCGGTATGGCCGTGTTGTGGCCGAGAGCCGTAGAGCTTTGGCGCTCGCGGTGGAGGGCTGCTTCCAGCACGCGTTGGCGCTCGGTCGAAGGAAATTGCTCCTCTTCGATGAGGATTTCGATCATCTGGGCGATGGCTTCCCATTTGTCCCGTGGGTGCATTTCTAAACGGATCATCTGCTCCCAAAAGATATGGCTCAGGCGCAGGTCGTTCCCCTCGGCCGAGCGCACCATGAGCGCCGAGCAGGATACGCGGTTGGCAATCTTATCGGGGATGGAGCCGCTCAAGTATTCTTCTTGGCGCCAGTCGTTCGAGGCGCCGACGACGACGAGGTCCTGATCTTCGGTGCGCTCGAGAATGGCGTTGACCACATCTTTGGCGGCAACGACGGACAGCGGCACGTCGATATTGAGCAGCTGCAGCTGCAGCTGGGTATCTTGAGTCAACTGCAGACAGTAGCGATGCAGCAGCGGGTCGTTTGGATCGCAGCGGTTGTCGCGCGCTATGCGCAGGATCTCCAACTGGGCACCCCAGCGCTGGGCCAGATCATGGGCAATTTGAATGCCCAACAGCGAATGGGGACCACCGCCGGTGGGGACGAGAATGCGCTTGGGCTGGACGAAGTCGCGGTCTTTGAAAATTAGGGTATCAATGTCGACGTCTTTGGTCAGGGCGCGGTTGGCCGCCGACAGAATGGCGGTGCGCTCAATATCGGCTTTCCAGCCCATGACCATCATATTGCACGACCAGCGCTCGATGGCGCTGCGCATCTCTTGGGTCACGTCGTCGCCGTGTTCAATATGAACCAGCGTCCCCACCCCGAGTTTCTGCGTTTGGCAGGCCATTTGGTGCAGCCTGTGTTGGTCCTGGTTATCAGCGGGCGCGGATGGGTCGACGACGTGCGTCAGGTGCAGCTCTCCCCAGGGCGCAGCGGCCAACGCAGCGGCTAACTCTACGAGGGGGCCATCCGTGGCGGGCGTTTGAATGGGAACGAGAATGCGCAGCTGGGAGGAAGACATGGCTCTATTCGTGCTGGTGCGAGGCGCTCAGTTTGGGCGCGTTGTAAAGAATGTGTCTCAAGATACGTACCGCCCTCTTTTTTGACCAGTCGCACGCCGTTTATTTCTGCGCGTCGCTTTCCCCAATACACCGGTTGGGTATCAGAGCCGATTATACGGCGCGCAGATCGGCCCACTGCGAACCGTTTTCTGCGGCATAGAGATGCCAGATTGCGCGCAGGCTGCGCAGGGCACTGGATCCGTCGGTCAGGGGAGGGTGACCGTTTTCAATACAGTCGAGGAAATGGGCCATTTCGCTCTCTGTGTGCTTGCCCGAGTCGGCCAGTTCTAGGAGCACCGAGGTCTGGTCTCCTTGGTGCAGTAGGAGCTGTTTGCCGGTTATATCGGCTTCTAATAGGCCCTCGTCACAGTGGGCGTGGAAGGCATAGCGTAGGCGTGAACCGCGCGCGCCCCACGTGCCGAAGTGGTACCCTAGGCGGCCAGCCTCAAATTCTATGCACACATTGCTGGTCCCTTCGCGCTCCATCCAGGGCGTGCCTCGGTTGGTTCCCAAATGGATACCGCGCAGGGGCTGGCCAAGGAACCACAGGAGCAGGTCGATGTAGTGACAGCCGTGGCTAAATAGCTGTCCGCCCCCCAGCGTTTCAGCGCGGCACATCCACGAGTCGGCGGGGCGCTGGGTCAGCTGCTCAGTCCAAATCGAAAGCTGGAAAAGGTCGCCTGCCAGCTTTTTGTCGAGCGCTTCTCTTAGTCCCGTTACAAGAGGGTGAAAGCGCATGCAGTAGGCGATCATCAGCACGAGGCCATTGCGTTGAGCTTCCTCAATTAGCTGCAGGCATTCGGCCTCGCTGTTGGCCATGGGTTTTTCTAAGAGGACGTGCTTTCCGGCGCGCAGGCATTCGAGGGCCACGGGGTGGTGTAGGTGATGGGGTAGGGCGATGAGAACCGCGTCGACCTCGTCGAGCACATCCCGATAGTCGGTGCCGGAAAGGCATTCGGGGAAATGGGATGCGACCTGTGCGGCCGTGTCGCGCTCTATGTCCACGGCGGCCCGCAGGTGCAGGCGTTCGGCCAGAATATGAAAACGGCGCAAGTGGCTTTGGCCCATTCCGCCGCAGCCGATAAGGGCTAGTTTAGTGCGCGACATGGATTAACTCACTGGATAGGGGGATGGATGCTTGGCAAACATAGCCAGAAGGTTGTCGGTGGGCAACGGAAGGGGACCGCGCTTGAAAAGAGAGCGGTCTAACGCTATACTTCGCGCAGTACGGCGCAGGGAGAAAACGGGGTAAAGGTACGTGGACGGTTTTGACGGGGCGGCGATTGCATTCGCCAATTGCGTTATGGGAGCGGCGGCGTTGATCGGCACGCTGACTGGATTTGGCTATGCTCTGTTGGCCACGCCGCTGCTAATATGGGTCATGCCCCCGCGTATCGCTGTGCCCTTGGTCCTCTTTAGCTCAATCGTTCTGCTCGCCCTGCTTACGGTTGAAGCTTTTAGCGAAATGCAGGGAAAGAAGATTGTCCGCTGGGCGCTGGGCGCTCTGCCGGGTATGCTGGTGGGAGGCTACGTGCTGTCGCGTATGCCTGAAGACACGATGCGCTCGCTCATTGGCGCCATAACGCTGTTGGGGGCCATTCTGCTCTGGTTGCGTCCAACCCAACCGTGGCGCCGCGAATGGCCCGGAGCGCTGGCGGCGGGATTGCTGAGTGGTGTGCTGGCCAGCGCGTCGGGTATGTCCGGACCGCCCGTCATTCTCTTCGGCATCAAACAGCAGTGGGATCACCGCGCGCTGCGCGCCACGCTCATTGGCTACTTTGCCATCGTGCATTTATTGGCGCTCTTTGTGCTGGGGGGATTCGGCCTGGCCGGAGGAGAGGTCTTTATCCGCGGCGGTGCCGTTATGCCGGGCGTTCTACTGGGCTTTGCCCTGGGCATGAAGTGGCGGTCGCGGGTCGATCAGGCGCTTTTTCGCTCCATTGCACTGGGCCTTCTATGCGCGATGGGGGGCATTGCGCTGATTGCTCCCTAATCGGGTCCTTCGGGCTCTCAGGTTGAATTTCTGGAGAATACATCATGGCCAACGGCAAGAATGTGTTGCTCATTACCAGCGATCAGCAGCATTGGAATACGCTCGGCTGCCTAAATGGAGAGATCAGCACGCCCCAATTAGATCGCTTAGCTACAGAAGGCATGCTCTTTACGCGCGCCTACTGTCCCAATCCAACCTGCACGCCAACGCGGGCTTCGATAATTACTGGGCAATATCCCAGCCAGCACGGGGCCTGGTCGCTGGGAACGAAACTCTCCGAAGAAAAGCATACCGTTGGCGAGGATTTTACGCGGGCAGGATACCGCACTTCCCTGGTCGGCAAGGCCCACTTTCAGCCCCTAAAAGGCACGGACGAATACCCCTCGCTCGAATCGTACCCGATCCTGCAAGACCTCGAATTTTGGCGCGATTTTAACGGTCCTTTCTACGGCTTTGATACGGTGCGACTGGCCCGCAACCACGCTGATGAAGCGCATGTGGGACAGCACTATGCCCTGTGGATGGAAGAACGGGGTTTGCGCAACTGGCGCGACTATTTCAGACCGCCGACCGGGACGAATACTACACAGAAACATCGCTGGCTCATACCGGAGGAATTTCACTACAACACCTGGATAGCCGAAGAGAGCTGCGCGCTGTTGGATGGATATGCGGAAAATGGGGAAAACTTCTTTCTCTGGTCGAGCTTTTTTGATCCACACCCGCCCTATTTAGTCCCCCAGCCTTGGGATGCGCTTTACGATCCGAACTCGATCACCGTGCCCCAAGTCGTGCCGGGGGAACACGACGCCAATCCGCCTCACTTTCAGCGTACTCAGCAGGAGAATCCAGACTTCTCGGCGTGGCGCGAATCGGGTTTTGGCATACACGGATATCAGTCGCATCTCCACGACCGCGACGCCATGGCTCAACATATTGCCGTTTACTACGGCATGGTGAGCATGATGGACAAATACATCGGCCAGATCGTCGATAAATTGGATGCGCTGGGACTGGCTGAGGATACGCTGGTGGTCTTTACTACCGACCATGGCCACCTCTATGGTCAGCACGGCATGATTGCCAAGGGTGGATTCCACTACGAAGACTTGGTGCGGTTGCCCTTTATCGCGCGCTGTCCTGGAGCGATTCCCGCCGGGCAGCGCAGCGATGCGCTACAGTCCCTTGTCGACCTGCCGACTACATTTTTGCGCTGGGTCGACATTGAGGTGCCGCGCACGATGGTGGGCGTAGACCAGGGGCCAGTGTGGCGCGGAGAGTGCGAGCGGGTGCGCGACCACATCGTAGTTGAAAATCGCCACGAGCCGACGACCATTCACATAAAGACCCTAGTCGAGGAGCGCTACAAGCTCACTGTGTACTACCGGCGGGAATACGGCGAGTTATTCGATTTGCAGGAAGATCCCGGCGAGGTGCATAACTTGTGGAGCAGTCCCCCCCATCAACGGTTAAAGGCCGAACTCATCCAGCGCTTGCTCTTTGCTGAGATGGGCAAGGAGCCGCTGCCGATGCCGCGGATCGCCGGCGCCTGATCGCTAGAGGGCCAGGGCATTTTCAGCGTGTTGTTCCAACCACAGCTTAAAAGGCACGTCGTCGTCCTTGGGGGAGAAAAATCCGTTGCAGTTGGTGCCTGCGCCCAATAGTTGCCTGCGCACGGGATCACATTGGGCGAGCAGTTCGGGCGAAATTGTCATATCGTCCTTAGTGCGCAGCCAGCGATAGCCGTAGCCGTAAAAGAGCGCCTTGCGCACGATGGGCGAGTGGTTGGGGCTGCGCGCGTGCCAAAGGCGGCGGTCAAAAAACACCGCATCGCCGCGCTCGGCACAGACCGGAATGGCCCCTTCGGGCAGCGCGTTCTCTGGACAGTGTAAGGCATTGTCCAGATGCGAGCCCGGTACGATATAGAAATTGCCGCGCCCGGTCTGAGAAACGTCGCTGAGCCAGAACGCGACTTTGAGCGAGAGCCGCGGACGCGGGTTGCCTTCGAGTTCGACATTGACTCGGCCGCTGTCCTGGTGGAAACCCAGCGAACTCGGAAGAGGAGTATCGGGGTTTGCCTCCTGTGGCGTTACGCCAAGGTGGGAATGGTAGAGGTAGATATTCCAGCTGTTGAGCAGGCCCCACACTTTGGGAAAGGTGCGGGGGTGATCGATAAGGTCGATAAAGGCTTGGTCGCGGCCGATGAAATTGGGGGAAAATAAATTTTTATCCGCGCCGAGACCGTTGGTTTGCTCCTCGGTCCAAATGCGGTCTGTCGCCGCTTCGAGTAGGGCCAATTGGGGCTCTTGTAAAGCGTTTTTGACGAGGAGAAAACCGCATTCATCAAAGTGTGTACGCTCGTCGTTGGTTAGCTGAAATTCAAGACACCCCTTGTCCATGGCCTAGGCTCCGTTGTATCGTTACGACGCAGAGTATAGAGCAGCCTGTTGGATGGGGCAATAGGACAGAGAAAGGAATAGCGTGCACATACTGGTAACGGGCATAACCGGGCGCATTGGCGCCAATTTAGCCGCGAAGCTGCTCGGGGACGGACATCGGGTTCGCGGTTTGGTGTGGTCGCGCGATCCCCGCGTGGAAAATTTAAAGAAGATGGGCGTCGAATTGGAAGACGGCAGTATTACGAAGCCTGCGGATCTGGCACGTGCCGTCGAGGGGGTCGAAGTTATTTACCACTTAGGCGCTGCTTTTCAGGGTGGAGGACCTTTCACCGACGAGGAGTATTTCGAGATCAATGCGCGGGGCACTTTCAACGTATTGGAGGCGGCGCGCAGTGCAAGTGGGCTGCGCCAGCTGCTATTTGCCAGCTCGGATGCCCTATATGACAAATACGTTCCGGGCGGTATGGAGCGGCCGATTACCGAAGACTGCCCCCGCCTGCCGCGCGGAGCCTATGCATTGAGTAAGGCCCTTGGCGAGGAGCTGTGCTTGGGCTACGCCCGCAGCTACGCCGTGCCCGTTACGGTGCTGCGTTTTGCCATGGTGCGGGCGGCCGACGAAATCCTCTCCTTTCCCCAATTCTTTCTCAGTCAAACCAAAGATACCTACGGTGAATTGGCGGCTCTGTGGCAAGGCGAAGAGCAGCTTGTGGTGCTTAAGGATAGCAGGGGAAGGCCGTTTAAAAAACACATCGCCGACGTGCGCGATATCGTGCATGGCTGCCTCTGTGCGCTGGGCAAGGAGCGCGCACTGGGAGCTGTATACCAGCTGGCTGGTCCGCGCGCTTTTACCTGGGACGAAGCGGTCTATCGCTTGGCCGAGTTGCTAAACTTACCGGTGCTGGAAGCATCCGTACAGGGGGTGCCTACCCATTATGAATTCGATTTGGGCAAGGCGCAGCGCGAAATCGGCTTTGACCCACGCTTCGATATGGTGCAAATGATATCCGATGCTCTGCGCTACCAACGGGGTGAAGATCTGGGCGTGCTGCCGCACGGGTAGTTTTTTGCTGGTCAGTCGGGGGTGGGTGGCGAGACGAGGGTGGCGTAGATGGCCGCTAGGACTTCTTCGGTGCGGAACGGCTTGTAAAAGGCCGGGGTGTCCCTGCCGTTCAGGCGCAGGGAAGACCGGCTGTTGCCCTGCGTTCGATTGGCTAGGAGCAAAATCGCCTTGGCCTGGGCGAAGGGCCGCAGCGCCTCGTCTATGCCCGTCTCCTCGTCGAACCCGAGCACCACGAGGTCAAATGCTCCGGCGCGATAGCTATTGATGGCGTCGCCGAGGTTCTGTACGGTTTCTACGGCATAGCCACTAGTGCGGAGCAAATTGGCAAAGGTGGTGCTGAAAGAGGCGTTGGAATCGAGTAGGAGAATAGTAAACAAGGGGAACGCAGCTCGTCGGGTAATAGATACCGCCTTGGGGTGACCGTCCAAACCAAGGTAAAGGGCAGAAGAAGCCGTCGCAAGGGGCGGATGGCCGGTTGCACAACGCATTGGAGAGAGCATGAATAAGAACGCGATGAAAGAGGCTGTTTGTCGGGCCATTGAGCGCCGCCGAGCAGAAATTGTCGGTGCCGGCGAGGGGATTATGGACCATCCCGAACTCGGTTTTAAGGAATGGCAGACCGCGGATCGGGTATGCGAGGTGTTTAGCCGCCTAGGGCTGCCCCATCAGAAAGAACTGGCGCTGACGGGGGTCAAAGCGCGGCTGAGTGGAGGGCGCGAGGGGCCGACTGTAGCTCTCATGGGGGAATTGGACGCGCTCATCGTGCCGGACCATCCGCGCGCCAATCGCCAGACCGGTGCGGCCCACGCCTGCGGCCATAACGCGCAAATAGCCGGCTTGCTGGGGGCCGCCTACGGCCTGGTCGAATCGGGCGTGGCCGAGGCGCTGGGAGGCGATGTCGTGTTCTTTGCCGTGCCCGCCGAAGAATACGTCGAAATCGAATATCGAATGGATCTCGTGCGCGATGGCAAGACGACCTTTTTGGCCGGCAAGCCCGAACTGGTGCACTTGGGGTATTTTGACGATGTCGACATGGCGATTATGATACACAGCAGCAGTCCAGACCACGCCGAGGGCTCCATGGGAGTAGCCGCCTCGAGCAACGGTTTTCTCGCCAAGAGCATTTCTTTTCGCGGGCGGGCGGCTCATGCAGGCGGTGCCCCTGAAAAGGGAATTAACGCCCTTAGCGCAGCACAGCTAGCGCTCAGCGCGATCAACGCCCAGCGCGAGACGTTTCGCGATCAAGACTGCGTGCGCGTTCACCCGATCATTACAAAGGGGGGCGATTTGGTCAATATCATCCCCTCCGAAGTGCGCATGGAAACCTATGTGCGCGCACGCACGCAGGAGGCCATGCTCGATGCCGAGGCCAAAGTCGATCGCGCCCTTAAAGGGGCGGCGATGGCCATGGGGTGTAGCGTGGCTATCGAGACCGTTCCCGGCTACTTGCCGTTGCGCAACAGTCCGCAACTCCGCGATATGTTCAAGGATAATGCCGGGCGGGTTTTCGGCGCGGATCAGTACCGCGACTATCCGCACGGAGGCGGTTCGACCGATGCGGGGGACTTGAGCCAGATAATGCCGGTTCTCCACCCCGTCATGACGGGCGCCCTCGGCGCTATACACAGCTCGGAGTGGCGCATAGCCGACCTCGACGCTGGCTATTTGGCACCGGCTAAAACCCTGGCAATGATGGTAGTCGATCTGCTGGTCGACGGGCGAGCGCAGCAGGTGCTAGCCGCAGAGAAGCCTGCCCTCACTAAGGAGGAATATCTCACTTTGCAGCGCGGCATTTTTCGCAGTGAACGCTATGAACCACAGGCCGGTGCGATTTGAAATTGGGATTGGTTACGTATAATTTGGCAAGCGCGTGGGATCTACAAACGCTCGAAGACCGCTGTGTGCAAACGGGTTTTGAAGGAGTTGAGTTGCGCACGACACACGCTCACGGTGTGGAGCTTTCCCTGTCACCAGCTGAGCGCGAACAACTGCGCCAGCGCCTGGAGGACTCGCCCATCGAAATCGTTGGCTTAGGGAGCGTATACGAATACGATTCGCCCGACCCAGAGCAACTGCGAAATAACATTGAGGGCACGAAAGCATACGTGCGCTTAGCCCATGATCTAGGCATTGCTGGCATAAAGGTTCGGCCAAATCGAGTGCACGACGATGCCGGTATTGAGCGGTCTGCCACCTTTGAACAAATTGGTCGCAGCTTAAATGAATGCGCCGAATTTGCCGCGGACTGGGGCGTGGAGATTCGCTTGGAAGTGCACGGTCGAGTAACCTGTGAGCCGGCCCATATGCAGGCGATTATGGAACGCGCACCCCATGCCAACGCGCGCGTGTGTTGGAACTCGAATATGACCGATATCGTCGATGGATCAATCGATGGCAGCTTTGCCCTCTTGGGTGCGCGTATCGGCATGGTCCACATAACGGAACTGTGGAACGAATATCCCTGGACGCGCCTGTTCCAATTGTTGCGGGAGCGTGGCTACGAGGGATATTGCTTGGCCGAAATACCTGCCAGTGAGGATCCGCAGCGCCTCATGCGTTACTACAAGGCCCTTTGGCTGGCGCTGGGAGGGGAGGGCCAGCATGCCTGAACTGGCCTGTGTAAACGGCCATTTTATGCCGCTCGAACAAGCAGTCATTTCCATTGAAGACCGCGGTTTTCAGTTTGCCGATGGGGTCTACGAGGTAATCGGCACCTATGGCGGGCGACTCTACGCTATCGAAGAGCATTTACAGCGCCTGCAATTTAGCCTGGCGGCGCTGCGCATACCCTGCGATATCGCGAGCAATGGGCTGCGCAAAACAATAGAGTCCGGAGTGCAGCAGTGCGGTCTTTCCGAGGTGTTGGTCTACGTGCAAATTACGCGCGGTGTGGCACCGCGCCATCACGAATTTCCCGCGCCGGCTCCCGCGCCGACCGTGGTGTTGACCTTTAAGGCGCTCAAGCGGCTGCCGCAGGCTCTATACGAAAACGGAGTTCCGGTTATTAGCACAGCGGACCTGCGCTGGCAGCGCTGCGATGTAAAGAGCATCTCGCTGTTGGCCAATATCCTTGCCAAGCAAGAGGCGCACGAGCGCGGTGCTTTTGAGGCGTTGCTAGTCAACAGGGAAGGCTTGGTTACCGAGGGCGCTTCTACCAGCGCTTTTTGCGTGCGCGCTGGAGCGCTGTACACGGCTCCTTTGGGTGCGCACATCCTGCCGAGTATTACGCGTAAGATCCTGCTTGAACTGGCGCGCTCATTGGCCATTCCCATCCGCGAGGAATTTTCTACGCTGGCGCAGTTTAAGGGCGCCGACGAAGCGTTTCTCGCCGGTACGACGACGGAGGCCATCGGTATTGTCGACGTAGACGGGGAGGCGGTTGGCGATGGTCGTCCGGGGCCGGTCACGCGCCAGTTGCGCGCG
This sequence comes from Gemmatimonadota bacterium, assembly GCA_038153405.1. Taxonomy (GTDB): domain Bacteria; phylum Latescibacterota; class UBA2968; order UBA8231; family UBA8231. The sequence continues at coordinate 40,085 of JAYOYH010000003.1, read as the reverse complement.
GCGTTTCTCGAATCGGTCGGATCGCACTAAGGGATAGGCAATAGCGGGAAAAAGCGGGAAGCGCTCTCCTACTGGGCGCTTCCCGCTTTTTTGCTTAGTGGATGACGACCATCTTGGTTTCGGTCATTTCTTCGACGGCATAGCGCGGGCCTTCCTTGCCCATACCGCTTTCCTTAAAACCGCCGTAGGGCATTAGGTCGGCGCGCCACTGCGTGCCCCAGTTGATATGAATATTGCCCGAATTGACCTGCTGGGCATATTGGAGGGCCCAGTTGATATTCTCGGTAAAAATCGCCGCGCTCAGGCCGTAATTGGTATCGTTGGCCACGGCAATGGCGCTATCGATATCGTCAAAGCGGCTGACGGCTATGGCCGGACCGAAGATCTCATCGCAGGAAATGCGCATTCCCGGATCGACGTCGGCCACGACGGTGGGGGCGTGCAGAGTGCCTTCGCGGGTGCCGCCGGTGATAAGGCGCGCGCCGCCAGCCACTGCGTCCTGGATCCAGGCGTGGACGCGCTCGGCATCGCGCTCGCGAATCATCGGCCCCATCTTGGTGCTTTCGTCGAGCGGGTTGCCCGTTTTTAGCTTCTCGATGGCCGGTTTAAGCACGTCGAGGAAATCGCCGTAAATGGCGTCGTTTACCAGCACGCGCTGGGCGGAAATACACACCTGTCCGGCATTGGCAAAACCGCTGGAAGCGGTGGCGGCAGCAACTTTTTCGAGGTCGGCATCGGCCATGACGATGAGCGGTGAGTTAGACCCCAATTCCATTGTGACCTTTTTCAGACCGGCTGTTTTGCAGATGTGCTCGCCGATATCGCGGCTACCAGTAAAGCTGATCTTGCGCACGCGCGGATCGGCGCTAATGGCATCGCCAATCGAACCACCGGGCCCGGTGACGCACTGAATAGCCTCGGCAGGCAGGCCTGCCTCGAGCAAGATCTCCACCAATTTGAGAGCCGAAAGGGGTGTGTCGGTGGCGGGTTTTACTACGATGGCATTGCCCGCCGCCAGTGCGGGGCCGACTTTGTGACAGACCAAGTTGAGCGGGAAGTTAAAGGGGGTAATGGCGGCGACTATCCCGCAGGGGACGCGCAGGGTAAAGCCAAATTTACCCGCTCCGTTTGAGGCGCCGCTCAGGTCGAGCGTTTCGCCGGTAAGGCGCTTGGCCTCTTCCGAAGAAAGCTCAATGGTCTCCTGCGCACGCGCCGCTTCGCCCATGCCCTCGGCAATGACCTTGCCTTCTTCTAGGGTGATGGTGCGCCCCAGGTCAGCCACGCGCTCGGTCATGATCTCGCTGGCGCGGTGGAGTATTTTGTAGCGCTCGTAAGCCGAAAGTGCGGCCATCACCTTGGCGCCGCGTTCGGCAGAGGCAATGGCCGCGTCGACATCGGCAGGCGTGCCGTTGGGCACGGTGTCGATGGTCGAGCCATCAAATGGGTTGATGACGTCTATGCGATCGTCTCGATCGACCCACTGTCCTCCAATATACATTCTCATGGCTGGTTCCTTAGGTTAGGTGTTGCGTTGCCTAGTTTTTTACAACGTACTGCGGTCAAATACGCTGTCAAGCGCGCTCAGGGCAGGTCTTGTGCGCAGCGAATGCCGATGAGTTCGGTCTTCGTCTCGGGTGATCCATAGAGTCGGACGGCGATGCGTATGTGGTATTTATCCGAGCCGTAGGACCCTCCTTTAATCACCTTATTCCTTCCGCCTAATGGGCCCTGTGGATCCTGGGCGCCCTCCGTCTGGCCGTAGTAATTCCAACTGAGCCAATCGCTCACGAATTCCTCGGCATTGCCGGCCATATCCATAATGCCAAAGGGGCTGACTCCGTCGGGAAAGCTGCCGACGGGGGCGGAGCGGTGATATCCATCCACATCGCTGCCCTGCAGCGAGCGAAAGTTGGCGCGCCAGATGCCGCCGGCATCGGGTTCTTCGTTGCCCCAGGGATATTTGCGGTATACGTCGCCGGCTCCGCGTGCAGCGTACTCCCATTCGGCCTCCGTTGGCAAGCGCTTGCCGGCCCAGTTACAGTAGGCATAAGCGTCATACCAGTTAATGCCTACGGCGGGCTGCTGCGGGTCGTTGAGGGTGTCGTCTACATAGTGCTGTCGATGGTCTGTATTATCGGGTTGGTCGGGGTGGTCCATGCTGCGATCGTCAGCATCCTTGATGGCTTCGAGAAAGCGAGCGTATTGGGCGTGGGTGATCTCGTACTTGTCCATGTAAAATGCGCTGATGGATACGGTGTGCAGCGGCCGTTCTGCGATGTAGTTTTTATAGGCGCGATTTTCAAAGCCTTCGAGATCTTCTTCGCGGCCTCCCATGGTGAAGGAACCGGCCGGAATCAGCAGCATTTCAGAGCCATCATCGGCCGTGATGGAAGGGGCTGGTTCGCGACTGCAGTGGTAACTGGCGAGCGCTATTGCGAGAAGGACGGCGGTTCGCGGAAAAGAAAAAAATTGCTTCAAGACACGAGCTCCTGGTGGTTTTGGTCGAGATATTGTGCTGTACAGCGTTTGACTATTTTCGGTCAAAGAAAAGCATACCCAATCGATTGCTATAATCCAGCGAGCGGCCCTCTTCATCGCTCAGCGGGCGGGGCGGCGCACTGCGCTGGGTGAGCAAGCTCACGGCGACAAAGGCCAGGGCTGCAAAGGGCACGGCCATAAGGTCGGCGGGCAGATCGGGCGTTAGGGCGAGAAAGATCTGCCAAGACACAAAGCCAACAACAATAGACGACAGACAGCCGGGGCCGTTCCCCTTGGGCCACCACAGCCCAGCCGTAAGGGGCACGAAGAGCGTGGCTAAGAGAACGGACCAAGAGTCGACCATCAGATCGTAGACAGAGGTCTTATCCATGGCCAGCCACATCGCAAAAAGGCCAAAAACTACGACGGAGGCGCGCGAGGCTCTCAGCGCCGTGCGCTCGTCGATATTGGGTTTGAAAAAGCGCAGCATATCCCATCCTAGCACGCTGGCCGGAGCGAGCAGGGCGCTATCGGCGCTGGAGAGAAGAGCGGAAACCAGAGCGCCGACAAACAGCACCAGCGCCGCTTCGGGCAGGTAGCGCAGGGCCAGTTCCATCATGATCAGATCGGGGTCGGCCAGGTCGGGTAAGATCACCCGACCGGCCAGTCCGAGAAATACGGGTATGAGGCCCACGCTGATATAGAGTAGACCGGCCAGATAGGCGCTGCGATAGGCGATCTTTTCATCGCGGCTGGACAGGCTGCGCTGAATGAGGTCTTGGCCGGCTAAGTTACCCAGACCGATGACCAACCAGTCGCGGGCATAGGCAAACCATTCGGTTGCGCCAGCCTCGCGCGGGTAGAGGTAAAAGCGCTCTGCCGGAATTTGTGCTGCCAGCACCTGCCAGCCGCCCATATCGCTGAGTAGGATAGGCGCTAGGATCAGCAGACCGAGCACCAAAATGACGATCTGAACGAGGTCGGTAAGGGTAACGGCCCACATGCCCCCGGCGAAGGTGTATATTAGGACGATGGCGGCGGCCACTGCGATGCCGGTATTGGGTTCGAGGCCCGTTAGGCTTTGCAAGATGCGCCCAAAGGCGACCATCAGCGAAGCGACCCAGCCGATATAGGCGGGTATGGTGCAGAGGCTGGCCAATAGGCCAGCTCGTTCGTCAAATCGCCTGCTAAATAGCGAGGCGATGGTCATAAGCCCCATGCGGCGCAACAGGCGAACGTAGAAAAGACCCGCTAAAAAAAGGCAGAGAGCGGCGCCAAACGGGTCGGCGATTACGGAGAGAAAGCCTCCCTTATAGGCCGCACTCGATGCCCCTATGCAGATGCCGCCACCAAACCAGGTGGCGGCCAGCGTTGCGGTGCACAGCGGCAGAGACAGGCGCTTGCCGGCGACGATAAAGTCCTGCGAACTAGCCACGCGTCGGCTGGCATAGAGTCCAATGCCCAGCATACACAGCAAATACAGTCCCAGTCCCAAGAGCACATGCGTCATGAATACGCTCCGATCAGATGAGTAGGAAAAATAGCCAAGATAGGGGAAAAGCAAAAGGCTCATAGGGCCCGTTGGCGGAATTCGCTACCACAGTTGGTCAATTCCGCCAAATGGGAATGGCGTGACATCGCGTTGATTGGTTGGTAATGTATTGGTAGAGAAGGCGATTGTCTTTTGCGCAGGTCTTTTTTATATGCTGGTACGACTCTTGCGTAGTCCGTCCACAAGCGCGGTTATCACCCATGCACTCACAGGAGTTAAAGACGATGGCCAAGGGCACTTTCGCACGGATTCGCGATATTCTCAAGTCCAATATGAGCGAGCTGTTGGATCGGGCCGAAGATCCGGAAAAAATGATTCGGCAAATGGTGCGGGATATGGAAGAAGCGGTCAACAAGGCGACGGCTTCGGTCGGCACGGCCGTCGCCAACCAAAAACGCTTGGAACGCCAATGTGAAGACCGGCGGAAACAGGTTGGCCAATGGCAGGGCAAAGCGGAACGAGCGGTGGAAGCAGGTGACGACGATCTGGCCCGGCGCGCGTTAGAACAAAAAGCGATCCAAGCTCGTGCAGTGGCCGACCTGGAGCCAGCCATTTTAGAAAGCAAGCAGACGGCCGACCAGCTGCGCGAACAACTGCGGGCGCTAAAAACAAAGCTCGAAGAGGGGCGCACGCGACAGGGTACGCTCATTGCGCGCCACCAGGCCGCAGAAGCGCGCAAGCGCATAGCGCAAAGTTTGTCGGGATTGGGTAGCGATGCGTTTTCCAGCTTTGAACGATTTGAGGAACGGGTCGTCTCCAATGAGGCAGAAGCTGCTGCGCACTCCGAGCTGGCCGGTGAAATGGATGGCATTGAGCGCCAGGTACACCAGCTTGACGTCGAACGCGCTGTCGAAGACGAACTGAATGCGCTCAAGGCCAAGGCAAAGCGGGACGTTCCATAGGTCGGTCGCGAACTTACGGAGAATAAAACGGCATATAATGCGCCAGCTAGAAGATGCAGTAAACGGGCTGAAAATGAGAGCGGGTAGTCATATGGAGGGCAGTTTTAAGCGGTTCTGTGCACTGTGTTGCAAAGGGTGGGGTGGCCTAACCGTTCCCCTAGGCGTTGGGTTTATGCTCTATGGGTTGTGGGAGATTCTCGACGCAACCGATGTGGGAGGACACCGGTCCATCGCCCCGTTTGCCGTTGGCGTGACCTTGGCGATTGTCGGTAGTCTGCTGTGGATGTTCGGCAAGCGACTCGATGCGGCGGCTCATTTAATACGGCATCGACGCCAGCAAAATAAAATCATTCGACTGGCACAGCAGCGCGGTGGGCGTCTTATGATGACGGAAATCGCCGTCGAGACGGGGCTGGCCGTAGAAGAAGTCGACGACATCGTAACGGGTATGGTCAATCGGGGGTATGCAGAAGTTGAAGTTAGCGACTCCGGTGTCGTCGTCTACCGTTTTCCCGAAGCGCTCTTTGCCCACGAGAAACACTGGAGCCGCGGGGTTGAAAGTGCCCGTTAGCGGATCGCAGAGCGCTGAGCTCATCCACTCTCTGCTCGCGCTGGGCCACTGGCAGGCGGCGCTTAGGGAGATGGAGGGTATGGACGGGCGCGAAGAGGGCGCGGTGGAACTGATCCATTTAAAGGGGGTGTGCCACGCGCGTCTGGGGTCGGTGCAGGACGCCATCGAAACATGGGAGAGGGCCGCGCAGTTGGGTCATGTGCAGAGCCACTTACAGCTCGGTCTATTGCTGTCGCGCCAGCCCCGTTCCACTCAGCGGCAGCGCGCCAAAAAACACCTGCAAGCCGCGTTGGATTATTTAGAGGGGGGGGGAGAAATCGAGGGGGCGGAACGACTATTCTTTGCCCTGGGTACGCTCTGTGCGGAAGCGGATGACGAGGGTGATCGAGCGGCTCGCCTGCTGCGCCGCGGCCTTGCGCTCGATCCGTTGTCGGCGGCAGGACACAACAGCTTAGGACAGGTTCTCCAGCGAGCTGGGCAGTTTATTGGCGCGGTCGGCCAATACAAGATAGCCATTCAGTTGGAGCCGTCGCTGCGCGAGCCCTATACCAATCTGGCTCGGCTACTCATGCGCCTTGGCCATGAAGGCGAATGGGCACTCGAATACGCCCATATTATCGATGAGTTTGCCGAAGAAGCCCCCCAGGTTTTAGCCAACTTGGCAAGGGAAATGGTCGAAGCGGGCAAAGAGCAAGTCTATGAGGGGTTCTACACCAAGGGGCACCAGCTAAAGAATCGCATGGGGCTGGTGGGAAGCCGACTGCGCCGCACGGTGCGCACTAGCGGCGGCGCGCAAGGTGAACTAAAGCAAGTCGAAGCCGAATATCAGCGCCTCTTCGAAGAGTGGGTAGCCTTTCTCAGTGCGATGAAAAAGGAGGGGCTGCGCCCGGCCGATATCGATGCGGCAAAGATGGTCGAACGCGTCGTCGAAATGCTGCAAAGCCAGCCGTGGAACTCCGCGCTGCGCGTGCGCGCACAGGAAGACTTGCCCCCCTTAGAAGGCGACGAGCGCATGCTGCGCGAAGCCCTGCTTAATCTGTGCCTAAATGCCCTCGAAATGTTAGAACCGTTGGGCGGGGGCATCGTCGAAGTGAGCGTGGGGTTTGACGCCGAGGCCGAACGGGTTTTTTTCGAAGTCGAAGACGACGGACCCGGCATCGAAGAAGCCTATTGGGATCTGATTTTCGAACCTGGTTTTTCGATGCGAGACGGCGGCAATGGCTACGGCCTGAACATCGCTCGGCGCACCGTTCAAGCGCATGGGGGCGCGCTGCGCGTGGTGAGTCGACGGGGAGAGGGCACGGTGTTTCGCATGGATATACCCCTACCCGTTAGCGGGGGCTGACTTGGATGAAAGATGACTGCAATGGAGGTTGAAAAGGGGTTGGTGCTCATTGCCGATGATCAGGTGGAAGTGCGGGATATGCTTGGGCAAACGCTGCGCACGTTAGGCAAAGCAGTGCGGACCTTTGCCAGCGGCGATGCGGTGCTGACCTATTTGTCCGACGGCGATGACCAAGTCGAACTCGTCGTCCTCGACCTCGACTTTGGCGCCGGCCAGCCCGATGGTATTGAAGTACTGCGCCGGATCAAGAACGTCCGACCCCAACTGCCGGTTATTATCCTCACCGGCAAGGGAAGCGTCGAGGCGGCGGTTGAGGCGGTGCAAAACGGGGCGGCCGACTTTATAGAGAAAGACCTCTACGTCGAAGACAAGCTGGAGATAGGGGTAGAGAAAATCGAGCGAATGCTAGTGGTCCTGCGAGAAAACGCGCGCCTGAGAGCGGAAAACGAAGCGCTTGGCCGGGACCTGAACTTCTATCGCAGTGAGTTGGGACAGCGCTACCGCGTAGTGAGCGCGAGTGCTAAGATACAGGCGGTTCTTGAACATGTGGAGCAGATCGCTTCAATTCCCCGGCCGGTACTCATACGCGGCGAGCGAGGCACGGGCAAGGAGTTAATCGCGGCGGCCCTGCACAGCGGCAGCGACCGCCGCGATCGCCCCTTTGTCAAGATGAACTGCGCCGCGCTTTCCGACTCGCTGCTGGAATCGGAGCTTTTTGGTCATGAAAAAGGCGCCTTTACCGGAGCATCCGACACTCGTAGGGGGCGTTTTGAGTCGGCCGATGGCGGCACGCTCTTTCTGGACGAAATAGGCAATACTTCGGTCGACTTTCAAAAAAACGTACTGCGCGTCATTGAGTATCAGGAATTTGAACGGACGGGAGGCAATCGGACGGTGCGGGTCGATGTGCGGGTGGTTGCCGCAACCAATGCCAACCTGGAAACGGAAATAGCAGAGGGGCGCTTTCGCGCCGATTTGTACGACCGATTGCGCTTTGCCGTCATCGAGTTGCCGCCGCTGCGCGAGCGCATAGAGGATATCCGCCCGCTCTGCGCATACGTTGCCGGCCAACTCTTCGACGAAGTGCCCTCCATGGTTCGCCGAGAATTTTCGGAGGAAGCGCTAGGGGCCATGGAAGCCTACGCTTGGCCGGGTAACGTGCGCGAGCTCAAGTTTGCCGTAGAAAGAGCACTCTGCGTGGCTAAGGGCGAACGAGTCGTGGCCGGTGACCTTCCGCCCGAACTGCTGGAGGGTGGGCGCGCTGGAGAAAAAACGGCGGGCGATTTTGACGCGCACATGGCCGCCCAAGAGCGCGGGTTGCTCACGCGCGCGCTAGAGGGGGCGGAAGGCAACCAAAAATCGGCCGCGCTCGCTCTCAGTTTGAGCTACGATCGCTTTCGCCACCTGTTGCGCAAACACCAGCTCATTGGTAAGTAAGAGAGCGATTTGCCCAACCCCATTACAGCTGCCGCATACAACCCCATTCCATGGTGAGCGCATGACTTCACTGTTTAAAATAGAAACGCCTCTATCGCACGACTTGGCCGCACTATATTCCGT
>JAYOYH010000003.1:0-31667 GCA_038153405.1 Gemmatimonadota bacterium | reverse complement strand
TAGATTTCCCCCCCCCCATAATAGCCCACCACCAAACAACACAATCATTTGTTCAGTTAATTAATTACTTTTTAAAAAACCACACGACTCTATCGCACGACTTGGCCGAACTATATTCCGTGTTGGTCGACGAGTTTGAAACGCATAGCAGCATACCTCTTTCCGATCTCAATCGCACACTGCTGCAAACGGGTATGATACACCACTTGGTCATGATGCAGGGGTTGGGGCTGCTAAAGGGGAATGAACAGCGCGAATCCCGGCTCGACGAGCTGATTGATCAGGTTTCCCGCGATACCATCCTCGCCGATGTGCTGGCCATGGTGCGCTCTTACTGGCGCGATTGCGGGTCCAATGGGCAGGGCGGATCCATCGATCTCAAGGCGTGAGAGAGCCGGTCAATCGCTGAGAATTTATCGGAGCACAAGTGTATAAAGTGTTGTGAGGATATGTATTTCAGCACTTCTCGGACCTGGGTTGACAAGTCTATTGAGGCCGAGTATATTGACACCGGTTAACCCGAAACAGAACCGTTTACAGACAAAAACTTTGTACAGTCAAAAGGTGCTAGACCACTATCGCGCACCGCGCCATGCCGGTGCGTTGGATTCGGCCAATGCGGTTGGCCGGGCAGAAAACCCGGCCTGCGGCGATAGTATGCGCCTGTATGCTCGCATAGAAAACGGCGTTATTGCAGAAATTTCATGTCAGACCTATGGCTGTGCACCCTCCGTTGCGGCTGGTTCCATCCTGACGGAGATGGTCGAGGGAAAGGACCTACACACCCTACGCGTTGATGCCGCCTCGGTCGAAGAGGCCCTCGGTGGCCTCCCACCGATTAAAAAGCACGCCGCGGTTCTCGCAGTAGACGCGTTTGAAGAGCTTTTGCGCGAATACAATTCAACCCCCATTGAAAGGACCTAACATGGCCTACTCACTGCCCGATTTGCCCTACGCGTACGACGCGCTCGAGCCGCACATTGATGCGCGCACGATGGAGATTCACCATTCCAAGCATCACAACGCCTACGTGACCAATCTCAATGCCGCCCTAGAAGGGCACGCAGACCTCGCTTCCAAAAGCATCGAGGACCTGGTAGCGAATTTGGACTCTGTGCCCGAAGCGGCGCGCACGGCGGTGCGCAACAACGGCGGGGGACACGCCAATCACAGTCTGTTCTGGACCATTCTGAGTGGCCAGGGTGGGGCTCCAAGCGGCGACTTGGCCTCGGCGATCGACAGCGACCTCGGTGGTATGGATGCGTTTAAGGAGGCCTTCTCCAAGGCCGCTGCTACGCGCTTTGGCTCCGGTTGGGCTTGGTTGGTCGTCAAAGAGGGCAAACTCGCCGTGACCAGCACGCCAAACCAGGACACGCCGCTAATGGACGGTTCGGGCACGCCTATTTTGGGACTCGACGTCTGGGAGCATGCCTACTACCTGAACTATCAGAACCGACGTCCCGACTATATCGCCGCGTTCTTTAACGTCATCAATTGGGGTGCCGTTGGCGAACGCTATGCCGCTGCTAAGTGAGGTGCATAAATGGCTCTACAAGTAGGAGATAGCGCTCCCAAATTCACGCTAAAAAATACGGCTTTGGAGGAGGTCAGCCTAGACTCGCAGCTTGGGCAGAACGTCGTCCTCCTCTTTGTTCCGCTGGCCTTTACCGGCATTTGCACAGCTGAGCTATGCGATATTTCGCAGGGCATCAATGCCTACGAAGAGCTCGGCGCACGCGTGCTGGGCATCAGCGTGGACAGTCCTTTTGCCCTGAAGAACTGGGCTGAAAAAGAGGACATAAACATTCCCCTATTGAGCGATTTTAACCGAGAGGTATCGGCTGCTTATGGCGCTCAATACGAGGAGCTTTTAGGGCTTAAGGGCGTTGCCAAGCGCTCTGCGTTTGTCATCGACAGGGAGGGGGTTGTCCGCTACGCCTCTGTTTCTGATGATGCAAAGGTCTTGCCCGACTTTGAAGCCATACAAGCGTGTTTGCAGGATTTGAACTGAGATAGCTCATAAGTGAAGACAGAGTGGGGCAAAGCACTAGGCTTTAGCCCCACTCTGTCGTTATACCCACACAGCATGCGATTACACTTTTGAGGGGCTGAGTAGACATGGACGAAGATTACAATGAGCCTGCTTGGTTGAGGGGAGCAGAGATGGAACGGGCCGAGAAGATTTCCGAGCACTTCGGCGAGATTATGCGCGTTCTCAACCTCGACCTTAGCGATCCGCATCTGCGTGATACACCGGCTAGAGTGGGGCGCATGTATTTGGAAATTTTTCGTGGACTCAGTGAGCAGAGCGAACCCAGCATAACTTATTTTCCCAACGATGACGGCTACGACAATATGGTCATCGTGCGCGATATCGAGTTTTTTTCCGTGTGTTCCCACCATATGATACCCTTCTTCGGCAAGGCGCATATAGCCTACATTCCAGGTGAGCGCATTGTCGGTCTGAGTAAGATTGCCCGCATAGTTGAATTCTACGCGCGACGGCCCCAGCTGCAGGAGCGTTTGACGGACCAAGTCATCGATTTTCTCGAAGAGAAACTAGCGCCGATCGGGGCGATTGCCGTGCTGGAAGCGCGCCACCTCTGCATGGAAATGCGCGGGGTGGAAAAGGCGGGTGCCATGACTACGACCTCGGCTCTGCGCGGGTGCTTTAACGAGCCGCGCGTGCGCCAAGAGTTTTTCGATTTGATAAGAAAGTGAAAGTGGAAAGGACCAGATCTGCAATGAGCTCTATGGAGGAAACACCTCGATGTTGCCCTGACGAACTAGGTGCTAGTCTCGCACATCGCGACCTGCGCTCCGACGAGTTCTGGCGAGGTATACCGGCCTATGCCGAGCTAAGCGCCCAGGAGTTTAATGATCACCGCTTTCAAAGTCGCAACTGCGTCACCAGCCTGCGCAAACTGCGCCAGGTCCTTGGCGATCTCGTCGACGAGACGTTCTACCAGGACGTAGAAAGGGGGGTATCGCGCTCTACCATGAGTCTGCGCATATCACCCTATGTGGTCTCGCTGATTGACTGGCAGCATCCCTACGACGATCCGCTGCGCATCCAGTTTTTGCCGGTCGCCTCGCATGCACAGCCCGATCATCCAGAATTGCGTTTTGACTCGCTGTTGGAACAGGAGGATTCTCCCGTTCCCGGTCTGACCCATCGCTACCGCGATCGAGCGCTCTTTCTAGCGCTAGACACTTGTCCAGTATACTGCCGTTTTTGCACGCGCTCCTATGCGGTTGGGCTCGACACCGAAGACGTGGAGAAAGTGCATTTCGGCGCGCTGGCAGAGCGCTGGGAACAGGTTTTTGCCTACGTCGATTCGCAGCCCGGACTGGAAGATATCGTCATCAGCGGAGGCGACGTGGCTAATCTACGCGCGGAGCACATAGAATACATCGGCATGCGCTTACTCGATATCGATCATCTACAGCGCATGCGTTTTGCTACCAAAGCACCGGCTATCATGCCGCAAAAGCTGCTGAGCGACCGGGCGTGGACCGACGCGCTGATACGCGTGGTAGAGGCGGGACGCCTGCGCGGCAAAGAGGTGGCACTGCATACGCACTTCAATCATCCCAACGAAATCAGCCAAATCACGCGAACGGCTTTGGAGCCTTTGGTGCAGCGGGGGATTGTCATTCGCAATCAGACGGTTCTGCAGCGCCGCGTAAACGATTCGGCAGACGTTATGCAGCTGCTAGTACAGCGACTGGGATGGATGGGTGTAAAACCCTACTATGTCTTCGTGCACGATATGGTGCGGGGCGTAGAAGATCTGCGCACAACGCTGCAGAAGGCCCTCGATCTCGAAAAGCAGGTGCGCGGCGTCACGGCAGGGTTCAATACGCCAGCTTTTGTCCTCGACACGATGGGTGGCGGGGGGAAACGCAATGTGCACGCCTACGAAGTATACGATCGAGAAAGTGGCATTGCCGTGTACGCCAGTCCCGCCGTGCGGCCTGGGCAGTTATTCTACTACTTTGATCCGCTATACGAGCTGGACGGAGCAGTTCAGGAGCGCTGGCTCGATCCGGTTCAACGCGCGGCGATGCTGACAGAGGTGCTGCAGCGCGCTGGAGACCAGGTTGGCTGAGGCATGTGGTTGCTGCGATCGGCCCGCTTTGCTATCTATAGAAGAGCTGTCTTTAACGCAACAACGCAGATGAAGGGTTCGGCTATATGACCTACACCGATTTGAACGTGCTGTTGGCCGGATTGGGCATGTTAGCCCTTGGCGGTGTCGTTGGCTATCTGCTAAGTGGGCAAGCCCGCCGCAGTGCAGTGGCGCGCGTAGAGCGCGATGCCGAACAGCGCATCGCCCATATATTGGCCGAAGAAGAGCGCAACCAGCGGTTGCTACTCCTCGAAGAGAAAGACGAATGGTATAAGACAAAAGCCCAGCACGAAAAGGAGGTAGAAGAGCAGTCGGTCCGTTTAGTGCAGCGGGAAAAAGAGCTGGCAGATGCGCGCCATGGCTTGGAGTCCAAACGGGAGCAGTTGGACAAAGACATGAGCCGTTCCAAGCAATATGAGGGCAAGGTCGCCCAGCGAGAAAAGGCGGCTAAGGAGAAAGAGGACGAACTCGACCTCAAGGTGCGCGAGTACCAAGAGCGACTGGAAGTAGTGGCTAGCCTCAGCGTCGACGAGGCGCGCGACCAGATGATGGAACACCTGTCCGTTGAAGTGCGCGCTCGTTCGGCGGCCCTGGTGCGAGCCGAGCGCGCCCGGGCTAAGGAAGACTCCGATCGCGAGGCGAAAAAGATCATCGCCATGGCGATCCAGCGCTGCGCCGTCGAGGAGGCCGTGCAAGTGACCACCTCAAGCGTCGAACTGCCCAACGAGGGCATAAAGAGCCGGATCATAGGCAAAGAGGGGCGCAATGTGCGCACCTTCGAAGCGGCCACGGGGGTGAAGGTCGTGGTCGATGATACGCCCGAAACGGTATTGCTCTCTTCTTACGATCCGGCCCGGCGCGAAGTCGCCAGTCGAGCTATGCGTCAGCTTATTGCCGATGGCGGGTTTACCCCTAGCCGCATCGAGGAAGTTGTCGAGTCGTGTCGCAAAGAGCTCGACGAGGACATGATCAAAGAAGGCAAAAAGGCCCTGGCTGAAATCGGTGCCAACACCTTCCATGCCGAACTGCCGCACTACGTAGGCATGCTCAAATACCGGGCCAGCTTTGGCCAGAACTTGCTGCAGCACTGCCTTGAAGTGGCGCACTTAGCTGGACTGATGGCGGCCGAACTGGGGTTGGATGTGCGCTTGACAAAGCGCGCCGGTCTGCTGCACGACATCGGTAAAACCGTTAGTCGCGAAATGGAGGGTTCGCACATTGAACTAGGCATTGAATTGGGCGACCACTTCGACGAGCACCCCATTGTCAAAGAGGCCATCGCCGAGCACCACGAAGACAACGAGCGCATGTCGTCGATAGGCTTTTTGGTCAAGGCGGCCGATACCATTTCTTCGATTCGTCCCGGCGGGCGGCGCGAAGACCTCGAAGGCTATGCCCGGCGCATTATGCGCTTGGAGGAAATCGCAAACTCCTTTGAGGGGGTCAAAGACGTCTACGCCATCAATGCCGGGCGCGAAATTCGCGTTATGGTGAAGGGGGAGCGCATTGGCGATGACGATGCCGAAATGCTGGCATTCGACATTGCCGAGCGAGTAAAAAACGAACTCACCTTCGCCGGTCAGGTCAAGGTGATGGTCGTCCGCGAAACGCACTCCGTTCGCTTTACTGGGCGCAATCGGCCCCAGCGCAGCCGGGCGCGCAGCGGGCGGCGTGGCGGCAGCGGGCGGCGCGGTGCTGCCAGTGGCATTTCACCCAACTGAGGCCACCCATTCGCGTGCTGCGACGGTGAGCCAGCCGCTGAGGTGGATGCGCGGATGAGCGCTGATCGAGAAGTGAAGAATGTCGTCGTGCTGGGTGCTACCGGCTCCATCGGCGATAGTTCGTTTGGCGCGTTAGCCAGTTTAGGGAAAGGCTATCGCGTATTGGGTATGAGCGGGGGTGCGAAGGTCGCTAAGTTGGCAGCGCTTGCTGCCCAGTGGCAGCCTTCCTTGGTCTGCGTCCCCGGCCTCCAGCAGGCGAGTCGGTTCGGCCCGTCTGCAGCTAAGCTGCTCATGGGCGAAGCCGGCCTCGTAGAAATGGCCACCTTGGCCGAGGCCGACATCGTTATCAACGGGCTGGTTGGCGCCCTTGGGCTGCGGCCCACGCTTGCCGCGCTAGAAGCGGGTAAGGTCGTGGCCATGGCCAATAAAGAGCCGATTGTCATGGCCGGTGGTTTGCTGATCGATGCCGCGCGTCGCGGAGGGGGCACTATACTTCCCCTAGACAGCGAGCCCAATGCGATTTGGCAGTGCCTCAAGGGCGAGGGGAGAGCAAACCTCGAGCGCATAATTCTCACCGCGTCGGGTGGTCCTTTTTTCTCCCGTAGCAAAGAATCTATGCGCGCCATCACACCCGAAGAAGCCCTCGATCACCCGACCTGGAAAATGGGTCCCAAAATTACCGTCGATTCGGCGACGCTGATGAACAAGGGGTTTGAAGCCATCGAGGCATCGTGGCTCTTCGACTTACCTATATCTTCCGTCGAAGTGCTCATTCATCGCCAATCGGTTGTCCATTCGCTCGTCGAATTGGTCGACGGTGCGCTGCTCGCCCATTTGGGCAAGACCGATATGTCTCTCCCGATACAGTACGCCTTGACTCATCCGGAGCGGCGGCCCTCGCCGCTGGGAAGGTTGGATCTGGCTGCAGTCGGCCAGTTGAGCTTTGCCCGACCCGACCGCGAGAATTTCCCCTGTTTGGATTTGTGCTACGCAGCGGGGCAAAGCGGGGGCACGGCACCAGCCGCGCTCAATGCGGCCAACGAGGTTGCCGTTGCCGCCTTTTTAGCCGGTCAGATTGGCTTTTTGGATATTGCCGCACTCAATGCGGACCTGCTCGAGGCGCACACCGTTCGGGATGCCGCAGAGATCGGCGAAGTTTTTGCCGTCGATGCCGAGGTGCGCCATGCTGCCCAGCAGTGGATCGTTCAGCGGGCTTGAGTCCGGCGGTGTATTGGCATTAGTTTAGACACATACTGAGGCAATAGGAGGATTGCAGCGTGCGCTCAGCCGTTTACAATAAACTCATGCGCTACAGCACGGCAGGTATTCTTGGGGCGATCGCTCTGATCATCCTGGCTACGACCTTGTCGACCGCCGATTGGGTGGTCCTCTTTGGCAAAGCCATGTACTGGTTGGTGGTTGCCCTAGGTATTTTTTCGCTCATCCTTTGGGCCGTGCGAACGCGCGTTGGAGACGGGGCAGGCCTGCCAGACTCCACGCTAGGAGAGACGACAGGAAACGAACGGGAGGCATAATGGAAACCATTCGGGCCAAAGGAAAATTTCACGCAGCGCATCGCCAACTCGACTACGCAGGCAAGTGTGCCTGGGTACACGGACACACGTGGCGCGGATCGTTCTCCGTGCAGGCCGAGCGCTTTCCCCGCGATCCAAAGCTGGATATGTCGGTCGATTTCGGCGCGTTGAAGGACATATTCAAGCAACTAGATCACAAAATGCTCGTTTCTCATCGCGACGCGACCTTCCTCAAATCCGGCCTATTTGAGCCCGAAGGGGTCGTCGTAATGCCAGGGGACAATCCCAGTGTGGAAAACGTGGCCCACTATTGCATAGACCAGGCAGTGGAAGTGTTGCAACGCTTGTTTCCTGGTGCAGGTGTGCACTACCGCATCGAAGTGACGATTCAGGAGACGGACAACAACTTCTTTACAGTGGATCAGACGGTCGAAATATAATTCCAACGGAGGCGGTGAATCGTGGTGCGAGAACGCCTGATAACAGCCGACGAAGTCGCCGACTATTTGTGCTGTCCTGTCTCTGCGGTGCGTCGTTTGGCCGGGCGGGTAACGATACCTCATTATCGGTTGGGCAAGTTGGTGCGCCTTGGCCACAGTGAAACGAGCGGTTGGCTGGCGCGGTGCCGGTGGGGGGATGTGCCCCACGAGGGACGATATCCGGTATTCGATCGAGATCAGCTCCCCCTTTTCTCCCGTGCACGCACCCAGTGAGGCGTTTCTCTTTCTCCTTCTATGCCCTCGCTGTGGGCGCTATCCTGTGCTGGCACGGGGCCTGCGGCCTGCCCGAACGGGCCAATCCCGCCGATCCGCGCCTGGGCGAGGACGACGGGGAAGGGTTCGTCTTGTTGGGCGAATTCCCCGCGGCTTACCGCGGCGAAATTGCCGAGCGCATCCGCGAGGTCCACTACGTAGTTTCCGCTGGCGATATGCCCACCGTCGAAGGGCAGATGGATATTATTGGCAGCAATGCGCGGACGCGCGTGGGCGGCATGACGCCCGGTGAGCGCAGGGCGATTTCCATCGTGGCGCTCGATCGGAGCGGCATACCGACGTTTGCTGCAGCCGAGACGCTGGACGTCAGCGAAAAAGCAGAGGAAGTTCGAGTGGAATTGCGCCGCCTCCTAGGCGGCATGGAGGTCATTTCTAACCTACCCCCAGAAGTAACCGAACTGCAGGTGCACATCGACGCTGGCATCGATACGCTGCTGCGCGTGTATCCGAGCACCGGCACGATGACTCAGCGCATCGTCGGTATACCGACCGGTTCGGATATCGCCGTTACCCTGCTCGGCTACGACAACGAGCAGCAGGTCCTCGTGCAAAACGATATTCGCACCGATATTCGCGAGGACTTGTTGGCGCGCATCGCAATGGAAATATTCGGCGGTACGGTGCGCGTAGTCGCCCATTTTCCAACGTATTTACCCATCGTTGCCATCGATCGCTTCAGCGATGATATGGGGACTTTTTTCCGCCGCTCGGACAATCCCGATTTGCCCGCACCCAACGAACCCATCGACTTCGACTCCCCGCGCTTTCTCAAGCGCGGCTTTGGTCCCAATGGCGAGATCATATCCTTTTACAATTTCGATGTGCGTCCGAAAACGCCCGGCGTGGTATACCAACTCGTGGACAGGCGAGGCGATGTCATTAATGGGCAACTGCTCATTTATGACCGCATTCCGGGTCAGGTTGACTACAGCGACTTTTGGCAACTGCATAGGGTGGGCATACAGGATCGCAACTATAGGGCGAATAGCTTCGATTCGGCCGCCGAATTGCTGGCTGCTGGGCTGGAAATTACGCCGACTGAACAGGTGCTAAACCACGTTATGGTTCCGCTGGGTTCGAGCGCCCGTTTGCGCATTGATGCGGGAGCGCGCAGGAGCAGCTTTGACGGCTGGTATGACGGGCGCATCGTAAAATATCTGCAGTTTGAAAATCCGCAGAGCAGCGCACAAATCGATTTTGGTGCCGGACAGATCAATACGCCGCAGATGTATGCCTTCTTTGATAACAACCGCGACGAGCGCGATGGCTTTGCCGAGGATTTGCAGGGGGCCACCACTCACAATGTAGTAACGCGCCTGCCCGGGGATGAAGGGTACTCGCCGCTTTGGGTGCTGCAAATATTCACAATTGACGCCTTCTCCCGCGTATTTGATTTGGCCTCGGCGCTCGACCAGGCCAAGAACGAGGAAAACGTCATAAAACTGGGTCGTCTTATCTACGTCAATGCACCCATTGTAGGTGTGGGGCAGTGAACGGGGCATGGCCGCGCGCGGTTGCCGTCCTCGGTGCCGGTGTGATGGGGGTGCAAATCGCCGCCCTAGTAGCGGCTAGTGGTCGACGCGTTTTGCTGCTGGACTTGCCCGATGAGCAAGGGGGCGCACGCCGGGCTGTAGAGGGGATCGACAAGGCGCTGCGCGCTCGGCCACCGGCCTTTTATACAGCCGATATGGCCGAGCGGATCGAGGTGGGTACATTCGCCGATTTATCGCAGCTGTCTGGGGCTGATTGGATTGTCGAAGCGGTAGTTGAAGACCTGCAGACCAAACAGCAGATACTCGCCCGTGTAGACGCCGAGGTAGAAGGGGAGGCCGTTGTCAGCAGCAATACCTCTGGGCTGTCGATTGCCGCATTGGCGGCGGGGCGCTCCGAGTCTTTTACCCGTCGCTTTATGGGCATTCATTTTTTTAATCCCCCGCGCTATATGAAGCTCGTCGAGGCCGTGCCCGGAGCGGCAACAGATCCCAACCTTGTGCGGCAAATGGCCAATTTTTTGCGCAATGAGTTGGGTAAGGGCGTCGTCGTAGCGCGCGATACACCCAACTTTATCGGCAACCGCCTGGGGGTGTTTGCCGTGCTATCAATGCTGCACCTGATGGAGCGCGAAGCGCTAACGGTAGCCGAAGTCGATGCGCTGAGCGGGCGGTTAATGGGGCGCCCGACTAGCGCTACGCTGCGCCTATGCGATATCATCGGCCTCGATACGCTGATGCGGGTAGCCGGCACGGCGCAGCAGTTGCTGGTCGATGACCCCTGGCGATCGCACTTTGCTGCTCCTGCGCTCCTTGAGCGGATGCTCGACGCCGGGTTGCTGGGCGCCAAGGCCGGCGGGGGATTTTATCGCAAAGACGATCGTGGAATCCTCGTCCTCAACCCGCACACGCTCGAATATGAAGCATCCACCCCCGCAGCCATGGGCGCGTTGGAGGGAGTGGGCGGATCGGCGCGCGAGCGCGTTCTGGCCCTGTGGAACGACGGTGGGCACTGGGGCGATTTGGCACGCCAGCACCTGCGCGAGGTGCTGCTCTACGCGGCTTGGCACGCCGACCAAATAGCCGAATGCCCGGGCGATATTGACGATGCCATGCGCTGGGGATTTAACTGGGAACTAGGCCCGTTTGCGCTGTGGAATGCGTTGGGTATGGAATCGGTGGCAGCCGGGGTTGAACCCCTTCCACCCCTCGTAGAGGAAGCGCGCGCATCGGGACGCGCTCATATCGCGTCGCAGCCGCTCTCCGATGAGCGCACGGGAGACGACCCCAGCGGCTTGCTGCGCTCCGACAGGGCGCTGATGGCTAACGACGAAGCCTTTGTTTGCCCGCTAGACGACGGCTTGGGGGCGCTGGTGTTTTGCGGCAAGATGAATGCCTTGGGCCGAGGTGTGATTGACGCCGTGCGTTGGCTGGAGCGCGAACGGCCCTTTACCGGTCTCCTGCTATGTGGCACTGAACCTAATTTTTCGGTCGGGGCGAACCTGCGCGATATCGCTGGCTTTACCCAAGAGGAGCTAGCCCAATTCCTCGTCGACTTTCAGCGTGCCGTTGAATCTATTCGCCTGGCCCCCTTTCCGGTGGTGGCTGCGGTGCGCGGTCTTTGCTTGGGCGGGGGATGTGAATTTAGCTTGGCTGCGCATGCGCGCGTGGTGGCTGCTGAAGCGCGCATCGGCCTAGTCGAAGCCGGGGTGGGGCTCTTGCCTTCGGGGGGGGGCATCGTCCATATGGCGAGAACGGCGGGGGCAGCGAATCTGCTACCCGTCTTTGAGACGCTGTGTCAGGGCCATCTGTGCGAAAATGCTTTTGAGGCGCGCGCGCGCGGATTCCTAAGCGAAAACGATCGCGTAATCTTTGGCGAAGAGGCATTGCTCGCGCGCGCGATAGAAACGCTGCGCGCATGGGTAGATAGCGGGCAGCACGCTCCCGCCGACGCACTCGTTCGCATCGGCGGCCAAGAGGCACACCGCGCGCTGAAGACGTGGGTAGACGAACGCATAGAGCAGGGAGCAATGAGCGCATACGACGGCGTAGTTGGCATGCATCTAGCCCGTGCGTTGACCGGCGGCGGTGGGCCGGCGCGCGCCTGCAGCACAGAAGAGCTTTTAACACTGGAGCGCGAGGCTTTTATGGCGTTATGTGCAAGCGAGGAGACGCGTCAGCGCATCGACCATATGCTGGCGACGGGCAAGCGCCTAAAAAACTAAAAAAGAGAGGAACTATGGGACTGCGTAGTCCGGATCAATTCAAGGAGGGCCTGCGCGACGGCCGCGTCGTCTATTACCGCGGCGAAGCAGTGGACGATGTCGTTGCGCACCACGATTTGGGCATCGGGGTTGAACACGTGGCGCTCGACTTTGCGATGGCTGAAGATCCGGCTCATAGCGAGCTGATGACCTGGCAGGATAATGCAATCGGCGAACGGGCGAGCCGCTACTTTAAAGTGCCCGAGAGCGCCGGCGATCTGCTCAACCGCCGCGAGATGATCGAGCGCTCTACGCGACTGGGCGGCGGAGTAGTCCTGCTGATAAAGGAAATTGGCAGCGATGCGCTCTTTGCGCTCGACTTAGTCACGGGCGAAATCGACCACGCGCTGGGAACAGAGTACCGCGCGCGGGTGGCCGCCTACATCGAGGCGTGCAAACGGGGCGATTGGAGTTTGGCCGTTGCGCAAACGGACGTGAAGGGCGACCGCTCGCTGCTGCCTTCTCAGCAGGAGCATCCCGACTACTATGTGCACATCGTCGAAGAGCGGGCCGATGGCATCGTGGTGCGGGGTGCCAAGGCCCATACGACCTGTGCTCCCTATGTAGATGAGCTTATCGTCCTGCCAACGCGTGCCTTCAAAGAGGACGATTCGGCCTATGCTGTATCCTTTGCAGTGCCGGTCAATACGCCGGGCGTAAAGCTAATTGCCAGCCCCTTCGGCTCGCCGCCGGTCAGCAAATTTCACCATCCCGTCAGCTCGTTGCACCGCATGATCGATACGCTGACCATTTTCGATGATGTGTTTATTCCCAACGAGCGCATCTTTCTCAAGGGCGAGTGGCAATACGCCGGCGCGTTGGCCAATACCTTTGTCGAATTCCACCGCTTTACGGCCGTTTCTTACAAGCCCCCACTCTGCGATCTCTTTATTGGCGCGGCGGCTATGCTGGCCCATTTCAATGGAATTGGCAAAGCTAGTCACGTGCGCGAAAAACTCACTAAGCTGATCGCCTATGCAGAGACGGTGCGCGGTCTTAGTCTGGCCGCTGCACACGCCTGTAGCACGCGCGATACGGGCACGGCGGTGCCCAATATTATTTATTCGAATTTGGCTAAATTTCACTTTGCCAATGGCTATCACGAAGCCGTCTCCTGGGTGCAGGATATTGCGGGTGGATTGGTCGTGACCGGACCATCCGAAGAGGACTGGCAGAATCCGCAGACAAAACCCTATATCGAGCGCTTTCTGGGCGGCAGTCAGGGCATTGGCGCCGAGGAGCGCCTGCGCGCGCTCAACTTAGTGCGCGATCTGACGGCGTCGACGTTTGGCGGCTATAACGAACTGCTCGCCATTCACGCTGAAGGGTCGCTGGAAACGCAGAAGATAACGATCCTGCGCGACTACGATGTGGCGCGCTGCGTTGAATTGGCACAGCAGGCCATCCAGCCCTAAATTGACACACCTGCCCATTCGCCGTGTCCTATTTGTCGCTCCTCTCGCGTTTTGCCCATGCCCTCAACCCGCGCGCTAGGGAAGGGCTCTATGCCCTGCTGCCCGATCATATAGCTTCTGCTCTGGGTCCGCCTGGCAGCGACGAAGAGGTCGCCGGGTGGGAAGAGGATCTGTTGGCAGCCCTGCAAAAACCCGGTGATAGGGCCGATCAGAGGGACCCAATGCCGTCGGAGGAAGCGGATCGGCATGCAGGGTCTTCAACGGGTTTGGTCGCGCTGGGCGCGCTGCTGCTATCAAAGACCGCCCGGCCAGTGCAGGGCGCCCAATTTCTCTATCATGTGCCGCTGCATCTTCAGGCGCCCATCCTCCATCGGTTACTCACCCATTCCTCCCTTTCCTGTCTGCGCGATATAGCCGATGAGGAAAGTGCCTGGGTCGCCTGGCTGCGCCAGCAATTGGGGGGGCAAGAGCACTGGGGGGTCGAGCAGGCAGCCACCATTATGCGCAGGGCAGACCAGCCCCGCGCCATGCGCCAATTGCTCGAAGGCGTGGCCGCAATCGATCGCCGGTCGGCCCTCGTTCTGCAGCAGCACCTCTACCACTTTACTGACTTACTGCAGCTTTCCAAACGGGATTTGCAGTTGGTGCTAGCCAGCGAATCAACGACAACGCTGGCCCTGGCACTAAGCGGCCTTTCCCCCGCCGTAGGGCAGCGTTTTGCGGATCATATATCCAAGCGGCGACGGGTGCTAATAGCAGAGGAAAGCGAGCGCTATGCCGAAGCGACTGTCGATGAGATAGAGCAAGCCCAAGGCGCCGTTCTTTCGATGGCTCGCCTGCTATATGAGCGGCGGCGTATCACTACCTATATGGGAGCATTAAGCGCCGAAAAAGAGGAGGAGCGGGCCGACGAGCAGCCCCTCCAAGAGGAGGAGGAAAAAGAGCCCGATTCGAAGGCAAAAAAGCGCGAAAAGAAAAAGGTTCGAAGATGGTCCCATGTCCTAGCCAAACTGGCGTTGGCCGCCGGCTGCGCTGCGCTCTTTTCCGTAGTGTATTTGCTCGTGCAGACCGGAGATGGCCCAGTGGAGGAACCGGCGGAGACCGCGCAAAAGAATGAGGCATTTGCAAGTGTAGCGTCTAGCCGCTGGCAGATGCTGTTGGACGCTGTGGGCACCGGAGGATTCGAAGGGGACGCCCAGCAGAGACGCAGCGCGCAGAAGGCCAATCAAACACCGCAGGCTCTTGTCGCCGTGCCTGGCGCGGAAGGCATGTATGCGGTAGGCGAATTTCAGGTAGATGCAGTGCCTGAGGAAAGTGCGAGTGATTCGACGTTGCGCATACTCAATCTGCGCTTAGGCCGGCTGCAGGCAACAGTGTTGGAAGCGCAATTTGCCGTTCAAACCCCACTGGTGCAGATTCGCGCCCCGGTTGGCGCGGTTTATTCCGTCCGCGTAGTCCTCGACGCGACGACGCAGGTGCGCGTAGAAAAAGGCCGTGTCGAAATCAGGGCGATCGCTGGATCGGGATCAGAAGCGGTTCTGCTAGAGGGAGAGGAGCGGACCTTTGCTGCCGGCGAGGATTGGTAGGTATTAGGTAGGTATAGAGAAGAGTAAAAGGCATAGAAATGTAATCTTTTGGCAAATTTATGAAAAAAAACTTGAAATGTTTCCATCTTATTCGCTATATTAGTTGCACCCCTATCGGCGCCTCTCCTTAGCCGGTAGTCTTTGGATGCGATCCCTTCCCCCTGTATCCGAAGCAAATTCCCTGTGTAGTACAATAAACCGATTTTTCGACATAGCCGACTGTGCACTCCCCACGAGGGCTCATAGCAATTAGAGGAGAACAGCCAGTTATGACAACGCTGCAGACTGATTCGCTCGTCGACCGTTATTTCCACGAGATCGAGGATTCCGTAGGACTTTCTTCGGAGGCCGAGGTCCAGATGGCAAAGCAGATTAAGCAAGGCGACGAGGAAGCGCTTTCCAACTTGGTCAAAGCTAACCTGCGCTTTGTCGTCAGCGTGGCCAAGCAGTACCAAAATTTGGGCTTGCCCCTTTCAGACCTGATAAATGAAGGCAATCTGGGTCTTATGATTGCCGCGAAGCGCTTTGACGGCACAAAGGGGTTCAAGTTCATTTCCTATGCGGTGTGGTGGATTCGCCAGTCCATACTGCAGGCCTTGGCCGAGCAGTCGCGCATCGTGCGGCTGCCACTCAATCGCATTGGCGAATTGACGCGCGTCAACAAGGTGTTAAACAAACTCGAGCAGCGCTTGGGACGCCCGCCAGAAGTCGACGAGATTGCCGATGAATTAGAGGTCGAACCGGGCGATATGGAGCTGCTGATGCGCCTAGCGCAGCGCCCCGTCTCGCTGGAAATGCCCTGCGACGATTCGGAACCGGATCGCACGTACGGCGATTTGATTCCCGACGACAACGTGCCGTGCAGCGATGAAGTGCTCTCGGACGAACAGCTAAGGGAAGAGATTCAGCGCGCGATGCACGCACTTACAGACGGCGAGGCCAGAGTGCTCAAGATGTACTACGGACTCGATGGGCACGAGTCGATGACGCTGGAAGAAATTGGCGCCTATGTCGGTCGCACGCGCGAGCGCGTGCGGCAGATCAAGGAAAAGGCCCTGCAGAAATTGCGCCATCCGGCACGCAGCGATACGCTAAAGGAATACTACGCCGACTGAAGCGCCAGCAGTCTTGACAGATAGGAAGGCGTAGTCTAACTTAATTGCCTGCAAAAAGAGATATGTGATCCGGCGTAGCTCAGCTGGCAGAGCGGGTGGCTGTTAACCACTTGGTCGTAGGTTCAAATCCTACCGCCGGAGCCATTTAGAAGCCCCGAAGACGTTTTGTCTTCGGGGCTTTTGTATTTTGTTCGGGGCGATTTTAAAAGGGTTCGAATCCATGATGGCGCCGTTAAGCTAGTCTAATTGGGATGCAAAAGAATGACTAAGAAAATCCTACCAGGGCGTGTTCCGCGTTGGGTTTGCATGCTGTCTTCGATCATACTTGTCCACTGTGGTCAGGAGGTTCATGAGGGCGCAAACCCGCAAAACGCCGGATCGGAATCGCCGGGTGAATTCGACGGCATCGCCGAATTGCCGAACGGGGTCAGTATGGAATTTGTCTGGATCCCACCCGGTACCTTTGCAATGGGATCGCCCGAAGGCGAGGTGGGCCGGCAGAGCGATGAGGGACCGCAGCGCCAGGTGAGGTTATCGCACGGATTTTACCTGGGCAAATACGAGGTCACTCAAGGACAGTGGATCGCGGTTATGGAGACCGTCCCCTGGCTCGGCGAAGATTATATCCAACTGAATTCAAACCATCCCGCCGTCTATGTCTCATGGCACGACGCCCAGGCTTTTGCGGAAAAGTTGAATGCCGCTGCGGGCGATTCCCTCTATCGTCTGCCGACGGAGGCCGAATGGGAATACGCCGCGCGTGCGGGCGCACAAACGCGCTGGTCCTTTGGAGACGACGAGGTCATGCTGGGCCAATACGCATGGTATCGGGACAATGCGTGGGAGAGGGGATTGCGCTATGCGCAGCCGGTGGGTAGTAAAGCGCCCAACTCCTGGGGTTTGTACGATATGCACGGGAACGTCTGGGAGTGGTGTCAGGATATTTACGGCCCGTACGACAGCGTCGATCTGATCGATCCACAGGGAGCGGCTACGGGAGCGAACCGAGCCGTTCGCGGTGGACCCTTTAACGGTCGGCCGCGCGAAGTGCGCGCAGCCGACCGCTCGGGCAGCGGGCCGGGCTACCGGCGCAATTACAATATTGGCTATCGTCTAGTGCGCATAAAATAGCCGCACCTGGTTCAACTCAGAGTTCAATTTGCACGGATTGCGCTGCCCTGCGTGCCTTTTCCAACGCCTCTTCAATGCTGGTGCCGCGGGCCAGGGCAACGCCCATGCGCCGCTTTCCGGCCACTTCGGGTTTTCCAAACAGGCGCAGTTGTGTATCGACCTGCTGCAAGGCCTCCTCAAGTTGGCTAAACTGCACCCGGTTGGAGTGGCCTTCCACTAAAATAACGCACGAAGCCGAAGGTCCATGCTGCTGAATATTGGGAATCGGCAGTCCGAGAATGGCGCGCGCGTGCAGGGCGAACTCGGACAGATCCTGCGAAATCATCGTGACCATGCCGGTATCATGTGGACGCGGTGAGACCTCGCTGAAGTACACCTCGTCGCCTCGCACAAAGAGCTCGACGCCAAACAGGCCGTGTCCACCCAATCCTTCGGTTATCGAACGCGCGATGTGTTCGGCCTCGGCGCGGGCTGCATCGCTCATCGCCTGTGGTTGCCATGACTCCCGGTAGTCGCCGTCTATTTGCATGTGGCCTATCGGCGCGCAAAAGCTCGTGCCGCCGGCGTGCCGTACCGTCAGCAAGGTGATTTCGTAATCAAAGTCGACAAAGCCTTCTACAATCACCGTGCCAGCGCCTGCACGCCCACCTTCTTGCGCATAGTTCCATGAAGTTTCGATATCGATTTCGCTGCGCACAGTACTCTGCCCTTTGCCCGACGAACTCATAATGGGTTTGACCACGCAGGGTAGGCCGATTTCCTCAATGGCGCTGCGGTAGTCTTCTGCCGTAGAGGCGAAGCGGTAGGGGGAGGTGCGCAAGCCCAACTCTTCGGCGGCTAGGCGGCGAATGCCCTCGCGGTTCATCGTCAGGCGGGCCGCGCGCGCGGTGGGAATAACGCGGAATCCCTCGTTTTCGAGTTCGACCAATGTGTCGGTGGCAATGGCTTCGATTTCGGGCACGATGAGGTCGGGGCGCTCCTTTTCAATCACAGCGCGCAGCGCCGCACCGTCGAGCATGTTGAGCGTATGGGCGCGGTGGGCTACCTGCATGGCTGGGGCATGTTCGTAGCGGTCGACGGCGACGACTTCTACGCCGAGGCGCTGCAATTCTATGACGACTTCTTTGCCTAGTTCACCGGAACCGCAGAGCAGGACTTTGGTGGCCGTAGGGGAGAGTGGGGTGCCAATACGGGTCATGAGAGTACCTCGCTGTGATGCGCGTGAAACAAGGGGTTGGGCTGGATAAATAAAAGGGTCGTGCGCTCTAGTTCAAGGGGAAATCGCTAGAAGGCCCTTTGGGGCAACGTCGAGGATAGGCGGCTGTCGTCTCGAAAAAGCGATTAAGGGCAAACTACAGGAATGAGCGCTCGTGAATGCTACCCTCGTTGCATCATTTGAAAAGGGGGGAAAACCGCCCGTACCCAGAAGCGGCTAGGCTGTCGGCCGCAACAAAACGCAGGGCGGCTGAGTTTATGCAGTAGCGCAGACCGGTTGGTGCTGGTCCATCGGAAAAGACATGGCCTAAATGTGAATCGGCGTATTTACTGCGCACCTCTATGCGTGTCATGCCCCAACTCGTATCGCGATGTTCTACGATATGCTCTTCGACTAGGGGGCGAGTAAAGCTGGGCCATCCGGTGCCTGATTTAAATTTATGCGTGGAACTAAAAAGGGGTTCTCCAGAAACGATATCCACGTAAATTCCAGCTTCTTTATGGTCCCAAAAGGTATTTTGAAACGGTCGTTCAGTGCCGTTTTTCTGGGTCACCTCGTATTGCAGTGCGGTGAGTTGGGCGCGAATCTGGCCATCATCTGGTTTGCGGTAGGTCTCTTGCTCCTCTGGTTGAATAGTATCTCGGCCCCAGGTCGTTTCGATATAGGTATCGCGGCCTGAGCCCCTGCGGTAGCGCTGATAGTGTTCGGGGCTTTTCGCGTAATAGTCCTGATGGTAGTCTTCGGCTGGATAAAATGTTCCGGCCGATCGTATGGTAGTGACGATGGGTTTGGAAAAGCGCCCCGACTGCTGGAGGGTTATTTTGGATGCTTCGGCCTGCTCTCGTTGCCCTTCGTCGTGGTAAAAAATGGCCGAGGTGTATTGGTGGCCGCGATCGTAAAAAGAACCGCCGCCATCGGTAGGGTCAAACTGACGCCAAAAAATATGGAGTAATTCGCCGTAGGTAATCTGCTCCGGGTCATACAGGATGCGCACGGATTCGATGTGATCGGTCTGCCCCGTACTGACTTGCTTATAGGTGGGGGACGCAGTGCTGCCCCCCGCATAGCCCGATACGGCGGCGTAGACGCCCGGCGTTTTATCAAACGGCGCTTCAATACACCAGAAACACCCCCCAGCAAACGTCGCTTGGGCTGCTCCAGCGGGGGCCTGCTCTAGTGTGGCTCGCCCTTCTTCTTGGGCATTGCCGTCGATCAGAAAAAAGGTCAGTACGAGGGCGCTTCCGGCCAGGCCAAGAGCTATCCGCTTAGCATTCATTGAAATTTCTCCTTTGGCCTGATTATCTACAATGGGACGCCGCTGTCAATAGAGCGGTTCGCCGTTTTCGGGTTCGGAGTGCATAGAGGGGTCGGATTGGCAGGGCGTTAGCGCGGCTGCAGTTGTTCAATGGCGCGAGCCAGAGCGTGTCGGTGCGCGCGCAGCGGAGCCGGATCGATGCCAAAGGAGCGCAGAGCGGTGCTAATTTCTTCCGGGACTTTCAGCAAGGCTTGATAGCGCTCCCGTTGGGGGGGGAGTATGTCGTTGCGTTCGTTAAGCAGGCGCTCTAACTGAGCAAAATATTCGTAATCTTCTATGCCATCGCGCAGCATTTCCCAGCGCTGGCTGTCGACTGGACCGGCCAGCACGGGGGCGCGCAACGCGGAGAAGACCGCGGGTGGGGGATAGATAAAGCGACCGTCGCCGTTGCCCCAGGGGCGTCGGTCGCCGACGGCTGTGCTATAGCTGCTGACCCAGCTCATGGGGTCATCGTAGGGATTCTGGAGATCGTCCGTATACGCTGCATCGCTGTGCCAATAGTTGCTTTGCCAAATGAGGATACCCTCGATGCCGTGCTGCCAGGTTTGCCACAGCCAGGTGCGCAACTCGATTCCAGGACGATCGATAAAGAGGCCGGCATAGGGCTCCTTGGGCAAGGTGCAGATATACCACCAAAAGGACTCGCCTGCCGCGCGCCGTGCCCGGGCCCTCTCCCCGTCAAAGTTTGGCGTTAGGGGGCACCAAATGGTCGGACCACCCACAAGAGCTTCTTCGACCTGTTCGGTCAGCATGCGGCGGAGAGAAGGCGCATGGCGCGCCACTTTGGCAAAACCGGCGTTGACAAAGGCGTAGTCTTGGGGCTGCGGTTCATCAAAGAAGTAGATAAAGGCTTCGTCGAGCCAACCTCTGCGCTCGAGGTGTTTTTCAATCGTGTGTAGGTAGTGCTGTAAAAACACTTCGTAGCGGGGATCGTCCTCGCCTACCCCGTTGAGCATCGGGGGGCGCCGATGGGCGTAATCGCCTCCGCCCAGACCCGCAAGGGGTAGGCGAAATGAGTTAAAGCCATAGTCGTCTATGGCGCGCTGCATGGCCTCGTCCCAGTTCGACCAGTCGAAAATTGGCTCAGAGCCGTTCCACGAAACGCCGAACGGATCGAGCGGTGCCGGATTATAGGGCGATATGCGGTGGCGAGCGAAGTTGTCGAGATAGAGATCGAGCACGCGGCGCTTGTCCTGATCACTGGTGAGGCGGTGGTAGCGCACGACTTCGTCAAAGGAGAAGCCCAAAGCGGTGCTGCAGCTCATGCGCGAGGGTAGAGCGAAATCGTAGACTTCCAGTTCGATGGGCACGGAGCTGTTATGCGATGGGGAAGAAAGGGCGATATTACCCCGATATAGGCCTGCGGCAGCGGTGGCCGGCACGTTAAAGCGCAGCCAGAGGGGATGGTTTATTGCGCCCGTGAATTCAGCGGGTCCGATCAGCGGCAACAGGGGGTCGGGCCAGGAGTCGGCTATTCCCTTGGCGTCGGTGGGTTGATCGATGGGCACGTAGCCGACCCGTAGCACATCGATGTGCTGGGAACCTATGGAATCGCCGTTGGCATGGTAGAGTGCATTTACTTCAGCGCGCACGCCGTGCAGCGTTTGGCTGGGGCTTATGACGAGCTGGACGGCTTCGCTCTCGCCGGCTGCAGCGCTGAGATACACTGCCGATGTGGAATCGCTGGGCGGCGGCCGGTGGCGGTCGACTTTCCAACCTGAGTCGATTTGCCAAAGGATTACATTCGCCGACGAGCCCGGCAGCCGTTGCCCCGGGGTGGCCGCATAGAGTGCAGGTATGGCAAAGTCTATCGAGGCGTTAAAGGGGAATCCCTCATCCCAGATGACAGACAGCTCGTGAGGGCCAACTTCACGGAGGGTATAGGGCAGGGAAAAAGTTTGAGCGCCGGGTTGAATAAGTAGATTCCTCGTGGTCGCCAAAGGAGACAATTTCCGCGCAGTCACTTTAATGCTCGGTGCAATCTGCACGGCCGAATCAAGGTGTGAATAGACGCTGAGCGTGAGTTCGTTTGCGCGTCCGGTAGGCCGTGTGCCGAACGAGTGTATGGACGCATCCAACAGCGCATTAGCCCTATGGATTTGGGCATAGTGCGTCTGGCCGCGCATGGATGGAGGGCTGCCGTCCAATTCGGCCCTAAACGCATAGGATACCACCTGAAATGCGCCTGGATCGGCCTCGCCCTGGCGGTTATAGGCGCTGGAAGAACGCAGGCGTATCCATATCTCGGAAGCGGGTAGGAGAGAATCGGGAATATCAAATCGTCGCGTTTGGGTGGTGTCTAAGCGACCTAGTTCAGCAAAGGATACTCCGTCTATGCTCGCTTCCACTGCCAGTTCACCAGACTGGAAATAGCCCGTGCTCAATTCGAGCTGGGCGCTGTGCTGAGTGTGGCCATGAATAGCATGGCGGTATTCGACGGAACTATCCTGGCCAAATACCCAGCGGTTGGTGTTGAAGTCGCAGTTGTGGCCTGTTAGGGGACGGCTGTGGTTGCGCGACGGGGTGTTAAAGGGAGCGCTGAATGTATACAGGTTGTCTTGGATCCTTTCACCCGCGCCCAGCTCGACGTTGCCTAGTTGCCTGTATATGGGCTGCACAGAAACGAGACGAACATCGTCAAATGCCAATTCTCCCCGCACCTGCCACTGGCCAAAGCGCAGAAAGGAACGGCTGCTATCGGCAGCAGACGGCGTGCTGAAGATCGAGGTAAAATGCGTCCATTGTTCGGGTATATCTCCCAGATCGCGATTGCAGAAGCGGGGGCCACTAATGGCCGAACCGCCCTGTGTTCCCAGACTGCGAGCGTAAAATTGCAGGGCGTATGTGCTCAATGGAGCGAGGGAAAGCGCTGCCGATCGCCAGTATGAAGTAGTGTTTCCGTCGCCGCGCAGCGCAATTGATCTACGACCATGGCTCGCCGCGTCGCTTTGCCAATAGCCAGTCGCCTCTGTCGACAGCGTCCATCCGTGCGGTTGTCCATCACCGCTTTCAAAGGACGGATTTAAAATGGAGATGGGTTGTGCGACACTCGCAGGAGCCATCATCAGGGCTTGGGTGATGAAAGCAACCATAAGGATAGAAAAGGATTGCATATAAGCGGTCACTCGGCGCTCATTGTGCTGCGCTATGAGTACGAGCAAAATGCTTCACTTAGAGCGCCACTCCCTGATCCAAAATAGAACGGTGGCTATCCACAGCAGTATGTGCGCAGCGAGTAGCCACCTTCTCAGGGGGGATAATTCAGCGACCAATTCGATATGATGTTGGCCTTTGCCAATGGGAAAGGCCATAAAATGGCCTGCGGTCTCATAGGGTTGAATGCGGTGGCCATCTACGCGCACGGAAAGGTGGGGAAAGTAGCTGTATGCGAGGCGAACAAAGGCCGAATCCGAAGCGCTGAGGTGAATGTCTACTCGCGTGTGGGTCACTTTGTGTTCCAAGAGTTCGACGGTTGCTTTAGTGGGAAGCTCAATAGCTTTATCAAGGTCGCGAATAAGAATCTGTTTACAGCGTTTACCGTCTTCGCTGATCTGGGTTTGCTCAATTAACCATCCCATTAAGACCACATCGAGGATGTCGTTAGGTTCAACAGTTGGCATTAAGTGCTTTGCTTTGTCAAGGATTTCTTGTTTGTTGAAGTGCGCCTTAACTCGATCTGCCCGGTACGGTGAAGCGTGCGAACTGCTGAT
Organism: Gemmatimonadota bacterium; assembly: GCA_038153405.1. Classification (GTDB taxonomy): domain Bacteria; phylum Latescibacterota; class UBA2968; order UBA8231; family UBA8231. Next base: position 8,263 of record JAYOYH010000003.1, on the reverse strand, counting down.
AATCGGACTGTGTTCCCAAGTCGTTGAAAAAGAGTTGCCGTCAGGCTGCGTTGAAGTCAGGACGTGCACGTTGAGCATACGTAGCCCATCGCGAATCTGCGGGGTAAGCATATCAGGCTTTTCTGTAATGGAAAATAGATCACTCTTATTCAGGGAGGCAAAGGCATCGTTTACTAACCGTTCAAACGGCCCACTAAAATCACGCCCGCTGCTTAGGTCTCCAGGATGTACTGTTAAGGGGGAGGGGATATGAGTTGAAAAATATGGCCAGCTAACAGCAAAGTAAGGGGGAAGTGAACCGCGTGAGTATAGATGGCGATAGGTAGGTAGTTGGCCTTGGTTAGTATATGGGGTGCCAAGCTCGCGGATCGTTTGGAAATGAAGGTCGTTGTATGCAATGGGGTAGGGCTTGTGTGAGTAAACCTGCTGGAAGGTTGTGGTGCCTAAATCCAAAAGTAGTACAGCAAGGATAATGAAAAACGCGCGATGATATTTTATATGGCGCGCACGAAGTTCGATAAGATGAAACCCAAGACCCGCAGCAAGTGCAAGAAAAAAGGTTAGAAAAAGCAGATAGCGAGCGGGGGGAAAGGCCTGTATGACTGGAATAAAACGAATAGGCGGAATATCGTGCGCAAAAACCAACACAATTGTCAATATGAAAGGAAGCCAAAGGGGAAGCCAGGTCAGTCTGGAACGCTTCCTAAAAAGGCAAGACAAAAACGCATAAAAGGATATTAAAACGGCACTGATTCCAAGATAGCCTCCATACCAATGGAAGGTTTCTTGGGGGGGGATGAGCCAGAATCGATAATTTGACCAAACGAGAAGGTGCCAAAGGGAGGGCATGGGGCCGGCTAACTCAAACCCCTCGCTCAGGCCTGTGTAACCTTTCTCTACCCACATTCCAAGCGTTAGGTAGGATCCGGAAATAAGGCCAATGAAGAGCGAGATAAGCGCTGAGTATAGATAGGATAATCGAAACGAAGATGGTTGGATAATTCGGCCGAGAGCGTAGAGGCTATATAGCACTATCGCCCAAAAAGCATAACCTGGATGGGTGAAGGCCAGTAGTCCAAGAATCAGACTAGAGCTGAGCGAATTTACCCAAAGTTTTCCCTTTCGGGCGCGCTCGAAAAAGTAGAAGGGCCAAGGTAGTAGAGCATAAAAGAGACTCAAGGGTAAGCGGCCCATGACAATGATGTGCTGAACGTGCCAAACGCAGAGGATATAAACTAATCCAGAAAAGAAACCGGCTTTACGTGACCGCGTTAATTGTGAAACAAGCGCAAATACGCCAAGCCCAGAAAGTATTTGACTAGCTGCGAGTACGACCTTAATCGATAGGGAAAGTGAATCGGTGCATATCGAAATGAGAGCTGTTAAATAGAAAAACAAAAAGCCATAGAACTGCGTATATGGAGATCCTGTACCCAGTGCATTGGTCCATATGGGCCATTCCCCAGAGCTGATTATTTGCCGAGTTATTTCAGTATAGAGGATGTGTTGAGGTGCATCTCCACCCCAGCTCAATCCCCCAGGAGAGAAGTAATACCGGGTAGCTACCAGTGCACAGAGCGTAAAAAAAAGGATGGCTCTAAGTTTGTTCGAAAGAGCATAGCTGAGAAAAAGCGTTACCCGTGCGCTGCGCCTCTCCAATACGAGTAAGGCCGCAGTCAGAAAGCCCAGTGCGGCGACGAGAAAAAAATCCAGCCAATCAAAAGCAATTTGCCGTTTGGATAGTTCTTCGATAAACCGACCGAGACTCTGGTAGCTTAAGCTAGGGGGGAGAACGGCAAGTTTTAGCATCGTCGTATACTGCATGGCAAATAGTATGACGGCGATAGCGCTGAGTAGAGCCACAACGGTTGTATGGCCTGCAGTTTTGGGGTGCACAATCACGGTAGGGTATAGCAGAAATAAGTTGGGATCTCTTTATCCAACGCGACCTCGTTATGGTGCACGGGGCAACCCGTTCAAAAATATTGCCCGATGCCAATAGATAAGCGCCAACTATGTTGGTAAATGGCATGCGCTAGGTCAAGGCGCCAGACGGGCGTGCCATAGAGCGTGGGCAAACCCGCGCGCAGCCCAAGGCCAGCTGAGTAGTGCAGTCGGAAGGGTTCCGATCCAGAGTGCCAAGCCGTTCCGACGTCGAAAAATGCGGCCCCAGCTAGCACATACCAAGGTGTGCGAACAAAGGTTGGGCGCACCTCTGCGCTAAACGTCGAGCGCCTCGTTCCGTCAAAGGCATGGGGGCTAAAGGCCCGCAATCCGGTGTCGAGTCCGAGCAATAACTGGGCGATGGGGTCGGGGCGATGGAGGGCATCCCAGCGTATGCGCACAGCGGCCGAATGCGCTCGGCCAAGGCGCATATAGGCGCGCAGGTCGGCGCGTAGGTAGGCATTTTCAATGCCCCCTAGCGCGTAATGCCAACGCGCTAGGACGGTGGCAAAGACATAGGCGACTTGGCGGTAGGTCCAGCGCGGAGATAGCTGGGCACTATAGAAGGTGAAGGGCCGGTCGGGGCCGGCTAAGGTATGGGCATAGCCGGCGCGCAGAGTGGCCCAACTGCCGATCTGTAGATCCTCAATTGGACCGAGGTTGGAAATATACTGAGCCTGTTGGAAACGGGGTTTCCACAGCGTAAGGGATAGGCTGCCCTGAAGGTGGCGTTGGCGCTGCAGGTGCGGCATAGGAAACAGGCTCGCCTGCGTAGTGCGATCTGCATAGCGCACTTCCAAGAGGGGGCGTATTTTGTAGTGTGCACCGCGTGAAATGCCGTACCATAATCCCATGCCCCTATCCGTGGTCGCATAGCTGTGTTGGGCTGAACCGCGGCGGTAGTAATCTGAGGGGGTTTGCCTCATCCATTGGCTAAGTCCATAAGTGCGGGGCGCGCTTAGCGTTTTAAAAGGGCGGCCGAAGCTCCACTGCAGATCGTGCCCATCGCGCTCAATGGCGATGTCGATATGCGCACTGTGAGCGGCTCGCCATAGGCGGGGATCGCTCAGGCTGAGCTGCCCGCGCGGTCCGCGATCAGCGCGACTTTCCACCGCCAAGCGGGCCCGCTGGCCGCGTCCGGCTAGGTTATAGTCGACGGCAGTAAGGCCGTAGTTGAGTGCGTCAAACGATCCTGAAACAAGGGGTGACAGCGCGCGCGCATAGAGGTCTTGCACGCGGACATCGATGTCGACGTATTCCCCGGCGGGAAGGACGGCAATGACTACCTGGCCCAAAAAGGGAAGGCTGCGCAGGTTGCGTTCTGTTTCGGCCAACTGAACCGAGTCTAGGCGAGTGCCAACGGCAAAGAGCAGTTCGCGCTCAATTGTCTGGCGCTGCGTGCGCTTATGCCCGCTTATGGAGATTTGGCGAATGATTTGCGCGCCGGTCTGCGCGCAGCAATACAACGCGATGAGCACCATGGAGAGTAGACGGTTCACACCTACCATTTTAGGCGCGACTCGAGCGCCTTGTCAACTTGTAAGAGGAGGGTTCACATGGCGCGATTTGATGAGTTGAAGGGCATATATGGCCTGCTTCCCACGCCCTATGATGCCAGCGGTGAAGTTCTTGGGAGCGATTTGCGCGCCGCGGCTGATTTCTGCTGCCGAAGTGGTCAGCACGGCATTGTTTGGCCCGTTATGGTCGGTGAATTCTACTTTCTCGGCGAAGAGGAGCGCATTCGCCACCTCGACGTCGTATTGGAAGAAGTAAACGGTCGTTTACCGGTGGTATTTGGCTGCTCGGGTGTGTCTGTCTCGCAGGTGCTGCTCTTTGCCCGCGCCGCTCAACAGTCGGGTGTCGATTCAATCATTGCCATGGCGCCGGCGCGCACCGATGCGCAGATTGCCATGGATATGTATCGGCGCATGGCGGAGGTTTATGACGGTCCAATCATGGTGCAAAACGCCGATATGTACGCGCCGCTGCGCGGTGAACAAGTTGCCCAACTCGTCGACGAAATTCCGCAGGTAGAATACGTCAAAGAAGAGCGCCAGCCAGGGCCCAAGCATATCGCCGAGGTGCATGCAATGGTCGGCGATCGGGTAAAGTGCATTTTTGGCGGTGCCGGGGGACGGTTTTTGCCCGATGAACTGCGGCGGGGTGCCAAGGGCTGCATGCCCGCCTGCGAATTGGCCGACGTCCTCGTTAAAATTTACGATAGCTGGGAGCGCGGCGATCACGGGGCTGCGCGGGAGATACACCGCCGCTTGCTGCCCTTGATCAATCTCGAATCTCATCCCTTTATGCGCTATATACTCAAGCGCCGCGGCGTCTTCACCTCGTTGGCGGAGCGTTCGCCGGCTGGCGTGCGCAGCTTGGATGGGGAAGATCGGCGCGAGATTAGCATTCTTTTGGAGGCCATCCGGGACGATATCGATCACTTCCCCTTTGCCGATGAAGAATAGCGAAGGTGGTTTATTGGGCCCTGCTGCGCTTTTTTATGCCCCTGATGCTAACGCAGGTTGTGCTGGGTTTGGGCAGCCAGTTCTTAAGCGGTGGTATGGCGCGCATGCCGCAGTCGGCACACACGCTAGCCGTCTTTGGTTTAGCTTGGGGATTGACCGACTTTCTCGTCAGTCCGGTTTGGCAGGCGCGCCAATTGGGGTTGGTATTGGCGCGGGATCGCCCATCGCTGCGCCAACTGCGGCGGTTCGTGCTGGTCTGCTGCAGCGGCTTGGCTGTGGCACTTTTCGCGCTGTCGTCGACCTGGCTGGGTGAATGGGTCGTCGGCGACCTGCACGGGGTAGAAGAAGGGCTTGCGGCGCAGGTGCGGTGGGTGCTATTGGCTTTTGTGCCGCTGCCCTTTATGGTGGGTATGAACCGGCTGTACTCCGGTATACTCATCCAATATCGGCGCACCGATATCGTCAGCGGGGCGATGCTGGTGGGGATGGGCGTGCAGATAGCCAGCGTGCTCGTGCTGCTGCGCGCCGAATGGGTCGAACCATGGCCCATCCTCCTGCCCCTGGTCTCCGTTTACTTAGGGGAAGTGGTCTCTGTGCTGATCGTCGTCTGGGGGTATTGGGGAAGGGTGCGTTCCCATCTTGCCACTGAAGGGACAACACGCATTGACTGGCGCTATATAGGCCATTTCTTTTGGCCATTGGCGCTGGTCATGGCCATCCAGGGGTTGAGTCGACCGCTGATCAATCTCTTTGTGTCGCGGCAGGGGGATGGGGTTATGGCGCTGGCCGTCTTGGCCGTCGTCTACCCTTTGGCTCACCTGCCCTACGGCTGGCTCAACGAGCTGCGCAGCGTGCCGGCTGCTTTTCGCGATGAGGGCTTTGCAGAGTACATCGGGCGCTTTGCGCTGGGATGTGGGGCGCTCTCCTTCTTGGCTATGGGACTGCTATTCTGGACACCCATGCGCGATCTCATTCTATTGGACTGGGTAGCCGTCGACAGCGAATTGGCGCAGCGCTGTGCCGTGCCGCTGTTTCTATTTTCTTTCTTTCCGCTGGCAGTATGCCTGCGCTCGCATATGAATGGCATTGCGCTGGTAGAGCACCGCACCCGCGCGCTGGCCCCGAGCGCGCCGGCGCGGATCGCCGCCATTGGCGCGGCTCTGCTCCTCTTTTCTCAGTGGGGCTGGTCGGGAGCCACTTTGGGCGTGTCGGCCCTGCTGTGCGGATTCTTTGTCGAAGCGCTGAGCGTTTGGCTTGGCGTCCGCGGTTGGACTCGCTTTGCCCGCGCCCTACGTAGAAAGGGGGTTGCCCATGGATGAACCGCGCTTTGCTCATCCGAGCGAATATGGCGAATTAATGGATTTTATTGACCGGGTGTTTCGTCCGGGACAGCCGGGGCGGCGGATTGTTCAGCGCCAATATCCCCACTTATACAGAGACGAAGCGAGCCATATGCGTCGCCACCTCGTCGTGCGCGACAGCGGTCAGATCATCGGTCAACTCGCCATCCACCCACTCCAATTGCGCTTGGGAAACCTGCGGTTAAAGGCGGGCGGTATCGGTACGGTCGCTACCGATCCCCAACGGCGCGGTGAAGGCATTATGGGCATCCTCCTGCGCAGAGCGATCGAAGTGATGGAGCGGCAGCGTTGTGATGTATCCATCTTGGGCGGGGATCGCCAGCGCTACGGCTGGTTTGGCTGGGAAAACGCCGGCGTGCGCACCGTCTACAGCCTTACGCCGCGTTCACTGGGTGCACCGAAAGATCGAGGCATTGAACTCGTGCGCAATCCGGTGCTCGATGATGCCCTGTGTCGGCGAATCGCGCGCCTGTCCGGACAGCGCGCCGTCGGCGCCGTGCGGCCTAAACGCTATGTCGAGCATATTGTGGGGCGCACTAGTCGCGATGTGTGGGTGGCTCAGGATGGGCAACGCTGGGCCTATCTCGTGCTGGGTGGCAGTGCCCACCGGGCCCGGCCCTACGAGCGAGTCGATGAAGTGGGCGGTGATCCGCAATTGGTAGTGCAAGCGCTGCGCCTTATCGCCTCGCGCTATCGACTGGCTCGCCTGCGCGCGATTGCTGGCCCCGACCCTTACGAACACGGCATTTTTACCGGCATCAGCAGCGATTGGAGCGCGCAGTCCGACCTTATGGTCAAGATACTCGACCCGGCTAAATTGCTTGAGAAAATGCTACCGGTGGTGGCCGAAAAAGCGGGCAAGGGAGCAGTCAAAGGGACCTTTGTTTTTTGCGACACGCGGGCAACGGAGTGGGCGCGCTGGCCCTTGGGAAAGGGCCGTGAGCACCGGATTACCATCGGCGAACGCGCTCTGGTGCGCCTGCTTTTCGGCCATGTGCCGCTGCATTGGGCCTTTGGCGAAATAAACGGCGTAGATGCACTCGCGCGCCTATTGCCCTTGCCCCTTTTTGTGGCGCCATTGGACCATGTGTGAACGGTTGCTTTTAAACGCTACTTTGCGTACTCTACGCATGTTGGTAAATCCATTGTTTTCAAGGAGCTAGTTATGTTTCGCTACGTTTTTGGTTTCGCTGTCACCCTCGCGTTAGGGCTCAGCTCGAACGCCTCGGCCGATTTGGCCGCTTTTGTAGCGCGCATGGGGTTTGATGACAGCGCGAATCTGGACGGCACGCTGGGTGCGGGCATTCGCTGGGGAAAGTCGAGTCGCATTTTGGGCGGTGAAACCTCTCTTATGGTCGCGCGTCCCACGCGCAACGACGAGACGATGACGGCGCTGTTTTGGGAGGGTCGCTTTCTGCTCAATGTGCCCACCGGATCGCAGATAAGGCCCTTTGCCAGCGTGGGATTGGGCAATATGTTGCTCACGTCAATCGATATCGCCGACCCGCAACTGCCGACTTCTGGCGATGCATTGAAGGAAGCGGCCGTCGAGCAGGCGCTGAATCAAATCGATGGCGATACGGGCGGTCTCGACGTGCAAAACAATCGCTATTTCAGCTATGGCGGAGGCGCGCGCTATGCGCTGAGTGACAAACTGGCCGTGCGCTTGGATCTGCGTCAGTATCGCGTATTCTCATTTAAAGACTATGCGCGCGATCTAGCAGAAGACCGCATTCGCCAAGAAATCGAAAAGAACGCCGGCGCCGAGTTGTCTGATGCCGTACTAAATCAGATATCGAATGACGCCGTCGAAGAGAAAACCGTACAGCATAGCGAGTTGTCATTAGGCGTCCTCATCTCCTTCTGATAGCGCCTGAGACGGAATACGCTGTAGGGCAGAACGCGGAGCCGTTGGTGGGCGTGGGGTTGTTGAATAGATTGATCTGGATAAGTAGGTAGCGAGGTTAATATATTGTGGGCCAATTGATTACCTTAGTCGCTATCGATGGCGTTCTTCCGAGCGGTTGGCGCAGGGCGCTATCGACCTATTCGGCCTTGCTAATGCTGGGTTGGCTTGGGGTGTATCGGGACCCTGCCGTCGGCATGCGATGGCGTTTGGACTTTAGAGCATGCTGACCTGGACCGGCCATGTTGTCACGGGCCTTGGGCGGCGCTGTATAGCGGGGAGCATGCAGGCGTGGAAGTTTTTCGCCTTCGCTGTGGAAGCCAACCTAGCCCTTTTTCAGTTTTTTGGTCGCCAGGGGTTCAGGGCATCGTTTCGGGTGGCGATGCAGCAAGTCTACTTTACAGGGCTAGAAGCGATGCCCCTCCTCAGTTTGTTGTCTCTCCTGTTGGGGTTCACTGTCATCGCCCAATCGCTGCCGCAGTTACAGGGCGTGGGTGCGCCTGCGCTGATCGGGCAAATTTTGGTCATAAGCATCGTGCGCGAGCTCGGCCCCCTCATTACAGCTATGGTCGTGATTACGCGCT
>JAYOYH010000002.1:0-187903 GCA_038153405.1 Gemmatimonadota bacterium | reverse complement strand
GTCCGGATGCCCTTCCGAAACCGATTCCGATGTGAACAAATAACGCGACATAGAAATAGCTGTATCCTTCCACTGTGCGGTTGTGAAAACGATGTGTAATAGGAATAGAACCTACCTTAGCAAAAGCAGGTCCCAAGGAGGTTGTCTTTTTTAAATTATTGTAAATAAGAAACTTAGTTTGATCACTATGTTGAGCGGACTACTGCATTTTTTGCGGATGTGCAAAAAATTTACATTGATAGGGGCTGATGTGCTGCGAGAGGTGTACATATATTGCACAGTCGAGCCTGGAGGCGTGCAAAATAATTCACATAAATAATTGTAATTATTTTATTTAAGTCAAATAAGAAACGTGCGGATTTTATACATATTGCATGTTATTCGAGATTGTAACGCGCGATTTTATTGTATAGCGTTCGCCGGCTAATGCCGAGAAGGCGGGCTGCCTGCAGGCGATTGTTATGGGTGAACCGCAAGGTGTGGACGATCATATCGCGCTCTATGGTCGAAAGCGAAGTCCCAATTTCAAACGAGACGCTAGGCTTTTTATCTGCGGACTGGAAACGCGCGGGAAGGTGCTCTGCGCGCAGCGTCTTACCGGGGCAAATGAGCACGGCGCGTTGTATGACGTTTTTCAGTTCGCGGATATTGCCAGGCCAGGGGTAGGAATCCAAGGCGCTCTGACACTCTGGTGATAGGGTGTGGATATCCTTATCGAAGAGCGCGTTAAAGCGTTTGAGGAAGGCATCCAGTAGGAGGGGGATATCGCCCGTGCGCTCGCGCAGCGGCGGAAGTTCGATGTGAAATACGTCTAAGCGAAAAAATAGGTCTTCGCGAAATGCACCGGACTGAACCAGCGTAGCTAGGTGGGCATTGGTGGCGGCGATAAGGCGCACGTTGGTGTTGACCTGGCGGCGCCCGCCGAGTCGGTGAAAGCGCTTTTGTTCGATTAGGCGCAGGAGGCTGACTTGGGTGCGTTCGTCAATGCTGCCAATTTCGTCTAGGAATACCGTGCCGTGATGGGCCAGCTCAAAGATGCCCAGGCGTTGCTCGCTGGCGCCGGTGAAAGCGCCCTTTTCGTGGCCAAAGAGTTCGCTGGCCGTCAGTTCGCTGGGCAACGCAGCAACGTTGATTGGTATGTAGGTGGACTGGCGTCGCTCGCTCTGTTGGTGAATGGCTTGAGCGACGAGATCTTTCCCCGTTCCGGTCTCGCCGAGGAGGAGAACCGGTATATCGGTTGAGGCTGCCTGCTGAATTTGGCGATAGACTTCCTGCATAGCAGAGGATTCGCCGATTAACTCGGCCTGCGTTACGCCGGAAGCCTGCGTTTTTAGCAGTAAGTTATCCGCGTAGCGCGGGCGCTGGCTGATTGCTGTTTCCACCATCATGCGCAGCTCTTGGTCGCCGACCGGCTGCTTTATATACTGGTATGTGCCTGCCTGTAGGGCAGTGCGCACGATCTCGATATTGCCGGGGTCGACGAGTAGGAGCACGTTTGTAGCTGGAGACTGGTCGGCTAGTATTTCCAGCACTTCGATGCTCTCTACCGTGCCGCCTTGGACGATGGCATCGGTAATGAGCAATACATCGTACGCTTCCCGTTCGAATAAATCCAACACGCGGTCAATGCGTCTTTCCCAGGAGATGGCGATATGCTTGCTGGCAAAGAGGTTCTGCATGCGCTGAACAATTTGCTGGCGCTGAGAAACTACGAGGATGTTGATCGTTTCTTCGGACATAGCTCCGTCATGGATGGGGTTAAATTATTTAAAGCACTGTGCTTGGCCGCTGGTATGTGCGCGCCGCGCTAGCTCTATGGCACGCACTACGGCGAGCACCTCTCGACCGCAAGCCGGCACGGCACTGCCGGCCTGCAGCGCTTCGACAAAGAGGCGCATCTGCCGAGTGAAGGCTTCTTCGCTGGTATCTAGTTCCACCGCTTCGCCGTTGAGCCATACGGCGTTGCGCTCTAAGCGCAGATGGCCCCTTTCCCCGACAAAGAGCGTCTCAAGGCGTTGATGCCTGCAGCGCAGGGCAAAAGTCAGCGAGGCGATGGCGCCGCTGGCCAACTCCATGCCCACGACGCCGTCGCTGTCGCCGGCAGATAGATGCCCTGAGCTGAGCAAACTGCTCCAAATGCGGCGCGGCAGCGCGCCTAGTATCCACAAGATCGCATCGATGTCGTGGCTGCCAAAGATGGGCAGGTAGAGACCGCCGCACGCGTCGAGGTCGCGGCGCCAGTCGGTCGACAGCGCTTCTATATAGTGCAAACGCTGATGGAGGACGTTGACGACGCGACCGATGGCCCCAGAGGCTATGATCTCTCGCGCTTTCCAATAGGACGGTATGCAGCGACTCGACTGGCCAATCGATAGCTGAACGCCGCGCGCTTCCGCTGCATCGACCATCGCTTGCGCCTCGTGCTCATGGAGTGCCATGGGTTTTTCTACCAAAATGTGTTTGCCGGCCTCGGCTGCGCGGATGGCAAAGGGGGCGTGCAGGTCGTGCGGCAGGCAGAGCACGACGGCATCGATATCGCCATCCTGCAAAACGTCGCCGTAGTCGGCGGTGGTGTGCGGAGCGCCGTGGCGCTGGGCCGTGTCGCGTGCTCGGTCTAGGTCCGAATCGACCGCAGTGTGTAGCTCTGCCTGTGCCAGGGCGGCAATGGCCTTGCAGTGCGCTTCGGCGATCTGTCCACAGCCCACAACGGCCAAGCGCGTAATCATCGCGTATCCTCTTCAGAAGATATATAGCGAAATGTGATATTGATGCGCTCTCCAACGGGGCGCTGTGTTTTGGGAATTTGGTGTTTCCAATTGTGCTGCGTAGTGCCGCGCATAACAAACAGGTCGCCGTCGCCAAGCAGGTATTGGCAGGTCGCTACGTCGCGCCGTCTCTTGTGGCGCAGGAGGAAGCGGCGCGCCGCGCCTAGGCTGAGCGAGGCGATGCAGGGATTGCGTCCCAACTCGGGCTCGTCGTCGCTGTGCCATCCCATGCTGTCGCTCCCGTCGCGGTAGTAATTGAGCAGGGCGCAGTTGAAGGGGGCGTCGATGCGTTGGCTAATGCGCTGACGCAAGTCGTTTAGCAGCGGTGTCCAGGCGCGCGGCTCGAGTCGCAGGCCGGAATAGGCGTAGGCGGCACCTGTGTCGCCGTGCCACGAAGAGAGGCGCGGAGCTGGATGAGAACGGCCGAATAGCCGCACGACATGCTGTTCCCAGGGGATATCTTCGCGCAGTTGGCCAAAGGCGCACAGACGTTCTTCTGCTGGTAAAAAATCCGTTATGTGCAGGATGTCGGCGTCGATAGGAGATGACATATGCGTGTGCTCAATCGCGTTCTCTGTCTGAGCGAGACCGCTCGGTGGACGCGTATTTCCTAAGCGCGCATTAAAGGTATACTCTACTGATACAAGAGTAGGTATGATTCATATCAAATGCCAATGGGAGGCAAGGATGAAGAGAGTGATTCTGGTGTTTTTTGCGCTATGTGGAACGCTTGGGGCCGAGCAGACGCCGTGGAAGCACGCGATGACTGGCGCTGTAAATCTGACTCAGGTCGCGTTAAAAGACTGGGCGCCAGGCGGTGAAAATGCGCTGGCTTGGACGCTGACGATGAACGGCAATTCTACCTATGTGCGCAATAAAATAGACTGGAATAGTACCTATAAATTTGCATTTGGCCAGAGTAAGTTAGGAGAACAAGACATCCGCAAAACGGACGATAAAATCGCTCTGGGAACGACGCTGACCTACAAGGTGGGCACCTATGTCAATCCCTATGTCGGCGCTACGTTCAAGACGCAGTTCGCTCGCGGCTATAACTATGGCGGCCCCGTTGCGGTTGGCATATCCCAATTCTTTGACCCGGCCTACCTCACGCAGAGTGCCGGCTTCGGATATCAGGTTATTCCCGAAGTGAAAACGCGTGCAGGGTTGGCCATGCGCGAGATTTTTACGCGCGAATACACCAGTTTCTCCGACGATGCGGGAACGGCCAAAGTAGAGAAGAGCAAGTTTGATGGCGGTCTTGAATCGGTCGTCGAAATAGAGTGGTCCGTAAACGAGACCACGCTTTTGAGCTCCAAGCTGGAGGTGTTTGCGCCGCTGAAGGCGCTAGGTGAAACGTCCATCAGCTTTGACAACATCGTGTCGATAAAGGCGGGGAAATACGTGACCATCAACCTCAACGTGCAGATTGTAGACGATGCAACGGCCAGCGAAAAAACGCAGGTCAAAGAGGCTATTGCCGTTGGGCTGAGCTACGCCTTTTTCGATTGAGGGCCTCCACGGCGGTTGCTTACCACCGGATGGTTACGGTGGCAGGCGACCGCCGTGGACTTAGTAAAAATCGCCTAACTCGTCCAATGCCTCGCGTCGTCGGGTGCGGCGCTGCTCGTCCTCCCGGCGGCGCAGTTCCGTATAGGTGCCCTCTGCTATGCGGTCCTCTTTGCCCGGTCCAGCATAGACGACGATAGCCGATGCGTGCAGCACGCTTCGGCTTTTTGTGTTGATGCGGTAGCAGGCACTCTGGCACAGGCCGCATCCCACGCAGCGATCGGCTACGACGACCGGTGCCGCAAAGCCCGTTCCCTCTATCGGCATGCCTTGATCATCTAGCTGTGGGTGGACCAACTCAAACTCGATGGCGTCGTAGCCGGCTGCCGCACATTCGTCGACGCACAGTTGGCACGGCTCTTTTCCCGCCAGGGGCAGGCAGTGGGGCTCCACTTCAGCCAACCCCATACGCGCCACTTTCTTTTCTTCCAAGGGCAGCGCGCGAATGGCTCCCGTTGGGCAGACCTGCCCGCAGTTATTGCAGCTTGGATCGCAGCCCGACCAGTTGGCCACTACTTTCGGTGTCCACAGCGCATCCAGACCGCCTTCAAAGCTCATAGCCTGCAGTACGGAGTTCGGACACGCCTTAAAGCAGGCGCCACAGCGTATACACAGATCGAGAAAGGCGTCTTCAGGCACGCTCATAGGAGGGCGGACGGGGATGGGGCCATCGGTTCCGTGCGCCCCCACGCCGATGGATGTCACAATACCGCCGAACGCAGCTGCGAGAAAGCCCCGGCGCGACAGCGGCACTTCGCGCTCGTCGTCGTCGGCTTTCAAGTGCGTGGTGTTCCAGCGTTCGACGAATTTAATGGCTTTGGTCGGACAGCTGCCGCCGCAGGTTTGACACAGTGTGCAGTCTAACGTGCGCGTAGTAAAGTCTTCTTTGATGGCGTCAAAGGGACAGGCTTCGACGCACAGGCCGCAGTCGATACACGACGTCTCCACTTTTCGTTCGCTAACGCGGAAAAAGAAGTTGCCGAGGGAAAAGAGCGCCCCGGTCGGGCAGACGTAGCGACACCAGAAGCGAGGCCGCAGTAGGCCTAGCGCCAGCACGCCAAAAAAGAGAGCGATTGAGACTAGGTGCCCGACGTTGAAGTCGGGCACCTGATACCATCCACGGGCCAGCCCTAGCTGAAGCGGCGCCAGCGCAAAGGCAAAGCCGCGCGTAAGTACGGGAATGGCCGCGGCGTAGCCGGCGATAAGCACGCCCCCGGCCGCCGCCACGAGGATTGCGGCCAGCAGGTAGTATTTCAGATGCACCCATCCGCCGCGGCCGCTGCTGCGAAAGCGCGCGATGCGCTTGCCAATGGCCCAATCAAAGAGGTCGATTAGCGTGCCTAATGGACACAGGTAGCCGCAGAAGCCACGCGGAATTAGTGCACAGAGGGCCAGTATGGCACCGGCCCAAGTCAGGGCCCATACCCACTCTCGATCGGCGATGCTGGTCGCAATGCCGACCAGCGGATCGAGCGCCAAAAAACTTTCGGCCTCGACCCACTCCTTACTCACTAAGTCGTCGGCGTAGTGTGAAGGCCAGCCTGACGTCGTTTCGCTCGGCGTGGCGGTATAGGGCCAGCAGGTATAGAAAAATAGGGCAAAGAACAGCGCAAAACTGGCCGTTTGTATGAGGCGCCTCAGAGGGGCGTGCTGCCAAGAGGGACCGAGTGCTGCGAGAGCCTTGCGCGCCAATCCGAGCTTTCGCGCCTGAGAGAATAGCGCGGAGGGCAGGTATTTGCGCGCCCAGCGATAGAGCGTGGGGCGCTGTAGGCCTGCGCGGCGGGAAGCGTGGACACTCTCGAGAAAGTGGTTCAGACGCATAGGGATTCGCTACGGCCTGCCCTGGGCCAGCGCTCTAGCCACGGCGCTCTTAATCGCGTCGGCCGTCACGGTAGCACCGGTCGTGGCATCCACGTTGCGAAAGTCCTGAGCGCGGATAACCTTGACGGGCATGTCGCTGAGCGACGAGTAAAACTGCTTTTCGGTGTGGCGGATGACCTGCACATCGGCAATGCGCCCTTGCGCGACGGTGGCGCGGACGTGCAGGTCGCCGTTGTAGGCCGGTGCGCTGCCTTCATAGGTTCCGGGTTGCACCTTGCTGAGGTCGAAGGTCTCGTAGAGCTGGATGCTTTCAATAGCAACGCGTGCGTGCACTTGGTTGTGCGCGAGAATTAGATTGTTGTCGCTCTTCGACTTGACGGCCAGCACCTTTTGGTAGTGGTCGACGGCCTCTTCGTAGCGCGCAAACTTCCTATAGGCATCGCCGGCAGCCCGGTGGGCTGCGCCCCAGTCTCTGACGCCGGTTGATGCGGCGGCCAGTGCGAGGGCGCGTTCCAGTTCGCCCATATCGGCCCACAGCTTGATGGCGCCGCCGTAGCGAGAGTAGTCGACTTTGATCCATTCGAGAATGCCAACGGCCATCTCCTTATTCCCCAGTTGCCAGTAGCAGTTGGCCAGCGCCACGTCTTTTGCCCCAAGCTTGCGCTTCCAATAGGCTGCGCGCGCCCAGTCCTGCAGCAGGTCGTGGTAGCAATGGGCCAACTGCTCGCTGCAGCGCTTTACGACCTGCCGATCGCCCTCGTTGCGCTTGAGGACAAAGTGCATAAACTTGGTGCCCTGCCTAAAGCGGTTCTCATTCTCATTGATGATGCTCCACATGAACTGACCGACGTTGAGGCGTGGATCCCACTCTTTGCTAGGAGGAGGGTGTGGAAAGCTGAGGTCGAGCGTTTCGGGATATTCCAGCGGCACCGAGTCCCACCAGTCGGGCTTGCTGGCCCCGGCGCGTTCGATCAGTTCGAGCACTTCTTGGCGCGTGCGCACGACGCGCTGTCCATCCGATTGCGCCGAGAGCGGGTTGAGTGAGAGGGCGACCAGCGCAACCGAGACAAGTGCGCGCACTCGGGCCCCCGTCGAGAGGCGCGTGCAGAACCGGGGCGCAAATGCGCTCAATGGGACTCCGGGGTGCCGCCGTGTCGCGCTAATCTATTCATTCTACGGAGAACCCGAGTGCGTCCAGTTCGCTGCTCAGCGCGGTTTGCGCTGCCGCGTCGAGAGCGGCATGGGGTGGACGGGGAATGCCAACGGGCAAGCCCCGCATGGCGAGCAGCGCTTTGATGGAGCCAATCACGCCGTAGCGCATCATAATCGATATCACGCGATTGGCCCGCGCCTGCAGTTGCATAGCCGGGCCCATTTCGCTCGCTTCAAAGTGCTGTCGCATGCGCAGGAATAGGTTGGGCATAATATTGTATGTAGAGCCGATAGCCGCATCGGCACCGGCGACCATGCCGCCCAAACAGATCTCATCCGGTCCAGAAATCATATTGAGACGGTCGCCGGCCAGATCGACCAGGCGCTGAAAAAAGTAGAAGTTGGAATCGGTAAACTTGAGGCCGCTGAAATTCGGCACGGTATCCATCGCCTCTAGATATTGCTCGGCCGTTATCGTGCGGTCGGCCGTCTGGGCAATCCAGTATACGTAGAACGGCTTGTCCGTTGCTGCGCCGATGGCCGCGTAGTGCTGCACGGCCGCCTGGAGGTCGTTGGGGTGATCTTGAGGGGCGACAGACGCCACGGCATCGGCGCCGGCCGCTGCGGCGTAGCGGGCCAGCTCCACGGCGTTTTCCGTGCTCGTGGCGCCGACCTGAAAGATGAGGGGCACGGCGCCGGACACGGCGGCTAGCGCGGCATCTGTCATCGCCTTGCGCTCATCGACGCGCATGGCGGATCCCTCGCCGGTGCCGCCGGTGACAAAGAATCCATTGGCCCCCTGGTCGAGCAGGTGGCCAATGAGCGGTGCGACGCGCTCGTAGGCGAGGGCCAACCCATCATCGGTGAAGGGTGTGGCCAGAGCGGGCCAGATGCCGCGGGCTAGTTTTTCAGTCATGAAGTAGGTTTTTCCTTAGCTATACTTCGGGGAATTCAAGCGGCGTGCGCGAGCCGACGTAGGGGGGGCGCAATAGGTCGCGCTGCAGGTCGTTTTGGGCCATGTCGAGATAGTGGTCGAGGGCTTCGGCCTTGCCCCAAGTAGAATAGCCCGGCGAATACTTGTAGAGTAGGGAGCGACGGCGATTGGTGCTCTTCCAACGCAACGTGCCGTGCACCAGCGCCTCGGTAAAGATCAGCATATCGCCGGCCTTGAGCGAGGGGTTGAAGACTAGGTGTGAATCGAGCGGCGGTTTGTAGGTGTTGATACTGGCCTTGTGGCTGCCCAACACGCCGACAAAGCCGCCGTCGCCCGGTTCGACGTCTTCAAGGGCGTACATGACGACGATCAGTCCGTTCCACATTTTGTTATACGCCCATTGATACTGGTGCTCGCCCTGGTCGTCGCGCAGGCCGCCGTGCAGGTTTTCGCGGACCTCAGAATCGCAGGTCATTTGCAGGCCATAGGTGTGGTCGAGGCGCATCCAATCGCCGATAATGGTGCGCATGACGTCGAGCGTCTTGGGATGGGCCATCAAGTTCATGAAGATGGGGTCGAGGTGGAGAAACTGAAAACTGTGGGGAAATTCACCGGCCTGTTCGCTGTCAATCAGCTCGTTCATCCGCGCAACTTCGGAGGGGGGAATCAGATTGCGGTAGACGATAAGTCCATTGAGGTCAAATTCGTAGAGCTCGGATTCGGTCATCATCGGGCTAGGCTTCTCCTGGCTGAATTCGTAGGCGGCTGTTGCCGGTGCACGGGAGTGCTTAATCTATAGCGCGCAACGGCATTGTTGCAAGTCGCGTAAAGGAGACAGATATGACGCGTAGTGAACGGCTCGCACTGGCACTGCAGGAGCGCGCTGCCGATGTGTTTATAACGAGCAGCAGACCCAATCAGCTCTACTTTCTCAACCATCCAGAGCCGAGTTCGGTGATCTCGCGTGCCAACTGTCGCGCCATTGTTTTTGGCTGCGAAGTCCCCGTAGTATTTCCCGGTGTGTGGATATCCAATGCCTGTCGAGATCTGCTAACGAGCTGCGAGGTGGTGGAAAATGCGCTGGGCGATCCGCCGCCAGAGGCGCAGCTACTGTCCTATTTGCAACGAGCGGGTTGGAAACGAATCGTCGTCGACCAGCAGGGACTCGCCGATTCGCTGCAGGGCCACTTGGGTGCAACCGAAATCCTCGTCGAAGACGTGGGCGCGCTGCTGCGTCGAACAAAAGACGCGGTCGATTTGGCGGGTATGCGCGAGGCGGCACGCATAGCGGATCTGGGGATGACCGCTGCATTTGCCGCCATTCGGCCGGGCCTGAACTGTCTCGACGTAATTGCCGAGGGCGAATATGCCATGCTGAAAGCCGGCGCGGAGGACGCCCATATGGCGCCGGCGGTGGGCGAGGGCACGTTCTATCTAGACAGCGCCGAAAATCCGCGCCGCACCATTCGCCAAGGAGATATGATCTTTATCGATATGGCGATTCACGTGCGCGGCTATCTGGGCGATATGACGCGCGCCGGCATCGTCGGCGAGGGCACGGCCGAGCAGCGCACGCTGCTAGAAACCGTGCAGCGCGCCTATCGGACGGGAGCCGAGGCGATGTATCCGGGGGCCGACGGCGCCGATATCTATCGGCGCGTCGTCGCCTGCTTCGCCGAGCAGGGGTGGGAAACGTACTACGTGCACCATCTCAGTCACGGCCTCGGTTTGGGCGGCGATGCGCCGCGCATTGGGCGCGAGATAGCCGATGTGCTGCAGGTCGGCGATGCCCTATCCTGCGAGCCCGGAGTCTACGTGCCCGGGCTAGGCGGCGCGCGCGTGGAGAATATGATCTACGTCGGGCCGGACGGGCCCGAAGCGCTGACGAAGTGCCCGCTGGATTTGCCCATGGACTTATAGGGCCCGTGAGAACGAAGCGCTAGCGCTCGTCCATATAGCGCTGGAGTAGGTCGACTTCTGCGCCGGTAAAGCCGCGCAGCGTTATGCGGTCGCTCACTGGGCTGAGCAGCGGCAAGAAAGAGACCCAGCGCTCGCCGACTTTGAGCCCCAGCGGTCGTTTCAAATTGGTTTCTACATCGCAGAACGAGCGCATTTTGCGCTCCGCGTAGGCGTTGAGGCGCGCGGTGACTAGGTGCGTATCGTCCTGTTGGGGCTGGCTGGTCTTAACGGCGGCCATATTCCACTCGGTGAGTAAGGGTGCAGAGGCGACGACGTAGACGATGGGTGCTCCGGAGAGCGCAAATGAGACGGTATCCCATCCCGCGTAATAGTCGCCTTTGGCGTCGGCGGCTAGCTGCGCCTCGAAGAGCTGAATGGAAATAGATGCCTTTTCTGTTTTCTCAGAGCAGGCCGCGCAAAGGGCCAGCAGCGAGAGAAAGATGCCCCCAAATATTTTCATAGTTGGTGCCTTAGCCGTTGCCGCCCCATGCGAGAGCGGACGCCTCGCGTGGGGAGAGTGTGAGATTATCCGGGTCATGCGCTGATGGCATGCCCTCTTTCCATTCGCCCAGCAGATCGACTAACTCTGCCAAAGACTCCGTGGTGAGCAGGCGCTGGCGCAGTGCGCTCGAGCGCGGCAAGTGCTTGAAATAGAGCGCTAGGTGTTTGCGCGTTTCCATTACGCCGACGCGTTCGCCTTTGTATTGGGCCATATATTCGAGCTGTTGCCGAGCTAGGTCAATGCGTTCGTCGAGTGATGCGCCGTCGCGCCCGGAGAAAATCCACGGATTGGCCATGGCCGCGCGGCCGATCATCACGGCGTCGCACTGCGTTTCCCGCTGCATGCGCTGTGCATCGGCTGCTGAGAACACGTCGCCGTTGCCGATGATGGGAACGCTGGCCATATCCTTGGCGCGGGCAATCCACTGCCAGTTGGCATCGCCCTTGTATTTCTGTACTACGGTGCGTGCATGGATGGCCACGGCCTGTGCACCGGCATCCTCACAGCGCCGAACGACTTCGAGGATGTTGATGTCGTCTTCGTCCCATCCAATGCGCGTTTTTACCGTTACCGGTACATCGACCGCTTCTACGGTTGTGCGCACCGCTCGGTAAAGCTTATCTAGATCGCGCAGGTAGGCTGCACCGCTGCCGCGGCGGACAATCTGCGGAACGGAACAGCCGAAGTTGATATCGACAATCTGCGCACCGCGCCGCTGAAATTCGCGCGCGCCAGCGGCTATGAGATCAATGTCGTTGCCGTAGATCTGCGCTGCTAAAAGGGAGATGCCCGTTTCTTCGTAGACGCGGGCATCGGAAAAGTCGAGCAGAAGGTCGCTTTGCGGCGAAGCAATATCAATGGTGCGGCAGTTGATAAATTCAACGCCGACAACGCGAGCGCCTAGACGGGCGCAAATAAGTCGATAGACCCAGTTGCCCACGCCAGCCATGGGAGCGAGCGTCATAATGGGCAGGTCGTCGCGCAGCGGCGTTAAGGGGTGCGGGCCGATGTGCACGGGGCGCGTAGATTATTGTTTGCTCTGCAGCTGTGCGGCCAGAGCTTTTTCGCGTTCCGCTTCGGGAATCATGCCCTTGCGCTGGAAGAATATGGACAAGCTGGTATGGGCGAGAAAATCGTCGGGGTTATATTCTACGGCCTGCTGTGCGCAGCGCAAGGCAGCGTCTAGGTCGCCCAGTTTTTCGTGGCAGTGCGCCATGGACTGGTAGACGTCGGCATAGCAGGGGTCGAGTTGGAGTGCGCGGGCAAATACGTTGAGGGCGCCGCCAAAATCGCCTTCGGCAAACTTCATCATCCCGCTCTTGTACAGTTCTAACTTCTCTACGTCGTTCGAGCCGTCCATGCCGTATATTCCTTCCGGTCTTGATATATAGGTAAAAGAAGAGGCGCCGGTTCACCGCGTCAACCCATTTTTCTGCTCGCTGCTGCTACTCCGTTAATATAGTTGCGAGGAGACGGCCTGCTTATATTAGCGGGGGGGGGTGCGCCGTCGTTCCGTTCACTCAGACGAGGTGTTTTCCATGATCTTTTTACTCAGTATAGTCATTCTGCAGGCTGCGGCCCTCGGTGCGCAGCCCGCCTTTGATATTGAATACGTCGAAAAAATTCGACCGCTGCACTACGTGGCCCAGCGCGCGCTCGGGCCGCTGCTTATCGACGGCAAGATGGACGAGCCGTCCTGGCAGCGGGCAGCGTGGACGGCGGCCTTTGTCGATATCGAAGGCGAGCGAAAAGAGCGGCCTCATCTCGCAACGCGGGCGAAAATGCTGTGGGACGACGAATACTTCTATATTGCCGCCGACTTGCAAGAGCCACATGTGTGGGCAACGCTGGTCGAACGCGATGCCGTGATTTACCGCGACAACGACTTCGAAGTATTTATCGATCCAGACGCCGATACGCACCTCTACTACGAATTCGAGATCAACGCACACGGCACAGAGTGGGATTTGCTGTTGGCCAAGCCCTATCGCGATGGCGGTCCCTATATTAACGCCTGGTACATCGATGGGTTGCAAACGGCAGTCCATGTCTGGGGTACGATCAACGATCCGACCGACGAGGACCAGGGTTGGTCGGTGGAAATGGCGTTTCCCTGGCGCGTTTTGCAGCAGGCAAATAGTCGCCGTCGCGGCGGGTTAGAAGGGCAGGTCTGGCGCGTTAACTTTTCGCGCGTGCAGTGGGAACTCGAAGTAATCGACGGCCAGTACGCCAAAGTGCAGGGCCGCAGCGAGGACAACTGGGTCTGGTCGCCACAGGGACTGGTCAATATGCACTTCCCCGAGAAATGGGGCTACGTGCTCTTTGCCGGCGAATCCGTGGGAACCGCGTCGGAGCCCTTTGTGCGACCGGCCAGCGAAGAGGCGCTAGACGTGCTGCGCAGCATCTACTACAGACAGCGGCGCTTTCGCGCCGAGCGCGGTCACTACGCCAGCGAAGTAGATTCACTCGGCATGGAAAATCCAGTGCTGTACCACTTTCTCTGGCCCCCGGTTATGAGCGCTACCGAGCGTTTTTTTGAGGCCCACTTAGAAGAGATAGTCGACGTGGAGAAGGACGGCAAGATGAGTCGCTACGGCATTAGCAGCGATGGCAAAACCTGGAAAGATTGATCTAGTGCTGGCCCGAGTGCGTGCGGTAGAGATGGTAGGCGCAGTCGGGGCCGACGAGGCGAACGGCCCCTTCGCGTGGCAGCGGTGCGCGACCGCTTAGCACGAGGCTGCGATAGTGGTATTTCTTGCGCAGGATCTGCGCCTGAGCTGTCCGCGATAGGGTCTTTTGCTGCACGTTGGTTTTCCTCTGATAGTGCATGTGTTGGTTGGTGCGCCGCCGTGAACTTAATATAGCAGATTGTCGCGCGCCGTGCGCGTGCGTATATTTTGTATAGTAGTATCCGTTGGGGGTGGCTCGCGCGAGCCTGAGATAAAACCCTTAGAACCTGAACTGGATCGTGCCAGCGTAGGGAAACGGAGCGCGCTGGTCGCATGTCGCTCACCGTTTCCCACTTAGTGCTGGGAAGCGGTTTTTTTGTGCAGATTGGGAGTAGTGTATATGGTGTTGCTCAGTGTTTTTGTCGGGCTGTGGGTCGCTGCCGTAGGCGTATGCCACGCGGCGGAGGTGCGCGGTCAAGTGGTTGATGCCGAGACGGGTATGCCGATAGAGGAGGTGCAGGTCGGGGTGGGCGAGTGGGTGTATAGAAGTGGCGCTGACGGCGGCTTTGTCGCCCAGTCCGCTGCCGGCGATACGCTGCGCTTCGAGCGCTTTGGCTACCAACCAATTTTATGGGTGCTGAGCGGAGACGACGAGTTCGTGCGCGTTGCGTTGGTAGCCGATGTGCTGCAAGTCCGGGAGGTTATGGTCGTTGGCGGTCTGCGCGCCGAGTCGCGCACCGAGGTTGCGGCTGGCGTGAGCGTGGTGGGCGGGGAGCAAGTGCACAGGAGCGGCGCGCAGCACGTGCAGGACATCGTGCCGGCGGTCCCAAACCTACACTGGGCCGGCGGCACGGCGCGTCCGCGTTATTTTCAGGTGCGCGGCATTGGCGAGCGCAGTCAATATGCGGGCGAGGGAGCCCCGAATTTTTCCGTCGGCTTTGTCGTGGACGGCGTCGACATGAGCGGACTGGGCACTGGAGCGCTCTTTGATCTGCAGCAGATAGAGGTTTTCAAGGGGCCGCAGTCGAGCGCCTTTGGCGCCAACGCGCTAGCGGGCTTGATTAATGTAGAATCGGCCGATCCTTCTTCGAAGGCGGGTGGTACGGTGGGTCAGGCCTTCGGCGGCGACGGGCTCCTGCGGGCCGAAGGCGTAATAAACGCGCCCGTCGGCGATCGCTTTGCGCTGCGCGCCGGTTATCAACTGGCCGCATCCAACGGCTTTCGCGACAACGCCTACTTGGGCGTCGATGATAGCAATCGGCGCCGCGAGGGGCTGCTGCGCGTAAAGGCGCGCTATGCGGCGTCAAACGGATTGTTGCTCAAGGCTACGCTGTTTCGCGCCGATGGGGCCAACGGCTACGATATGTGGGCGCCGGACAATAACCGGCAGTTGACGACCTATTCCGATCGTCCCGGCGACGATCGCCAGGTGACTACGGCACTGGCCCTGCGCGCAGAGAAGGCGCTCACTGCGAGTATAGATATACTGTCTATCAGCACCTATGCACAGACCGATCTCGATTACAGCTACGATGGCGATTGGGGCAACGATGCCTTTTGGGCGAGCGAGGCATACGGCTTTGATCCGCAGGTAGAGGGGTGGCACTACGACTTTTTCGACCGCACGCTGCGCCAGCGCACGAGTATAAGCCAGGAGGTGCGGCTCAGAGGGGGCCGTGCGCTCTTCGGCCTATATGCGCGCGCGCTGCGCGAAGAGGACGACGCCGTGGGGTACTTATTCGGCGGCGCGGCCAGCGATTTACAGGCGCGCTATGATATGGGCAATATCGCCTTCTATGGGCAGTGGGAACGGGCGCTGAGTTCGGCTTGGCAGCTAATGCTCAACGCGCGATTTGAGCACAGCACAATAGACTACAGCGGCCAGACCAATGGTGGAGTAGACGATGTGCGCTACGATGTAGGGCAGTGGCTGCCCGGCGGCAAAGTGGCGCTCAACTGGCAAGATCGTCGGGGTACGACGGCCTATGTGGCCATGGCGCGCGGCTATCGCGCCGGTGGTATTAACCAGCACCCCTATCTGGCGGCGCAAAATCGGCCCTACAATCCCGAATACATGCTCAACTTGGAGGCGGGTTATCGCCTCTCGGACGAGCGCTACCGCGTTGAACTCATTGCCTTCCATGCCCTGCGCGATGGGCAGCAGGTCAGCTTATCTAGCCAGCAAACCCCCGGCGACCCCAACAGCTTCTTCTATTTTACGGCCAATGCGGCTTCGGGGCGCAACAGCGGAGTCGAAGTGGAGGGTCAGTATCGATTGCGACCCAGCCTGAATGCATTTGCATCGTTGGCCTACTTGAACACGTATGTAGATCTCTATGGGTTCGATGTGGCAGGTGGTCAGCGCCAGCAATTAGGAGGACGCGCCGCCGCACACGCGCCGGAGTGGGGGCTGCGCGCCGGGTGGGAATACGCACACAGTGGCGGATTCTTTGCGCGTGCCGCGTGGTCATTTGTCGACGGATTCTATTTTTCTGACAGTCATGACCAGCGCGCCGATGCCCGCCAACTCGTCAATGCGAGCATGGGCTGGGAGCAGGCGAACTGGGTCGTGACTATGTGGGCAAGCAACCTGTTGGACGAGCGCTATGGCGTGCGCGGCTTTTACTTTGGTTTAGAGCCGCCGACCTATGAAGACAAACTCTATATTAGCTATGGAGATCCACGCCAGGTAGGTGCGAGCGTAACGCTGCACTTTTAACGGGAGAAGCCGTGCTTGGGTAAACGGCCGTTAGGGGGCCGCTGTGCGCGCGGTATGCGCGTGCAGCAGCACCATCAACGACGAGACGTCGGCTGGGGAAACGCCCGATACGCGCGACGCTTGTCCGAGGGTTTGTGGGCGAATATGAGCTAATTTTTGCCGGCCTTCGGTAGACAGATTGAGCGCGGGATCGGCAAAGTCAAAATCGGCGGGAATGCGCATGGATTCGAGGCGCTTGAGTTTGTCGACCTGGGTGTGCTGGCGCTTGATATAGCCGTCGTACTTGACCTCGGCTTCCACGTGTTCGGCCGCATCGGCCGAAAGCGCGGTATCGGGGGGACACAGGCGTTCTATGTGGCGATAGCTCAACTCGGGCCGGCGCAGAACTTCGATCAGCGAGGCGGCCTCTTTTAACGGGGCGGTGCCGGCTTCGGCAAAGACTTCGTTCACGCTGTCCGAAGGGCGCAGACGCGTCTCCACCAGGCGCTCGAGTTCGGCGTCGACGGCGCGGCGCTTGTTTTGATACCGTTGCCAGATCGAATCTTCGACCAGACCAAAGGCGCGACCCAATTCCATCAGGCGATAGTCGGCATTATCCTCGCGCAGCAGCAGGCGGTGTTCGGCGCGCGAGGTGAATATCCGATAGGGCTCTTGCGTACCCTTTGTGACTAGGTCATCGATGAGCACGCCGATGTAGGCGTCGGCGCGCCCGAGCACGAAAGGCGCTTCGCCGCGCACCTTGAGCACGGCATTGATGCCGGCTACTAAGCCCTGTGCACCGGCTTCCTCGTAGCCGGTCGTGCCGTTGATTTGTCCGGCGAAAAATAGGTTTTCTACCCGCTTGGTCTCGAGATGAGGGTAGAGTTGGGTCGGAGGGGCATAGTCGTATTCAACGGCGTAGGCCGGGCGCATAATATCGGCCCGTTCCAATCCGGGCAGCGAGCGCACGATGCGCGTCTGCAGTTCTTCGGGCAGGCTCATCGACAGGCCATTGATATAGTATTCGAGGGTGCGGCGACCCTCGGGTTCGACAAAAATCTGGTGGCGCTCTTTGTCGGCAAAGCGCACGACCTTGTCTTCAATGGAAGGACAGTAGCGCGGTCCGATGCCCTCAATGCGGCCGCTGTACATGGCCGAGCGACTCAAGTTGTCTTCGATGAGTCGATGGGTGTCGGCATTCGTATACGTTACCCAACAAGGCAGTTGCTCTTGCTGAATGCGCTCGACCGCATAGGAAAACGGTCGCGGTGGATCGTCGCCGGGTTGGATTTCCATGCCATCGAAATCCAGCGTGCGTCCGTTGACGCGCGGCGGTGTGCCCGTTTTAAGGCGGCCAATTTCAAAGCCTAGGGCGACCAAACCTGCCGATGCTTTCTCGGCCGACGTCTCGCCGGCGCGTCCGGCGCTGTAGGAAAAGTCGCCTACGTGGATCTTGCCGCGCAGAAAGGTGCCGGTGGTGAGAATGACGCTGTGCGCTAAGTAGGTTATGCCGCCTTTGACGCCGACGCCCTGCACGCGTCCGTCGGCGATATGCAGTGACTCCATCAGCCCCTGGCGCAGATCGAGGTGTGCCTGCATTTCGCAGGCAAACTTCAGCTCAAACTGGTAGTCTTTTTTATCGGCCTGGGCGCGCGAGGCGCGCACGGCCGGCCCGCGGCTGGTATTTAAGCGGCGAAACTGAATGCCCGTGCGGTCGATATTGACGGCCATTTGTCCGCCGAGCGCGTCGATTTCCTTGACCATATGGCCCTTGCCGATACCGCCGATGGCCGGGTTGCACGACATCTGGCCAATGGTATCGAGATTCATCGTCAGCAGCAGGGTTTCTGCTCCCATGCGCGCCGCGGCCAAGGCGGCCTCAGTGCCGGCGTGACCGCCGCCCACCACGAGTACGTCGTAGCGTTTCTCAAAGGTGCTCATGGAGCTTCCCTGCGTGCGGCTAGCTGTGCATCGCCCTCGCGTTCCAGCTGATCCACAAGGAGAGCAGCCGCTTCTTCTGCATCGCCTTCGTAAGGGCGTTTCTCCGACCACTGCCACTGGTCGAGATAGGCCTCGGTGCCGGTCAGGCCTTCGCGCATGGCGATGCGATCAATGGCCGCCTGAAAGCGCTGTGCTAGAGCGTGTGAAGTGGGACGGCGCCCGGCGTAGACTTTTATTTGAGCCGGTATATCGCGCCAGTAAAGCACCTGATAGTGGATCATGGCCTACGCTGCCGCGTGCTCGTCGATGGCCTGGCGGAAGGCGCGGATGTGGTCGGGGGTAGTGCCGCAGCAACCGCCGATGATATAGGCACCGCTGTCGAGCAGGTTGGGGATATGTGCCGCCATGTCTTCCGGCGTCTGCGAATAGGATGTCCGGAGTTCGCTGTCGAGCTGCGGCATGCCGGCATTGGGATAGGTCATAATGCGCTTGGACAGACCGCGCTCCTGCAGGGCCTGCCCTATTTGATCGCTGCCGCAGATGGCATAGGCCATGCCGGTGTGCTCGCTGCGGCGGGTTTCCGCTCCGCAGTTAAGACCGAGCAGGTGCACGTGGTCGAGTAGGTTGTCTCCGTTGGAAAACTCTCCAGAAGCGAGCAGGTCGATTAGATCGGTTGGCGAATGGCCCCAGTCGGTCTTGTAGGTGACGACCCCCGTTTTGCGATCTTTAGTGTATTTGAGCGTCAGGTTAATGGCGATCGGCAGGCCCGCCTGGCGGGCAATATTGCAGGCTAAGGCAGCCTCTTTGGCAGAGAACTGGGTCTCAATGGCAAAGAAGTCAACGCCGCCTTCGACCAGCGCGTCGATAATGCGCGCATGAGCGTCGCGCACCTTGGCATCGGCAATGCCAAAGGTGGTGTCGCCGGCGTCCGATTCAATGGCGCCGGGAGAAGGGCCGATGGAGCCGCCTACATAGGTGTCGCGTCCGCTTTCCTCGACGGCGCGCCGAGCCAGTTGAGCTGCATGGGTAGCCAGTTGGCCTGCGGCCGACGGGTCTTTGCCGGCCATTTCCAAGTGCAGCTCCGAAGCGACAAACGTATTGGTGCCAATGGCGTCGGCCCCCGCCTCGATATAAGTGCGATGGATCTCGACGACCGTATCGGGATGCAATTCGTTGGCCAACGTGCTGTTGGTCAGCTCGATGCCGCGGACAAAAAGCTGCGAGCCAAAACCGCCGTCATAGAGCAGAGGACGTTCTTCGGCTATGCGTTCGATAAATGGTTTCATAGGTAAATAATCTATGTAAAGGGTTGGAAAAAGCCAGCGTAGCAGCGGCGAACAGGCCGTTTAGCGCGGCGTGTTTAGGCCGTCAATTCGCCCTTGCGATAGGCGCGGATAAAGCGGGTGCAGTATTCGTCTTTGCCCAGCAGCACGTCTTCAGCCAGCCGGTAAGCTGGTGCATCGCGGTCGATGGAAAAGATATCGGTTAATGGGCTGCTCGTTGGGTCGAGGATAGCGCTATCGGCACCGGCTTCAACGGCGAGCATCAGGAAGACATCGTTGATGAGCTGTCGACACGGCAGGCCAAAAGATACGTTGGAAAAGCCGCCGGTTATATGCACGTCGTCGCCTAGCTGCGTGCGCAGTTGGGCAATGGCGCCAAAGGCGTGCTGACCGTAGCGGCCATCGACGGAAATGGGAAAGATCAGCGGGTCGATAAATAGGTCGGACAGCGCTATGCCGCGTCCGTTCGCCTCTTCGACCATGCGCATGGCATACGTTATGCGCTCTTCGACATCGTTGGGCATACCGGATTTGCCCGCTGCCGTGATGACGACCTTCGCATGGAACGCGCGCGCCACGTCGAGGCCGTCGAGGCGCTCGAGCGAGGCCGAGTTGAGCAGCGGCCGCCGCGCGTGATCGGCACAGGACTCTAGGCCGGCGCGCAGAATATCGCTATTGGACGAGTCGATAGAGAGAGGAAGCGCACTCATGGAGTGCACGGCACCAACTAGCCAGCGCATGGCTTCCTGCTGTTCCTCGACGCGGATAGATATCTCGTCGACGTTGAGATCGAGAAAGTCGGCACCGGCCCGTTCTTGGCGCTGCACCTGTCGGGCGATGTAGTCAAGCGCATCTGCGCTGCCCGACATCGCTTCGCGCACGGCGATTTTGAGGTGTTTAATGCGGCCCTCTTCGTAGTCCCGCGTCCTTTTTACATCTTCGGGGATGGGCAAAAAGCGCCGGTTATTATGGATGTCGCGAAAGCGGATGCCCTCTCGACCCTCAGCGTCAGAGGCAATCAGCTTGCCCTTGCGCGAAAGCACGCGGGTGGTGTGGACGTTTTCTCCAATGACGATAAAGGGCTTGCCGATAGCGGGTATATTCACGGCGTATCCTCCCCGTTGCGCCCGCGGTGATCGCGACCGGCATAGGTATTGAGCCAAGCGCTGGTTCCGCGCAGCGCGCTGTCTTTAATGACGGCAGGGCGTTCGAGCATGTACTCCTCTTGCCCGTATGCCTTCAACCGCTCATAGGCGCGCGACCATATGCACTCCTTATCGCCCACTTCACACAGTCCCTGGCGCGTTCCGCCGCACGGTCCGTTGCGCTGGTTTTTAACGCACTGCGATTCGGGGCATAAATAGGCGATGTCGGGTAGTGAACAGTCGCCGCAGTCGCGGCAGTCGAAAAGGGGCACTTTGGTGGCCTGCTCTACGGCGTGCAGAAATCGCTGGGCGTTGGGGCTGTTCTCCAGGGCCGCAGCCAGCTTTTGTCCAGTCTTATAGCCGCGACTATTCGGTGCAAACAGGTATTCGTGGGCGATGCGGCTGAGCTTATAGGTGCTGGAGACTTCGCGCTGCAACCCCTTGCGCGCCTTGCTGTCCTTGGACGCTAGGTAGGTGGAGTTAATCGCATCGCTGCTCAGGCCACTCGATGGGTCGCGCTCAAAAAAATAGAACTCGTCGGGATGGGAAAAGTCGATCTGGCGCGCAAAATCGCGCCAGTCGTCGGGGGCATAGCTCTGCGCTATGGCGATAATTTTTTCGTAGTCGCCGTACTGCAGATGGCCGCCCAGGTAAGCGCCTCGATAGCCCAGACCGCGCGCGATGGCGCACTGTTGAGCAGCCAACTCGAGGAAAAAGGCTTTGCCCTTGTCCGGCGATTGGGCCTGTTGCTCGCAGAGGGCTAGCAGGCGATCGGTAACCTCTACGCCGGGAATGTGGCCGCCGTGAAAATAGCGCGCTACTCCGGCGCTGAGCACAAAGACATTGGCTATGACCGGCACGTCGATGCGGTATAGGCGCATATAGCGGAGCAGTTCGTCCTGCTTGCGCGCGTCGTAGCCGATCTGACTGATGATAAAGTCGGCGCCGTTGCTCACCTTCTGGGCCAATTTGAAGTACTGCGGCATGACCTCGCGTTCGTAGCGCTTGTGGTTATTGGTTGCCGCACCCAGCAGAAAATGGGTTTTTTGCAAGCGTCGCGCCTTGCTGCGGCCGGCAACGGACAGGCCGGCATTGAGCGCGCTAAACATTTGCAGTAGGCCGATGGAGTCAATATCGAATACCCCGCTGGCCAACCCCTGATAGCCGCTGGTCGGGTAGTCGCCGGACAGACATAAGACGTTGTCAAAACCCTCGCTAGCCAGTTGCCATGCCCGGCCCTGCAGGGCGTTGCGATTCCAATCTTTGCAGGAGATATGGATGATGACTTCCTGGCCGCGCGAGAGTAGGTCGGTGCCGAGGGTATCGGCGCTGATCATGGCATTGCCCCCGGGGTTGTCGGTGATGCTTAGGGCATGCACTTCCGGGTGCTCGCACAGGCGGCGGGCCAGCGATAGGACGCGCCGTCCGTCTTTCTCTGCCATGACGCCGCGCGAAGTGACCAACTCGACGATATGGACGAACGCTGCGTCACCTGTCAGCAGGTCGCGCAGGCTCTCTTTCTGCCAGGCGCCCGAGTAGCGTCGGGGCGGGTGTGACTTACTCACGGCGCGCCTCAGCTCAGGACGGATGGCATGGGCTTGAACTGGCAACCATCGACGAAGAGCTCGAAGAAGTCGGGCGTTGTTTCCAACTCGACGTGCTCGATATGGCCGACCAATTTTTCCAATTGGCGCCGCTTGTTTTTTGATAGCAGCACATCGCGTGCGCCCTGCAGCGAGGCGTTGCCAATTTTCTCTATGTGCTCTATGGGCACCGGAGCCAAAAAGCCGATATCGATGGCCGCTTGGGCATCGACGTAGTGGGCAAAGCCGCCGGCCAAATAGAGCTTTTTTACCTGGGCAGGAGCCAGGCCAAGCGCGCGCAGCACGATGTATTGGCCGCAGTAGTTGGCCGCTTTGGCCTGGGCCAAGTTCGAGGCGTCGAGGCGCGAAAAAGTAATTCCTCTATCCGGCACCACGGCGATTTCTTTTTGGCGATGGGCAAAAGCTCCCTTGGGCGACATGAGGTCGTGGCGTCGGAGTTCGGCGAGTAGGTCGACCAGGCCCGAGCCACAGATGCCCTGCGGTGCGAGGTCACCGATGGTCTTGTACTCCCACGCCGCGCCGTTCCAGCGCAGGCGTTCAATGGCGCCTTCGTATCCGGGCATGCCGTAGGTTACGGTGCCGCCTTCAAAGGCCGGTCCGGCCGGAGAAGAGGCGGCAACCATGCGCCCGTTGTGTATGGCTACGACTTCGGTATTGGTGCCCACGTCGATTAGCAGGGCGGCGTCCGACGAGGCGTCGAGCCGGGTCGCACATAAATCGGCGGCCGCATCGGCCCCGACATGGCTGGCGATGAGCGGCAGGCCGTAGACGCGCGCTTTGGGATGGGCGCGCAGGCCGAGGCGGCGCGTCTTTTCGCTCAGGGCGGTGTGCGTGCGCCGACCGTCGAGGTATTCCAACTCGACCTGCGATTTGTAGGGCCTCTGACCAATGCCCTGCACGTCGAAGCGAAAGAGGATATCGCGCATGGTCGAATTGCCGGCGATGACAATTTCGTAAATGCAGTGTCGGTGAATGGAGTACAGTTCGCACCAGCGGGCAATCTGGCGGTTGAGTGCCTTGACGATGGCCTGGCGCAGCTCGCGCGGGTGCTGCGCGTCGTAGGATATGCGGTTCATGACGTCGCTACCGCCAAAGCGCTGTGGATTTTCAAACGAGGCGACCTGCACGCTCTGGCCCGTTTCCAGGTCGAGCAACTCCATAGCTACAGTGGTCGTGCCCAAATCAACGGCGATACCCAACATGCGGCCGCGATAATCGTCTATGTAGTCTTCTTCAAAGTAGACTTTGTCATGGCGACGCTCTACTAGCGGCGCGACTTCATCGGGCTGGCCCGTAGAGAGGGTCAGTATGCGGGGGGTTCGATTGAGAGGTATGAACTCAATGTCGATGTCGGCATCGATGACTTCGGCCTGACAGGCCAGGCGATAGTCGTCGCGCAGAAAGCGCTCTTCGCCCGTGCGCTCGTTGAGGGCCTCCATGCCGCGTTTGACCTCGATGATGCACTCGTGGCAGCTGCCCGTGCGATAGCACGACGTCGGCACGGCTACGTCCAGCACGTCGGCGGCGTCAAAAAGCGTGCGGCGACTCTGTGCGACGCAGGAGCGCGCGCCGCTTAGAATGCGCCCCCTGCCGTCTTGGCCTGGGCGCTGAGCCGGACGTTCGATTCCCTCCCACGCGCTGCGGTAGTCTAACTGATCATCGCCTGCGCACAGCAGCAGCCCGCCGGCCTGGGTGTTTTTGCGCTGGTTGCGGCAGCCAAACTGAGCGGTGCACTCGCCGTGGCGATTCTTGTAGGGACAGCGACTCTGTGCCTGCTCGTCGGCGTGGCGGACCATATCGCCCAGCAGAGAAGACAGTTTGTCGAGACGTTTTTGATAGTCGTTGGGATCGATTGATGCCATGAGTCGACTGCTGTGAGCTATTCGCTCAGCAGATGCTTGGCCAACTCGACGCAGGCCAGGGCGTCTTTGCCGTAGCCGTCGGCGCCCATATCTTCAGCGAACTCCGGCGTGACGGGGGCGCCGCCGACCATGATTTTGATGTCGTCGCGCAGGTCCTCGTCGATAAAGGCCTCGATCGTCTTGCCCATATTGGGCATCGTCGTCGTCAGCAGGGCAGACATGCCCAGCAGTTTAGCGCCGTGCTCTTCAATGGCGGCGATAAATTCGTCTTCCGAGGTGTCGACGCCGAGGTCGTGCACGACGAAACCCGCGCCGCGCAGCATCATGATGCACAGGTTTTTACCGATATCGTGCAGGTCGCCTTTGACCGTGCCCATGACGACGGTGCCGATGGGTTCGATGCCCGAGTCGGAGAGAATGGGTTCGATGTGCGCCATGCCGGCCTTCATGGCGCGCGCGCAGGCCAGCACTTCGGGAACAAAGATAAAGTTCTCGCGGAACTTGATGCCGACGATGCCCATGCCGGCAATGAGGCCATCGTCCATAATTTCTAGTGCTTCAATACCTTCGCCTAGCGCCTGCTGCGTCAGTTCGTCTACCGTTTCATGTGCTCCGTCGATGAGGGCGGCGGCAATATCCTGCATGAGCAGCCTAGTGCGCGCGAAGTGCTCTATATTGCGTTTCCGCTCGTCGTCGCGCTCGAGGAACTCGTCAATTTCGTCGCGGATAAATTCGTTGGCAATATCGCCGATTTCAGCCATTCTATCTCTCCTAGCGGTCGAGGCCGGCGTGCCAATCGCGCACGGCGCGGGAAATTTCTTTCAGGTTCTCAATCGAAGTCTGTAGCGGTATGGCGCACTCCGGTCCGACGAGCTGCACCCCCGCTTCCAAATTGCGGTAGACTTCTTCGCGCACGACGTCGGGCCCTTTGGAAAAGAGCGTTTCGGGGTTGTTGATATTGCCGACCAGGGCGATGCGCTCTCGGACGATATCCATCGATTCCATTGGCGTATTCTTCGAATCGAAGTGGAAGGCGGCCATGCCAGTTTGGGCGATGTACTCCATGCGGTCGACGGTGCGACCGCAGATGTGCAGAATGATGGGCACTGGCAACCGCTCGGCCATCTCGATGTGGAGGTCGCGCAAATAGCGCTCGTAGTATTCGCCGCTGACCAGGTCGCCGGTGGCGTGGTCGGGCAGCGTCAGGGCATCGGCGCCGGCCTCGATCTGCGCTAGGCCGTATTCGACGGTGATTTCCTTCATGCGGTCCAAGCACAGCTTGGTCTTGCCTGGATCGTCGAGTGACATCAGCAAAAAGGGTTCGACGCCAAAGCAGTGGTAGCCCAGTGACCATGGCCCCATGGTCTTGCCGATGACGGCAACCTCGTCGCCGTACTCTTTGCGCAGAATGCCAATCGCGTCGGTGACGCATTGGGTGTCGGGGTGAGTGCACAGGTCGGTCGGCACCTTGATGTCGTCGGGCGTTTGCCAGATCGGCTCATTCATCCGCACCGTAGGCCAGTTGTCCTTTTGCTCCCACTGAATCTTACAGCCCAGCGCCGAAGATTCCTGAATGATGGAGAACACCGGCATAATGGTATCGAAGCCTAGTTCGGTATAGCCGGTGGCGGCCAGGCGCGCCATGAGCTCGGGTTGGCGGTTGGCTTCGGGGAAAGGGGCGTCGACTAAGTCCATCAGTTCGACGGTGGCCACCGAGGTTGGATTGCACAGCGGCGTGCGGTCTACGGGCTGGCGGTTGAGAGCGGCCAGAACGCGCTCTCTGCTGTTCATAGAGGGAACGTGTGCCATGCTATCTCCTAGTTGGTCTGGGCGCTGGGGGCCACGAGCTGACCGCGCAGGGCCATCTCCTCGACTTCGCGCATCGCCGCGCGCACGTTCGGCGCGCGCACCAGCAGTTGGGCAATGAGTGCGTCGTGCGAATGGCCACAGGCAAAGTACAGGCGGTTGGCATCGTCGGCGGTCTCTTCCATTTCGCCGAGGCGAATCAAGCCGCGCGCAATGGTCGCCGTGCGGCGCTCGACGCCGGCGCTGTCCTCTTCGGCGCGCACGCAGTATTGACCGTGGCCAAGGCTATCTACGGCGATGTGTCCCTCGCTCTTCTTGTCAAATATGCGCAGGGGCTGCGTCTGCAGGTCGAGCGATGGATCGCGCTTGCAGGCATCCAAAAAGAGCCGGCGCACGGCAAATTGGTGGGCATGTCCACAGGGGAAGCGCAGCTGCTCATCGCCAACCATTTCCATATGGCCTAAGGCCAGCATCGCTTGGCGCAGCGCTTCGATGCGCTGGCGGGCATCGGGATGCTGGCTATACGTGTGGATGAGGTAGGCCGGCGCCTCGAAGCCGTCTTGGCGGTAGAGGGCGACCGTTATATTGCTGCAGTGCAAATCCATGGGCACCAGCTCGATGCGAGTGCCGATATCGCGGGTTAGAGCCATGGCATTTCCCTTGACGACAGAGGACGAATTGCGCTATACTTTCACAAGATAGCTGATGGTCAGACCAATTGCAAATAGAATGCTAAGGCAAGTGAAAAATATTTTATATAAAAATAACATAAACAATAGTTTATTTGATTTTTATGAATGCGAATAGCGCCGATTCGTCCGACGCGGTGGCCGATAGCGTTCGCCCGATTGCCCGCACTTCGCTGAGCGATGAGATCATTGCGCAGATCATCGGTCTGATCAAGCGCGACGTGCTGCGCCCGGGCGATCGCCTGCCGCCCGAACGCGAATTGTGCAAGCGCTTTGGCGTGGGGCGCTCGTCGCTGCGCGAGGCGCTGCGCTCGCTGGGCGCGATGGGGGTGATCGATGGCCGCGTGGGCGAGGGGACTTTTGTCAGCGATAACCAGCAGTTTATACAAAAAGCGCTGCAGTGGGGAATGTTGCTCAACCGCAAGATGGTCGGCGACCTGATCGAAACGCGCCTTATGTTGGAGTCGGAGACGGCCTTTTGGGCTGCACAGCGAGCGGGAGAAGAGGATATGGGCCGCATTGAGGGCGCTCTGGCAGACATGGCCTCAGCCCTAGAAGACAGCGCGCAGTTTTTGGCGGCGGATATGCGCTTTCATTTGGCGGTAGCCGGCGCGACGCAAAACGCCCTATTGGCCGGATTGCTCGAAGCCACGCGCGGCTATTTGCAGGAGTGGATCGAACGCTCGCTGGCCGAGGAGGGCCGTGCGCCCGATCGCGCGCGGCTGTCGCTGCAGCAGCACGAGTGCATTGCCAACGCGCTGCGCGCCGGCGATGCGCAAGCGGCGCGCACGGCAATGGTAGAGCACGTGCTGTCCAGCAGCGAAGACCTGCGCGCGCAGTTTGCGGCCGCCAGCGGTTAGCGCGGAATATATGCCCGTGCTTGTAATGGCTTTGGCGGGGTGTCGTTAAAAGGGGAGCACCGACCGCATCACCAGCGGATCGGTGCTCCCCTTTTAACGATGAACGCTTTGCTCGAACTACCCGTCGATCAGCGTTCGGTTGATGAACTCAGTAATGTCCTCGATCGTCGCCAACTCGGTAAATAGCAGGCTCATGGCGATGCGGCGCGCGAGGCCGGTGACGTGAGGGTCTTCGAATTCGATCGCCTGTCGACCGTCGGTGGCAGCCAGCAGCATGCAGCCCAAATCGCGCACCGCGGGCTTTTCGATCTCTTTCACCCCCTTGTATGAAGCCAGCTTGAAATAGCCGTTCCAAAATACGTTAATCGCCTCTAAGTAGGCCGCTTTTTGCAGGCTATTTTGCATGGCCTTAACGCACATATCGGCCGCGTAAAACGCCAGGTCGAAGCCCGGGTGACCAAAGTGCGCGGTGGCGAAGTCGACTAGGTAAAGCTGACCGGAGTTGACCCATACATTGCGCGGCCGCAGGTCGCCCAATACGAGGCAGTGGGTCTCTTTCTTGAGGCGTTTGGTCTGCGCGTCGATGACTTTCTTGAGGTCGGGAAAGGCGTTGGTAACGTATTCGTAATGCGGCTCGATGCGCAATTGCTCAAAGGCCTTGGTGTCTTTGAACATCGTCTTGAGTTCGGGGTGCTCGGCCGTTTCGTTGTGCACCGTCGCCAGCAATTCGCCGCACTGCACAGCAATCTGCAGATCGATGCGCCCCCTGGCCAGATCGTCCTCCCACAGCACGGCGTTATCGGGCGGTGGTGTAGTTATCAATACGAAGTCCGTGCGATCGACTAAGACGGTCTGCGGAATAATTTCCGGCGGCAAAAATTGGCGCAGAATGTCAATGCAGGTGTCTTCGGCGAAAATGCGCCTGCGATCGACCCACCAGCGCTCTTTGATCTGCACGCGCGAGTGGGCCTGCTTGACGATCCATGCCTCCTTGGGAGCAGCAACGTAGTAGACGCGATTCTTCATGCCGTCGCCCAGAGTCTGCACGCGGATGGGCGTGCCGCGCGTGATGAGCTTTTTGCGTTGCAGGTAACCGGATAGAGATTTTTTTTCCAGATTCATTCGCGCCTTTACTCTTTCTCAATGGGTAAGGGGGCTACGGACAGTAGGTCGTGTGCATCGGCGCGCCGCGTCGCTTCATCGACCTGTGCTTCGGCGTGATAGGACGAACGCACGAGCGGTCCGGATTCTACGTGGCGGAATCCGCGCTGCATGGCGTAGTGGTACCAGCGGTCGAACTCGTCGGGCTCGACGTAGCGCTCGACAGGTACGTGCTGAGCGGAGGGACTCAGATACTGGCCCAAGGTCAAAATGGCGCAGCCGACGGAGGCCAGATCGTCAATGGTTTGGGCGATCTCGTCATCGCGCTCGCCGGCTCCCAGCATCATCCCCGATTTGGTCGGGGCCGGTCCGACCGTGCGCGCGCGATTGAGCAGTTCTAGCGAGCGTGCATACTTGGCTTGTGGCCGCATCTTAAAATAGAGCCGGGGCACCGTTTCGATATTGTGGTTGAGGATATCCGGACCGGCCTGCAGAACGGTCTCCAACGCGTCCCAGTTGCCCTGAAAGTCGGGGATCAGCACTTCGACCGTCGTCTGCGGGCAGAGGCGATGCAGTGCTTCGAGCGTGCGAGCAAAAACGCTCGCCCCGCCGTCGGGCAATTCGTCGCGATTGACGGAGGTAATGACGGCGTGGCGTAGATCGAGGTAGGCCACGGCCTCGGCGACGCGTTCGGGTTCGCCCTCGTCCAGCCACTGCGGTCTGCCGGTTTTGATGGCGCAAAAACCGCAGCTGCGCGTGCAAATATCACCGAGGATCATAAACGTGGCCGTGCGCTGGCCCCAGCACTCGCCGATATTGGGGCAGTGGGCACTCTCGCAAACGGTGTGCAGGCGCTTTTCAGCTACCAGCTTCTTGATGTCGATGTAGTTGGGTGTCCCCGGTGCCTTGGCCTTCAGCCAGGAGGGCAGGCGACGACGGCCCTGGAGTGCATTTGCCATGTAGTCTTATCGTGCGACGGTATTCAATGCGTTCCCGCAGCAATGGAAGAGAGTATAAGAAGAGTATAATAAACGAGATAGGCAGTAATATCAAGGTGTGTGCCTGTATTTTGTCTTCTATCGGCGCGGCTTTCACCTTTATTTAAAACAATTAAAAACAAATGTTTAATTACATTCTGACTCAGTGCTGTGCAGGCGTTGGGCGACGTAGCCCCACAGCAGGAGTGTAGGGACGAGTTTGGCGCTGCGGTAGATGAGCGAAGTCGCCATATCCCACGAGCGCTCTGGATCGATGGGCCCGTAAACACCCGGCTGGACGTCGAAGAAAACAAAGGGAGTCGGCAGGGCAAGTGCGGCGTATAGGCACATGAGGCGCGCGTCTGCTCTGCGCGTATAGAGCGCTATTATGATGGGGAGAACGAACACATAGTGGTGTTCCCACACGTCCTTGTATACCAGAAAGTAAGTAATCATCCAGAGGCTCAAATGCAATACCGGATCTTCCGATCGGCTGCGCCACGATACATAGAGCGCGGCCAGCGAGCCCAGCGCGGGCGCTGCATAGGCGGGCAGCGCTGCCCACAGGGGTAGATCGGCGAGCGTGGTCAATTCGCCTAGCGGTGCGCTGCTGAAATGGGCCCCCATGCGCACCAAACTGCCCCATAGGCCGATGTTGCCGGCGTGCGTCAGGGCGCCTTTAAAGTGCCCGGCCTGCAAATTGGTCTGCACAAAGCTGGTCAAGGCATTGGGATGGCTAAGAAAATAGGGTAGAGAGGCCAGGCCGGCGGCGGCGAGGGCGAGGCCGGCAGCCTGCAGGCAGCGCAGCCGCAGCAGGGCGGGCAGCAGAATGAGCATATTGGGCTTGATCAATATGGATGTGGCCCAAATGGCGGCCTGTCGATAGGGTTTGTTGTCGCGCAGAGCCGCTAGCAGCCAGTGCAGAGCAGAGGCGGCCCAGAAGCTAACCTGGCCAATATACATTTCGAGAAAATAGGGAGAGAAGGCCAGCCACATGCAGACGGCGCGGGCGCGCAGCAGCGGTTGGCTGCACTGGCGCCAGGTCAGCCAGAGATTGGCCGCTAGCAGCACTTCGCCTATGCATAGGTGCAGCACGTAAGCTGGCAGGGGGGCCAAGAGCGCGTAGAGGCGGCCGAAGGTCTGCGCAAAGACTGGCAGGTAGCGATAGCCAAAGCCGCCTTCTACGGCGTAGATGTCGCGGTGTTGAACAAGGGCCTGACCGGCAAGGTAAAACACGCCGAAGTCAAAGCCGCGGCGCGTATGCGAGGCGTCGTTAAAGAGCGGGCGCAGCCAGTCGCCAAAGAGCGCGGCGAGGAAAACGAGGTGTAGTGCCAGGCCAATACCCAGCCACAGCGCGGGCCGCTGGAAGAGCGACACGGCGTTCTATTGCACGTCCTGTGCTTCGGCGTCCTGAGCGACGGGTTCGTCGTTGCCGATGCCGATCTCTTCTACTTGGAACCAATGCTCGTAGTCTACGGGCGTTGCTATAATCTGTTGCGCTTCGAGTACCTGCGGATCTACGGTGGCGTTGTAGTCCTCGGCTTGGCGCACGCCGTAGGCCTTTTCTAGGATGGCATAGGTCAGCCGCCAGAGAATGAGCTCCCTGTTTTCCTCCCAGTGTTTTTCCTCGACGCGGTCGATTTTTTCGATCAGTTTGGCGATGGGCGTCTCCAACTCTTCGAAGTCGTCGCCCTGGGCCATTTCCTCCAACTCGTTGACGTGGGCCTCCGCTTCGCTGACGTACTCGAAGTCGCGTTGCTCTGCAAACGCGCGAAACTCGGCAAAGGTCTCGTCGTCGGCGCGAAACTCGGGGGTGAGTTCAGGATGGGTAACCTGGTATTGGCGCGCATAGTAAAAAAACTGGTTGTTGAGGCTCGAAAAGCCGTTGAGCTGCCACCAGAGACGGCTGCCCTTGCGCGTGGTTCCGCTCACGTCTGGAGTGATGGCGCCGCCACCGCGCACAACGCGCTCCAGTATTTTGGTGTGAAAGGGCGTGGCCGGATCGTTGACCAGCGTCGAATCTTTGCGCATGCGCTTGTCGATGGAGCGGCCCGAAGGCGTGTGCCAAGCGGCCATCGTCAGTTTAAGCTCGGAGTGATCGTCGATTTGCACGACCTGCTGGACCGAGCCCTTGCCGACGGTCGTCGAACCGAGCACCAGTCCACGGTCCCAATCCTGAATGGCGCCAGCGACGATTTCGGAGGCCGAGGCCGATTGGCCATTGACCAGTACGATGAGCGGTTCGTCGGCAAAGAGCGCAGGCTGCGAGGTGAGGTACTTCGTCGTGTCCTGGAAGGCGCGACCAGCGGTAAAGACGATGAGACGTTCCTCTGGAAGAAAGAGATCGACGATCTCGACGGCTTCGTCGAGATAGCCTCCGCCGTTGCCGCGCAGGTCAAAAATAATCCGTTTCATGCCGCGTTCGCGCAGCGACAGCAGTGCGTCGCGCAGTTCGACGCTGCAGTTGCGCTGGAATCGATCGAGCTTTACATAGCCCGTCGAGTCGGCAAAGAGTGCATCGACGGCGATGCTGCCCATTGTGACTTCTTCGCGCACGACCGCTAGGTCAAAGGGCTCTTCTACGCCGGCTCGTCGCAGCGTCAGGGTGACGGGTGTGTTGGGCTCGCCGCGCATTTTATCGGCTGCGTCGCCGGCCGACATCTCTTTGGTGCTCTCGCCGTCTATGGCCAAGATGAGATCGCCCGACTTGATGCCGGCGCGTGCGGCCGGCGTATTTTCGTGCAGCAGGCTCCACACGGCGATGGCGCTGTCCGGACGCACGACCTGAATGCGGAAGCCCAGACCGCCGTATTTTCCCTGCGTCTGAATATTAAAATTGTCGAGATTGCGCTTCTCGAGGAAGACGGAGTACGGGTCGAGTATCTGCATCATGCCGGCGATGCCAAAGCGGACCAGCGTGTCGGCCGGCGTTTGGTAGAAGGCCTGCTGGTCGAGGCTTCTGGCCACCTGCATTAGCGTGGTGAAACGGTTGGCCAACAGTTTGCGTGGGTGGGCCGATGCGTCCATGGCGTCCGTATCGATTTCGTAGTCGGAAGCCGGGTCCATGGCGGCAAAGAGGCCGCGCGCCGCTGCCTGCATTAAGGTGTCGGGGGAAATCTCTTCAAAGTAGTATTCGTGGATGCGCTGGGCGATGGGCCAGAGGATGTCTTTATACTGTTGGTCAATAGAGGGTGCAGCCTGGGCGGGATAGGCGATGGCCATGCAGGCGAACAACATCGTGGAAAAGCGGGTGAAGGCGCTCAATGTGGGACTCCTTTGCATTGCACCGATGAGTCGGTCT
This sequence comes from Gemmatimonadota bacterium, assembly GCA_038153405.1. Lineage (GTDB taxonomy): Bacteria > Latescibacterota > UBA2968 > UBA8231 > UBA8231. Next base: position 155,265 of record JAYOYH010000002.1, on the reverse strand, counting down.
ACTCTCCGTTAAACGGCTGATAATACTGAATATATATCATAGCGTCAACTTGCTGCGCGCGAAGGCTAAATGCAGGCCGCGCAGCACGAGGTCGCTTTCGCAGCGCTCGATGTGACGAGTGAGGGCAAAGAGCTGATTTGCATCGCCACCCGTCAGCACGCTGCTGGTGTTAGAAGGTTGCGTCGCGCGCAGGCGTTGGCACAGGCCATCGACTATTTCCGCTGCGCCATAGAGGACCCCCGCGCGCATGCCGTCCGGGGTGTTTTTCCCCGGCAGCACGGCATTTTCAGTAAGTTCGATGTGCGGTAGCAGGCTGGTCCCTGCGCGCAGGGCACCGAGCATCATGCGCAATCCGGGGGCGATAGCGCCGCCGAGAAAGGTGCCGTCGGCGGACACGACATCAACGGTAATGGCGGTGCCCGCATCGGCCACGACGACGGCCGTTTGATCTGGAGTCTCTGCAAAGGCCGCCGCTGCGGCCAGCAGGCGGTCGATGCCAACGCGTTCGGGGTGATCGTAGTCGATGTGCAGACCCAGGTCCCAACGACTGTCGATCTGCTGGGCTGTTAGGCCCTTTTGCCGGCAGTGCTCGACAAAGAGAGGACCGAGATCGCTGACGACAGAGGCGACTAGAGCGCATTGGACGGCGGCCAACGAGGCGTGTTCTTCGACAAAGTGCTGCAGCTGCGCAGGGTGACCGTTCGAGCTGGCCGAAAGATGGGTTGGCACTTTGCTGTGAGCGACCAACACCTCGTCTGAAAAAAGGCCGAGGTCGACGTTGGTATTGCCGATATCTATGGCGAGGAACATAGTTTTCACGCGCTCGAGGTTGGTTGACTTTCGCCTGGTGGTGCCGTAGATTGACCTTCTCTTAAGTTAATGCAACGTCGATAGATATACAAAAATCGGGCCGGTTTGTGCGCCATCGCGCGCGGCCATTCTGCATTGGATCCAACGCAGAGCAAAGGGGCATTATGCCGCAAAAGCGTCTCACGTTTATTTACATCCCCGGCAACGATGGGCAGGTGCGCGAATTTCGCTTTGCCCGACAGTGGCTCTACGCCGCCTCCTGTTTTGCGCTCTGCTTTGCCGCGCTATTTGCCTACTTCTCCACCGGTTACTTTCAAAAGACCGATCAAGAGGAGGCGCTGGCCGCCCTGCGCGCGGAAAACCGCGACCTGCTGCGCCGCGTCGATATTGCCCAGCGCGAAGTGGACGATCTCGAAGGCGTCATGTCGCAGCTAGTGGCTGATGACGACCGCCTGCGCGACTACCACATGATGGAACCGCTCTCCGCGGATATACGCCTCGGCGGCGTCGGCGGTTCCGAGGACTTGCCGGAAGAAGACATTGCGGCGCTGCCAGAAGACAAGAAGAATGCCATGCGCGAGATTTCCGCCCGCATTATGCGCCTCAAGCAAATGGCGCGTTTTCAGGAGGAGAGCTTTGCGCAAATCGAGAGTAAATTTCTCGAGAGCGAAGGCGATCTGCGCCACTTCCCGACCATCTGGCCCGTGGCCAAGAATCGCGCGTGGATATCGTCGGGGTTTGGCGATCGCATCGACCCCTTCACGGGGCGTAAAGCGCGTCACCTCGGCATCGATTTTGCCGGTCGCGAGGGCACGCCGATCTATGCAACGGGTGATGGCATTGTAACGCACGCCTACATGGATCGGCGCCTGGGCAATGTCGTGGTGGTTGAGCACAGCGTGCAAGAAGTCAATGAAAGCGGCGAGTCCTATATTCGCCAGGGAAAGTTCCGCACCGAATACGGACATTTGCAAAAGCGGTTTGTCAAAGTCGGAGAGCGGGTCCAGCGCAACCAGCAAATTGGGCTGATGGGCAACACGGGGCGCTCTACGGGACCGCACCTCCACTACTCCGTGCGCTACATCGACCGCCAGCGCGGTGGGGTCAAAGGGTATGTCGATCCCAAGGATTTCCTGCTCGATCACGTGCAGCGCGATGCCGACGCTAAAGTTGCCCAGGTAGCAGGATGGGAAGAAGAGTAGCAGGCGCGCAACTGCGTAGCCGGTTCGCCCGCGGGCGGGCCGGTTTTTTTTTGGAGGAGTGTGGAATATGCAGGCTGTAATAGAGGCGAAGGTCGCGGCGATTATCGATGATACGACCCTGGTGCTCAACGCCGGGCTAACGCGTGGAGTGCGCGAGGGAATGGCTTTTGTGATCGTTGCCGAACACGCTGAAATACGCGATCCCGATAGCGGCGATAGCTTGGGACGCTGGGAGGTGGTCAAAGCGCGCGTTATCGTCACGCACGTGCAGGATACTATGTGCACGGTGCGGGCGCCGGCCGAAGCGGCGGTAGTCGTAGGAGATACGCGTCCGCTTAGCACGCTGATGGCCGAGCAGTCGGTGGGGCGGACCAGCGGTTGGCAGCGCTTCGACGTGCGTTCGACCGAGCGCTTGGGAAGCCCGCAGGCGCGGCCCATCGCTCTTGGCGACTGCGCCCGTTCGCTGGTCGATGGCGATGAGGAAGAAGAGGAAGCCCGTGCAGATGGGCCATAGGCTATGGGCGGCGCTCATAGTGCTTTCGGTGGGCTGCGCCCATTATTCGACGTCGGGTGGTTTGGCCGGTGGAATTCGCAGCATTGGCGTGCCCGTTGCCGAGAGCCAGACGGCTGAGTTCGATATTGCCGAAGCGCTCAGCGAGCGCGCTGTCAACGCGTATACGCGCGACGGTCGCTTGCGCATCGTCGATGAAGAGAGCGCGGATGCGCTGCTGCAATTGGTCGTTCTACGCGTGGAAGACAAGCCGTTTACCTACACATCGGCCGAGCAAACCGAACAGTATCGTTTCCTCTTGCGCGTAAGCGGACAACTGGTGCGCACGCTCGACGAAGAGGTGCTCGTCGAATTTGCGCCGATGGAAGGGTGGAGCACCTACGATGCGGCCCTGTCCGATGCGGAAGGGCGCGATCCGGCGATCGAAAAGGCGCTCGACATGGTCGTCGAGGAGTTGATTGATCGAAGCACATCCAGCTGGTAAGGGTTAAAGAGTATGTCAGCCTACACTTTTAAACACGACCGATTTAGTTCGCACAATCAGATTATCGATGCGATAGATGCCGGGGCATCGGTGTTGGACGTAGGATGTGGTAGGGGATTATTGAGCAGCCGATTAGCAGAAAAGGGTTGCAAAGTTATTGGCGTTGATGGTGAAAAAGACGATCGCTCTTTCAGTCAGAATATGGAAAAGTATATACAACACGATTTGGAATCTGGGTTGCCGCCAGTTGGCGAAAATGTATTTGACTATGTGATCGCAGCAGATGTTTTAGAGCATATCAGAAGTAGAGCGCGACTGTTAAACGATATAGCTCACTGTCTCAAGCCCGGAGGTACACTAATTGCATCTACAGGCAACATAACTCTTTTTGTCTATCGAATGTTGCTACTCATTGGGCGCTTTGAATACCGTGATAGAGGGATTCTCGATCGCGACCACGTGCATTTATTTACGCCAGCTAGCTTTGCCGCTGAAATTGCAACAGCGGGTTTTTGCGTTTTCGATAGGTTATCGACACCGATTCCATTTGAACTGGTTTTCTCTGCAATGCCAAGTAGCACGAGAATGAATGTAGTCAACCAATTGACTGCAGTATACCAAATCTTCGCTCGTATGTGGCCTTCGATGTTTGCTTACCAGGTGATTATAAAAGCACGATTTAGGGCGCAGCAAAATAGTTAATTGATACGTGGCATTATTTCTTGATAATGACATACCGACACAGCAAAGAGAGTATTTTTAGCCCATATACCACACTGTTCCAGAAGCTGATGGAAGAAGCCTCGGCGAAGTAGCGGGTGGGGACAGGCACCTCGCTAATTCGATAATTGCACCGCACTATTTGGGCGATGATTTCCTGGTCAAATATGAAGCCGTCAGAGTTTTTATCAAAGTCTATAGCGTTAAGAACGTTGCTGCTATACGCTCTGTAGCCGGTGTGATACTCGGATAAATTTAGCCCAAATACTAGGTTTTCTATGCCTGTGAGCAGTTTATTGCCCACATATTTCCACCAGGGCATTCCTTGGTGATAAGCATTGCTGCTCAGCATTCGCGAGCCCAATACTACGTCAGATTCCCCGTTTATAAGGGGCTCAACAATTTCAGGAAGTAATTTGGGGTCGTACTGGTAGTCTGGATGCACCATTGCTATGATCGTCGCGCCTTCTTGGAGCGCTGCCTTATAACACGTCTTTTGATTTGCTCCGTAGCCGCGGTTGCTATCGTGGACCAAGACGTTGAGGTTTAGCTGATGGGCTATTTCTACAGTCCTGTCTTGGCTTGCATCATCAACTAAAATGACCGTATCAATAATTTCATGAGGTAAGTCATCAAACGTTTTTTTTAATGTGCGTGCTGCATTATATGCTGGCATTACAACTATAATTTTTTTTTCGTGTGTCGTATTCAAGGTAGTTTGCTCCATCTGACCACCAGTGCTATCGAAATACACGTTAAAATTTTGATGCATGCCCGGTAAATGGGCACTGTGATCCATGCGTGCTGGCATAACAAACCTCTCCTGTCTGGAGGAAAAATTCCTTTCACACAACAGCAAAGGCTATACCAACGATTCTATTTGTCGTACGCAGCTATTTTGTTGGACTTGAGTGTACCCAAATAACCAACCAGCAAAAAGAGAATAACTTTTTAAAGTAAGTGGTGGAAATTTTTTCCCTTTTAGGGAATTTGCGTTGGCAAGGGCCTATTCGGGTTTAACTTGTTTAGTGTATCCACTACCAGCTTAGGGCATGTATGGGAGATACTCTTCAATAAAGAGGTGGTGTGTCCGCTGCCAGTCTATAAAGAGATAGAGTGAACCTGCACAATTAATTGCAAGAGATGCGATGACTTTCCAGCGATTGGATGTAATGTGCTCCATACCGTCTGCAGCTAAAATAGCGATGACGGGAAAAGCGGGAAGGCAATAGCGTGCATCGGGCAGGGTTAATGAGAATGGTACAAAAAAAGAGCAAATCCAAATAGATAAGAGGCGACTCGTAGATGTTTGCCAGCTAATTCCCATTAAAAAAATACCGATCACAACGGTGGGAATTGTGTACACGCCAAGAGCCGATGGCAAGCGTGTGAAGACGAACTCCAAAAACATCCACTTTCCCCACTCCTCTTGTACTTGCGTGCTGGAAAAACCTGCCAATGTCTCCTTTTGCAAATCGAATATTCCCAAATTATAGGCGAATGCTATCCATCCGCTCAATAGAGTAGTTGCAATAGCAAGTAGCAAGAGCAATTGCTGACGAAAGTGCTTAGAGGAGTAGTTTTGCCAGTATATAAACACTGCAATGGGATAGACCAATAGCATATTGTATTTACTTAGGAGGCCGAGTGCCATGGCAACTCCTCCGAAGATAGAAAGCCGATTGGAGGACGCATGACGAAGGCGTAAGATTACCAATAGAGTTAGAGTTGAAAAAAAAGTGATTTGCATATCGTTCGATATTGCTGTTGACAGGCGTAAAAAATATGGTTGACAGGCAAATACAAAAGCGGCAAGAAGGCCTGTCTGCGAGTTCCTGAGATCTCTTGCCAGATAGTACACGAGCCAAATTGTGCCAATTCCGAAAACCAGACTTACAAGACGAGATATAAATATGCTTTCGCCCAAAAATTGAATGACCAAGCCATTCATAATGGGCACTAGTGGTGGTGCCGCGCTAAGCCAACGCCCCAAATCGGTATACTGATCGAAAAAACTCGATAGGCCTTGTCGTGCAACGACCAAAGATGCACTAAAGGGACCAGACTCAGTCGCGAGTGCTTGAAAGATTTGAAATTTAGAATATCCAATGCCTATAAGAGCAACCGCTATACTCAGATAGAACAGCTTTCTTCTATCACTCCAATTGATTGGTATTAGTTTTTTGTCGGCACCTGTTTGAGGGAAGAAATAGAGTGCTGCGCCTGTGATGGCAGTGTACATCAGTAAAAAATATATTTTATCGATCTGGTTGGTAGCCTTTGTCGCCCAGATTAACAGCAACCAGACGATCTGGAACAAGGTAGACATAACTAGGAGGGTATGTCCGCGGAGGACTAAGCTTCTAATACGCCCAATACGCGTTGAATCAATAGCGTCAGTATTCATAATGGAGAATTTAAACTCCGTGTGCTTTGGTCAATGAAAAACCCATACCTCATTGTGCTTTTAAGACCACTCGAATGTAATGCGAAGAGCAAAAATGAGATACATCGAATGTGGTGTGTGCGTATGGGCAGCACTACGCACTGTCCGGATTGCGGCCGAAAACGACCAGTGCAATAACGACGGCCGCCATACTCAGTAGCAATCCCACAACAGTCGAATAGAACAGCGTGCTGCCCAGATAGCCAAAGGTAGCGGCGATGCCCATCGTCGTCAGGGCATACGGCGCTTGCGTGCGCACATGGGCGATGTGGTCGCAGGAAGCAGCTATACTCGAAAGAACAGTCGTATCGCTCAGCGGCGAACAGTGGTCGCCGAATATGGCTCCGTCGAGCACGGCTGCCGCGACGAGCACGGTCAGGGCTAGGTCGCCCAGTTGATAGGCAACTGGAATCATCGTCGGCAGCAAAATGGCCATCGTAGTCCAAGAGGTGCCAATAGAGAAGGCTACGGCTGCCGCCAGAGAAAAGACGATGAGCGGCAGGAAGTGCGGATTGAGCACGTTTTCCAGGGCACCGACCAAGTAGTCAGAGGTGTGTACGGCTTGGCACATTTCTTTAATGGCCCAGGCCAGCACGAGAATGAGCAGGGCATAGTAAAAGCCCGTTATGCCCGATGCCCATGTGCGAAGAATCGCAGCGAAGGAGAGCGGTCGGCTGCCATCGACGGCGCTGCGTCGCGTGCGCGCCAGCACAAAGGCCAGCACCGATCCGGCCAGAGAGGATAAGAGCATGACCTTTGCCCCATCGGCGTTGGAAAAAACGGCCGTCCAATAGCTCCGGCTAAAAAGGGCGCCTTCGCCGCGCGCGGCGATTACGGCTTCGGCACTGCGCGCATCCCAGTGCATGCCGGCGAGAACGGCCAAGATGACTAGTCCGACGGGCAGGGCGGCCACCGACCAATGCGCCTCTATATCGGGGTGTTCAGGGACGGCACTTTCTTCGCCGGTCATGGGCTGGGCGCCCGGTGCCAGCGGTTGGTTATGCAACCGGGCGCGGCGCTCGGCCTTCAGCATGGGGCCGAAATCGCGCCGCATGAGGGTCGATACGAAGACGAAGAATAGCGTTAGTAAACAGTAGAAGCGCGCGGGCAGGGCGCGAAAAAAGAGCTCATAGCCAGATATATTCGTTCCCAAGCTGTTCATCGCATCTTCAAAGAGGCCGACTTCAAAGCCTATCCAGGTGCTGATAATGGCGATGCCGGCGACAGGCGCGGCCGTCGAGTCGACTAGGTAAGCCAGTTTTTCGCGGCTGATGCGAAAGCGATCAGTGATCGGTCGCATCGTCGTTCCAACGACAATGGTGTTGGCGTAGTCGTCGAAGAAAATGGCCATTCCGAGCAGGGCCGTTGCCAAGCGCGTAGAGCGAGCGCCCGCCGCTCGGCGCACGAGGAGTTCGGCGATGCCGCGCGTGCCGCCGGCCAGCGAGATGACGCGCACCATGCCGATGAGCGAAGCGGTGAATCCGAGTATGTAGAGTTGGAAAGAATCGCGCAGGGGAGTCCACACGAAGTCTACAACGGCTGTGTACAATGCGTGCAGGGGCAGTGCGTAGAGCGGCGTGCCGACGGGTTGGGCGATTAGAGCACCGCAGAAGAGGGCTAGGCACAGGCCCCATACCAAGCGCCCTGATGCCACGGCAACGACAATAGCCAGCAGAGGTGGGAATAGGCTCCATCCGTCCGCGCCGCCGCGCTCGGGCAGCAGAGCACAGACAAGCGCGGTCAGCGCCGGTGGAAGGATTAGGCGAACACCTGGCATTGTCACCGTGCAGATCCGCAGTCGCTAATCGTCTTGGGAGATGGGCTCGACCTGACGCGGTGGAACCGTGGACATCTCCAGCTTAAATGCCAGCAGATACATCATGAGGCAGCCGACGAGCCACCAGATGACTTGCCAGATCCATATGGTGGGAATGCCCAGCGGCCAGTTGGTCGGATTGGTTTCGTTGCCGAGAACGGCAAAGGGGCCGATGGCAAAGAGGAACCAGACGATGGTTAGCAGCCAGATGGGCCTTTTCCACTTTTTCTTTTCCGTGGGAAGAACGGTGTGCTCGCGCAAGAAATCGTGATAACGTCCGCGATGAGTAGCCCCGTTTTCTTCGCCCTGCGTCAGGGCGCTGACCAGCGTGGTGACGACCAAGTTGAACAGAATGCCCCATCCCGCGCTGTGCAGCGTTAGTGGGTAGCGACCAATGCCAATCAAACTGCCTAACTCGGTTATGTAGGTGAAAGTGACGGCGGTCAGACCTGCTGCCAGACCCCAGGCCACGCCCTTGCCAGTGAAAAACCGAATGTAGCAGATACCTAACAGGGCGGGCCACATCTGAAAGCCATACGAAACGGCCAGCCCGCCCAATAGAACGAGCAGATCGCCCGACGCCAATCCGACTATCAGCGCCATGCTGACGACGACCCCGACGGTAACCCGCCCCACGAGCACTTGTGCCTCCTGCGATGCCTCTCGGTTAAAGAAATGGCGGTAGAGGTCGCGGGTGATGATGCCGCTGGCCGTGGACATATAGGCGGCTCCGGTAGACTGCATGGCAGCCAGCGCACAGACGGCTAAGAGGCCGAGCAACCAGGGAAAATGGGCGGAGAGCGTGTCGATGAGGTAGGGGACCAGATAGTCGGAAGACGGTAGGTTGAGCGGCGTCGTATTGGGCAGCAAGCCCATATCGAGAATGCGCCCCCCCAGACCTTGGATAGCGGTAAAAAAGAACATGATGCCGCCGATGACCAGCGACGAGGCGAACACCTGTTGCCAGCGGAAAGGGCCAGGGTCGCGGTTGGCAAAGGCCCACATGGAAAAAGCCGGTGCCGACTGAATGCCCATCAGGGCGAACATGTAGGTTAGAATCATCAAACCCGTCCACGGCCCGCCTGCGCTGTCGAAGAAGAGCGTGCCGGCGCGCTCTAGGAAGGACGTCGACTCGGGGCGGGTTGGTATGGCGACCATGTCGGGTTTTTGCTGCGCCAGCGAGGCGAGTCCGTCCTTAAATGCCTGCCAGCCGCCCACTAGGTCGAGGGCAATCAAACCGAGAGCGACGATGCCGAGCGCCAGCAGGATGCACTGAGCGCAGTCGACATAGGCGACCGAGCGCAAGCCGCCGGAAGCAACATAGATAAAGACTACGACCGAGAGCATGATGGCGCCGCCTTCAACGGAGGCGAATACGGTGTGCTCCATCGGGGTGCCCGCCAGCAGGCGGTTGAACAGCAGGCCAGATGCTTTGAGCTGGACGCCGAGGTAGGGCACGCTGAACACCATGGCCACGACGACCGTCAGCAGGCGCATGGCGTCGCTGCGGTAGTAGTCGCTAAACATTTCGCCCGGCGTTATATAGCCAAAACGCTTGCCCAAGAGCCACTGGCGCTTGAGAAACAAAACGCCGGTGAAGGGAATGGTGATGGCGTAGAACGAGGCGAAGGCGTACGGTAGGCCAACGCTGTATATCGTACCGGGGTGGCCTACGAAGGTCCAGCCGCTAAAAGAAGTCGCCGTGGCGGCCAGCACGAATACCCACAGGCCGATGCTGCGTCCGGCAATAAAGTAGTCGCTCGCCGTTTTGCTCGTGCGCGCGCCCTTTATGCCCCAGAAGATGCAGTAGCTCCAATAGCCCAGTGTAAATAGGATAAGCCAAACCAGTTTCTCCATGTGCCCTCCCGTGCATGGATGCGTGCGCTTAGGCGGCGTTTGGCAGCGCGCCGCCCGCCTTAGAGATCGCCGCGAATGCGCTCGGCGTGGGCCACGCGCGCAATGGCAATACTAAAGGCGGCATTGCGCATGCGCGCCTTGCGCTCCCTCATTATGTCGCGCACCGACTGGTAGGCGCGCAGCATATACTTCTCCAACTGCTCGTTGACGCGCGACTCATCCCAGCTAAACACCTGAACATTTTGCACCCATTCAAAATAGGATACGGTAACGCCGCCGGCGTTGGCGAGAATGTCTGGAACGACCGTTATGTTGCGCTCGTCGAGAATCTCGTCGCCGATGGTGGTGATCGGTGAGTTGGCCGCTTCGATGACCATGCGCGCGCGAATAGCGTTGGCGTTGTCGCGCGTGATAACACCGCCTAGAGCGGCGGGGATGAGTATGTCGCAGTCTTCTTCCAAAAGCGCTGCATTGTCTAACGCTTCACCTGCGAAACCGGCGATGGTGCGCTCTCTGCGCGCGTGTTCGAAAAGGGCGGGCACGTCGAAGCCATCGCCGTTGTATATCGCGCCGGAGTGGTCGCCGACGGCGATGATCTTAGCGCCAGCTTCGTGCAGAAAGAGGGCCGTATATGAGCCGACGTTGCCAAATCCCTGCACGACGACGCGCGCACCGTTGATGTCGATACCCTCATCGGCTGCGGCTGCTTGCGTGATTATGGAGACGCCTCGGCCGGTGGCCGCTTCACGGCCGGGCGAGCCGCCCAACTCGATTGGCTTGCCGGTAACGATGCCCGGCGTATAGCCGTACTGCGCGCTGTACTGGTCCATGATCCAAGCCATAGTCTGCGCATTGGTATTTACGTCGGGTGCCGGTATGTCTTGTTGGATGCCAAAGGCAAAGCCTAAACGCGAGGTGAACTTACGCGTAATGCGCTCCAATTCGCGCGAAGTTAGCTCTTTGGGGTCGCAGTTGATGCCTCCCTTGGCGCCGCCAAAGGGCACGTTGACAAGGGAGGTTTTCCAGGTCATCAGCGAGGCGAGCGAGCGCACTTCGTCAAAGTCAACTTCGGGGTGAAAGCGCAGGCCGCCCTTCATGGGGCCGCGCGCGGCGTTGTGCTGCACGCGGTAGCCGACAAATATCTTCAGGCTGCCGTCGTCGAGCCGCAGCGGAATTTCTACTTGGATTTCTCGAAAGGGGGTTTTGAGGAGTAGGCGCGTTTCCACATCGAGATTGATGAGGTCGGCCGCTTTGTCAAAAAGGCGGTTAGTATTCTCGTAGTTGTTTACTTTGCTGCTCATCGCGCCTCATTCGGACGGGCCTAGGTTATAGAGCATATTGGTTATTTTCCAGTCGCCGTCTCGCTTGCTCAGCGTCCACATAACATACTGTTCCACCGCGTGCTCCGACTCGCCGCGCTCGTGGGTTACCTGGACCTTGTCACGCGTTACGGCGATGGCCTCGCGCTGCTGGGGACCAACCTGGGTCGAAAGGAGCTGGCGATCCACCTGGTACGCCACGTGCGGCAGGCGGCGCACGAGGTGCTTCTCAAACTCTTCCGTGCCGCTAAAGATGATTTTCCACGCGGCTGGGTTGAGCGATTCCTTGCCGTCGTAGCCGCTGAAGTTTTCGGCAAAGAGCGATAGCAAATCGCCGCTGTCGCCGGCTTCGCGCGCCTCTTCTTCGCGGGCGAGCACGGCGCTGACTTCGTCGTTGGCCGATGGCCGTACAGGCGCGGCAGAGTCGCCCAAAGAGGCTACAAAGGCGGTGATGCGCCAGCGGTCTTCGCGTTTAAAGAGCGTCCACAGGCGCTTCTCGTACACCGTGCGCTCGGTGCCATTTTGACGGTCGATCACGCGCCCAGAATCGATTGTCGTAGCCGTGGCGACGTTGCCACGGACCTGAATGGCCGGCACGGTGCGCTCCGTTTCGTAGCGGTTGGCTTGCAGGTCTTGCTCCAAGCTGGCCTTGAGGGCATCGCGGCTTTCGTGGCGAATGCTCCAGCCGCGTGGGTCAGAGCTGCCGTTGCCATCGTAGGCGGCCAGATATTCGTCGTATGCCGATAGGGTGAGGTCTAGGTCGCCGCGGCGATGACCTGATAAATCGGCGCTCAGCGTCTGGCGTATGAGGATGGTCTCGGGCGTTTCGGCCCCCTCTGCGCGCAGGCCGATGAGCAGGGTAAAGACGATGGTTATGCGCGCTATTTTAACGATGTGTCCCATATTAGCCCTCTCCTCCCTGTTGCGCATCGAGTTGGCGAAGTGCCCATTCGGCGTAGTAGGCTACGGTTTCATCGGGGTCGCTCAGCAGGGCTTCTATAGGAGAGCGACTCTCGGCGCGTCCAATACGCCCTAAGGCGATAACGGCGTTGGCGCGCACCTGTGCATCTGCGTCGATCGTTGCATTTAACAACGCATCAACGGCGGCTACTACGCGCGCTTGGCCGAGGACCTGTGCCGCGCCAGCGCGCGTGAGGGCTTCAGAATTGGAGAGTGCATCGATCAGTTGGGCCTCAACGGTACCGGTTTCTTTTTGCACGTCGGCGAGAAATTTGACCGCATTAGTGCGCAGGATGGGATCGGCATCGCGCATCGCGCTAAAGAGAAAGTCGATGCCAGCGGCCTGATCCATGCCGGCCAGCGCGGCCGCCGTGCTAAAGCGGACCTGGTTGCTGGGGTCGGAGAGTCGTTCGACCAGCACGTCGACGTGCTGCGCATTGCCGAGCTGGCCCAGCGCGATGGCGCCGCGCCGCCGCAGCTCCGGGTCCTCGTGATCAAGCTGCTCAACCAGTCTGGCTGATACTTGGTCTATGGTCTGGCGCAGGGCACTCTGATGCGGTCCATCTGCGCGCACCGTGCGCGCAAGTAGGGGAACCCCGAAGTGCTTGGCTTCGGCCAGGCCGTCGAGGGCGATGCGCACCTGCGCGTCGTCCGTGCCACTGAGCGCCGTGGAGACTTCTTCGTAGCCGGACTCGTCGTCCATTTTGAGAAGGGCAATGGCCGCGTGCAGACGGATGAGCGAATTGCTATCCGATAGCTGCGCCTTGAGCGCATCAACGCCGGCCTGCACAAAACCAATCTCGCCGAGAGCCCATATACAGGCGATGCGCTCGGTATCGGTATTGGCGGTCGTTATGCGGTCTTTTAGGGGGCCGGTCGCACCGCGCGGCTTTATGCGCCCCAGCACGCGCGCACTGCCGGTGCGCAGCTTTTCCTGCTCCTCGCGGAATTCGCGGTAGTGCTCGCCCACATAGTGATCTGGGTTGAGCTGGGCGGTGAGTTGGCGCGCAGCGGGTCGTCCGATGGCAATCAGTCCGTCCACCGCTTCGCGCCAAGCCGGCGAGTCGACGGGATTGGCTGCCATTTGTTCGACGTAGTCGGTAATTTGCTGTTCCGTGGTGCTGCAGCCGGATAACGACAGGGCTACTGAAAAGAAAAAAACGGCAATTGAGGCGCGCATAACCACTTTCTACAGGTTGGGGTTCGCTGCGTACTGCGCTGCATTGCGGAATCGGCCCGTAATTTAAGCGGTCGCACAGTTCAAATCAACCACTATATTGCGCTGTGGGTTAGGGAGCACGGCCCGTTATGTAGACCTGCGTGGTAGACCAGGGTAGCGTTTTGTGGGCGAGTTTCTTTTCGAAGAGGTGGCGGACGGCGCGTATCTCGTCCTCGTCGAGGTGCTTGCTGAGATGTCGAGTGTAGGTGTGCCGCCTTTCGCCGCCGGGATCAAACCAGTGGGCCAGCTGTTGGGGGCTGATGTGACGTTGGCTACAGACCTCTTCACAGCGCACGTCTAAGGAGGTGAGTTCGGTCGCGGCAAAGTGGGCGCGTATATCGTCGACGTCCCACGCCACGTGCGGGTTGTGCACGTCTTCGTAAATGGCCTCTTCGGCCTCGACAAAGCGCCGGCGCAGCGAATCGTCGAGCGCGTCGAGGGGGACCAGGCGGTGCAGGCGCTGAGCGCGACGCAATAGTACTTCGCTCAGCGCCAGGCGTCCGCCCGGCAGCAGGCGTTGGACAGTGCGCGCTGCAATGCGCTCTTTTTCGGCGAGTCCACCAAGGGCGTTGCGCCCGCAGATGCCGTCAAAGCGCATGTCCATTTCTTCTCCGTCGAGCAGCTCGTCCAACTGGGTGAGGGGGCCGTGCAAAACGCGGGGTTGCTCCAACTCGGGCAGGCGAGCGGCTATTTCGTGCAGGGCCACGGCCGAGGCCTTGTCGGGAGTTTGCATCCAGACGCCGCCTTCTGGGGCGTGCCGCAGGGCTTCCCATGCCAGCAGGCCGGTGCCGGTGTTGAGGTCGAGAATGAGGTGGTGGCGCTCGATGTGCAGGGATTCTATGAGGCGCATACGCAGCGTTTCCAACTGCACTCCGTGTTGGCCGGCGGCGCGCTGCAGCCACTGGTCGCGCACCTTGTCAGGCGGTGAAAAGCTAAGGATCTCGGGCGTTGAATGACTCTCCAGCATAGCAGCCAGTTGCAGTTCGCGCCGGCGCCGCACTTGGTCGGCCAGCGCCTTTTCGCGCCCACTGTCTGACGGTTGGTAGAACACGCGGCCCTGCAGACTGCCCGGCAGGTATTGCTGGGCGACCCAGTGTTCGCGAAAGGCGTGCGGGTAGAGGTAGTTGGCTCCGTGGCCAAATCCCTCGCTGTCTCGGCTGGCGTCTTTTAAGTGGTTGGGTACGTCTTCTTCGTGCTCTTTTTCGACTGCGGCCAGCGCATCGAAAAAGGCCATGGTCGAATTGCTCTTGGGCGCGATTGCCAGATAGAGCGCAGCATGCGAGAGCGCGAAGCGGCCTTCGGGTAGGCCGACGCGGTCAAAGGCGATGGCGGCATTGGTCACGATGTGAAGGGCGTGCGGGTCGGCTAAACCGACGTCTTCGCTGGCAAAAATGAGCATGCGGCGTAGGATAAAGAGTGGGTCTTCGCCGGCGTAGACCATGCGCGCGAGCCAGTAGAGCGTGGCATCGGGGTCTGAACCGCGCATCGACTTGATAAAGGCGCTGATCGTATCGAAGTGGTAGTCGCCCTCTTTGTCGTAGAGCAGCGCGCGTTGCTGAATCGACTCCTCGGCCACTTCGAGCGTGACGATGATGCGGCCCTGGCTATCGGGTGGCGTCGTCTCGACGGCTAGCTCGAGCGCGTTGAGCAACGCACGGGCGTCGCCGTTGGCCACATCTACTAGGTGACGTAGAGCCTGTTCGTCAACGACAACCTTTGCCTGTCCATAGCCCTTGGGTGCGGACAGTGCGTGTTCGACAATGCGCTTGAGATCGCTTGCCTCGAGCCCTTTGAGCTGGAAGACGCGACTGCGCGACAGCAGGGGGCGGTTGACGGAGAAGTAGGGATTTTCCGTGGTGGCGCCAACGAGAATGACGATGCCGTTTTCCACCCAGGGCAACAGGGCATCCTGCTGCGCCTTGTTAAATCGATGCACTTCGTCGATAAATAGGATGGTGCGTTGGTCGTGTAGTTTGCGGCGCTCCTGTGCCTCTTCTATGGCTTTGCGTATCTCGCCGACCCCAGCCAGTACGGCGTTGATTGAGATAAAGTGCGAGCGCGTGGTGTGTGCAATGACGGAAGCCAGCGTCGTCTTGCCGGTTCCAGGCGGTCCGTAGAAGATGAGAGAGGAGAGTTGGTCTGCTTGGATGGCGCGGCGCAGCAGCCGGCCCGGGCCGAGTATGTGGTCCTGTCCCACGTACTCGTCGAGCGTGCGCGGGCGCAGGCGGGCGGCCAGCGGTTGATCGCGCTCTTGCCGTGCAGCCAGGCTGGCGTCAAAGAGGTCCATGGGCGTATTCCAGGCAAAAAAGGCGTATAAATCAATGATCATAACTAACGAAATGTGGCTGTGCAGGAAAAGAGCTAAGCGATGATTTTGCTGGGAAAAACTATGCGTATCAGACGCGCGAAGGGGGTATTGATTGGGCGATCGACAGGGCCTACTTTGCGCCGCATGAGCACGATATACAGGGGGCGTTACGAACCGTACGCCGAGTGTTTGCAGGGCGATGAGTACGAGACGCTCTAAGCGGCGCGCCCAAGGTCCGGCACATGGGGCCGTGCGCTCGGCGCTGCGCGGTCCACAGACACTATGGGTTGCCGCCGCGCTAGAAGGCTGTGAGGATATTGCGCGCGGCGAAATTGTTCGCCGGTTGGGTGGAGCATGCGTGCTGCTGGCTCACCGCCGCCGCGATGAAATACACTTTCGCTATGGGGGAGATGCGAGCTCCTTGCTCGCCTTGCGCACGGTGCAAACGCTCTTTGTGCGCAGGGATTTTGCCGTGCAGCGCCCGCGCACGCTGCTGAGCCCGGAGCACTTGGCTGCTCTAGTCGAGTTGGTGCGGCAGGCGCAGGCCGTGCGCGGCATCGAGCCAGCCGGCAGTCTGCGCTTTGACGCGGCCGGTTCCGAATCGCCGACCATGCGCCGTATTGCTAGGGCATTAGAAGATGCGCTGCACATGCCGTTTGATCCAGAAGAGGGCGACGGCGTGTTGGTCTTTCGCCCAGGTGTTGCGGGCTGGGAAGTGCTGTGCCGCGTGGGGAATAGGCCGCTGGCCACGCGCACGTGGCGGCAGGTGGACTATCGAGGAAGCCTCAATGCGGCACTGGCAGCGAGCATGGTGGAGCTGTCAACACCGCGGCGGACGGACAGCTTTGCCAACCTCATGTGCGGCGGCGGCACGCTGCTGATTGAACGCCTGCTGCGCCAGCGCGTTCGCTCGGCGGTGGGCATAGACTCTTCGCCGCACGCAATTGCAGCCAGCCGCGTCAATGTGCAGGCGGCTGAAGTGGAATCGCATTGGCACCTGGTGCTGGCCGACGTGCGCGCATGTCCCTTTCCCGATGCGGCTTTTGACGCGGTGACTGCCGATCTGCCCTATGGCCGAGCACACGGTACACGCTCGGCCAATGCGCTCTTGTATGCGCAGGTCCTAGCCGAAGCAGCGCGCCTGTGCAGGATAGGTGGGCGAGCGGTATTTATTTCGGAAGATGCCGCCGCTCTCACCCGCGCCCTGCAGGAGAACGGTGCACGGTGGAAATTGTTGGACGAGCGCAGCATGGTGCAGCGCACCTACCGGCCGCGTTGTATAACGCTCGAGCGGCGCGGCTAAAAGGGCTTCCCATGCGGGTAGCCTTTTGACGGCCCGTTGTTTATTTTCTGGTCACTTTCCCACGTGAGACCCATCTACATAGGATAGATTCCATGCGAGCTCTGGTGCGCCCGACGCACAAGCTGTCCGGGCGACTCAATCCACCTTCATCAAAGAACTATACAACCCGCTACCTGCTGGTGGCGGCGCTGGCCGACGGCGAGAGCATCGTGCGCTTTCCCGCCGAAAGCGACGATGCGGCGGCTATGCGGCGGTGCCTGCGCGCCTTTGGTGCGGAAATTGAAGATGCGATCGACGCGGCGGGACCCCATGCGCGCGTGCGCGGCTTTGCCGGCAAGCCGCACAATCCCGGCGTGATCAATCCGGGCAATGCCGGCGCCGTGCTGCGCCTGCTGATGGGCGTTGGCGCCCAACTGGACGAAATACGCTTTGAGACCGATTATGCCGATTCCCTCGGCACGCGGCCGCACGGCGATCTGCTGCAGGCGCTCGAGCAGCTCGGGGTGCAGTGCGAGTCGCGCGGCGGCAAACTGCCCGTCGTGCTGCGCGGCCGTCAGCTGCGCGGTGGACGCATTTGGGTGAGCGGTGCCAATAGCTCGCAGTATCTCAGCGCGCTGCTCTTTATGGCACCGTTGATCGGCGAGGATGTCGAGATCGAAGTGCGCAATGGCTTGGTATCCCAGCCGCTAGTGCACACGACGCTGGAAGTCATGCGCCAGGCCGGCATAGACGTCGAAGCGGGCGAAGATTTGCTCAACTTTCACATCGGCGGTGGTCAGGCCTATCGCGCCGGCGAGTATTCGGTCAACGGCGATTACCCCTCCAGTGCCGCGCTGTTGGCCGCCGGTGCCGTGGCCGGTGGCGACTTTACGCTGGACCGACTCTTTGCCGATAGTCAGGGCGAGCGCGCCGTAGTACCGCTGCTGCGTCAGATGGGCTGTGCGCTCGAGCACGACGGCCGTTCGGTGCATTTTAGCGGCAGCGGAGCGCTGCGCGCAGTGCAGTTTGACGGCGATCGCGCCACCGATGCCGTGCTGGCAATGGTAGCGGCAGCAGCGCTGGCCGAGGGCGAGAGTCGATTTTACGGCATCGGCAATTTGCGTCTCAAAGAATGCGATCGGATCAGCGTGCCGGTGCGCGAATTGCGCGGTCTAGGGGTCGACTGCGAAGAAGGCGAGAGCGAGATCGTCGTGCGCGGCAATCCCGATGGCTACGAGGGCGGAGTGGCCGTGGAGACGCATCACGATCATCGCGTGGCGCAGATGCTGACTATTGTCGGCATGCGCTGCCGGCGCGGTTTGACCATACTCAACGCCGAAAACGTCAATAAGTCCTACCCCGCATTTTTTCGCGACATGATATCCTTAGGTGCGCAGATTGACATGGAGGAGTAATGAAGATTACGCAGCTGACCGTGCACGGCGTCGAAGCCTCATCGCGCGGGAACTGGCATTTCGTGCTTTTGCATACGGATGCCGGTATAACTGGCATTGGAGAAGCTAGTCAGAGCGGCAACGACGCGCTGGTCCTCGCGGCGCTGGAGCTGATGGGGCAGCGCCTGGTTGGCTGCGATCCCACCCAGCCAGAGGTGCTGTGGGAGCGCATGGTGCATTCCGGCGGCATTTTTTCTGGCGATGCCGGTCGCGTGGGCGCCACGGCGATAAGCGCCATTGATCAGGCGCTGTGGGATATCGCCGGCAAGGCCCTCGATGTGCCGGTGTGGCGCCTGCTGGGCGGCAAGCGGCGCGACCGCGTACGCGTCTATGCCAACCTAAATCGCGGCACCCGCGACCGCAGTCCGCAGGGTTTTGCCGATGCGGCAGCGCGCGCCGTTGATGCTGGGTTTAGCGCCGTCAAGGCCACTCCTTTTGACGAGGTGCGCTGGCGCACTATGGACCGCGCGGGCGTAGAGCGCGATGCCGATAAGGGCGTAGAGCGCCTCGAATTTACGCGGCGGGCCATTGGCGATGAAGTGGAACTGCTCGTCGATTGTCACCAGCGCTTTGACCTGGCCTTGGCGATGAAGGTCGCCCGCAAGACCCTACCTCTCAATCTCTACTGGTTCGAGGAACCGGTGCCGCGCGAACAGATCGAGGCGCTGCGCCATATTACGCTGCACTCGGGACATACGACGGCCGGCGGCGAAGCCATGTTCGGTCGCGAGCAGTTTTGGGACTATATCGAGCATGGCGCCGTGCACGTGTTAATGCCCGACGTAAAGCACGCCGGCGGCATTACCGAGTGCCGGCGCATTGCGGCAATGGCCGAGACCAAGCAAATACCGGTGGCGCCGCACAGCCCGGCCGGTCCCGTTTCGACCATGGCCGGTGTGCACCTAGCGGCGACGATTTCGAACTTCACCGTATTGGAGTACGCCTTTGGCGAGGTGCCGTGGCGCGCGGAGTTGACGCGGCCAGCCGAAGTCCTACAGGATGGCTATATCGCCGTTCCCGAAGCGCCGGGCTTGGGCATAGAACTCGATGAAGGCGTGCTGGCCGCGCACCGGTTGCTCTAATATGGCGCGCGCTGCCATCGCCGCACAGGTAGACGTGCAAACGCTGGCTGCAGTGTTTCGATTGCGCCGGTTCGTAGAACGACTCCATTCGACATGATACGCATGGGCGTGATAGGCCTGCTCGCTGCGCTCTGCTGTGTGCAAGCGATTGGAGCAGAGAACGATCACCCAGTAGAGGCACGTCTGCTGGCCGACGTGAGCGCCGTGCTCCCTGGCGATGCCCTGCGACTGGGCATTTCTCTGCGCATGGATGAGGGGTGGCACACCTATTGGGCGTTTAGCGGCGATGCCGGAATGCCGACACAGGTAGATTGGGATCTGCCCGAGGGGTGGAGTGCCGGCCCACTGCAGTGGCCGCTGCCCCAAAAGTATACGGAGGAAGGGGACCTCGTCGTCTACGGCTATGCCGATGAGGTGCTGCTGATCAGCGCCGTGCAGGCTCCGCGCGGTGCCGTGCTGGGCGATACGCTGCGCTTAGCGGCGGACGTATCCTGGCTGGTCTGCCGCGAGTTGTGCATTCCAGGCGGTGCGCGCGTCCAGCTGAATCTGCCGGTCGGACGCGGCCAGACGGTACATGACGCACTGTTCGAGCGCTATGCCGCCGAGGTGCCAGCGGCGCTCTCGCCGTCCGTTGAAGTGCGCTATCGGGTGCGCGGTAGTGCAACGGAACGACGGGTTGAACTGAATGTGCAAAGCGCCGAGTCGCTAGACTCCGGCCGCCTCGATTTTTATCCGCTTGATGCCCAAGACATCGCGTTTCGCACACGCTCTCCTGCGGCAGGTCGCCTCGAACTAGTTATTCAGCCCTACGGCGAAGAGCCCATCGAGGCACTCGACGGCGTGTTAGTCTACGCGCTGGAGGGCGAAGAGCAGCGCCGCTCGGGCCGCTTGGCGCTCGATCTGAGTTCATTTATTGAAGACGCTGAAGAAAGCCTGCTCGAGCGCAGTTTCAGCGCATCGTCTCCCAGCAATAGTGCTCCTCTGTGGATCTATCTACTCATGGCGCTAGGTGGAGGACTCATTCTCAACCTCATGCCCTGCGTGCTGCCCGTTATTTCGCTCAAGGTGCTGTCCCTCGTCGGTCAAGCCGGTCAGCAGCAGCGGCGCGTGCGTATGCTGGGTCTGGCGTTCTCTGCCGGTATTGTAGCGTCTTTTTTGGTGTTGGCGCTCCTTGTTATAGCGCTCAAAGGGGGGGGAGAGCAGATCGGTTGGGGCTTCCAGTTTCAGTATCCCGCCTTTGTCGCGGCCATGGCGGCGCTGATCTTTGCGCTGGGCCTGAGCCTGTTTGGCGTCTACGCCATTTCACTGCCGGCCAGTTCGAGCGGTTTCGACGAAGGTGAAGGACTCGCGGCTTCGTTCTTTAACGGCGTGCTGGCCACGGTGCTGGCCACGCCGTGCACGGCCCCACTCCTAGGGACTGCGGTGGGGTTTGCCTTTGCCCAGCCAGCCGGAACGGTCATCGCTATCTTCTTGGGCTGCGGCGTTGGTATGGCGCTGCCCTATGCCATTCTGGCTGCCGTGCCTGCCTGGACGCGTTTTCTGCCGCGCCCCGGTGTGTGGATGGAGCGCTTTAAGCAGGCTATGGGCTTTCCGCTTATGGCGACCGTGCTGTGGTTGCTATGGGTGCTGGGCAAGCAAGTGGGCCCTGAAGGCGTCATCTGGACCGGCGCCTTTCTACTGGGCATTGCCCTGGCTTGCTGGATTGTCGGTCAGTGGGTGCGTCTAGAAGACAGCCCGCGCCGACGGCGCACGGTGTGGGCGATTGCGCTGCTCATTGTTTTAGTAGCATATGGCGCGTTTTTACATCCACTGCTCACGCGCGCAGATACCACTCGTGCACTGCCCCAGGCGGCGGTATCACTTGAGTGGATCGACTTTTCCCCCGCCGAAGTGGAACGCCGGGTGGGGGCTGGGCAAACGGTCTTTATCGATTTTACCGCCGAGTGGTGTTGGACTTGCAAGGTGAACGAGCGCGCCGTGCTGATGCGAGATGAAGTCCGTTCGCGCTTTGAAGCCGACAATGTCGCCCTGATCAAGGCCGATTGGACACGGCGCAATCCGCAGATTACGCAGCTATTGAGTGCGTTCGGACGCTCCGGTGTGCCGCTATACGTCATATTCCCCGGTGGGAATATAGACGAGCCAATCGTTTTGCCCGAACTCATCACCCAAGAGATCGTCGCGGATGCGCTGGTCCGCGCTAGAGCGCTGCGCAAGACGCCGTGAGATCGCCGTGTTCTCGGTAATTATTCCCGTCTTTAATCGCGCCCAGTGGATTGGCCGCGCCATCCGCTCAGTTCTGGCGCAGGGCGTCGATGACTGCGAGGTGATTGTCGTCGACGACGCGTCGGAAGACGATACGGTAGGCGTTGTTAAAGAAGCATTTGGCGACGCGGTGCGCATGGTTGAACTCGCACAGAACAGCGGCGTATCAGCGGCCCGCAACCGCGGCATCGAAGTGGCGCGCGGCGAGTGGTTGGCCTTTCTCGACTCCGACGACGAATGGCTTGCCGACAAGGTGCTCAAGCAGCGCCGTGCGCTCGCCGAAAGCGGCCTGCCTGTATGCCATACGGATGAGATTTGGATGCGCAACGGCGTGCGCGTCAATCCGCATAAGCACCACCAGAAATACGGTGGAGATATTTTCTTGCGCGCGTTGCCGCTGTGCGTGATGTCGCCCTCGTCCATTGCAATTCACCGCGAAGTGTTTGAGCAAGTCGGCCTGTTCGACGAGACGCTTCCCGCCTGTGAGGATTACGAACTGTGGCTGCGCATTGCCGCTCGGTGGTCGGTGTGCTACGTGCCGGAAAAGCTGATTGTGAAATACGGCGGCCACGCCGACCAGCTATCTCAGGCGCATTATGCGATGGATCGCTTTCGCGTATACGCGCTGGATAAACTGCTGCAGGAGGCGCCACAACTCGCCTTGGAAAAGCGCGCGGCGGCGCGTCAAATGCTGCTGCGCAAAGCGGGGATTGTACGCCGGGGTGCGCTAAAACACGACAATGTCGAATTGGCCAAGTGCATGGCAGCGTACATAGAGGAGTGGAAATAAAAAAACCGCCCTTTTGTCGGGCGGTTTTTTTTGTCGTAGGATGAGCGAAGCGTTACTCCATTGCCGCCAGCAATTTTTTCACTTCGCGAACGCCCATGGTGCGCAACTGAGCCAAGCCCGTCCGGTAGGCTGCGCGCGGCTTTGAGGTGCCCTGTTCCCAGCGCACGATCGTATTGGTGCTGACGTTGAGCAATTGACCCAGTTCGCCCTGTGACAGGCCGAGACGCTGGCGGTGCTTCTTAATGGAGCTGCCCGACAAGCGTATTTGCTTGTCGTCATCAATAGAAGGCGCCTCGAGAATTTTTTCCGTCGGCGAGGTGGAAAGTGCCTGCAATTGGTCAATGCGCTGCTGCAGCACTTCAATGGTCTCGCGCTGCTGGCGAACGGCCTTGCGCAATTCGCGCAGCTGCTGCTGCAGAGGGTCACAGGCAGAGCGAACTTCCTTGCGGGCTAAGCGGCCGATTTCCTCTTTTAACAAGTTAGCAATGTTGGGCACGAAGAGATCCTTTCTACTAACGAATGAGTGTTGTGCGGAGTACAGTATATTGCGAAGGTACACTTTTACCGAAAAAAAGCGCTCCCAAATAAAAAGTATATTTTGCACATAAGTCAAAAAATAATCTTTCGAATTGTGGTTGTAAATCAGTACTGATAAGCTATGTATGCGATATATAATGGCCAAAGTAGACGGCCAATAAGCCCAGAAAAAGGTGGGATAAAATGTGTACTATTGCCAGCAGGACTGCCTGTGGTCCACCCGCTTGTAGCATACTAAATGTATCAAAGCTGAACGTAGAAAACGTGGTAAATCCCCCCAAGACTCCGGTAAATAAAAAGAGTCGAGTCGCTGAGGATAGTTCGGTGTGCTGACTTGCTATTCCGCCGAGTAGTCCAATAAAAAAGCAACCCAGCACGTTGGCGGCCAGCGTGCCATAGGGAAACGTCGCGTGGCGCAGCAGCGCGTGCACTAGGTGGCCGGTCAGGTAGCGCAAAACAGAGCCGATAAAACCTCCGCAGCCGACGAGCAGTAGGTTGAGCATAGAATCTCCTTTGAAATGCTTCGCAAATATAGGCAATTGGCTGCGCAGCGGGCACGCTTGAGGGGAGCCGGCATGAGTCGATGGTTTTGGTCATAAGTAAATTTCACTATAGTTGATTGGTGCATAACGCGCGTAAACGAGGATTCCCCCCATGGATTTATATCAGCTTCGCGGTTTTTACGAGATCGCTCGAGAGCGGAGTTTCACGCGTGCGGCCGATAAATTATTCCTAACGCAGCCGGCTATTAGCCTGCAGATAAAAGCTCTCGAAGGAGAGCTGGGCGAAGTGCTGTTCGATCGCAAACGGCGTGAAATTAGCCTGACGGCGGCGGGCGAAGTTCTCTACGACCACGTTCGACAGATCTTTGCCCACCTAGACGATGCGCGCAGCGAAATAGCAGCCCTGCGCGATGCCTTGCGCGGGCGCTTGGTCATTGGGACGAGCGATACCAACTGCACCTATATATTGCCCCGCGTTCTTGAAGAGTACCGCCAGCGCCATCCGGGCGTCGAACTGGATATTCGCAACCGCATGTCGCTGGAGATCGCTAGCTTAGTCGCGGCCGATGAAATCGACATTGGGCTAGTTACGCTGCCCGTGCGCCATCGCGACGTGTGCGAAGAGGTGCTCTTTCAGCGCAGAGAAGTGTTGGTATGTCGACCAGACCATCCGTTGGGCAAGCGCAAGCGCGTCCGCCTCGATGCGCTTATAAAGCATCCCCTGCTTGTACTGCAGCGCGGCAGTACGAGCCGTCAGTTGCTCGACGCGGCCCTAGCCCAGCGCGAACTGCATCCGCAGATTGCTATGGAGTTGGGCAGCATTGAAGTCCTCAAGCGCTTTGTCGAAGTTGGCTTGGGTATTGCAATTGTGCCAAGGATTGCGGTGGAAGTCGAGACAGAGCGGGGTTCGCTGTGCGCCGTGCAAGTGGATGGCCTGCGCGCGGGGCAGGTCGGAACAATAGAGCGGCGCCATCGCAGGCGCTCGGCGGCCGCCGCCGCATTTATCGAATTGATAGGGGCGCAGCTAGCCGGTAAGAAAGTCTGAGGATACGTGCAGCAAAAACCTAATATTCTGCTCATTACAACTGACCACTGGCCGGGGCATATGCTCGGTGTCGAAGGCCACCCGTGCGTGCAGACACCGACTCTGGACGCGCTGGCTCGCAGCGGGCGGCGCTATGTGCGCGCCTATAGCGAAGCGCCGCTCTGCGTGCCGGCGCGCAGAGCACTGATGACGGGCAGAGCCCCGACCGCTATCCCCGACAGGCTCCCTGCAATGCTGCTGGCAGAGGCGTTTGGCGCAGCCGGTTACCAGAGCTATGCTGTGGGCAAATTGCACACCTCGCCCCAGCGCCGTCGCTTGGGGTTTGACGACGTGCTGCTGTGTGAGGAAGGTCGCGTGCAGTGGGGCGTAGTTGACGATTACGAAGCCTATCTGGCCGAACGGGGATACGGCGGAGCGCAGTTCCTGCACGGCATGGGAAATAATGAGTATGTCAATCGCACCTGGCATCTGCCGGAAGAAACGCATGTGACCAACTGGATAACGCGGAATGTCGTGCGCACGATTCAGCGCCGTGACCCAACGCGTCCATCCCTTTGGTATGCCTCTTACACCCACCCGCATCCACCGCTGGCTCCACTCGACTTCTACTGGAATATGTATCGCGAATTATCGGTGCCTACGCCAAGCGTGGGGGAGTGGGCAGAAGACCCAGAGAGCGTGCCCCTTGCGCTGCGCGCGCGCCGGCATGGGGGCGAGCTATTCAGCGACTACGCCACGCGCGCGGCGCGGCGCGCGTTCTATGCCTTGAGCACTCATATCGACCATCAACTGCGGGTGATTATCGGCACCCTGCGCGAGCAGGGCATACTAGACGACACAATTGTGCTCTTTACTTCGGATCACGGCGATATGCTGGGAAAGCACGGACTGTGGGCAAAGAGACTCTACTACGAAGAATCGGCTCGCGTTCCGATGGTTTTGGTCGGGGCTAGGGAAGGCCAAGACGTCGGTTGCGGCTGCGTCGACGATCGGCTCGTCGGCTGGCAGGATGTAATGCCGACGCTGCTGAACATGGCCGGTTTGGCCGTTCCCGACAGCGTGGAGGGTCGCTGCATGCTGTCGGGAGCGCGGCGGGACTATCTCTACGGCGAAGTCGGTCGAGGGGCGCGCGCTACCCGCATGCTACACGCTGGCCGCTTTAAGCTAATTTACTACCCACTGGGCAATGCGGTGCAGCTATTTGACCTAGAAGAAGACCCAGAGGAACTGGTCGACCTGTCTGCAAAAAGCGAATACGCCGATCGTCGCCGCCATATGGAAGGGCTACTGGCAGAGCAGCTGCGCGGCGAGGACCGTGCGTGGGTCGTCGACGGCGCGTTGGCCGGCTTACCGGCCGAGCCGATGCTGCCGTTGGACTCGAAGGGCCTGTCGGGGCAGCGCGGCATGCACTGGCCTCTTTAGTCTGCGCTCGCGCTCTTGCAGGAGGCTAGGCTTTACGCATTATAGGCGGTAGAAGCGGTGTCGCCGCCGCGGCCCGTCCAGTTGGTGTGAAAGAATTCACCGCGCGGCCTGTCTACGCGCTCGTAGGTGTGGGCGCCAAAATAATCGCGCTGCGCCTGCAGCAAATTGGCGGGCAGCTGCGCCGAGCGGTAGCCGTCGAAATAAGCCAGGGCGCTGCTAAAGGCCGGCACCGGCACGCCGCATTCGACTGCCTTGGCCACGACCCGGCGCCACGACGCCTGCGATTGGGCAAGGGCCTGTTGGAAGTAGGGCGCTAACAGCAGGTTGGCCAACTGCGGATTGGCGTCAAAGGCTTCTTTAATGCGTCCGAGAAATTGGGCGCGGATAATGCATCCCCCCCGCCACATCAACGCGATGCTGCCAAAATTTAGCTGCCAACCGTATTCGTCTGCGGCCATGCGCAGGAGCTGGAATCCCTGTGCATAGGAACAGATTTTCGATGCGTATAGGGCGCGGCGCACGTCTTCTATAAAGGCGCTGCGATCGCCGTTGAAGGGCGTAGCCGGCGGTCCTTCTAAGACCGCGGAGGCGGCGACCCGCTCTTCTTTAAGCGCAGACAGGCTGCGCGCATACACGGCTTCGGTAATCGCGGTGGCTACGGCACCTAGCTGTAGCGCATCAATGCCGGTCCACTTGCCCGTGCCCTTTTGCCCGGCCGCATCGAGTATGAGATCGATCATGGGCTTGCCGCTTTCGTCGTCGGTCTTGGCTAGTATCTCGGCGGTTATTTCAATGAGGTAGCTGTCCAGTTCGCCCCCATTCCACTCGGCAAAGACTTGGCCCATCTGCGCCGGTTGCATGCCCAGCACTTGGCGCATGACATCATATGCTTCGCAAATCATCTGCATGTCGCCGTACTCGATGCCGTTGTGAATCATCTTTACATAGTGGCCGGCGCCGTCGTCGCCCACCCAGTCACAGCACGGACTGCCGTCTTCGACTCGGGCGGCGATGGCCTGAAAGATGTCTTTGACATGGGGCCAGGCCTGGGGATTGCCGCCGGGCATAATACTTGGGCCTTTGAGCGCGCCTTCCTCTCCGCCGGAAACGCCTGTGCCGATATAGAGAAATCCCTTCTCCGTTAGCTCTCTGGTGCGGCGCACGGTGTCTTGGTAGTTGGAGTTGCCGCCGTCGATGATGATGTCGCCGGGATCGAGCAGTGGCAGCAGTTGCTCGATGACGCGGTCTACGGCGGCGCCGGCCTGAACCATTAGCATAATGCGGCGCGGTTTTTTAAGCAGCGCTACCAGTTCCTCGGGCGAGTGGGCGCCGACGATGGGTTGACCCTGGGCGCGCCCGGCTAAGAAGGCGTCCACGCGCGCGGTCGTGCGGTTGTAGACGGCTACGCGAATGGAGTGGCTGGCCATGTTGAGCACTAAATTCTCGCCCATGACGGCGAGTCCAATAAGGCCGATATCTGCTTGGCTCATGTTGCGTTCGCTTTCGTTAGGATGGTGTTCGCATTTAGTTCAATTGAGAGGTGAGCGCGCGCAGGCCTGCTGCCGCATCGCAGCCCAGGTCGATGCGCAGGACGCGGCGACCGGCTTTGCGTAGCGCGCTGGCATCTCCTTGGGCCTGAGCGGCGATTAAAACGCCAAAGCTCAGGCCGGAAGCGTCGCCGTCGGCCGCATCGGGAATGGGGGCGTCGACGGTCGTCGTAGCCGTCAGCTGCAAGAAGAGGCCGTGGCCGGCATCGCCTTTGTGCAATTGGCCGGTGGAGTGCAGGAAGCGCGGGCCGTAGCCCAGCGTCGTGGCCAGACCCCGGCTCGTCTGCAGGGTACGGCGCAGTGCAGCTAAGAGTTGGCCTATTTCCGGCGTCGGGTTGAGATAGGCCTGCAGGGCAATATAGGAGCAATTGGGCTGTCCCTGTGCCAAGAGCGCGCGCAGGGCTTGGTCGGGCGATGTGGCCGGTTCACTGCCAAAGGCGCTGAGCGAGCCATGCACGGCTATCGGCGGTTCGCTCGGCAGCGCGCCGCGCTGCTGGTAGGCCTGTACCATATCTCGAGCCAGCACCTTAGCGGCCTCGACATCCGGTTGGTCAAAGGGGTGAATATCCATGAGGTGGCCGGCAATGGCCGTGGCCAATTCCCACTGGTAGAATGCTGCTCCGAGGTCGTTTAAGTCGTCCAGTTCCAAGCACAGCAGAGGATGGCCTGCCGCCGCGAGTGCGCCGGCGCGGTCGTCGAGTGCATCGTCGCAGCGCAAATAGACAAAGAGCCGGTCGCTGCCATAGGCCGATGGCTCGAGGAACGGTTCTCCTTCGACAGGTACAATGCCCTTGCCTTCCTTGCCGGTGCTCTCGGCTATGAGCTGCTCTACCCAGGTGCCGACCGGTGCGAGGGGCGGCGAGGCAATCAGCGTCAGCTTATCGCGTCCCTGTGCGGCTCCCGCGCCCATAAAGGCGCCGAGTTCGACGGCTGGCTGGGTCTGTTCGCTCGCCCTGCGGGCGCGTTCGAGCAGGTCGTCTAGGTCGACGCCGAGCATTGCCGCAGGAACAAGGCCAAAGTGCGATAGCGCCGAATAGCGCCCGCCGATGTGGGGATCGTTGAGAAAGGTATGGCGAAAGTTCAGCGCGCGTGCGGCATCGGCTAGGCCGCTGCCGGGGTCAGTTATAGCGATAAAATGCCGTCCGGCCTGCGCCGTGCCCAGCGCGTTGGCGACGTGCCTGTAAAAGAATTTGAGAAACGAAAGCGTCTCTACCGTGCCGCCCGATTTAGTAGCTGGAATGTAGAGCGTGCGGCTGGGATCCAGGGCGTTGGCTTTGGCCAACACGGACTCTGGGTGCGTGCTGTCGAGCACTTCGAGATTGAGGTAGCCATCGGCTACGCCGAGTACTTGGCGGAATACTTCTGGGGCAAGGCTCGATCCGCCCATGCCCAGTAGCAGGGCATGGCGCAGGCCGTCGGCGCGCGTTTCCCGCACCACGCGGCGGATTTCGCCCAGGCTGTCGACCATGGTGTGGGGGCAGTCTAGCCAGCCTAAGCGGTTGGAGATTTCATCCGCGGTGGGGCGCCATACGGCGTGGTCGCGCGCGGCAATACGCGCGACGATTTCGCGCCGTAGCACGTCGTCTACGGCCTGTTGCATGGCCCCGTCTAGGGGGCCGGCGTGCCGGGTGGTGGAGATGGACATAGCGACTCCTAATAGAGATATGGCAGGTGCTGCGTGCCGGTCCATAAAGTACGATCTGGGGGGTATAAAGCAACCGAAGCCCGGTTGTTTGCCCGCGTGCTTTGGGCTATCTTGAGACGGTCATACGCTGGATCAATTGGCCTGTATACAACCTGGGAGAGCGCATGAAATTGTATCGAGATGGCCGGGACGAAGGCGCCTTTTACTCGCGTGTGGGATCCGGCGTTTTGCATTGGAAACGGCAGGCCGACGGCTGGATTGCCCAACGCGCTGTCCTGCCGGACGATGCGTTCAATATCGAATTTGACGCCATCCCAGACGACCTCCGTGAAGAGGTCATTGCCGCGGCAGTGCGCGCTCAGGCCGTGGGTATGGGGGGAGACGGGTGAGCGCTACTCGCGCGTGCGCCCGGCAGGGGACATTGCTCTTTTTGCTCGCTGCCCTATGGGGGTGCGGGGAAAAAACAGGAGTAGAGCCAGTCGTAGAGGAGAGTCCAGAAGCAAAGCTGTTGGGCGTGTGGGTTACAGAGGGAGTGGACGAAGTGCTGGGACCCGTCCGCGTCCACATGCGACTCGAAGCGGATGGCGTCTTGGCTATGACGCTGTTTTTAGAAGGCAGCGGACAGCGCAGTTTCCCGGGCACGTGGTCTGTAGAGGAGGGGGAACTGGTGCTGCGCGGTGCGTACTTTGGTGCGGCAGGCGAACGCCGGGTGCGCTGGCGGTTAGCGGGGAGGGAACTGGTGTTGGAAGACGGCAATGGCGACGTGCAGGTGTGGATGCTCGATTGAACCCCCGCCTGGAGCGCGGCTCCAGGCGAGGAGCATCGTCTTAAACGTGGACTACCGAGTTAAACGCTCCGTAGGGATTTACCGCGCGCTCGTCGGCTTGCGGATCTTCCTGCCAGTCGCCATTGACGATGAAACGGTACTCATGCTGCCCATTGGGCAGATTCATCCAAGTGCGCCAATTGCCTTTTTTATCGCAGCGCAGGGGCCGCGACTGCGGATTCCAATCGTTGAAAGTGCCGGCGAGATACACTTCGCGCGCACCGGGGGCGTGAAGAACGAAATTAACCCTGCTCTTTTGGGCAGCGGGCATGGTACATCCTCCTAATTCGTGGTGTGTAGAAGTTCGCCTCTATTTGAATTAGAAGGCCTGCCGACCAAAAGTCAACGAGAAAAATTGGGGTTGTCATACTCGTCAGCGTAGATGTCTTATGGTAATAAAAACAACATGTTAAATTGCGACTTTTTGCCGCTCTTTACGGCGCTGTGTTACAAGCATTGGGCGTAGTGCTGCGGGGCGCTCCCGTCATGTCGTGGGCTGTGGGTTGTAAACGCCGTCTAGTGTCCAGTAGTGATCGGGTTGGGGCCGGGTGCGAATCCACTTGCCGTTGGTGAAGTCGGGAAAGGGCTGTGGCTGACTGCCGCAGGCAATAGAGTCTTCCGACAGTGCGGTGACGGCCATCCAGGTCACCGAATCGTATACGTCGATGGGCGTTTGCCGGCGCGCTTTAATGGATTCGATAAAGGCGCGCTGGACCAGCCAGTCCATGCCGCCGTGTCCGCCCTTGACGCCGCCGGCCATAAAGTCTTTCCACACCGGGTGTTCGTGTTCGTCGAAAAAGGCGCTCATCGGCACCCAGTCCTCGCCGCCGCCGTCAAAGTGCAGCGCGTTTTTGTCCTCCATCCACAGCCCTTTGGTGCCCTGCACGCGCTGGGCGCGCGAATAGGGTCGCGGCAGAGAGCAGTCGTGGGTTAGCAACACCGTCTCGCCGTTGGCGCACTTCAGCATCGTAGTTGTGATATCGCCCTGGTTAAAAACTGTGTTGAATTGGGGATGGTCGGGCCCGAGTTGGTCGGTCGCGTATTGATGTAGGCCGCGTGCTTTGGAACTCATCGAGACTAGAGAGACAAAGCGATTGCCCTTGTTGATGTCGAGCATTTTGGCGATGGGGCCCAGCCCGTGCGTGGGATAGAGGTCGCCGTTGCGGTAGGTGAAGTTATTGAGTCGATAG
This sequence comes from Gemmatimonadota bacterium, assembly GCA_038153405.1. Lineage (GTDB taxonomy): Bacteria > Latescibacterota > UBA2968 > UBA8231 > UBA8231. The sequence continues at coordinate 124,025 of JAYOYH010000002.1, read as the reverse complement.
TGGCGATTTTCTCCGCCGCGCGTAATCTCGGAGCGCAGGTCGTGCTCGTATCCACACTGGCAGTGAATCAACTCGCCGAAGAGGCCCTGCTTGACCATGTTGAGCACGGCCATTTCCTCGCGCCCGTAGCAGCAGTTTTCCAGCAGCATAAACGGCATGCCGGTCTCTTCGCTGGTGCGCACGAGTTCCCAGCACTCCTGCAGCGAGGAGGCACCACCGACCTCCGTGCCCACGTATAATCCTGCGCGCAGCGCGGCCAGAGAGACCTCTACGTGGGTAGTCCAACTCGTGGCGACGATTGCGCCGTCTAGGTCTTGGCGATTGAGCAGTTGGCGATAGTCGGCGTAGCCGTGCGGGCGATAGCCGTGTGCCTCTTCAATGCGCTGTACGGCGCGTTCAACGCGATCGGCGTATTCGTCGCACACGGCGACGACGCGCACATCGTCCATACTGGCAACTAGGCTGGCCAATCCCGTGCCGCGTCCTCCCAGGCCAATGCAGGCCAGATGTACTGTATCCATTCGGCGCGCTCCTAAGCGTTTGCAGTGAATATCGAAGACCGTTGAAAAGTGGGGCAAATATACGCAGTAAATAGCGCGGAGGCGAAAGCCCGTTTGAGCTAACGGCAAACGGTTTGGTCGCCCTGCTTTTCTGCCCTGCGCCGTTTGTCGGGTAAGGCCGTCGGAGCGCCGCTGGGCTCAGTTGACCGCGTTGGCTATATTGTGCCGCCTTGTGGAAAGATTTTGTTTTTGCCCATGGTCGCTGGAGAGCAGATGGAGTATAATGCGGTGAACTGGGGTGTGAAAAATCCATCGCTACATGGACCGCATGGCTGATCGGTGGGTGCATCTGGCCGACGCGCTGCCCGATGTATTGCAGTCGGGGTTGGACGTGGTCTTTTGCGGGTCAGCAGCTGGCATGCGCTCGGCGCAGGCAGAGGCCTATTACGCGGGGCCAGGCAACCGCTTCTGGCACGTGCTCCACGCCAGCGGATTGGTGCCCGTCGCGTTGGATCCTAGCGCCTATGCCCAAGTGATTCACTATGGCATTGGTCTGACGGATTTGGCCAAGCGGGTTTCTGGAGCGGACGCTGCACTGCGCCCATCCGATTACGATGCGTCGCTGCTGCGCGCGAAAATAGAGCGCTGGGCGCCGCGGGCGCTGGCGTTCAATGGCAAGCGCCCGGCCTCGCTCTTCTTGGGTAAGCCAGTTGAATATGGGTTGCAGTCGGAGACCATTGCCGAGACGCGCATTTTTACCCTGCCGTCTACGTCGGGTGCTGCGCGGGGCTTTTGGGACGATAAACCGTGGTGGGATTTGGCCGAGTGGATCAGAATGCCAGCGAAAAGCCGAGGGAGTTAAAGGGGACGTAGAGCGTTTTCTGGCGTCCGCCTTCAAACAGGCCGCCCTCGCCGAGCGTCTGGCCGACGCCAAAGCGCTCGCCGACGATCCAGCGCTTTTCCAGCCATAGGGCGATATGCTTAACTAGGTGCAGGCGCGTGCCAAAGCCGAAGGCGAAGCGCAGTGCGCTGTGGCTGCGCTGTGCTGAACTGCGCTCCCTGCGGGTTGGATCTGTGCCGCGCAGCGCATAGCGCTCGATGCGATAGGTTTCGCGATCGCCGACGAGGCTAAACAGGCTGTATAAGCCCAGCGCTTTGGCGTCCGATTCCCACGGTATCAGGGCGAAGTGCAGATCGGCGAAGAGGTAGGTGTGTTTGGGGTCTTGGTACTCGGCGATAAAGCGTTCGTTGCCCTCTTGTTTGTAGAGGAAGGCCTCATCGGCAAACGAGCCGCGCCAGGCGGAAATGGAGAAGCCCAATCCGGAACCATTCGGACGAATATACTCGCGCGTGAGGCGCAGGCCGATCGCCTGGCTGTCGGAATCGAGGAAGAGCTGTTCGGTGCCCCCCACGCGTAGGGTGCCGGCTCCTTCACTGAACTCTTTGTTGAAAGTGGGAAAGCGGATATTAGTGCCCCAGACCGTCAGATAGGTCGCGCTTCCGCGATAGGTCGTCACGGCGTCTGTCGAGCCAGCAAATAGGAAGAGTACGAGCCAGAAGAGGGGCTGACGCAATGGGGTTAGATGAGCCATAAGCGCTATAATAAAAGCGGCTTGTAGAATAGTAAAGCACAAACTGCAAAGGAGTAATTATGCGATTAGCAGCTGCGGTGCGCCAGCGCATCAAAGAGGGCCATTTTGCCATGGGAACGTTTGTAGTAGAACTGCGCACGCCGGCGCTGGCGCGCTTTCTGCAGCAGGCGCACTTCGACTTTATGTTGGTGGACAACGAACACGGCTACTGGAATCCGCTGGACATCGCCCAGCAAATCGATGCGGGTAAGCGCTGGGGCGTATGTCCACTCGTGCGCGTATCCGGCCCGGACCGGGGAGAGATTATGCGGGCGCTCGACGCGGGAGCCGAAGGGGTCATGGTGCCGATGGCCAATACCGTGGCCGACGTCGAGCGCGCAGTGGAATATTCAAAGTACCCGCCGCTGGGACAGCGCGGCGCCCACTTTGCACGGCCCCACAACGAGTTTGCTGCACCGGAAGATTTGGTAGAGTATATGCGGGAAGCCAACGAGAACCTGCTGACTATCGTGCAAATAGAGACGCAGAAGGCGGTCGATTGCCTGGATGAGCTTGCGGCCGTCCCTGGCGTCGACATGCTCTATATGGGGCCCGGCGATTTGAGTATTGCGCTCGGCGTGCCCGGACAAGTGGAACATCCGCGCATCCTTGCGGTGGCCGAGCGCCTCGTCGAGGCCTGTCGAACGCACGGCAAAATAGCCGGTAGCCACTTTGTTGGAACGAGTATGCTGGAGAAATTGCACCAGTGTGGCATGCAGTTTGGCGGCTTTGGAGCGGCGGTGCGGATGCTGCAATTTGGTATTGGCGAGATGGCCGATAGAGCGCGCGCCGTGCTGAAATAGCCGCCGTGGGTGGTGGGGGATAAAATGGAGCCGCCTACGGGAATCGAACCCGTAACCTCCTGATTACAAGTCAGGTGCTCTACCAGTTGAGCTAAAGCGGCATGCGACAAGAAGCTATGTGGGCAAGCGGGCGAGCAAAATATAAGGTTTGCCCTGTAAATGGAGCAAGTCTGCGGCCCGTCCGATCGGCGTCTGCACGGACCACAGTCAGCTTTGTATGCGGCGTAGGGCGTTTGCGGTGCGGCCGTACAGGCTGCATTGGCCGTGGTTAGGGGCTAGCATTCCCGTCGATGATACGGCGCACAGTGCGCAACAAGTGGTGGGTCTTAAAGGGCTTGTTGAGCACGGCGTGCGCGCCCCGCCACGGCGTGCTGTCCTGCGTGTAGCCCGTCGTCGCTAAGATGCGCGCATCTGGGTCTACAGCTATAATTTGGTCGAGAATTTCGCGCGCGGAATTGCTGGTTTGCGATAGGTCGAGCACAACGAGCGATACGTCATGGTGCGCCAGCTCAAATAGGTTTAGGCCGTCGCGGATATCTAGGCCGACGAGCACATCGTAGCCGTGGTGTTCCAGCATGGCCGATAGGACGCGGCGGCCGCGGTCGCCGTCGGCGATGATGAGAATTTTTTCCGCGCCGCGCAGCCTGTCGGTGTCGAAGATTGCATCGTCGCTGGTGATGATTTCGGGGGAGCTACGCGCGCGTTCTGCCGCGAACTGTTGGTCTGTTTGCACGGGTAGATAGATAGAGATGGTCGTACCCTGTCCCGGCGTGCTATCGCACGTTATCCAACCCTGGTGTTCGTTGACGATCGAGTACGTCGCCGCTAGGCTGAGACCCTTTCCGTGTTCGATGTCGACGTTCGAATAAAACGGCTCGAAGAGGTGTTCTTGCGATTCGTCGTCCATGCCGATTCCGTTGTCGTTTACGCTCAGCTGCACGTAGGAACCCGGCGTGGCATGTGCGTGCGCCGACGCCGGCAGCGTTTGCAACTCCACTACTCGAGATGCGAGCACGATGCGCGCTGTGCGCGCGTCGTCTGCGGGTAGGGCTTCGAGTGCATCGCGGGCATTGATGCACAGGTTGGAAAGGCTCTGGCGCAGCTGGTTGGCATCGCCGTAGACGGCGATGGGGCCGTCGTCTGACTCGACTTTCAACTCTACCATGCGGCGCTGGTTGCGGGCAAATACGTTGCGACAGGTGTCGGCGACATCGCTGACGACGGAGCGCACGTCGACGGACGCGTGCGGGAGATTTTCCCTATGGTAAAATGCCAACAGTTGTTTAAGGGCTTGTGCCGCGCGCTGTGTGTCGTAGTCGGCCGCGTCGAGAAAGGGCCGTAGCTGATCCGAAGCGTTGAGCATGGCCAAGTCGAGGTTGCCCTGTATGCCCTGTAAAATATTGGTAAAATGGTAGGCCATGCCGGCCGTCAGGCGACCGATTGCCTCCATTTTTCTCGATTGGCTCAGCTGCGCTTCAAGCAGCTTTTTTTCGCGATCGGATTGGTGTTTGTAAAGCGCGATTTCGATCGTGGCATAGAGCTTTTTCTCCTCAAATGGCTTGAGCATGTAGCCAAAAGGAGCTGCGCCCTTGGCTCTTTCGAGCGTTTTCTGATCCGAAAAGGCAGTCAGGTAGACTACCGGTATGTCGTATTGTCGGTGTATTTGCTCGGCCGCCTCCGTGCCGTCTAGTTGGCCGGCTAGGTTAATGTCCATGAGGATTAGGTCGGGCAAGAGTTCCCCGGCCATCTTGATGGCATCTTCTCCCGTGGCCAAGACGGCGGGCACTTCGTAGCCCTTATCCTCGAGCTTACTCTGGAGATCGAGCGCTACAATAGCCTCGTCCTCGACGACCATAATGCGTTTCGCCGACACCTCATCGCTCCTGTGCCACTAGCTTTTGATGGGGAAGCGAATGGAAAATCTTGCTCCATGGGAACTGGAGATTTCCAGCGTGCCTCTCAGCTGTCGGACAAGCGTGTGCACGAGCTTAAGACCCAATGACTGCGTCTTGCTCGCGTCGAATTCCTCCGGCAGGCCTATGCCGTCATCCCTAACAACCAGCAGCAATTGGTTCGCCTCGCACTTCTCTAGCTCTACGTTAATGCATCCCTCTCGTCCATCTGGGAATGCGTACTTGAGCGCGTTGGAAACTAATTCATTAATGATCAAGCCACAAGGAATACTGGTGTCTACGTCGAGGGAAATGGTTTCCGCCGTCGTAGACATACGGACGTTTTGGGCGTTGGTGGAGTAGGACTGATATAGGCTTTGCGTGAGCTCGGCGATGTATTCGGAAAACTCAATGCGCGCCAGGTCGCTGGCTTGATAGAGTCGCTCGTGTATGAGCCCCATAGAAGTGATGCGGTTTTGGCTATCGCGGAACATGGCTACTGTGTGCTCGTCGCGGATATTGTTGGCCTGAAGGTCGAGCAGGCTGGATATGACCTGCAGGTTATTTTTCACGCGGTGGTGTATCTCTTTTAGGAGCACTTCTTTTTCTTCGAGCGACGCCGTTATCTGTGCTTCAATGCGATGGCGCTCTACCAGTTCGAGCTGCAGTTCTTCGGCCTTTTTCGAAAGGTCGTCGCGCGCCTGGATCAAGGCGGCGTCGCGATCCTGTATTTGTTCCAGCATGTCGTTGAATCCGTCAATCAGCTCGCCGAGTTCGTCGCGGCTGTGACTCTGAGCGCGCACGCTGTAGTCCTGCGCGCTGGAGACGATGCGCATTTGCGCCGCCAGGCTTAATAGCGGCGTAGAAATTTGGTCGCGCAGGCGTGCACCCACCAAAAAAGACCCGATCGAGGCGATGAGTATGGCAAGTGCAACGATACCAGCATAGCGCAGTAGGCGGTCTTGCATCTCGCTGAGATCCGTTATGATGTAGATCGAGCCTACTTGTAGCCCGTCGAGTTGTATGATGTGCAGCAGGTGCAGTTGGTTATCGACGAAGTGGTGGTTGTCTTCCCGCAGGTTCGCAGGAGTAAAGGCCTGTCCCGTGGGCGAATACGTAGCGAATAAACCGCCGTCGGCGCCGTATATATAGGCTGCGACGACATGCGGTTTAACGCGGAGGGCCGAGAGCGTCTCTTGTGCGTCTTGTGCGTTGTCGAATGCCAGTGCCGCCGTGCTGTTGAGGCCGAGGATTTCAGCCATTGTGCGGATGCGGTTAATGAGCGCACGCTCGTAGGAAATCCAGTCGTAAGTGGCCAGTGCCGCACAGGACAGAACGAGCGCGATGCTGCTTGAAAGCAGGATAATGGTGGTTAGCTTGCGCTTGATGGATACGTCGCGAAAGGAGACCATCAGTCAACCCCCTCCGAAACCCCCTCGACTATATCTGCGAGTTTGAGTAGCTTTGAACTGATCTTCAGGTTGGCCGTTGTCGCCCGCTGCTGGTTGATTTCAAACCGCACTTTTTTATTTTTCATCACGAAGTTGACCGCGCCGCCGCGCTGGGCAAATCCGGGAGATTCGCCGACGGTTAGAACGGACTTATCGCCTAGGTGATGAAAAATTTGCGGTAGGTTTTTTTCTTCTGAGGAACTTATGAAGAGGATGTGACAAAAGGGGAGTTCTTGCAGGCGTTTTGAGCGGATTATGCGCAGGGGGTGGCCTTTTACGGTGCGATCTTTAAAGGGGGCGAATGCCAGACCAAAAGGATCTTCCCCGAGAATACCGATGACGATAGACGATGTATCGTCAAGGGCAGAAACAGGCCACTCCACGAAGTTGGCAAAGTTGTAGAGGAACGCAGCTTTGACTTGGTGTTCTGACGGACCCTGGGCCGATGATGGGGCACAGAGCACGGTCGATAACACCAGCGCCAAAAGCACGGTGAATGGACAGCGCATAGTCACAGCCGAATCGCACTCATCAAAGGATCAAGTGTTGTGAGTGAGGCACTCGTATAGCAACAGTAATCAATGGTCGATCCTCAGAGCGAATAAAACCAAGCTCTTTTTGCTTGTTTGTACGAACTGATCAAGAAGTCGCAACTGTAACGCTTGCTTATTCTCTCCGTAAGGTAATTTATATCAATAAGGAGAATAAAGCGAACTGGTTAGATAAAGGAGAAGGCTATTTTATCTATAAGTAAAAAATAAGATAAGTAAATCAGCCGAAAGTGCCAAGAACGCCGGCCCAAAATGGCTGGGCGCGGTATTATGTCGTTTGGAGAACCGTTCATTGCCTGTGTTGGTCGAGCTCGTCGGGCCCGCCCATGCGCGCAGTGTGGAGAAAGGGATATGCAATGCAGGGTATTGTTAAATATGCCCGCGGCAGTGGGCACGTAGCGCTGCGGGCTGTTGAAGAGCGGGTTCTGCCCGCCAATCAGGTGCGCATCGAAGTGCGTGCGACGGGTATTTGCGGGTCGGATCTGCACGTCTATCACGACACAATTAACTACACTATCCGCACGCCTGTCGTCATGGGACACGAGTTCAGTGGCGTGGTCGTCGACAAGGGGACTGAGGTGGGCGATCACATTGCGCTGGGCGATCGCGTCACGGGCGAGCCGAGCATAGATATTTGTGGTCGCTGCGATTACTGCCTGTCCGAACACTACAATCTGTGTCCCGAGCGCAAAGTTATGGGCTACTGGCATGATGGGTGCTTTGCACCCTACTGCGATGCGACCTTTGTGCATAAGCTGCCGGAATCGGTCGGATTTGAGGCAGGTGCATTGACGGAGTTGCTCGCCTGCTGCGTCCATTCCGTCACGGAACAGGCCGGTGTGATTGCCGGTGATTTCGTGGCGATTACCGGTCCGGGACCGGTGGGCTTATTTGCGGCTCTGGTGGCACTGGCCGAGGGCGGGACCGTCGTCCTTCTCGGCACCGAACGAGACGAGCGACGACTGCGTTTGGCCAAAGAGTTGGGCGTGCAACACGTCATCAATATCGATGCCTGCGACGCGGTGCAACGGGTGCGCGAGTTGACCGGCGGCTATGGAGCCGATGTGGTGGTTGAGTGCGCCGGTGCGGCGCCGGCCATGCGCCTGGCACTGGAGTTGGTGCGCAAGCGGGGGCGCGTGTCGCTGATGGGGTTGCCGGGCAAGCCCATCGAAATCGACCTTGAGAAAATTGCCTACAAGGAACTGCAGGTCAGCGGCGGAATCGGCCAGCGGCGTCCGGCTTGGAAGCGCGCATTGCGTTTGATGGAGAGCGGGCGGATTCCCAGCGAAAAGCTGATTACTCACCACCTGCGCCTGTCCGAGTGGGAGCAGGCGTTTTCCCTGGCGGAAGCTCAGGAGGGCATTAAGCTGATGTTCATGCCGGCCGACGGCTGAGTCGAGGGGTATACAGCACGCCCAAAAAAGAGCGGGGGATGCCACACGGCATCCCCCGCTTGCCTTTTCTGGGCGTGCCCTGTCGTCGACTACTTTTTGTCGTCTTCCACGACTTCGTAATCGGCATCGACTGCGCCGTCGTCGCCGCCGTTGGCCGCTTCTTGGTCGCCGTTGGAGTCAGCGGTCTGCTGCTGCGCTTGGGCGTCCTTGTAGATGACTTCAGCTAGCTTGTGCGAGGCCTGCTGGAGCGTTTCTAAGCCATTCTTAATGGCTTCTTCGTCATTGTCCTCAAGCGCCTTTTTCAAGGCGTTAATCGCATCTTCGACGGCTTTCTTCTCTTCCTCGGAGATCTTGTCGCCGTGCTCGCTGAGCGATTTCTCTGTCGCGTAGACCAGCTGATCGGCTTCGTTGCGTCGGTCGACCGACTCGCGGCGTTTCTTGTCTTCCCCGGCATGCGCTTCGGCGTCCTTTTGCATGCGCTCGATCTCGCTCTGGTCGAGGCCAGAAGAGGCTTCGATGCGAATCGACTGCTCTTTGTTGGTGCCTTTATCCTTAGCCGATACGTTGAGAATGCCGTTGGCGTCGATGTCGAAAGTCACCTCGATTTGCGGCATGCCGCGCGGAGCGGAGGGGATGCCGTCGAGGTGGAAGCGGCCTAGGCTGCGGTTGTCGTTGGCAAACTCGCGCTCGCCCTGCAGCACGTGGACCTCGACAGAGGGCTGATTGTCGGACGCCGTGGAGAAGACTTGACTCTTCTTCGTTGGTATCGTCGTATTGCGCTCGATGAGCTTGGTCATAACGCCGCCCATCGTTTCGATGCCGAGGGACAGGGGGGTTACGTCGAGCAGCAGCACGTCTTCGACCTCGCCAGCCAATACGCCGGCTTGGATGGCGGCGCCCATTGCGACTACCTCGTCCGGGTTGACGCCTCTGTGTGGCTCCTTGCCGAAGACTTCGCGAACCGTTTCCTGAATTTTGGGAATGCGCGTCGAGCCCCCCACCAAAATGACTTGGTCGATCTCGGAGGCGGACAGTTCGGCATCGGCTAGGGCCTGAATGCACGGTCTCTTTGTGCGCTCGACCAGATCGGCTACGATGCGCTCAAACTGCGCGCGACTCAGGCTCGTTTGCAGGTGCTTGGGCCCCGACTGGTCAGCGGTGATAAAGGGCAGGTTAATTTCGGTCTGCGTGGAAGAGGAAAGCTCGCACTTGGCCTTTTCAGCCGCCTCTTTCATGCGCTGCAGGGCCATGGGGTCCTTGCGCAAATCAATGCCCTCGGTCTTCTGAAACTCCCCTGCGAGCCAGTCGATGATCTTCTGGTCAAAGTCGTCGCCGCCCAGGTGGGTGTCGCCATTGGTGGATTTGACTTCGAATACGCCATCGCCGAGTTCGAGAATGGATATGTCGAACGTGCCACCGCCCAGATCGTATACGGCAATTTTCTCATTGCTGCCGACTTTGTCCAAGCCATAGGCCAGTGCGGCGGCGGTTGGCTCGTTGACGATGCGCATGACTTCGAGGCCGGCGATCGTGCCGGCGTCCTTGGTGGCCTGGCGCTGCGAATCGTTGAAATAGGCGGGTACGGTAATTACCGCCCGGTCGACGGTCTGGCCTAAAAAATCCTCGGCCGTCTGCTTCATCTTCTGCAGGATCATCGCCGAAATCTCCGGCGGATTGTAGTCTTTGTCATCAATCCGCACGATGGCTTGGTCGCGCGGGCCCTTTGCCACGGTATAGGGAACTTCGTTGATCTCCGTTTCCACTTCGTCAAAGCGCCGACCCATAAAGCGTTTGACCGAAAAGATGGTCTTGGTCGGATTGGTAACGGCCTGGCGCTTGGCCGTTTGGCCTACTAGGCGCTCGCCGTCTTTGGCAAAGGCGACCATCGACGGGGTCGTGCGGCCGCCTTCCGCGTTGGAGATGACTTCGGGGGTGCCGCCGTCCATCACGGCTACGCACGAGTTGGTCGTGCCCAAATCGATGCCTATAACCTTGCCCATAGTGTATTCCTTTCTCAAGTAGTCTTTATCATAGGACTACACTCATTTAGCAAGGAATGTACCAGAGCGCTCAATTTTTATTAAATCAATGTTTTTAATTGATTTATAATGTATTATGACATGCGCACATATCAATGGCTACAGTGTCATAATTGCGAACATTTATGACATTATGTCTGTTTAGTGCTCTATCGCTCGTGGAGGTGTGCTGTATTGACAAGGCGGTGTGGGCCGGCTAGATTGTGCTGCAATGGGGAGAAAAAATGGATCGCTTTGAGCTTGTGTCCGATTACCAACCGCGCGGTGACCAGCCGCGCGCCATAGGTGAATTAACCGGCGGCATCCGCCAGGGGCAGCAGTTTCAAACGCTGCTCGGAGTCACCGGCAGCGGCAAGACCTTCACTATGGCCAATGTAATTCACGAACTGCAAATGCCGGCGCTGATCATTTCGCATAATAAGACGCTGGCTGCTCAGCTCTACGGCGAGTTTCGGGGCTATTTTCCCAACAATGCCGTTGAGTACTTTGTCAGCTACTACGACTACTATCAGCCGGAGGCCTATAAGCCGAGCACGGACACGTACATAGAGAAGGAAGTGCAGCTCAACGAGGAAATCGATCGCCTGCGACTAAAGTCGATCTCGTCGCTGCTGCAGCGGCGCGACGTGGTGATCGTAGCCACCGTATCCTGTATTTATGGTATAGGTGCACCCAAGGAATACGATAGGCAGAAGTTTGAACTGCGCCGGGGCGATGTCGTCGAGCGGGACGAAATTCTGCGCCACTTGATCGACATATACTACCGGCGCAACGACCTCGAACTGCAGCGCGGCTGCTTTCGCGTGCGCGGCGATGTAATAGAGGTCGTGCCCGCTTCGGAAGACCAGGCGTTGCGCATCGAGCTATTCGGCGACGAAGTCGATGCGATTGCCATCGTCGATGCGCTAACGGGAGAGACCTTGGAACAGCGCGAGTATGTCGCGCTCTTTCCGGCCAAGGCCTATGTGACGGGCGACGAGCAGGTCGAGCGTGCCTGCGAGGGCATTCTCACTGAATTGGAGGGGCGCGTGCTCGACTTGCGCAGTAACGAGAGGCTAGTCGAGGCACACCGGTTGGAAACGCGCACCAAATACGATGTCGAAATGATCAAAGAAGTGGGTTTCTGTCCCGGCATTGAAAACTATACGCGCTACATGGATGGGCGCGAATCCGGTGCCCAACCGTGGACGCTGTTGGATTACTTTCCCGACGACTATCTGCTGATTGTCGACGAATCACACGTGACGATTCCGCAGGTGCGCGGCATGTGGCGCGGCGATCGCTCGCGTAAGGAAACGCTGATCGAGCACGGTTTCCGCCTGCCGTCGGCCTTTGACAATCGCCCGCTGGTCTTTGAGGAATTTGAAGGGCAAATGGGCTGGACGGTCTTTGTGTCGGCTACGCCGAGCGACTACGAGCTAAAAAAATCGGGCGGCGTAATCGTCGAACAGGTCATTCGTCCAACGGGTCTGGTCGATCCGCAAATCGACGTGCGCCCACTGGCCGGGCAGATCGACGATCTGCTGGAGGAAATCCGCCTGCGCGCCGAGCAGCAAGAGCGCGTGCTGGTCACGACGCTGACCAAGCGCATGGCGGAAAACCTGACGGACTACCTGGAGCAGATGGACGTGCGCGTGCGCTATCTGCACTCGGATATCGACACCCTCGATCGAGTAGAAATCCTGCGCGACCTGCGCTTAGGTGCTTTTGACGTGCTGGTGGGCATCAACCTGCTGCGCGAGGGGTTGGATCTGCCCGAGGTGTCGTTGGTCGCGATTCTCGACGCCGATAAAGAGGGCTTTTTGCGCTCGGAACAGGCGCTCATACAGACGATCGGTCGCGCCGCGCGCAACGCCAACGGGCGCGTGATTTTCTATGCAGATCGCGTCACCAACTCCATGCAGCGGGCTATTGATGAAACGGATCGCCGGCGCGAGAAGCAGGAGGAATTCAACGCCGAACACGGCATCGTGCCGGAGACTATTTATCGCAGTCGCGAAGAAATCCTCCAGGCCTCTTCTGTGCTAGAGAGCGTGCGCGGTGCGGCGAGTTCGGTCGTGGCAGAAGAGAAGGTAGAATACGATGGCTCGGAAAATGTCGAGGAACTGCTGGATGACCTAGAGAAGCAGATGAAGATGGCCGCCGCCAAGCTAGACTTTGAGAAGGCGGCGCATTTGCGCGATGAAATAACGCGTTTAAAAGAGGCGTAGGGCGAGCACGCCGCTTTGCGCACGCTCGTCAAGCATCGTGCGCAAAGCGGTAGAGCGATGTCAGTCGGCCGGCACGAGGCGCACAATGCGGCCCGGATTTTCTAGGGCCAGGTAAACTAGCCCGTCGGGGCCGGTCTCGATATCGCGCAGTCGTCCGCTCTCAAAAACGATTTCGTCGTGTAGGACGCGTCCGTCTTCCAACTGTAGGCGATGCAGTTTGCCGAAAGCCAGCGATGCGACCAGCAGGTCGCCGCGCCATCGCGAAAAGGCATCGCCGTCGTAAAACTCGATGGCGCAGACCCCAATTGAGGGCAGCCAGTAGTAGCGGGGCTGTAGCATGCCCTCGCCGTGCGTTTTATCGGTTATCGGCGTGCCGTTGTAGTTGATGCCATAGGTGATGGCGGGCCAGCCGAAGTTCTCTCCTCTGACAATGCGGTTTAACTCGTCGCCGCCGCGCGGACCGTGTTCCGTTTCCCAGATCTCGCCCGTCTGTGGATGGATGGCCAGTCCCTGCGGATTGCGGTGACCATAGGACCAGATGGTGGGCAGGGCATCTTCCCGACCGACGAGAGGATTGTCTTCGGGGACGCGTCCGTCGTCGTGCAGACGGTGGATTTTGCCATTGGCCGTCGTTAGCAGCTGGGCTTCGGGGCGCTGGCCGCGGTCGCCGATGGAGAAAAATAGGTAGTTGTCCGCGTCAAAAACGATGCGCGATCCGTAGTGATGCGCATGTTTCGAGAAATCGTCGCTCGGGCCTTGGTAGATCAATTCGACGTTGGTTAGGGCATTGCCCTCTAATTGGCCTCGCGCGATGGCGGTAAAGCTATTGCCGTCGCTGCGCGATTGCGAGTATGAGAGATAAATCCAGCCGTTGGTCGCATACTGGGGGTGGAGCGCGACGTCGAGCAGGCCGCCCTGGCCTTCGGCGCGCACGGGCGGCACGTTGTCTAGTGGGGCGGAGAGCTGACCGCTGGCGTCGGCGATGCGCAAGCGCCCCTCGCGTTCGCTTATGAGCAGGCGCCCATCGGGTAGGAAGGCCATGCCCCAGGGCACGCCTAGGTCTTCGACAAAGGCTTCAATGCGAAATTCGTGGCGCTCGCTATTCTGTGCTTCTTGGGCGTGCAACGCGCAGCCCATGGCCAGGAGAGCAACGAGGACGGAGCGGCCTACTTGTGGCGTGTACATAGAACCTGCCGTGCAAGAGTATGAAAGGACCGCAGAAGGCGGCCCCGGTGATGTTTTTGAAAATATGTAGAGAGGGCGCGTATATGCAAGAGATGCATACAGGACGAGCGGCATCTGCACACCGCAGTATGCACGACGCCGCTCGTCCTGAGAGGAAGGCGGATGCCCATGTATGAAGGCGATTTTACCGTTAGCTGCACCCAGTGTGGCGGCCAGGACTTCGAAGAGGCCTACCCCGTGCCTGCGGTTGTGTACCGCCTGTACGATGACCGAGGTGGACGCATGCGCGAAGTGTCCGCAGCGGTCTACATCTGCTCACAGTGCGGTCACGTCGAACACTTTGTCGACGTGGAGGAGGAATCCTCCTCAGGCACCGATGCCGAGGCGCCGGGTGACCATTTTGATGCGCGCGGCTAGCTCTTCCAAATCGAAGGGCTTGTCGACGTAATCGTCCGCTCCGTGCTCAATGCCCTTAATCCTATTGGGGGCCGAATTGAGCGCGCTGACCATGATGATCGGAATCCCCGACGTGATGGGGTTGCCCTTTAGCGTCTGGCAGACTTGGTAGCCGTCCAGTTTGGGAAGGCGCAGGTCCAGCAAAATCAGATGGGGCTTTTCCGTAAAGGTCTTGGCTAGCGCTTCCTCGCCGTCGGCCGCTTCGCAGATGGCGTAGTTGAGGCCTTCGAGGAACTCGCGCAAGCCGGCGCGGACTTCCGTCTCGTCGTCGACCAGCAGCACTTTCAGCTGTTTGCCGGCTTCGACTGCGGGCGGCTGGCCCGGAGTCAGCTGAGAGGGGATATCGATGCCCAGGTCTTCGGCGCGCGCCAAGTCGAGCTGGTCGGCTATCTGCGCCAGAGACAGTCCTTTAAGGCGTAATTCGCGCAGGCGACCGCGGATTTCCATAATTTCTGCACGGTCAAACAGGTCTTTGTTGCCGCGTTTGTCTGAGACGCGAATTATGCCGAAGTTTTTGTATTTGCGGATCGATTCGACCGATTTGCCAAAAGTATCCGCAACTTCTTGTATATCAATGAGTTGTTCACTCTCTATCATGGTGCTCTCCTCGTGTGAGAGGCGCTCTATAAAGGCCTCCCAACCGAAAGGGATCAGGCTGTGGTATTATACTAAATAGTAATGTTTAGAGTCAAGTTATTTCTTGTTGATACTATCGGCATCTTTGACAAGTTGTTTAACTTTTGCTGTAAAAAGGAGCGGCAACGGGGAGGAGCATCCATTGCAAGCCGATAGAATAAGCCCTAGTTGACTTGAAGTCGCCCCGTTCTTAGATTGGGGCCGTTTGTTTTCGTATCGGTAGAAATAGCGAAATCACATATCGAGTGTGGGAAGGTAAAGCGGCTATGTCTGGGACCGGACGCAGCGTCATTGTCGATGTTCAGGACGTGAAAATGGTATACAACTCCAAAAGTCGCGACGAGTCGACTCACGTGCACGCGCTGCGCGGTTTGTCGGTCGAGGTCTACGAAAACGAGTTCTTCGCGATTATGGGCCCCTCCGGATCGGGCAAGAGTACGCTATTCAACATGATAGGCGCGCTGCAGACTCCTACGGGGGGCGAGGTGCGCATC
This sequence comes from Gemmatimonadota bacterium, assembly GCA_038153405.1. Taxonomy (GTDB): domain Bacteria; phylum Latescibacterota; class UBA2968; order UBA8231; family UBA8231. The sequence continues at coordinate 108,783 of JAYOYH010000002.1, read as the reverse complement.
GATGGAGTTAATCTGGCGGCGCTCAGCCCACAGCAGTTGGCGGCGGTGCGCTGCTTTGAACTGGGCTATATTTTTCAGACCTACAATCTGCTGCCCGTTATGAGCGCGCTGATGAACGTGGCGCTGCCGACGGTCTTTGCCGGGATGAGCACCGAGGAGGGCGAGAAGCGCGCCATGGAGTGTTTGGAAATCGTCGGTTTGGGCGAGCGCGCCCACCACATTCCCTCCGAGCTATCCGGCGGTCAGCAGCAGCGCGTGGCCATTGCGCGCGCGTTCGTCAACAAGCCGCGCATCATTTTGGCCGACGAGCCGACGGGTAATTTGGACAGCAATACCGGCCAAGAGATCATCAACTATATGAAGAACTTGCAGGAGGAGATGGGCACGACGATCATCACCGTGACCCACGACGACAAGATGCTTACGGCGGCCGACCGGATGGCGTGGATTCGCGACGGCATGCTCGAGCGCGTGGCCAATCGCGAGGAAATCGAGATTCAGGTCGGAAGCATCAGAGAGCACTGAGATCGGCGAAAAAGGAAAAGCCGTCGGTGCCTGCGGGCACCGACGGCTTTTTGCGTTCTGTGCGCACCTATCGCTTGGCGCGTCAGACCTGCTGGCGGAGCCGAAGACCTTCCTGTAGAAAGAGTTCGCGGTTGGCAAAGGTGCCGGCTAGGGTAAAGCCGCCGTCGACGGCGACGAGTTGGCCGGTCATGTAGGGAATGTGGCAAAAGGCGTAGGCCGCATGGGCAATGTCTTCCGGCGTGCCGATGCGGCGGATGGGTTGAGCGCCGCCTTCGGCCATCAGGCCATAGGTTTCAGCTACGGTGTACTCGTGCCCGTCAACGGGGTCGCAGATGCCGGACGGACGGGCGGTCAGTGGGGTATCGACGACACCGGGACGCAGGCCATTGACCGTGACGTTGTGCGGACCGCCGTCGAGCGCGGCGCCGAGAATGGCGTGATTGAGCCCGGATTTGCTGACGCCGTAGGGAATGCGCGTGGTCTCGGGCGCAATGTCCGATATGGAGGTCACAAAGAGGATGCTGCGGTGGCGCGCCGGCTCGCCGCGGGCGGTCTCTGCTTCGGCCTGCTCAATCATGTAGTGGAGCGAGCGCTGAGCGAGGCGATAGGCGCCCATCAGATTGAGCGATAGCACGCGCTCCATTTCCCGGTCGAGGTGTTCGACTGGGGTGTCGCGAAAGCGGTAGCGCAGCAGGTTGCCCTCTTCGTCTTTGATGTAGTTGGCCACCCCGCTGTTGCTGATGCTCACGTCGAGACGGCCAAAGTGCTGGTAGGTTTGGTCGACGAGGGAAAACGCCGCTTCGGGTTGGGACAGGTCGGCGCCCAGCACCAGCGCTTGCACGCCGCACTCGCTGCGAATGCGCTCGGCGACGGCCTCGCCGCGCTCGCGGCCAGAGTTGTAGTTGACCACCACGTCGTAGCCGTGGCGCGCAAAGTGTTCCACTGTTGCTGCGCCGATGCCGCTGCTCGAACCACTTATCAGACAAACGGGATTGTCCATCAGCGTCCTCGCTGTGCTTTCAGCGCGCGGACGACGCGATCGACGTCGGGTATGGTGGGAAATTCCAGCGGCGGGCTAAAGGGAATCGGCAGGTCAGCTGCGCCGATGCGCAGGACCGGTGCATCTAAGTAATCGAAGGCCTTCTCGCCGATGCGCGCCGCGATTTCAGCGGTGGCACCGTAGCTCTGCGGCGCCTCGTCGACGACGAGCGCGTACCCCGTTTTGCGCACCGATGCAAGAATCGTTTCCTCGTCTAAGGGCACCAGCGTGCGCGGGTCGACTACCTCAATGTCCAATCCCTCTTGGGCGAGTTGGTCGGCCGCCGCCAGAGCAACGGCCACCATGCTCGAAGTGGCGACAATGGTGGCGTCGGCGCCCGCTCGCTTTACTTCAGCCTGCCCGAATGGAATGAGGAAGTCGTCTTCATCTGGCACGGCTCCCTTGTCGTTGTACATCATCTTGTCTTCAAAAAACAACACGGGGTTGTCGTCGCGGATGGCGCTTTTAAGCAAGCCCTTGGCATCGCGCGGCGTCGAGGGGACGGCGACCTTGAGTCCTGGTATGTGGGCGAAGATGGCCTGCAAGCTCTGCGAGTGCTGGGCGGCCGAGGAGCGGCCGGCGCCCATTGCCAGGCGAATGGTCATCGGCACTTTGCACTGGCCGCCGGTCATATAGCGAATCTTGGCCGCCTGATTGACAATTTGGTCCATCGCCAACAGGGCAAAATCGCCGAACATGAGCTCGGCGATAGGGCGCATTTCGGTCATGGCGGCGCCGACGCTGAGGCCGATGTAGCCGGCTTCGGCAATGGGCGCATCGAGAACGCGCTGTGGTCCAAACTCATCGAATAACCCCTCGCAGCATTTGAAGATACCGCCCGAGGGCCCGACGTCTTCGCCAATGAGAAAGACGGATGCATCGCGCCGCATTTCCTCGCGCATGGCTTCGGCGATTGCTTCGCGAAAGAGTATTTCACGTTCAGGCATAGAGGTCCTCGTAGGCTTGTTCGGGAGGGGGTAGGGGGGCGTCTTTGCCGAATTCAATGGCCACCAGGACCTCACCTTCGACCTGCTTGTATACGGCGTCCAGCTCTTCCTGCGTGGCGATCGCCTGGGCGACCATATAGTCGCCAAGCAATTTGATCGGGTCTTTGTTGGCGCGCCACCACTCGGCCTCGTCGCGCGTGCGGTAGGTCTGGGCGTCGCCGACGTGGTGTCCGTGGAAGCGGTAGGTCTTGGCCTCAATGAGCGTGGGCCCGCCGCCCGCCCGCGCTTTGGCTACGGCCCGCTGCACGCAATCGTGCATGCCCAACACGTCGGATCCATCGACGATGATCCCTTCTAAGCCGAGCCCTTTAGCGCGATCGGCGATGTCCTCTACGCCCGTCACCGCCTGGTAGGGCGTGTGCTCGCCATACTGGTTGTTTTCGCATATGTAGAGAGCGGGAAGATCCCAGGCTGCTGCCATATTAACGGTTTCCAGCATGATCCCCTGATTGGAGGCGCCGTCGCCAAAAAAGCAGACGGAGACCTGATCGCTGCCGCGTAGCTTGGCCGAGAGCGCGGCGCCGGTGGCGATGCCAAATCCACCGCCGACAATGCCGTTGGCGCCGAGAATGCCGACCGACATATCGGCAATGTGCATGGAGCCGCCCTTGCCGCGGCAGTAGCCGGCCTCCTTGCCCATAATTTCCGCCATCATGCGGTCGAGTTGGCCGCCTTTAGCCAAGCAGTGTCCGTGGCCGCGGTGGGTGCTCGTTATATAGTCGTCGTCGCGCAGAGCGGTGCACGTGCCAACGGCTACCGCCTCTTCGCCGATGTAGAGGTGGGCCAGTCCCGGCATGAGTCCGCGCGTGTAGACATCCCATACGTGTTCCTCAAAGAGGCGGATTTCGCTCATTTTGCGGTACATCAGCCACAGGGTGTCGACCGGCGCGCGCAGGGGGGCGCTGCCGCGCGTTTTGGCCGCTTTCTTCTGGGCAGTTTTCTTGGGCGCGCGCTTGGGCGCGGGGGGCTTTTTCGCCATGTCGATAGACGCTCCGTCTGTAAAATATGGAAGTGCAAAATAAGCTCAGCCCCGGGCGGGGCGTCAAGCGCAAAAAAAGCCGGGACATCGATGATGTCCCGGCTCGCGTTGGCTATGGAGCGATGCGTTAGCCCTTTTTCTCAAAATCGGCCGCGTGCTCCTGCTTCCACTTGGCCCACTCGTCGGGGCTGTCGCGCAATTCAAAATACTTGGTGTTTACGTCGACAAAGCGTCCCTGATCTTCGGGCATGTCCTCTTCGGCGAAAATCGCCTCTACTGGACATTCGGGTTCGCAGGCACCGCAGTCAATGCACTCATCTGGATCGATGTAGAGCATGGGCTCGCCTTCGCCATCCGTTGGGTGGATGCAGTCGACGGGGCATACTTCGACGCAGGCTTTGTCCTTTACGTCGATGCAGGTCTCGGTGATATAATAGGCCATAGGTTCCTCCTAAATGGGTCATTCTTTGCCGAAGCGGTCTAATCAATCGCTAAGATAGCGCGGCCTTTGCTTTTGTCAAGCAACTTTAAGAAGCCAAATTGGCCAGTAGGATTTCGGCGCTAAAATCGCCTTTTGCCCGCACGCGTAGATTGAGTCGTTCGCGGTTCGAGACATCGCGTTCGACAGCGTACTGAGCGCCGGCAAAGAGCTCGTCGAGAACGGGCTCGAGGGCGGCGCGCAAATCGCGTTCGCCCTCTTCGGTATTGGGTGCTAGCTGGCGGTCGTTGGCCGTAACTTTGATGTCGCCGCCGCGAAAGGAGACCTTGTTGGCCAATTCTGGTTCGGTCTCGAGTCGCCGGCAGGCGCGCAGGGCCGCCGCCAGTGCGCCGCGCAGGCGATCCTGCACGTCTCCGCTCTGGTCCTGTTTGCGCGCGTACAGCAAACCCGCTTCCCCGCCGTCGCTATCGAGGATATAGTTGGCCTCGTGTCCGATGAGAATGGTCTCGGGGCCGCGTCCGACGTGGCTGTAGTCGGCCACGTCGATGAGCACTTCGTCGCCGCTCTCGGCAATCCACCCATTGAAGACGCGAAAGGCCTCATCGCTGGACAGGCTGTCGGCATCGCTCAGGTAGAGTTTTACATTGATGCGCTGTAATTTTTCCATAGTGCTCCCCTCTCTCAGGCTGGTTGCGCAGCGATCTTATCATAGCAGGTATAGGCTCCTTCTATGAAGAGCTGTGCCTCTTCGATGCGTCGGTGTGCGGCCGTTGCGTCCAATCCAACGGTTCCCTCCTGATGCGCGGTGAAGAAGTAGTTGGCAAACTGCAGCGAAAACAGTTCGCTCTCGAAGAAACGGGTGCGGAATTCGCCCACTACGGCGTCGGCGTTGTCGGGAACGTCGTAATACTGTTCGCGGACGAGGGCGCGCGCCGAGCGCACAATAGCTCGATAAGCGCTCTGCGTTGCGCGGTCGATCTGCCCGTCCTCTAGGGCCACCTGTGCTTCGAATACCTCGCGTTCAGCCGAGGCGATCTCCATGACCGTAGCCGAAACCACTTCGCCGGCGCACTCGCCCTTGCCTAAATCATCAATGGTGTAGGCGCGCGTATCGCCCCAGTCTTGATAGTACCAGGAGTTTTCTTCAAACGTCGGCACCAGTGTCAGGTCGTCGAGCATGGCCTTGATATCGCGCTTGCCTATGCGCTGGATATAGACCTGAAAGGATTCTTCTTTCTGGCGCTCTTCGATAAAGCGCTGCGCTAGGCGGTCGACGACATCGGGTATGTTCTTGGATGGCACCGCGCCCATGGCTAGGCCAAATGAGCCCGCATTTTCTCGCCACTGGCCGCCCAGTACCACCTGAAAGTGGGGCACGGTGATGCCGTTGATCTTGCGGCTGTTGCCGTAGAAGCCGATATCGGCGGCGTGGTGCTGGCCGCAGGAGTTAAAGCAGCCGCTGATCTTGATGCGCAGGCCTTCAACGGCCGCGTCTAGCTGAGTGCTCTTAATCGCTAGCCGCTTGCGCAACTCGGCGGCTAGACCGCGCGACGAGGCAATGCCCAGTTTGCAGGTGTCGGTGCCGGGACAGGAGGTGATATCGACGATAGTACCCGCTCCGGGCTGGCCGAGTCCAGCCACCTTGAGCGCGGCGTAGAGCTGCGGCAGGTCGGCGTCGCTAACCCAGCGCAGCACGATGTTCTGTTCGACCGTTGTGCGCACGGTGTCCTTGACGTACTGGCCACAGATCGACGCGAGTTGGCGCATTTGGCGCGAAGTTAGGTCGCCCAGCGGCAGGGCGACAGTGGCCGCACTATATCCGCTTTGGCGCTGTGGATAGACGTTGGTGCGCTTCCACTCGACAAAGTCGGTTTCCTGCGGGGCGCCGTTGAGCGGCTGTGCCTCCTTGAGCGGCTCTTCGTCATAGGCGCTGAGGTCGCTCAAATACGCCGTCCAGCGCGGGTCGGGGGGCAGTATATTGCGCTCCTCCTCGACCAGGCGGCGGAATTCTTCGATGCCAATCTTGGCGATGAGAAACTTGATGCGCGCCCGGTTGCGGTTGCGCTTTTCGCCGAGGCGGGCAAACACGCGGGCGATGGCCTGAGCCGTCGGCAAGAGCTCTTCTTCGGGAATAAAATCGCTGTAGAGTTGGGCATGGTGCGGGACGGCGCCTAGACCGCCGCCGACGTAGAGCTCAAAGCCGCGCTGTTGCACGCCGTCGACTTGGCGCACAGCGGCGACCGCGCCCATATCGTGCATATTGGCCAGGCCGCAGGCCTCGTGGCGGCAGCCGGAAAAGGCAATTTTGAATTTGCGACCGAAGTCTTGGCAGTCCTCGTGTCCGAGCAGGAAGCGCATGGTCGCCTGCGCGTAGGGCGTGACGTCGAAGAGCTCGGTGTGGCAGATGCCGGACAGCGGGCAGGCGGTGATATTGCGCACGGAGTTGCCGCAGGCCTCGCGCGTGGTGATGCCGACGGCGGCCAGGCGGCGCATGAGGTCCGGCGTGTCGTCGATATGGACGTAGTGCAGCTGAATGTCCTGACGCGTGGTGATGTGCAGGATTTCGTCGGAGTATTCCTCGGCCAAATCGGCGAGGACTTCCATTTGCTCGCAGTTGAGTCCACCAAAGGGAATCTTGATGCGCATCATACCGGGGGCATCCCACACGGTGTCGGGACCTTTGGTCGGCACATCGGGATAGCGCAGCCGTTGCGTTTTGGATCCGTCATTGCGCTGGCCGTTGTCATAGCGCTGGCCATAGGCTCCGCGGCGCAGGCGCGTTTCTGCAAAGAGCTTCTCTTCGATTTTGCCCTGCTTGCGCAGGTGGATCTGCGTCTCGAAGATGTCGATCTCTTCGGCTAAGTCACCGGCTATGCGATCGGCCAGCGCCTCTTTCCAACTGGAAGGACTCATGATTTCACCTTGTTATGAATGTGTTGGATACGTGGACTAAATGGTGTGTGCATGCAATGAGACGGGTAAAGTACAGACAGCCTAGCCTTTGTCAAGCGAACTCGAAGTGCCCTTTTTGAGCAGGTCCTCCATATACGTGCGCATTTCGTCCCCGCACTCGGGATCGGCGAGTGCATAGTCGATAAACGTTTTGAAATAGGCTCGATGATTGCCTATGTCGTAGCGCACTTCGCCGCGCTGCAGCGCTACGGCGCGCACCATGCAGTTGGACCCTATCTGCGCGGCTATGGCGTCCGTTAGGTAGACCTCGCCGTTGGGCGCGGGAGGCACGCTGCGAATGCGCGCGAAGATATCGGCGGAAAATACGTAGCGCGCGCTGATGGCTAGGCGACTGGGCGTTTGGTCGGGCGCGGGTTTTTCCAGAATATCGGCTAGGCGGCAATCGGGGTGGCCGATCTCCTCTGCGCGCGGTACGACGATGCCGTAGTGGTGCACCAGTTCTTGGGGCACCTCATAGGCGGCGATGGTACAGGCTGATGTGTTTTGGGCGTGCGAGGTGACCATGCGCTGCAGCAGCGTGGGAGCGCTTGGCGAGCGCACGATGCTATCGCCAAAGGCGACGACGAAGGATTCGTCTCCAATAAAGCTCTCTGCGGCGGCTACTGCATCGCCGGTGCCAAGCGGTTTGGTCTGTCCGAGGGGTACCTGCTGGCGCGTAAAGAAGAATTCGATACCGCGCTGGCGGTAGTCAAAGCGGCTCACCTGACTCATCTCGTGGCGGCCCTGCTCTAGGTGGATGATCAGTTCCGAATAGTCGTCGAAGTGGTTTTCGATCGCGCTCTTGCTGCGGCTGGAGACAAAGAGAATGTCGGTAATGCCGGCTTCGATGAGTTCTTCGACTACGTGCTGAATGATGGGATGGCGTCCGACCGGCAGCATTTCTTTGGGAACGGCCTTGGTCGTGGGCAGCAGGCGCGTGCCTAGACCGGCCACGGGAACGACGGCTTTAGTTATACGCATGGTGGTCTCCGCGCAATTGATGAAAAGGCAAATATGCTGGGTGCTCCCGTATTTGACAAGCGAATCGGTCGGCGGTATCATACCTCGTCCAGCGCTTAAAACGGGAGAAATAGAATGGGCCAAGCTCTTCGCTATCCGGCACTTAGTGAGGACATGAAGGCGCGCGGTTTGGGGGCGATGCTGCGCATTTTTGGACCGGGTGCGATCATCGCCTCGGTAACCATTGGCAGCGGCGAGACGGTGTTCGCCTCGCGCGGCGGCGCCATATTTGGCTACGCTCTGCTCTGGTGCTTTGTCGGAGGGGGGCTGATGAAGTTCGTCCAGGTCTATACGGCGGCGCGCTATATGACGCTTACCGGCGAGCATCCGATCGAACGCTGGGCCTATCTGCCAGGTCCGCGCGGCTGGGTCGTTTGGGTATTGGCCATTATGACGGTGCTGTGCTTTCCGCTCTGGCTATCTGGATTGCCGAAAATGTTGGGCGGTCTCGTCGTGTGGATACTCGGTGTGGAAGGACAGGCCATATGGGGCGACGACAGGGTTTGGGGAACGGCCTTTGCGCTATTGGCTATTGCCATAACCATGGTCCAGAGCTACGGCGCCTTGGAAAAGGCACAAACGGCTGTCGTCAGCGTGCTGCTGCTGTCTATTCTCACGGCGGCCGCGGCGGCTCAGCCCGACTGGCTGGCCGTTGTGCTGGGCACGGTTGTGCCGACTATGCCCGTCTATGAGGGCTGGGTGACGGCCAAGTATCCGGCCATTGCGGCGCGCTCGGCGGTGTTGGAGTTGGGAACCTACTTGGGGGCCATTGGCGGGGGTTCGCAGGATTACTTTGGCTACATCGGCATGCTGCGGGAAAAAGCATGGGGGCTGATGGGGCGTTCGACCACAGCCGGTCCCGAGGGCGTGGCCATTGCCGACGATGAGGAGAACGCCGCGCTTGGTCGCCAGTGGCTGCGCGGACCGCTGGTCGATTCGGCCGTTTCCTTTGGCTGCGTCGTCCTCTTTACGATGGCGTTTATGATTCTCGGCGCTGCCGTGCTGCGCCCCGAGCAAATCGTACCGGCCAACGCGCAGCTGCTAACGGTGCAAGCCGATTTTCTTGTGCGCCTGCATCCGGCCCTGCTCTACCTATACCAATTCGGCGTTTTTACGGCGTTTTTTGGCACGATTATGGCGGCCTATGAGCTTTACGTGCGGACTACGCACGAGTGTCTGCGACCGGTTTCCCAGAAAGTGCGCGCGATGTCAATCGGCGCGCTGCGCCCATGGGTCGTCGCCTACTGCGGCGTTAGCGGTATTGCCATTATGTGGGCTGGGGGCAATCCGGTGGACATTGTAACGCCGGCGGCCATATTTGGCGGCGTGCTGACCTGCGGCCTGTGGTGTTTGCTCATGGTGTGGACAGATCGCACCTTCTTGCCCAAACCGCTGCGCATGGGAACCGGTTTGCTGTTGCTCAACCTCGCTAGCGGTCTCTTCCTGACGGTCTGGGGCGTGCGCGGAGCGCTTGATTTTTTTCTCGGCTAAGGCGATGGATAGCGCAATCTGGTCGGCTGTCGAGGATATCACAAAGGGCGACATGCACGTGGCACTGGCGGTGACGGGCGGCGGCTCCGCTCTGCTCAACTGGCTCTTCGACCACCCCGGGGCCTCACGCGTGCTGCTCGAGGCGCAAATTCCCTATGGCAATAAGGTGTTGGAGGAATACGTGCAGGCGCCTGGGCCTCATCGCGTCGCGAGGGCAACCGCTCGCGATATGGCTGCCGTGGCCTATGGCCGCGCTCGTCGCTGCGGCGAGCGCTCGGTGCCTCACCTCGGCATTGGGTTGACGGCCGCGCTGGCCACGCAACGGGCTCGGCGCGGAGACGACCGCGCCCATTTGGCCCTGCGCACCGCCGAGTGCTATCGCTTTTGCGAGCTGTTCCTGCGCAAGGGCGCGGCCGGGCGCGCCGAGCAGGAGCAGGTGCTGAGCCGCTGGGCGCTGGGTCATATCGCCGGGGCATTCGACGTGCGCTTTGATGCACAATTGCCGGAGTGGGCCGATATCGGTGCCGAGCAGATCGACCTCGGCGATCCGCTCGAGCTGCTTCTCAGCGGCGCATTGGACGTGGTCGAAATCGGTATAGACGGTGCGGTGCACGTCGACGTCGAACGCACAGGCCGCCTGCTCTACCCGGGCTCTTTCAATCCGCTGCACGAGGGACACTGTCAGTTGGCGCAGGTGGCCGGACAGCTGAGCGGTCGGGCCGCGGCGCTGGAACTTTCCGTTTACAATGTCGACAAAGCGCCGCTCGACCGCGCCGATATCGACAAGCGCCTGGCGCCGCTGCGCGGTCGCTTTCGCGCTATTCTCACGCGCGAGCCCACGTTTTACGGCAAGGCCTCCCATTTTAGCGCCCCGCACTTTGCCATTGGTTGTGATACGGCGATGCGTCTGGTCGACGGCAAGTACTACGACGGAGGCCGGGCGGCCATGCAGCGCGCGTTGGCCGAGCTGCTCGACCGCGGCGTGTGCTTTTGGGTTGCCGGTCGGCGCATGCAGAGCAGGTATCAAACGCTGGACGACGTGGCCGTGCCTGCCGCGTTGGGGGCGCTCTTTGCACCCATCGCCGAGAGCGCCTTCCGCATGGATATTTCCTCAACTGAAATTCGCGTGCGCCCACAGGGCGCATAGGGAGTCTATATGGGCAGTAGGGAACACGACTACATCGATCGCAGTGAACAGCTGCTGCTCGGCATGCTGCAGGACATGGTGCGCGTGCCGACGGTAAACCCACCGGGTTGTCGATATCGCGAAATGGTCGATTTACTCAAGGAGCAGAGCGAGCGGGTCGGCCTGTCGGTCGATATACATCGAGTGCCAGACGATCAGGTTCGCGCCCTGCTCGGCTCAGCTGACCATCCGCGCTACAATTTAATTGCCCGTTGGGATGTGGGCGCGGCGCAGACGGTGCACTTTAATGCCCATTACGATGTCGTGCCGGTTGCAGGTCCGTGGCGCTTTGGCGATCCGTTTGAGCCCGGCGTGGCCGCCGGTTGCGTCTATGGTCGCGGCTCGGGCGATATGAAAGGATCGATTGCCGCGCTGCTGATGGCCATTGGCGCACTGCGGGAGAGCGGCGTCGAGCCGGCGTTTAATATCGAGTGCTCGTTCACCGCCGACGAGGAAACCGGGGGCCAGTTGGGTGCTGGCTACGTAGTGCGCGAAGGGCTGTGCAAGGCCGACTACGCCGTGGTATGTGAAGGTGCGGCGGGAGCACAGGTGGGCTGTGGTCACAACGGCGTGCTGTGGTTGGAGGTCGATATCGGCGGCAAGTCTGCTCACGCTTCGCGCCCGCAGGACGGCGTCAATGCCTTTGAAGCGATGGCCTCCATGGCGATTGGCCTGGGTGCATATAAAGACAAGCTCTCTGCGAGTGCGCGCCGCTACCGCGATTTCAATGGTCTGTATCGAAACCCAACGCTCAATGTGGGCGGCGTATTTGCCGGCGGCGCCGGCGACAAAATAAACACCGTGCCCGCGCGCGCCGGGTTTTCGCTGGACCGCCGCTTGGTTCCCGGCGAGCAGATCGCGCGCGTGGAGGGGGAACTGCGCAAGGTGCTGGAGCGGCTCGCCGCCCAGTGTAAACCGGCGACCTGCCGCATTGAATCGCCGCTGCGCATTGAGCCGTGCGTCGTCGATATACAGCATCCTCTGTGTCAGTCCTTTGCTAGCGCCGTGCGCAGCGTGCGCCGGCGCAGCGCGGGATTTCGCGTTACGACGGGTTTTACCGATCTGCACTACTTCGTCGTTGAGGGGGGAATGCCCGGCATTGGCTACGGCGTCAAAGGCGAAAATGCGCACGGCATAGACGAGCGCGTGCGCGTGCGCGACGTATCCCTTACGGCACATACCTATGCGGAGTTTATGCTGCGCGGCATAGAAAGGGGCTGATGCTCAAGCGCTACGCGTGGATGTGCTATGACCACCTGGGTGGGGTGGTGCTGTACAACGTTCTGTGGAGCGCGTTGAATCTGCCCTACGCGGCCTGCGCCTACGCAATTGCCAAGACCGGGTTTGCCCTAGGCCCTTGGGGATCTATTGGCGGCGGTGTGCTGGCCGTCGTATTGGTCTTTTTTTCGCCGCCATCGGTGCTCGTCTATATAGTGGGCGCGGCCTGGGTGCGCCGGCAAGAGGTCGTTTTGGGCGATGCGCTGCGCTTGCTAAAGAAGTTGTATGTGCGCGCGCAGTTGCTGCAGCTGGTGCTGCTGGCCATCAGCGGCATGCTGGTGCTAAACGCCGCGTTCTACAGCGATTTTGCCGGTTGGTGGGGGCTGTTCTTCGGTGCGCTGATGGCGTGGTTGCTGCTGGCGCTAACGGCGGTAGCACTCTACCTATTGCCCCTGCTGGTCACGCAGGATACGGGCGTGGGGGAGACGCTGCGCAAGAGCGCTCTGCTCGCCGTTGCCCACGCTGGAAGATCGCTCGTTCAGTGCGCGGCGTTCGGCGCATTTCTCGTTGTGGGCGCTTTCAGTGGCGTGGGCATGTTCTGCGGCGTGTTCGCCGCTTGGTCGCTGTGGATGAGCCTCTACCTTCGCGGTGTGTTGATGCACTATACCGGTGAGCAATGGGATGAGGAGGCGCCGCGTTCGCTGCGCGAAATCCTTCGTCCTTGGGAAAGCTGAAAGAGGGCGCGGTGCGGCGGACCAAAATAGTCAATAGCCAGCAGATGTATGCGGTAGATCGAATGACGATTGACCAATGCGGCGTGCCCGGCAGCGAGCTGATGGAGCGCGCCGGCCGCGCGGTTGTCGAGGCGATAGCTGCGCGCTGGGATGGGTTGGTTGGATTAAGTGCGGTCGTCGCGTGCGGCAAGGGCAATAACGGCGGCGACGGGTTTGTCGTGGGCCGCCTTTTGCACGCCGGCGGCGCGCGCGTGCGCGCCTTTCTATTTGCGGAGAGAGAGCGGGTGCGAGGCGACGCTGCCGAGCACCTGCGCCGCTTGGAGGATGCGGGCGTGACGATGGAAGTGCTGCCGGACGGGGGCGAGGCATTTGCCGCGGCGCTAGCCACCTGCGACGTGGCCGTTGACGCCCTGTTGGGCATGGGTCTGCGCTCAGCCCCGCAAGGGGGGATTGCCCGGGCCATTGAGGCGCTGAACCGTTCGGGTCGTCCCGTCGTGGCCGTCGATATACCGTCGGGCGTTGATGCCGACGCGGGGGCGACGCCGGGAAGCGGCGTAAAGGCCGTGCTGACGGTGGGATTGGGCCTGCCAAAAGTGGGCCATCTATTCTATCCGGGGCGCGCCTGCTGCGGCGTGCTGCACTTGGCCGATATCGGCTTTGCCGAACGCGCCGTGCAGGCCGTGTCGCCCGTTGCCCACCTGTTGGATGCCGACGCCATGCGCGCCGTGCTGCCGCGCCGTTCGGGGGATGCGCACAAGGGAAGCTGTGGCAGCGTGGCCGTCGTCGCTGGGTCGGTTGGCATGACGGGGGCCGCGGCGCTGACGGCCGCGGCGGCGCTGCGCGCTGGGTCCGGGCGCGTGAGTTTGGGCATTCCCTCTAGTCTCAACGACGTGCTGGAGGGCATGCTGACCGAGGTCATGACGCGCCCCTTGCCCGAAGTGCGCCGCCGGCGCTGTTTGGCGCTGCGCGCCCTGGGGCAGATCGAGGCGCTATACAGCCGCGCCGACGTGCTGGCTCTGGGACCTGGTCTGGGGTCGCACGCTGAGACCGCTGAGTTGGTGCGCCGCATCGTCCGGCGCTGTCCGCTGCCGCTGGTCCTGGATGCCGATGGAATCAACGCGCTGAGCGGCTGCGCGGACGGACTGCGCGCGCGGTCTGGCGATGCGATTTTGACGCCGCACATTGGTGAATTCGCGCGCTTGACGGGGATGCCTCGCGAGGCCGTTCGCGCCGATCCGATAGGCGTTAGTCGTGCGTTTGCACAAGAATACCGCACCGTCATAGTGCTGAAGGGTGCGCCCTCGCTGGTCGCCCTGCCCGATGGGCAAGTCCTCGTCAACCCCACCGGCAATGCCGGCATGGCTACCGCCGGCTCGGGCGACGTGCTCACCGGGCTGGTAGCCGGTTTTTGGGCACAGGGTCTGTCGGCGCCCGATGCGGCTTGTCTTGCCGTATACGTGCACGGGGCTGCGGGAGACCGGGCGCGCGATCGCCTTGGAGAGTGGAGTATGCTAGCCGGAGATATCGCCGCTCAGGTTCCGCAATCGCTGGTGGAATTGGCTTCCGGCTAGCCGGGTTATATACTTGACATGCACTGACCGATGCAGTACTCTATGGGGGGTGGTAAGCGAGGTGGTTTGGCCGGTGAAGTCGCGTCGGTTGTTTGCAGCCTAAGTCTTTGTTCGTTATGACTATAGATGATAGAGTGTGCATTATGTCTAGCGTGAAAGAAGCCATTGAGGAAGCCATTGAAGAGTCCTACTTATTGGGGCTCTCGGAAGAGGAAATCCGCCGCGACTTCAAGCGTTTTATCGATACGTGCTTCGCCGTTTTGCAGGCCAACGTCAGGGACCGCGCAGCGATTAGCGGTCTGACCGAGGAGTTGGCCAAGGAAAAGACCTGCATTCTTATAGCTGATCACGCCGGTGACGGTCATAAAGAAGTGGGGGCGGTCAGTTCGCGCAGCGTCGACGAAGGGGCGCACGAGGCGTTCGCCGAAAAGGTCGCTCGTCGCAAGCGCCTCATTCTCAAGGCCATTGCCGACTACGATCCGAACTTGGTGCGCCTCATCGATGAGCAGCGGTTTCAGGGGGATGTCGGGCAGGAACCCCAACTGCGTATTCGAAAAAAGCGCAACTGGGAGCAGTACCGCCTGCTGTTTCTCAAACTGGGTTATGCGACGACGGTCGGGCTCATTGTCCTGCTCATTTATATGGGGATCATTCAAAATCCCTAATGGCAAGGTGGGGTGCACAGATTTATTCGCATCATCGTCTTCCCCCTATAATTCGGAGTTCCGCAAAAACAGAGATGTGCTCCGGCGCATCTCTGTTTTTGTATGTGCTATCAACCGCTTAGCGAGAACGATACTGGCATGCCCAAGCGCACAGATATAGAGAAAATCATGTTGATCGGGTCCGGCCCCATAGTCATCGGGCAGGCCTGCGAATTCGATTACTCGGGAACTCAGGCCTGTAAGGCACTGCGCGAAGAGGGATATGAAATCGTGCTAGTAAATAGCAATCCGGCGACCATTATGACCGATCCCGAAATGGCCGATCGCACTTATATCGAACCGATTACGCCGGAGATTTGTGCCAAGATCATTGCGGCGGAACGACCGCAGGCGCTCTTGCCCACACTGGGCGGTCAAACGGCGCTCAATACCGCCGTTGCCCTAGCCGAAAGCGGCGTGCTCGACGCGTATGGCGTCGAGCTAATAGGCGCTAAATTAGATGCCATAAAGACGGCGGAAGATCGCGAGTTGTTCAAGGCTGCTATGGATCGCGCCGGCCTCGATATGCCGCGCGGCTTCTTCGTTCACTCGTTGGATGAGGCGCTGCGCGATCAGGGGGAGCTGGGCTACCCGACCATCATCCGTCCATCGTTTACCATGGGGGGCAGCGGCGGAGGAATCGCCTACAACGCAGAGGAATTCGAGCGCATTGTTGCTCATGGCCTAGATCTGAGTCCCATCGACGAAGTGTTGATCGAGGAGTCGGTGCTCGGCTGGAAAGAGTACGAACTCGAGGTCATGCGCGATCACGCCGATAACGTCGTCATCATTTGTTCCATAGAGAACTTCGACCCGATGGGCGTACACACCGGCGATAGTCTGACGGTGGCGCCCGCGCAAACGCTTTCCGACAAGGAATACCAAATCATGCGCGATGCGGCGATCCGCGTTATCCGCGAGATCGGCGTCGATACCGGAGGATCGAATATTCAGTTTGCCGTCAATCCCGCCGACGGACGCATGACCGTTATAGAGATGAATCCGCGCGTATCGCGTTCGTCTGCTCTGGCCTCAAAGGCCACGGGCTTTCCCATCGCAAAAATCGCGGCCAAGCTGGCCGTTGGGTATAGCCTCGACGAAATCCCCAACGATATTACCCGCGAAACGCCGGCGTCCTTCGAGCCGACAATCGATTACGTAGTCACCAAAATTCCGCGTTTTACCTTTGAAAAATTTCCCAGCACACCCGATCAGCTCGACACGCAAATGCGCTCCGTTGGCGAGACGATGTCCATCGGCCGCACCTTCAAAGAGTCCCTGCAGAAAGGGCTGCGCTCGCTCGAGGTAGGGCGTGCGGGTTGGGGAGCCGATGGCAAGGATTTTTCCAGCGAGAAGGTCAGCGACAAGGAGCTGCGCGAAAAGCTGCTCGTGCCCAACTCGCAGCGCATATTCTACCTCAAACTCGCCTTTGAAAAGGGCTATTCAATCGAACAGGTGCACAAGCTCACGGGCATCGACCCCTGGTTTTTAGACCACCTGCTGCAGTTGATCGAATGCGAGGCCGAGATACGCGCCGCCGGCAATCTGGAAGACGTCGGGCTGTTGCGCCGAGCTAAGGAGTGGGGATATAGCGATCGCCAATTGGCACACATGTTGGGGCTGAGCGAGGGCGATGTGCGCGCCCGCCGCAGCGCGCTGGGTCTATTTCCCGTCTACAAGACGGTG
Organism: Gemmatimonadota bacterium; assembly: GCA_038153405.1. Taxonomy (GTDB): domain Bacteria; phylum Latescibacterota; class UBA2968; order UBA8231; family UBA8231. The sequence continues at coordinate 92,232 of JAYOYH010000002.1, read as the reverse complement.
GATACCTGTGCCGCCGAATTTGCCGCGCATACGCCCTACCACTACTCGGCCTACGATCGCGAGGACGAGGCCGAGTGCTCCGACAAGAAAAAGATCATGATACTCGGCGGTGGACCCAATCGCATAGGGCAGGGAATCGAATTCGACTATTGCTGCGTGCACGCCTGCTTTGCCCTGCGCGAAGATGGTTACGAGACCATCATGGTCAACAGCAACCCCGAGACCGTGAGCACGGATTACGACACGGCCAATAAGCTCTATTTCGAGCCGCTGACGGTAGAAGATGTGTTGCACATCGTCCGCCGCGAGAACCCCGACGGGGTTATCGTGCAGTTCGGCGGCCAAACGCCGCTGAACCTGGCAGCCGAGCTGGAGCGCGAAGGCGTGCCAATTATCGGCACGACGCCGGCCAGCATCGATCTGGCCGAAGACCGCGAGCGCTTTGGCAACCTGCTCCGCCAACTCGACATTCGCCAGCCGGAAAACGGCATGGCCAGCAGTTTTGTCGAGGCGCGTGCGGTGGCCGAGCGCATCGGCTACCCGGTCTTGGTGCGCCCTTCGTACGTGCTGGGTGGGCGCGCTATGGTCATCGTCTATGATGCGGCTAGTCTGGAAAACTACATGCGCCAGGCCATTGATGTGTCGCCAGAGCGTCCGGTGCTCATCGATCGCTATTTGGAGGGGGCCGAAGAGTTTGACGTCGATGCGGTGGCCGATGGCAAAGACGTCGTTATCGGCGGCATTATGCAGCACATTGAGCACGCCGGAGTGCACTCCGGCGATAGCGCCTGCGCCCTGCCGCCCTATAGCATTACGCCGGAAAACTTGCAGCGCCTGCGCGACTATACGCACGCGCTGGCCAGAGCGCTTGATGTGATTGGACTCATGAATGTGCAGTACGCCATTCACGAGGGCGAAGTCTACGTGTTGGAGGTCAACCCGCGCGCTTCGCGGACGGTGCCCTTTGTCAGTAAGGCCATCGGCAGACCGCTGGCCAAGATCGCCGCGCGCGCCATGGTCGGCACTAGCCTGGCCGCGCAGGGCGTCCACGAGGAAATCGTCCCAGAGCACATCTGCGTCAAAGAGGCGGTGCTGCCCTTTATCAAATTTCCCGGCGCCGATAGCGTGCTGGGGCCGGAGATGAAATCGACGGGAGAGGTCATGGGCATTGGCCGCGACTTCGGCACGGCCTTTCTCAAGGCGCAAATGGGTGCCAATACCGTGTTGCCGGCGCAGGGGCGCGTTTTTATAAGCGTGGCCGATCGCGATAAACCGGCCATTGTACCGGTGGCCCAGCGTCTGTTAGAGGCGGGTTTCACCATTGTTGCCACGCAGGGCACGCGCGACTATCTCGTCGCCAACGGCGTCGAGGCCGGGGTGGTTCGCAAAGTGCACGAGGGACGGCCGCATATCGAGGATGCCATTCGCAATCGCGATATCGCATTGGTTATCAACACGCCGCTCGATGAACCTTCTCAGTATGACGATTTTGTCGTGCGTCGCGCGGCCGTTATGAACAACGTCCCCTATACGACGACGCTGGCCGGTGCGCGCGCCGCTGCGGAGGGTATTGACGCTCTGCTGCGCTCCGGTCTCGACGTGTGCGCCCTGCAAGATTACCACGCCAATTCGTGAGTTCCATGCGCCTGTACGTCCTCATAGCACTCGTCTTCTTCGGCACTTCGGGCTGCGTCTATTTCAACACGTTCTACAATGCACAGAAATACTACCGCCAGGCGGAAAAAGCGCGCCATGCGCACGAAGAACTGCACGCCAGTTGGGAGTTAGAAGACGGAGCCACTGAGGACTACCAGGTGCCGCGCCCGCAAAATGCCGACCAGCTGTACGATCAGGCTGCGCGCAAGGCCTCGCGCGTGTTGGAGCGTTACAAAGAGAGCGAATTGGTCGACGATGCGATGTTCCTCTTGGGGCGTTCGTTCTACTGGCGCGCCGAGTACCTGCGCGCGGTCCAGGCATTCCGCGATTTGGAGACCAACTTTCCCGATAGCGAATATTTCAACAGGGCGCGCTACTGGCGCGCTCTGTGCATGGAAAAACAGCGGATCGACAGCGAGGCCCAGCAACTCTACAGGACGCTGGTAGAAGAGGCCGAAGAGGAGATGGCGGCTCGGGCGGGATGGCGTTTGGGCGAGATGGCCTTTGCCAATGAAGACTACGTCGCCGCCGCACAGGAATACCGCTCCGCGCTCGATGCGTTCCCCGATGCGCCGATCCGCGCCGCGCTCTTGCTGCGGCTGGGATCGTCTCTATTGGCGCTTGAAGACTCGACGCACTACGAAGAAGCCGTCGATACTTTTTTTGAAGTGCTCAGGGCCGATCCAGACCGCGATCAGGAATATCGGGCTCGGCTCAATATTGGTCGTGCCCTGTCTATGTTGGGCGATGTGGAAGGCTCTTTAGATACCTATGATGCACTGCTTAAAGACGGCGATTTTCGCGCCTATGAGGGACGCACGCGCCTGCTGATCGGCCAGCACTATCAGGTCGATCGCGATGAAGAGCGCGCCCTTGCCCAGTACGAGAAGGTGCGCGACGATTTTCCCCAGAGTCCGGCCTCGGCTATGGCGCTCTATCGGACGGGGTTGCTCTATCTGCAGGAGCGAGGGGATACCCGACTGGCCCGCGAGTACTTCGAAGAGACCAACCAGGAAAAAGCGGGGTCGCAGGGGGCGCGCCTCGCCCAGGTTATGTTGGGCCACCTGACGCGATTGGAAAGTCTGCAGGGCAGCGTGCATCGGGCCGACTCGCTGGCCGCCGATTCGCTCGGTGCCATTGCCGGCCCCGTTCTGCGGGTCGAAGGCTGGCAGCCTCCCGAGCGCGAGGAGGATGAAGACGAGGGGAGCAAAAACGGAGGAGGCGAAGACGGCGAAGAGGCTAGCGTAGACAGACAGAGCGAAGACGACGCCGTAGACGTCGACGACCAAATCATGGACGAGGAAGGCGAAGAACGCGGAGGGGGCGAAGCCGGCAAAGAAGTCGTCGTATCCCACAGCCTAGAAGTGCTCGATAATTTATTTACCATCGCCGAGGTCTATCGCGATTTTGTCGGACAGCCCGACTCTTCCATCGCCTACTACGAAGAAGTCATTCGTCGCTTTCCGAGTTCGGAGCAGCTGCCGCGTGCCGTCTACAGCATAGCCTGGATTCACCGACAGCTGTTGCGTGACGAAGAAGGGGCTAAGCCGTATTTAGAACAGCTGGTTCGCGATTTTTCTACATCGGCCCATGCCAACCAAGCGCGCCTTCTCCTGGGGCGCGAACTGCTGACTACGGACGCCGAGCGCGCCGCGGCTGAGTTTGCCGAGATTGAAACGCTGCGCATGACCAATCCCAACGCGCTGGAGGATTACGTGCCGCTCCTCGATAGCTTGGCAGCGCGCTATACCGGTTCGCCCATCGGCGCCAAGGCCGTTTACTTGAGCGCCGTGGCATACGACGATCTCCGCGGCGATACGCTGCAAGTGGAGCAGCGCTACCGCCGTCTGGAAGAGGAGTTTGCAGAAACGCGCTATGGCGATTTGGCGCTGCAGCGACGCGCAGCGCAAAGCGATGGCTCCGTCGCCAAGCTGGAGCGCAGTCTCAAAGCCGTGGGCGGGGTGCTGAAGCCGGGTGAGGAAATGGCCCTGTTGGCGTTGGAACCCGACACGCTCGACTCCGCATCGCTGTCGCGCAAGTACATGGGATTTGCGCTGCGCGCTGACCGGCGCGGCGACAAGAGCTCGGCGCGCAGCTATTACGAGCGCAGCTTGGAAGAACAGTTGAGAAACCCGCGCGCGCTCTACCTGTTGGGCAATATATCGTGGGATGAGGGCTTTTTCTCCGAGGCTACGGAGCTGTATCGCCAGACGCTGAGCTTTGACCCGAATAACCTACAGGCGCACTACCGGCTATTTGCCATACACATTGCCGAGGCCGAAGAGGACTCGGCCAATTCCTACCTTCAGCAACTGCTAAGGCGCGATGCGGCCAATCCGCAGATACGCTATGCGCGCGATCAGTACCCGGCTATAGTGGAGGGCGAGGCGCTCGAACTAGATCAGTTGGAAGAGCTGGCCATTGTACCGCCCGAAATCGACTTGAATCTCGGGAAGCAGGATATTGCGCTGAGCGATTGGCCCCTAGTGCGCAGGGTCGTGCGGCCCCAAACGCCGCCGGGGATGTCGGTCGATTCGCTTGAGGTGCTCGTCGACGTGCTGGTCGATAAAGCGGGGCGCGCCGAGCTCGTCGAAGTTTTTCGCGGCGACGAACCCTTTGCCCAAGCAGCGGTAAACGCCGCCTACGAATACGAGTTTTATCCCGCACTGCGCAATGATGGAAACCAGATTAAGGTATGGGTCGAGTTAGTTATACCTTTTTTCTTGCGCGAATTAGCTGCTGATACGACGGCGGCGTCTGCACCGACGACCATAGACGAGGGCACGTGATAGACGAAATAGTCGAAGTGCTGACCAACGACGAAGTGGCAGAGGATTTTTTTCTGGCGCGTCTGGAAGCGCCGCATATCGCGGCGCATGCGCAGCCGGGACAGTTTGTCAACGTAGAGGTAAGTGCGGACGTTGCGCCGTTTCTGCGCATGCCGCTCAGCGTATGCGCAGTCCACAGGCAGATCAGCTGCATAGACGTGCTCTACCAGAATATGGGTCCCAAGAGCGGCCAATTGAGCCGGTGCAGGGTCGGTGAGCAACTGCGCTGTTTAGGACCGCTTGGCAAGGCGTTTTCGCCGGTGCCCAACACCAAGCGCAGCGTGTTGGTCGGCGGTGGCATCGGCGTTCCGCCCATGATTTTTTTGGGCAGCGAGCTGGTAAAAAAAGGCGCTGAGGTCATTCTGCTAGTTGGTGCTCGCTCGGCGGCCAAGCACCTTGGGGACAGCTTTTTTCAGGTGTCGGCCACGCGCTTAGAGCGCGCCACCGACGACGGTAGCTTAGGGCATCACGGCTTGGTTACGGAGTTGCTGCTGCGCGAATTGGCGACGGGGGCGTGTGCGGTCTATACTTGCGGTCCGCACGCCATGATAGAGGCGGTTGCGCGAGCGTGCATGGCATCGGATGTGCCCTGCCAGGTCTCGCTCGAGGAATATATGGCCTGTGGGATTGGCATCTGCGTCGGCTGCGTGGTGCGCGTGGAAAATGCCGATGCGGATAACGCCTATGCCGACTACAAGCGCATTTGCGTCGATGGTCCCGTTTTTGACGCGCGCGAAATTTGCTGGGAGCACTAGTCGTGGATATGTCAATCGAACTGGCCGGCATCGCCCTGCGCAATCCGGTTCTGCTGGCATCGGGCACCTGCAACTACGGCCGCGAACTGCAGTCCCTGACCGACCTGAGTCAGCTGGGGGGGATCGTGACCAAGACGATTACCCCGCTGCCGCGCGCTGGCAATCGCCCACAGCGCATCGTGGAGACCCCAGCTGGCATGCTCAACTCGATTGGCTTACAGAACCCTGGCTTGGACGATTTCATCGCAGATAAATGGCCCTTTTTACAGACCTTAGATACGCAGGTCGTGGTCAATATCGCCGGGCACTCGGTTGAAGAATTTGCCGATATGGCCTCGCGCCTGCGCGACCTGCGGGGAATTGCCGCTCTCGAGGTCAATATATCCTGTCCAAACGTGCGGGCCGGTGGCGAGAGCTTTGCCAGCAATGCTCGTGCATCGGCCGATGTGATTGGCGCCGTGCGCCGCGCGGCAAACCAGCCGGTCATAGCCAAACTGTCGCCGAACGTGACCGATATAGGAGAGATCGCCCGCGCCGTTGAAGAGGCCGGTGCCGACGCCGTGTCGCTGATCAACACGCTGGTCGGCATGGCCATCGACGTGCGCCGTCGGCGGCCGCTACTCGGCAATATAACCGGCGGCCTATCAGGGCCGGCCATCAAGCCCGTTGCACTGGCGATGGTGTGGAAGGTGAGCCAAGCTGTCGATATTCCCGTGATAGGACTGGGCGGCATATGTTCGGCGCTCGATGCCGTCGAGTTTCTCATCGCCGGCGCATCGGCTGTTCAAGTGGGCACGGCGAACTTTGTCAACCCCAACGCCGGCGCCGAAATGGTCGAAGGCATTCGCCGCTACTGCGAAGAATTCGGCATTGCGCGCGTGGGCGATTTAGTTGGATCGCTACAGACGTAGGCGTTGCTGTACGCGGCGGCAGGGGGGCGTATCGCATGCAGAGGTGGATTGGAATACTGATCGCGATGTTATGCTGCGCCTGTGCGCCGCACCCCGTTTACCTGAATGGGGGAAAAGCGCCTGCGCGATCTGCTGCCGACCAGTCTGTGCGCTCATCCCCTCAACGTTCGCCAACGCCCTTGGGCCCGCCCGCCCAGACGGCCCAGCCCGTTGACATTGAGCAAATCGACACCGGCAATGCCTATCAAATTGGCGTTGCTTCCTACTACGGCGAAAAATTTCACGGACGCAAAACGGCCAACGGCGAGACGTTCAATATGTATAAACTCACCGCCGCGCACCGAGTGCTGCCCCTAGGCACGCACATTCGCGTAACCCACTTGGGCAACGGACGCTGGGTAGAGGTGAAGGTGAACGATCGCGGTCCCTTTATCGAGGGGCGCGTACTCGATCTGTCTTTCGCCGCCGCGTTGGAGTTAGAAATGGTCAAGGATGGCACGGCAAAGGTGATGATAGAAATTATCGAGTCGGTCGAATGAGCGCTTTGCAAGTCGGCCAACAGGTTAAGGGTGCAGAGCCGACTTCTCTAATGGATCACAGCATATCGAGCGCAGTTGAGACGACGGTGTCTAACGGCAGATTGTGCAAGTTACCTTCGGCGGCGACCAAGACGCGGCTCGTTTCGCGTCGCGGTGCCCAGACGTGCGGGTCCGTCCGACCAAATAGGGAAAGGGTTGGCGTGCCGACTGCTGCCGCAATATGGCCTGGACCGGAGTCGTTACCGACAAAGAGGCGCGTCTGCGCAAGCAGCGCGGCGAGCGTGCGCAGGTCCGGCGGACAGAAATGGGGTATGTCGCCGGGCATCGACACGCCCTGTTCGCGCTCGATCGGTCCGCTGATAAATCCCACCTCTGCGCCCCGCCTACGCAGCGCCTGCGCCCAGGCGATATAGCGCTCCAAAGGCCAGCATTTGCCGGGAGCGCTGCTGCCGGGATGGGCTAGTACGGCAGGTATGGTGCCCAGTTCGGCCGCACGAGTCAGCTCGTGTGCACGCGGTTGCAAGGCGGGACGGTTATCGGTTATTTCGATGGCCAGCCGCTCGCGCAGGGGCACTAACAAGTGATCGGTCATGTGCCGCATATCGCCGGGGGTGGGGTGTGGATCCCAAAAAATAGCCCGCTTACCCAATGCATTGAGTGCGTGCTCGTACAGCGGACCTTCAGCTTTGCCGTAGGCCAGCAACAGGCTGCAGTCGGCAAAGAACGCCTCGGTCCGCTCGCTGGCACGCGTGGAGGCGAAAAGAGGTAGTAGCTGCGTCGACTCGCTGTCGACGATGGCATCGGCCTCAAAAAGCTGGCAAATGGACGGGCGACCGACGACGCGGATGGGACGTCCTGCTCCGTATCGCCGCAGGGCGTCGAGAGCGGGGAGGGTGAGAACGAAGTCGCCCACGGCACCGCTGCGCCAGACGGTTATATGGCCAACGCGTGCGTAGTCGGACATAGTTTTTTATTGCCCTTGCTGAAAAAGGGGAAATGGGCTAAATTTTTCAGTTGCATCATATATGAATATACAAATGAGTTTAGGCAAGGAGTTTGCGCTATGGGCGCTCTGATAGGAAAGAAATTGGGCATGACTCAAGTCTACAACGACAAAGAGGAGTTAGTGCCCGTTACCGTAGTGGCCGCTGGCCCCTGTCCCGTAGTTCAGGTTCGCTCGCAGAAGAGCAATGGCTACGAGGCGCTGCAGTTGGCCTTTGAAGAAGTACCCGCCCGCAAAGTCAACAAGCCCGAGAGCGGTCATTTTGCCAAGGCTGGGGTGGGGCCGCACCGCATACTGCGCGAATTTCGCCGCATTGACGGTCAGTTTGAAGTGGGGCAGGTCCTCGATGTGAGTCAGTTTGAGGTGGGGCAGCGGGTCAAGGTGACCGGACGCTCGAAGGGCAAGGGCTTCGCCGGCGTCGTCAAGCGCTACGGCTTCAAGGGAAAGAACACCAGCCACGGGACGCCTGATCGCGTTCGCCACGGCGGTTCTATTGGTCAGGGAACTACCCCGGGCAAAGTCTGGAAGGGCAAGAAGATGCCCGGCCAAATGGGTAATGTGCAGGTGTCGACAAAGGGACTGGACATCGTGCGCATCGACAGCGAGCGCAACCTGCTCTTTCTCAAGGGGGCTGTGCCCGGCGGCGCCAACGGCTTTATCGATATACAGACTCAGTAGCACGCAGCAACCCAACGACAAAACGGGCGCCCCTTTACAGGGAGCGCCCGTTTTGTCGTTGTAGTCTTTGCGTTGGGATGTAGCCTCAGCCCGGTGGCCAGGTTAAGCGCCGGCCGCCCAAGAGGTGTATGTGCAAGTGGTGTACTTCTTGTCCACCGTCGTTGCCAGCGTTTATCACTAAGCGGAAACCGCTTTCTAGGATGCCTTCGGCCCGGGCGATCTGGCGCGCTTTAACTACGAGGTGGCCGAGTAGGCTTTCGTGGCCTTCTTCGGCGTCGGCGACGCTGGCCAGCAGCACTTTGGGTATGATGAGGATGTGGACAGGGGCCTGGGGATGGATGTCGCGAAAGGCGAGGCAGAGATCGTCTTCATAGACGATGTCAGCGGGAATTTCGCGCCGAATGATCTTGCTGAAAATAGTTTCGTTTTCCATGGCGTCTACTTGGCCGGGATTTCGCGCCCGCAGGCGTTGGCCATCTCGCGCAGGGACTCGACGGTGGCCGCTGCCAGCGGTATGCCGTCGCGCAGACCGGCGTTGCGCTTGCGAAATTCGAGCTCGCCGGGGACGAGGATTTCGTCCGTGCCGGGCATGCGTGGCGAGGATTTGATGCCTTCTACCATGCGCCCGACAGCGGCTTTGAATTCTCCTATTGGCATAAAGCGACTCGGATCAATGGCCATAAAGAAGTGGCCTATACCCTTGTCGTGCATGTGCCTTTCGACCTGTTCGCGGGCGATGCCAAAATAGGGCGCGCCGCCCAGCAGGCCGGCTAGTATTTCGATAAAGAGCGTCAGTCCATAGCCCTTGTGCTCGGCGATTGGAATAATGCTGCCCTTGAGGCCAATCTGCGGATCCGTGGTGTCGTTGCCCGCGAGGTCGCGCGCCAGGCCGCTGGGAATGGACTCGCCCTGAGCCGCGGCCAGTTCTAGACGCCCTGCTCCGGTGCGGCCCGAGGCGAAGTCGACCAGCAGCGGAAATGCTTGATCGCCCGGTACCGACAGTGCGAGGGGGTTGTTGCCAAAGAGGGGGAGCGTGCCGCCAGTGGGCGCCAGGCGCGGGCTGGCAACGGTCATGCTGATGCCGACCAAATCGGCTTCGCGCGCCATGAGCGCGTAGTAGCCGGCCGTGCCGAAGTGGCGCGAGCGAAAAGCGGTTACAGTAGCCGATCCGGCCGTGCGCGCTTTTTCGATACAGGTGCGCATGGCAAAGCGCCCGACGAGCGGGCCGAGTCCGCCGTCGCCGTCGACGCGTGCGACGGCTGGCCCCTCGTCGGCGATGCGAATATGGGGCGTGGGATTGGTGACGCGGTTGCGCAATTCGCGCACGTAGCGCCCTAGGCGCAGTATGCCGTGACTGTGAATACCCCTCAGGTCGGCTTCTACTAGGGTGCTGGCGACAAAGTCCGCGTCGTCGGCGGGCACGCCCTCGCGCTCGAGGATGGCGCGACAGGCGGAAACCAGCACTTCGGCGTCTACGCGTATCGATTCACTCATGGATGGCACAGTGTATGGGCTAAGTGTAGAACTCTCGGCAATATAAGCTGCGGCTAGCCCATGTCAAGTTGGTTGACCCGCAAGGGAGGTGGCGATATCTTTTCGCGCTAGAGGACCTATGGATCTCAGCATAATAATTCCAGCATATAATGAAGAAAAACGCATCGCGTTTACGCTGGAGAAGTCGATGGAATTTCTTCAGCAGCGGTCGTGGCAGTACGAGTTACTGCCGGTGGACGACGGCAGCGCAGATGCGACGGTCGGGCGGATTGAGTCCGTGGCGGCAGCCCATCCGCAGGTGCGCTGCGTGCGCAACGAGCGCAACCGCGGCAAAGGGTACTCGATTCGCCACGGCATAGAAGAGGCGCGCGGGCGTTATATCGGCTTTATGGACGCCGATTACAAGACCGATATCGCCGCGCTCGATCAGGTTGTGCCCCTATTAGACGAGGGAGCCGATGGCGTAATTGGCGACCGCACCCTGGGTCAGACCGAAATCGCACAGGCGCGCAAGCGCTACCGGGAAATCGGTTCCAACGTCTTTCGCGCGCTGTTGCAAACGCTGATGGGACTGCGCGAATACGACGATACGCAGTGCGGCTTTAAGTTCTTTCGCGCCGATATCATACGCGACCTATTTGCCCGCCAGAAGGTCGACGGCTACATGTTCGATGTGGAAATTTTGCTGCTGGCCTCTAAATTGGGCTACCGCATTGAGCGCATTCCCGTCAAATGGACGTTCGATCCCGATAGCCGCTTTAATCCCGTCATCGGCATGGCGCGCAACTTCAGCGAGTTGGCGCGCATTCGCTGGCAGCACCGCGGCCCCGTCGACTGATTGAACCATGTCGGCCATTGGGGCTGGTTCAGCGTGGAGTGCAGGCGTGTCGTGGCGCGCCTATGCGCTGCTGCTCTGTGCGCTAGCGGCTCTGTTTTACGCACCCCTGAGCGACCATCTGCTGGATACGCACGACGCCGATTATTGGGCCGATAGCGCGCGTATACTATCCGATCCAACTGCATTCTTTGCCGTCGATAAGCGCATGCCCGGACGGCCCTTCTTCGAATTGTTCATACTGATTGAATACGCCCTCTGGGGAGAGAGTCCTCGCCTGTTTCACTGGGCGGGTATCGGCCTGCACGCGCTGGCTGCCTGGGTGATGGCCTTCTGCGGCTGGCGTCTGGGGGCTGCGCGTCCTCTCGCGCAGCTAGCCGGTGTGCTCTTTGCGTGCAGTTGCGCGCCGTTTCAGGCCGTGCAGTGGATCTCGGCGCATTGCTATGCCCTGGCGCTGATCTGCATGTGTCTATGCCTGTGGGGTTTTGTAGAATATGCGGAGCGGGGACGGCCCGCCGCTATCGTAGGCAGTGCCCTGGCTCTGCTAGCCGGTGTGCTGACCCATATTTCCGCCGCCGTCGCTATGCCTTTAGCTCTATATATCGCCCATAGAAAAGGCGGATTAGGTCGGCCTGCCCTATATCGGGGCCTAGCTATGGGTAGCGTGGCGCTCGCCTTGGTATTGGCCATTAAATTGCACTACGGCAGCGCCCCGCAAAATACCATTGCCGCTAGTGGATTTGATGGGGTAGAAGCGGTGAAAACCTATTGCTTTCTGTGGGGACGGCTGTTGCTATCGGCTTTCTGGGTGCCAGCGCGGCCCGATCTAACCTCAGCAGGAGAGCTCTTTGTAGGGGGGGCAGCGTGCTGCTTGGGAATATGGGCACTGCTGCGCGATCGCGGCGACGGCGTAGGGGCTGTCGCGTGGGTTGGACTTACGCTGCTGCCGCCACTGCTGCTGTCACCAGAATACGTGCGCACCCTATCGGCAGGTCCCTCTCGCTACCTCTACATATCCTGTGCGGGCATGGCTTTTGTCTGGGCGCTACTCTTAGTGAATATGCAGGATCGCCTGCGGCGGTGCTGGAGTGCCAAGGCGAGTGCCTGGTGTGTGGCCGGCGCGGTCGCGCTACTGGTCCTGGGCGGCTGGCACGGCGTGCAGCGAGCCGAGGCTATAGCCTACTACAGCGAAGGCAGAAACTATTTGGCCACGGGCGATATCGAGCGCGGCATAGAGCAGTTAGAGCACGCCCTAGAAGTAGAGTATGGTGCGATCGATCGCGAAGACCTATACGTTCGCCTGTGCCCGATGCTGCTCAATCAGGGGCGCGCTGTGCGCGCGCCGTTGGATGCAGCGCGCGCGCTGTTTCCGCGCAATGTCATGTTGCACATATACGAGCAGGTCGTATGGGCCGTCGACGGCGATGCAACTGCGCTGGCCCACTTGGAGAAATTCAAGGGCAATAGAAATATCGGAGGCGTTATCGCGGAAGCATATCACCACGCCGGCCGCGGCGCCTATCGCCGTGCCGATTACGCCCGGTCGGTCGCTGCGCTGAGCCGGGCATTGGCCTTTGATGCGGATCGAAGCGATACGCGGCAGAGCCTGCGCGCCGCCCAGGCGGCCCTGCGCGGCCAACTATGAGGCTACGAATGGATGGACGCGACGCGTTTGCCCAAGTGCGAAAGACAAACGGCGAGGAAGATTTCCTCGGCCGCGGGCGAGTCGATGCGTTCGCTTTGGGCGATAAAGTCGTTGAGGGCGACGATGATGACAAAAACCGATAGGACTTCAAACGCCTGATCGGTGCCGGCCGAAAGACCGTCGCGCACGATGCGCACAATGTCGAGCACCGCTTCGCGCATATCGCTGGCGCGGTCCTCCTCGTAGGCCAACTGCAGCGCAAGGCAGCGATCGGCCAAGCTGCGCTGCTGGGTCGCCTCCAATCCCGCCGTCCTTCCCAGATCCGATCGCAGTTCGCGCAGCAGGCGACTAATGGAGTCGATGCGCCGCGTGTCTTCTTGGGAAAGCAGGCGGTAAAATTGATCTTCGGCTCCCAGTGCCCGGCATACGCTGTTGAGCAGTTGTAGGCGCACGGCAGAAGAGCGGAATTGCGCCAAGTGCTCTAAGGTGGGGCGCACGATGCGCTGGTCTCCGCGTTCGCTGAGAACGTCGACCAAGGTCGGAAAGGTCTGCGGGTTGAAATCGCTGCTAAAATGCCAGAACAGCAGTTCGTGCACCTCGTCGCTGCGTATATTGCCCAAGCCGCGAATGGCGCTGATGCGCACGCGCAGGTCCTCGTCATCTAACGCGTCGATAAGCGGGTCTACGCTGGAGAGGTGACCTAGGCGTCCCAGCGCTTCGGCCGCTTCGCTGCGGATGTCGGACGAGCCGTCGTTCAGTTCGCGCAGCAGCGGGGCCGTAGCGCTGTCTGATCCGCTCTCGCCTAGAGCGCGCGCCGCGCTGCGCCGGACGAGGGGGCTGGCATCGGCTAGGGCCTGCACCAACTGTTCGATTGCCAATGGGTTGCCCGAGCGTCCCAATGCTTCGGCCGCGCGCGCGCGCGTGGTTTCAGCGTTAGCCAAGTTGAAGAGGGTGGCGTTGTAGGCGTAGCTGAGCAGGTTGCCGCGGCGCATTTGCGAAATGAGTTCGAGCGAACTGGTGCCCTTTGCATCGCTGACGCGGCGCAGGAGCCAGATGGGAATGATGCGCACGACGGCGCTGATGGCGAAGACGATCTGCAAATTGGCGATGGGAATCCCCATGATTTCAAACTGGACGCCGTGCAGTTGGTGCGATAGGACGCTCCCTAAAAACGGCCCCAGCGCACCCATGAGATTGACGGCGACCGACCACGATGCCAGGTATAGCGTGCGCTTTTCTCCCTGTGGCAGCAGGCTGTAGACCAGTGGGCTGATGCCGACGCCGATACCGGAAAAGAAGATGCCGCTCATAACGAGCGCCACGGGCACGAGATAATAGGATTCCGGCGAATTGAGCATCCATACAAAGGGAATAAAGGCGGAAGGCACGACCATAATTTGCAACACGGCCTTGCTGCCAAAGCGGTCTATAAGGCCGGCCCATATGCGATAGCCGGCGATGCTCGTCGCCATAAAACAGGCGTTGAAGATGGATATTTCTGTGTAGGAAATGCGCAGCCTGTCGAGCATAAACACGCTATAGAGCGGTCCCGAAAGGCCCAGCGCCATAGTCCACAGGCCGTAAAACAGAACGGCGCGGCGAAAGTTGGCGTCGCGGAATGGTTCGATTAGGTCGGCAATCCCCGGGTGCCCCTCCTCTGTTGGCAGCTCTTTGGGGAAGGGAGCGCGCAGCAAGTTTAGATAGCCCAGTAAGCCAAAGAACGTGCCCACGGAAAAGACCCAGAGAAAGCCCAAATGCTCGTCGCCGCCTTTGAACAGGTCGATAAAGTGGCCAATGGCAAAGCCCGCGAGCATTGCCGTTATGGTGCTGAGGATAGTTTGGCGGCCGGTGAAGCGCGCGCGAATGTGCTCCGGTACGGCATTGGCTACCCACGTCCCATAAAAGGGCGATACACCGTGGCCGAAAAACATGCTGGCGCCGATCAGAAAGGCCATGGCGGGGAGATACAGTTCGCCGGCAAAGAAAAAGGGAATGAGGACGAGCGATCCGCGCAGCAAAATTTCGATGGAACCGAGACCGACGATAAAGCGCTTTTTGCGTCGGATGTGCGCGTTGAGAAAGGGAGCGAGAATCTGGGTTAGGGCCAGAACATAGGCGAGCGAGGTGAAAAGGGCGATAAACGACTCATCGGCTCCCATATACAGGGCAAAGCCAGTAAAGGCAGCCGTACCTATGCCGACTGCTTGTCCCCAGGCTCCCCACAGGCCGCTGGCCACAATAAAGGAGCGCATGGCGCGGTTTGTCTGCCCGCGCGATAGGGAGTTGGAGTCTTCCATTGTCGTTTGTATCGCCTTGCAAATATCGACCTCGCGCGGCTAATGGTCAACGATGTTGTTCGCCGCGTGTCTTCGCCTTAGCTTAGGCGCAAAAAGGAGGATGTTATGGCGTTTAAATTGGGCTATGCCACGCTGCGCTGGCGCAATCCGGATCTGCCCCAAGCGCTTGCCGAGTTAAAAAAAGCGGGTTGGGACGGCTGGGAGGGTCGTTTGCCGCTCGACTGGATGGGGCCACCGAACCACCTCCGGAAGGTGTGTCGCGACGCCGATATGCCGCTGGCCGTGCTCACAGCCAGCGGTTCGCCCGAACAGCGCGACTGGGAGCACGTCGAGCGCAACAAGCGGCGCATGGACTACGCGGCCGAGATGGAGGTGGACTGCTTTATGTTTATGAGCGGTCGCAAGCCCGAGGGGCGTCCAACCAATGAGGACGATATAAAGCGCGCGGCCGCTGGAGCCGAGGACTGGGCCGAATACGCGGCGCAGTACGGGCTAGAACTGAGCTATCACATTCACACCAACCTACTGGTCGATTCGATCGAGGAGTGGACGCTCTATATGAGCTTACTCGACAGGGCGAAACTGTGTATTGACGTGTCGCACGCCGAGCTGTGGGGCTACGATCCGGTGCAGGCGCTGGGTGACTTTTGGTCACAGCTCAACTACGTGCACTTGCAGGACTACTCATCGTGCAGCACAAGGAAATACGGCGAGTACAACCCGCAGTGGGTCGATGTCGGCGCGGCCGAGTGCCTCGATTTCAAAGGAGTGCTCGACCTGTGCGCTGAGCGCCATTTCTCGCGGTGGGTAACGGCCTGTCCGGGCGATCCACCCGCCGGCGACGATCCCATTAGCGAGGCTAGGCGCAGCGCCGGCATGCGTGCTTATCTGAGGGAGTTGGGGTATTGAAGGTGCGCTAAAAGCCCCGCTGTTTGTCGACGATATTGAGTGGTCGCTCGCCCTTGATATAGCGCTCGAGCTGTGCGCAGAAAAATTCGAATATCTTGCGCGGTCGGTGCTGAGAGGCGCCGGCTCTATGGGGCGTTAAAATGAGGTTGGGAGCGTCCCACAGAGAACTTTCAGCCGCCAGTGGCTCTTTCTCTACGACGTCCAATCCGGCGCCGGCGATTTCGCCGCCCTGTAGCGCTTCGACCAGCGCCTCTTCGTCAATGATGCCCCCGCGCGTTACGTTGATTAGGTAGGCCTCTTTTTTCATATGCGCCAATTCGGCGCGGCCGATCAGGTGGTAGGTCTCGTCGGTGAGCGGACAGGCCAACATGACGACGTCGGAACGGGCCAGTAGGTCGTAGAGGTTGTCGCGCGAGTTGGCCCGCAATTCGTCGACCCCTGGCGGCGGTTCAGTGCGCATGGGGTCAACTGCTATGACGCGCATATCGTAGCCGGCGGCGCGCTTGGCCATCTCGATGCCAAAGCCGCCCATGCCGACGATACCCAGCGTTTTTTCGGTGAGTTCAACCGTCGCTCCTCCGCGCCACTGCCGCTGGCCGTTGGAGCGCACGGTTTCGGCTATACCGCGCGTGAGAGCCAGCAGCAGTGCCCAGGCGTGCTCGCCTCCTTGCGGAGCGTAGAGGCCGGCCATATTGCTGATGATAACCTCGTCGCGTGCGACGATCTCGGGAAATAGGAACTTGTCCATACCGGCGCTAAAGGACTGCACCCAGCGCAGTTGGTCGGTGGCCGCACAGACGTCCGGTTTGAAGAAGCCCATGATGACCTGGCAGCCCGGTGCGTTTGCCAGGGCCATTGCATCGTCTGCCGTACAGATGACCTCGTGTGAACCGAGCCGTTGTCCAAGAGCGTGCAGCGCTTCGAATTGATCTTCGTCAAATGGGTAGTGGACGAGTATTTTCATAGCGATATGCCTCCTAGGCAAAGCGGGCGAGAATGGCTTCCACTGTGTCGAGAGTGCCCTGCAGGCGTGGACCATATTGGGAGACGACCTGTGCGGCGGCATACGAGCCGAGCCTGCCTGCGTCCTCTGCGCTGAGGCCATGCGTCAGGCCGTAGAGAACACCACCGGCAAAGAGATCGCCGGCGCCATTGGTATCCACCGCATCGACCGGCACGCCGGGAATGGCGATGATCCGCCCATCCTGATGCAGCTGCGCGCCGTCGGCACCGCAGGTCACGCAGGCGATGGATACCCGTTGACCGAGGTGGGCGACGGCCTGTTCGCGCTGGTCGGAGGCGGTAAAGGTGCACGCTTCATCTTCGTTGCAAAAGAGGAGGTCGACGCCATCGTCGATCAATTGGGCAAAGCGTTCGCGAAACGTCGATACCATAAAGGGATCGCTCAGCGTGAGGGCGACGGAGGTCCCCGCCGCGCGCGCTAGGTGCTGCGCTTTTCTGCAGGCCTCGTAGCCGTTGTCCGAACTGAGCAGATACCCCTCTAAATAGACATACTGACTGGCGGCAATCTTCTCCGCGTCGAGCTGTCCTACGCCAATCTTGCTGCCCGCGCCGAGAAAGGTGTTGAGCGTGCGATCGGCGTCGGGCGTGATAAAGACGACACACTGCCCGGTAATGCCATCGGTGCGATGGGTAGGGTCGGTCGCAACGCCGGCCTTTTCTAGGTCGTTCTGGTAGAAATCGCCCCAGGCGTCGCGGCCCGTTAGGCATGCGTAAAAGGCCGTCCCGCCGAAGAGCGCTACGCCGATCATGGTATTGGCCGCAGAGCCACCGGAAGCCGAGGCGATGGGATCTTGGGCGATATCGGCAAAAAGGCCCTGCTGGCGATCGGCATCTATAAGGGTCATTACCCCTTTTTCAACGCCTAAGCGCTCCAGCGTTTCGGTTTCCACTTTGAATTGTATATCGACCAGGGCATGCCCTACTCCGTAGACGTCAAACGAGCGTTTCATAGTACTCCTTATCGAGTGATTGGACCAAGTGTCGGTGAAGATGTGGGGTTCTGCCTGCGATATAAGGCATGGCTCTAAAATAATTTCTTGATTATATTTACCCCTGCGTTTAAGATATACTCAATCAACAGGAGGAGCCACCCATGTGCCAATCTGCCGGGTGGCTTTCTGCCTATTATGTCCAAGCCATAGTGGCGAGGACATGCCGTTCGCTCTCATAGGAGGAAATACTATCGCAACAAAGAGAAAGAGTTCCACGCGCGTTAATGAAGATATTCGCGTGCCGCAGGTGCGCTTGATTGGTGCAGAAGGCGAGCAGATCGGCGTTGTCGATATTGCCAAGGCGATTCAGATCGCCGAAGAAGCGGAGCTTGACTTGGTGGAAATTGTCCCCGATGCGCAGCCGCCGGTATGCCGCATCGTCGATTACGGGAAGTTCCGCTACGATAAGGAAAAGAAGGCGAAAGAGGCGCGAAAAAAGCAGCAAAACGTGCAGATGAAAGGCATTCGCATCAACGGGGCCAATATATCAGAGCACGATCTCGAGTATCGCCTATCGCACATGCGCGAGTTTATTGAGAAGGGCAATCGGGTCAAAGTGAGCGTGCGCTTTCGCGGTCGCCAGATGGCCTATCAGGAGAAGGGCCGCGAATTGCTGCGCGAGTTGGCCACTAAAGTAGAGGATATCGCGGTCGTCGATCAAGATCCCAGGATGGAGGGTCGCGAAATGTCGTTGATTCTCAGACCGATATAAGCCGGGTCTGTTTAGCGATCCAAAAAAATTCCAATCCCGGGTGTTTTGAAAGCGTGGTCATCGCGCCGCTCGGGAAGTCCGTACGCGTCGGGTTGGTCGCCTAGGTCGATCAACCCGCCTGCGTTTTCCGCTCCACGTCCCCCCCAATACGTCGTCGAGCCGCCCTGTCCCTGGCCGCTGTGCGCCCGATAGCGATCGCGGCCGCCTTCGTCTATGAGCAGGCCCCAGCTATTCATGGCAGCCGCCCCTTGGCTCAGGTGTTCGGCGCGGTAGCTATCGTCGCCAGATCCATCGCGCAAATAGCCAATAGACGCGTCCCAGCCGGCGCCTTGGCCGGCGGCGGTTTGTGCCCAATAGCGGTCGTGACCGGCCGCGTCGACGAGCGCTCCGATGGCCTGATGGGCCGCAGCTCCTTGGGCATAGCGCCTGCCGCGGTAGGCGTCGTTTCCCTCGCGGTCGTAGAGCATGCCGAGCGCGAAGAAGTAGCCTAGCCCCTGCGCGAATTCTCCCGCTTGATAGCGGTCGTTTCCCTCGCGGTCGTAGAGCACGCCCATACCGCCCGAACTCTGGCCGCGAAAACCGCAGCCCACGCCCTGCGCCCAGCCGGAAAACTGGTCTGTTATACCGTATGCCGAGGGCGCTTGGTGGTCCGCCGTATAGGTGTCGCTGCCGCGCCAATCGGCCAATAGGCCAAAGCCGCGCGCGCCGCCAAACCCCTGGCCCATTTGGGCGATGGCATAGCGATCGTCGCCGTCGCTGTCGACGAGTATACCCGCTCCCCAGAATGCACACCCCTGGCTGGCGCGCCCGCTGCGGTAGGTATCGTCGCCCTGGCGATCCCAGAGTAGGCCAACCCCACAAAACGATGTGCCCTGTGCCATTTCTTGCCCCTGGTAGGCGTCGTTGCCCGCATGGTCTACTAGTAGATCCACGCCGCCAATGGCACTGCCGGCACGGCCTATGTAGCGGTCGCTGCCGCCGTAGTCAATGCACAAGTACACGCCAGACGAGGCGGTGGATGGATCGGCTGCGGAGCGCACGTATACGTCGTCGCCGCCCATATCGATGATGCACAGGATATCGTCGCGGGCGTAGTAGTTGGCACCGGTGCCGCCGACGATAATCCATCCAAGCGGCGTCTGGCGCGCGTAAAGTAGAGAGCCGCCCACGGACGATAGCGCGGGGGGGACACCTGCCGGCAGGGTCAATGCCTGCGGTACAGACAGCGCGGTGGCAAGGTCTGCGACCTGCAGTGCAGCGCTAAAGAGCAGGTCGATATCCACTTTTTTGGCTAGGATAAGTGCGCGTTTGTGGGCCTCGTATTCCGCGCCCTCGACCTCGTCTAGGCGGCCGTTCTCGGCAAAGCGCGCCAATAGAGAGGGAGGGGTGGAGAGCAGGTGTCGGCGCTCGGAAGGCGCGATGGCCGCAAAGGCGCTATCCACGCGCGCTGCGGCTTCACTTAGAGTGGCAAAGAGCACTTCCTCCGTAAGCGGGACATGGGGCAACCGCGACCGACGCGCCCTACGCGGGTCCCCGTCCAGATGGACAAGGGCTAGATCGACGTAGGCGCGCATATCCACTGCGGCGTCGAGGGAGGACGCCAAGTCGCGGGTAAATGGATCGACTTTCAGCGGATTGTTGAGGAGAAAGTGCACGTCGTCGAGGCGCTCGTCGCCCCCGTAGCGCCGCGTTTCCATCTGCAGTGCTTGCTGCAATCGCTCGAATGCTGTGACCGCATCGTATCGTTGGGCCAGCGTCCAGAGCAGTTCTTCTGCGCCGCTGCGCTGCTGGTCCCAGCGGTGGTGTCGGCGGGCAGTCGGGTTGGGGCGTCGACCTTCGCTACCCATCAAGTCGTAGAGATGGCCGACGTCGGTAATGGCGATCTGCACGCGCTTCGGTTGGTTGTCGCGCAGAATGTCGATGTGCGTATTCTCGCCCGGAGCAAAGCTCTGAACGCAGCGACTTAGCTCGTCGGCCGTGCCCAGCTTATACGGCGGAATGGCGACAATGCGGTCGCCGACGCGCAGGCCTGCGGCTGCGGCCGGTCCTTCGGGATGGACTTGGGTAATATACAGGCTGTCGACACCGCGATTTTCTACGCGCACGCCCACAAGGCCGTAGTGCGAGGGGAGGTTAGCCGGCAGGGTTTGGTAGGAATCTGCCTGCACTGCTGGGACGGAGAGCCCGCAGAGAACGAGCAGGCCGATGGCGATCAATCGGCCACCAGTTCGTGTTCTGTCGCTCCCTGCATACCGGAGATAACGGGAAAGGTGCGCCGCCGCGGTGCGTTGGGAGCCGGGCGGTAGTGGACGCGCGAAGAAAAGTATGCGTAGAGTGCCGTATTGCGCGAACGGTCCGTCGCGTTGGCGCCCGATCCGTGCACTAGTTTGCTGTGAAAGAGGACTGCTGAGCCAGCGGCGAGCGGCACGTCGATTTGCGCCGATACGTCGATGTCCTGACGCTGGGTGAGCGGGGCCTCCTGCGCCTGGGCGATATGTCCCCATTCTTGCAGCTCCCACTCGTGGCTGCCGGGAATGACTTTTATACAGCCGTTGGCCGGCGTGGCCTCATCTAGCGCAATGCTGACCGTGACTAGTGCGGGTGGATCCATCGGCCAGTAGGCTGAATCCTGATGCAGCGCATGGGCAGAACCGTGATGGGCTGGTTTGAGCATGAGCGTGCTGCGAAAGAGCAGCAGGTCCTCGCCCAGCAACTGCTGCACGACGGGAACCAGACGAGAATGGGACGCTAGGGTACCAAACCAATCGGAGTGCCTGCGCGTATTTTCGATTTTGCGGAGAATGGGCAAGTCGTCGGCACGCGGCCCCTGCACATAAGGCTCGAGCTGAAAGTCGCTGCGCTGCAGCGCATCTTCCGCCGCTAGGTCGGCGGCCACCCGGTGCAAGCGCTCGACCTCCGCGCGACTGGTGGAAACTTCTTCGTCGCTGAGCAGATCGGGAAGGATTAAGTAGCCATTGTCGGCAAAAAAACGTTCGCACTGGACGAGATCCATGGCTGTCTTCTCTCCTTCTCAGTGGATAATATGATCAAAGTCCGTATTATTGTACGCCGGTATTCGACGGCCTGTCAACTCGTGTGAAATCCAATGAGATTAGAGCGATTTTTTCCATTTTTACTCTGGCTGCCCGAACTGCGCGATCGGCGTGTGCTGTTGGCCGACTGCGTGGCCGGAATCAGCGTCGCCATGGTGCTGGTTCCACAGGCCATGGCCTATGCCGAACTGGCTGGCCTGCCGGCGGTCTACGGCCTGTATGCGGCGTTTCTCCCACCCGCTGTTGCCGCGCTCTTCGGCTCCTCGCGTCAGTTGGCTACGGGCACAGTGGCCACGGCGGCACTGATCAGTTTTGTCGCCGTGCAGCGCGTCGCACCGGTGGGCAGCGAGGCCTTTATCGGGTACTCGTTTTTGCTGGCCTGCATGGTGGGCTGTATGCGCCTACTAATGGGCCTTTTGCGGTTGGGCTTTCTGGCCAACTTGCTATCGGCACCCGTCGTTGTCGGCTTTACCAACGCCGCTGCGATCATTATCGCCACGTCGCAAATACACAAGGTGTTGGGCGTAGAAATAGCGCACGAAACCAATCATATTGTGGGCGTATGGCACATTGTAGTTGCGGGGGTATACGGCGCCCACGAATCGACGGTGGCCATGGCCTTTTTGGCTGGGCTGCTCTTGTTGCTAGTGGGTGCGTACCGGCCGCACCTGCCCAATGTGCTCATTGCAGTAGCCGTCACCTCGCTCGTGGCCTGGTGGATGGAATATGACGGTATAGTAGTGGGCGAGGTTCCGCGCGGCTTACCTGCGCTGCGCTTGCCGCCGTTTGATATAGACGCGGTTATCGGCCTCCTGCCGGGAGCATTGACGCTGGTGCTGATTGGCCTGATGGAGGTGATTGCTATTGCCAAAGCTATCGCAATGCAGACCAAAGAGCGCATAGACATAGACCAGGAACTAATCGGTCAGGGATTGGCCAATATCGCAGCGGGTTTTTTTCAGAGCTACACCGTTTCCGGTTCGTTTTCCCGCTCGGCGATTAATCACGCCAGCGGTGCGCGCACCGGGTTCAGTTCGGTGGTTACCTCGTTGGTTGTGACGATTGCGCTGCTATGGTTGACGCCCCTGTTCTACTACCTGCCCCAGGCGACGCTGGCGATCATCATCATCGTCGCCGTGGCCAAACTCGTTCGCTTCGCACCGCTGTGGCACGCCTGGAAAATTAGCCGCCAGGACGGCTTCATCGGCTTTATTACTTTTGCGATGACGCTAGCGCTGGCGCCGGCGCTGCACTGGGGCATTGCGATGGGTATGGGGCTGTCGCTGGCGGTCAATTTCTACCGCATGATGCGCCCAAACGTGGCGCTGTTATCGCGCCATCTCGACGGCACGTTGCGCGGCTCGAGTATGGCCAGTTTGCAGCCCGATCAGCAGATCGCCATCATGCGCTTTGATGGCAGGCTTTACTTTGGATCGAGCAGCTATTTTGAGGACTGCGTGCTGGAAATTGCCGCCCGGGCACCTCAACTGCGCTACTTAGTCGTCGACGCCGAGGGCATCAATCAAATGGATGCCTCTGGAGAGCAGGCGTTGCGCGGTGTAATCGAAAGGCTGCGTTCGGTGGGCACGGATGTGTACTTCACGCGAACCAAGGGACAGTTTACCGCAGCCCTTGAGCGTTCGGGAGCGATGGACTATATCGGTCGCGATCATTTTTTTCGCTGGAACCAGCACGCCCTAGAGCATTTGTGGGCGCGGCTGGCACCCGAATACAAGGCGCGCTGCCCTCTCAACAAGCCGCATCCGCAGCCCAGATCGGGAACCGCTGGGGAGTACTACATATAGTGGGATTGTGAGACGTCGGTTAGAAGCGTGGCGCAGCAGGGGAGTCGTCGTCTGGCGCGGCATGCTCTTCGTTGAGCCGCTTGGCAAAACTATCGATGTGCGCGTCCGTGCGATCGAGCAACTGCGCCTTTTTGTCGCGCGCGGCCATCACTTCTTCGGCAATGTTGAGCGCAGCTAATATGGCAATGTCCAAGGGGGCCCGATGGCTGGCGTGTTCAGCTGCCTCGCGCATCTTTTCGTCGAGGTAGGCCGCGGCGCGCTCGACGTACTCGGCATCGCGGTCTTGGCTGGTGGCCAAGCGATAGGTCTGGTTGAAAATCTTAACGGAGACGGCGCTATCGCGCGACATGAGTCATCCTTGAATGCATATATAAAGTGGGGACTTCCGTGATCTCCCCTTGTCCCGGAAGCCCCCTCTTTTGCGCGCTAACCACGTGGTCGGCAGACAATATATTGGGGTGGCAAAAGTTTGTCAACGATATATTGTTATCTTTTTGCAATTTGTTGTGAAAGGGTTTTGCCACAGTGTATTGAGGCCCCAAAGCCATGTAAAGTACTAGGTCATGGCCCCCAACGTATTGTCGCAGTTGTGGTCCGATGCAAACCAGTTTTAGGGCGGCAAAGGGGGCGGTTGAAAGGTGGATTCGGGGCGAAGGCAGCGGCCCCACCTTGATTATTTGACGCTCTCGGCAATGGGCAGTACATTCTCCTCGCGAGGCATAAATAAAAACTTAACATGATGATTTTCAGAGGATTATACGTCGATTGATAACGGCCGATTTAACCCAATCTCTGTGCGATAGCCTACGCGGCGAGGTGCGTTTTGACGACGTGGCGCGCATGCTGTACCGAACCGATGCCAGCATTTACGAGATGGAACCTCTCGGGCTCGTCATTCCGCGCGACGAGGCCGATGTAGTGGAACTCGTTCGGTGGGCATCCCAGCACGGCGTGTCCATTCTGCCGCGCGGCGGTGGCACGAGTCTGGCCGGTCAGTCGGTTGGGGCTTCGGTGCACGTCGACTTCTCCAAGTATATGAACGAGATTCTCGAGCTGAACGTTGAGGAGCGCTGGGTGCGCGTGCAGCCCGGGGTGGTGCTCGACGAATTAAATGAGTTCCTGCGCCCGCACGGCCTGCTGTTTGGGCCCGATGTATCGACGAGCAGTCGCGCCAATATCGGCGGTATGATCGGCAACAACTCGTGCGGAGCACGCTCGGTGATCTACGGCAAGACCATCGATCACGTCCTCGGCCTCCGGGCGGTGCTGGCCGATGCCAGTGCGGTGGATATGGGGCCGCTGGAGGCGACTGCGTACGCCGAAAAAGCGGCGCGCGACGATCTCGAAGGCGAAGTTTATCGGCGCGTGCGCGCGGTGGCGCTCGATAACGCCGACGAGATTCGCGCGCGCTTCCCCGCGGTCATGCGCCGCGTATCGGGGTATAACCTCGACGAATTTGCCGACGAAACCCGTCCCTTTGACCTGAGCAAAATCGTCGTCGGTTCCGAGGGAACGCTGTGCACGGTGGTGGAAGCTAAGCTAAACTTGGTGCCCCTGCCGCCCCATAAGGGGCTTGTTGCCGCGCACTTCAACGATCTTAACGAGTCGTTAGAGGCCAATATCATAGCGTTGGAAACGGGGCCAGCCTCAGTCGAGTTGACGGATAAACTGTTGCTCGACTTGACCGGTGCCTCTATCGAGCACGCACCGCGCCGCCGCTTTCTGCAGGGCGATCCGCAGGCCTTGCTCTTTGTCGAATACTACGCCGACACAGCGACCGAACTGTCCGATAAAATGGACCAACTGGAGGTGCGCCTGCGCGAAAAGGGCATGGGCTACGCCTTTACCCGCGCGCTGACGCCGGCTGAACAGGCCAATATGTGGGCGCTGCGCAAAGCGGGTCTGGGGCTGTTGATGGGAATGAAGGGCGAGGCCAAGCCTACGTCTGGCGTCGAGGATACCTGCGTGCCTCCCGAGCATCTGCCCGAATTCGTGCGCCGCGTGCAGCAGGCCATGGCACGCCACGGAGTGGATGCGTGCTACTATGGTCACTGCAGCGTGGGCGTTTTGCACATCCGCCCCATTCTCAACCTCAAAAAGCCCGAGGGTATTGCCATACTGCGCGCTTTAGAAGATGAGATGAGCGATATGGCGCTGGAATACGGGGGCGCCATGTCGGCAGAGCACGGCGATGGGCTAGCGCGCAGCGAGTGGATCCCCAAGATGTTTGGTCCGCGCATTGTCGAGCTGTTGGCCGAGACCAAAGACGCCTTTGACCCGCGCGGCATGATGAATCCCGGCAAGATTGTGCGCGCGCCGCGCATGGACGAGAACTTGCGCTATGGTCAGGGCTATACAACGCAAAAGATGGAGACCTTTTTTCACTTTGATGCCGAAGGGGGATTCCAGGAAGCAGTTGAGCTGTGCTCGGGCGTGGGCCAATGTCGCAAAAAACTAGTCGGCACGATGTGTCCTTCCTACATGGCCACCCTCGACGAAGAGCATTCGACGCGCGGGAGGGCCAATGCGCTGCGCGCCGCGTTAAATGGCTCGATGGCTGGCGGTCTGCTGGGTGAGCAAGTGCATCAGGTCATGGACCTGTGCCTCGAGTGTAAGGCCTGCAAGGCAGAATGCCCGTCCAATGTCGATATGGCTAAGTTGAAATACGAATACCTGGCGCATTATCACCGCGAACACGGCTATCCGCTGCGGTCCTACCTGTTCGGATATATAGCGCGTTTTGCGCGTATTGGCTCGGCGCTGGCTCCGCTTTCCAATTGGATAGCGGGCAGTGCGCTGAGCCGATGGTTTCTCGACCGATTTCTGGGGATCGACCGGCGTCGCAGGCTGCCGCGCTTTGTCTCCGAGCCCTTCTCGCGCTGGTTTGCCAAGCGCACCGCTGCGGGTGACGCCGACAAAGGGCAGGTCGTCCTCTTTAACGATACCTTTGCCGAGTACGAGGAGCCGCAGATTGCCGCAGCTGCTACGGTGTTACTCGAGCGCGCTGGCTACGAAGTGGTGTTGGTAGAGAACAAGGTGTGCTGCGGCCGTCCTCTCATATCCAAGGGGTTCCTCGAACAGGCGCGGGCGCATGCACAGGCCAATATTGCCGCGCTGCTGCCCTACGTCGAGCGCGGC
This sequence comes from Gemmatimonadota bacterium, assembly GCA_038153405.1. Lineage (GTDB taxonomy): Bacteria > Latescibacterota > UBA2968 > UBA8231 > UBA8231. The sequence goes on along the minus strand of JAYOYH010000002.1, from coordinate 65,959 downwards.
ATCCCCATTATCGGCATCGAACCGAGCTGCATCCTGACCCTGCGCGACGACTACTGCGACCTAGTCGCCGGCGATGGGGCGCAGCGCTTGGCCGACAGCGTGTTTATGCTGGAAGAATTCCTCGCTGCGCGCGCGCGCGCCGGCGATTTAGATCTGGAGTTCAAGCCCCTTGCGCGCAAGCTGCTGCTGCACGGACACTGCCATCAAAAGGCACTGATTGGCACTGCCGCAACGCTGGAAGTCCTCAGTCTGCCGACTCATTTTGAGGTGGAGGAAATTGCTTCGGGCTGCTGCGGCATGGCCGGTAGCTTTGGCTATGAAAAAGAACATTACGACGTTTCGCGCCAGGTTGGTCAGCAGCGTCTTTTTGACGTGATCGATGCCGCTGCAGACGATGTCGAGGTGGTGGCAGTGGGCACCTCGTGTCGCCACCAAATTGCCGATTTTACTGGGCGCAAGGCGCGCCACTGGGCTGAGGTATTAGTAGACGCACTCAACTAACGGGAGAACACGCATGGCATTTCAAGTAAAGAAGCGCGGCCGCCTTACCTACTATTACGGTGGGGAGCGACCGACCCTGTCGGCTCTGGTGACGGAGGACATTGGCGGCGGAGACCTCAAAATATACTTCGCTGGGCTGACGGGCGGCTATTCTGCCAAGGGCGTGCTGGGGCGGGAAGAGTTGGTGCGGATGGAGCCGCTGCAAGAAGTTGAAATGGTATTTCGCTGCTGGGAAAAGTGGCTGCAGGAAGCCGAGATTTGCCAATCGCTCACCCAGATCGACTTTATTGAGGTGCACGCCTTTGGTGCGCAGCCCAAGGACATCAATCCGATGGCTGAACCGCTGCGCTTCCACGAAGAGCAGCAGCGCATATACAAGGAGTATGCTCAAGCTTACAGCACGTTCTTTGCCGAGCAGATGCCCGATAACGGCGTGCCTTCGCGCTTTACGGTGCACGTGATGGACTTCCCGGACAAGGCCGCTTCGTACGAGTTTTACAGCGTTGGTCTATACCAGAAATCGCTGCACGCATAGGAGAGATCGCATATGCCCATATTCGAATACGCCTGTCGCAACTGTAAGAGCGAGTTCGAGGTGCTCGTTCAGGGAGAGCAACGGCCCGCTTGTCCCCACTGCGACAGCGTGAAACTCGCGAAAAAGCTGTCGGGTTTTGCCGTGGGAGCCGGCGTGGCGACAGCCGTAAGCACCGGTGCTCCCTGCGGCAGCTGCGGCGATCCACGCGGTCCGGGAGCCTGTTCGCTGTCCTGAGTGGGCTCGGTTGGAAAGGTGGCAGTTGGCGAGGGGGCAGCGCTTAGCGGCGCTGTCCCCTCGCGCGTTTTTACGGTGCGTTGGAAGAGGTGAACAGGTCGAGCTGTCTTGATGCTTTGTCGCTATGTGGGTGGATTTCTATGCGGCAGCCGCGCATACCTGCCGCCCGTGCGGGGGCCTGTTCGACGCATTGGGCGATAGCTTCTAAGAGCGCCTCTGCGCGATTGGAATCGTGTGATAACTCGCGTTCGAAGGCGTCGGTGCGGCCGTTGTTTGGCCATATCTGCACGCTGATATGGCGACTGCGCATGGGGCGCCGGCGCAAGCGGCCTACCAGATCCTCAACGGGGGCACGCAGGGCGGCACAGATCTCTCTCATGTCGTAAAGGGGGACGGGTAAGTGGATGTCGGCCGAGAGAAAAGCGGCATCAACATGCGGAGCGACCGGTGCGTGATCGATGCCGCGCGCACCCCGGTGTAGCTTTGAGGCTAAATGCCCGCAGTGGGCCTGGAGTTCGCTCAGGTCGGCCTGGGCGAGCTGGCCAATGTGCTCAATGCGAAGGGCGTGCAGCCGGTGCCGTATCTTCGCACCTACACCTGGTAGAAGATCGATGGGTTTGTCGGCTAGGAAAGCCTCTACTTCGTCTCTTTCTAGCACGTATATAGGACGCCCATCGCCGGTTTTATGGACCATTTGAGCGAGTAGTTTGTTCGGCGCTAACGCCATTGTCGTATCAAGCGCCAACTCGCGGCTTAGGTCGCCGCGCAGCAGCTGTGCGGCGCGCAAACCGATGGGTATGTCCATCTTGTTATAGGTGATATCGAGGAAGTACTCGCAGGGAGACTTGGCTTCTACGAGGTCGGTGTACTCGAGCAAGATGGCTTCCAATTGCCCGCCTAGATCAGCGCTAATGTCGGTCGCAGGACCGATGCATTCGACGCGTGGGGCGATGCGGAGGGCTTGGCTGCGCTGCATGCCCTGTTCTATGCCCAGCCGTTGAGCGGCCGGCGATGCGGCGCGCACGATACGATCGGCGACGATGCAGGGATGGGTATTCCAGCGCTCGGATTGATGCTGAGCGCTGCACACGGCTAGGTTATTGACGTGCAGGTAGAGAATTTTGCGCCGATGCTCTTTGGGCGCGTGGGTCTGCATCGCAGTCAGAATGGTAGCGACTGCACGATGCACGTGCCGTTGCCATCGGCCAGAGAGAGCTGTGTGCCGGGTGCGGCATGGGCTCGGCGTACATAGCCTAGGGCGATCGTGCCCAAGGTCGGCGAAAGCGCGCTCGACGTCACCGTGCCGACGGCGGCCCTCTCGCTGAGCAGTTGGGTGCCGGGAGGTGGGGGGGCCTCCGCAGAGACGGCAAGGCCGACCAAGTGCTGTTTGATTTTGTCGTACGTGTCCAAGCGGGCGATGACTTCTTGGCCTATATAGCATCCCTTATTCATGTGTATTGCATCGCCCAGGCCGGCTTCCCAGGGATTGTGCTCGTCGTTTAGCTCGCCGTTGGCTAGTGGAATGCCGAGTTCGATGCGGCGCACGTTCCACGCCTCTTCGCCGATGGGGTGGGCACCGGCTTCGCGCAGGGCGCGCCAGAGCACGGCCAGTCCGTCCGGTTCGCCCAGTAGACGCAGACCCGCAGAGGGGCTGGCTAGTGCGGCGATCCACAGAGAAGGCTGGGAAGGGCAATCGATGAGCTGATGCGGCGCAGACGGTTCTGCGGGTAGGTCCAGCGCGCGGCGTGCGGTGGAAAGTGCGTCGGGGCCAATGACGTCGAACATCGAAGTCGATTCGCCGATGTCGTCAATGGTCATGTCTTCAGAGAAAATAAATCGATCGAGCCAAGCGGGAATTGTCTGACGCGCCGCGGGGCTGACAATAGCAAGGGTGTGCTCTTGCCTGCGATAGAACGCGCCGAAGTCGACGATGCGCCCGCGGCTCTCCGTAAATACGGCCTGCAGGCCATGTCCATTTTGCAGCCCGATAAAATCGTTGGTGGTCATGCGGTGGAGAAAATCGAGATGGTCTGCTCCGCCCAATAGCAGGCGTCCCCAGTGGCCACCGTAGTGCAGGGCAGCGCCCTGCGCCGCGGCTGTGTATTCGGCAATGGGATCGCCGTAGTCGCGCGGTGCCGGTGCCTCGGCAACCTGCTCTTCCCACCGGCCTCCTTCTTCTGTTAGAACATCGCGCAGCGCGTGCGTGGTCAAGCGGTTCCTCCAATAAGTTACTAGTGTTTTGGTAAAGGGTGTCAGCTGTTGTCGATCAAGGTGAAACGCGAGCCGATATCCGGGTGTTTTACGACTTCGATCTGCACGGGGAAAACTTTTTTAAGCTCGGGCAGATGGGTCACGATCAGCACCTTGTCGAAATCGCGGCTTATTTCCTGGATGGCCTCGACGAGCTGTTCTATGCCTGCGGTGTCCTGCGTGCCAAACCCTTCATCGATGACGAGCGTGCGCAGTTGGGTGCCGGCGCGGATCGCCAATACTTTGGAAAGGGCGATGCGCAGGGCAAAATTGGTGCGGAACGCCTCGCCGCCCGAGTAGAGATGGTAGGGGCGCTCCCCTAGCTCATCGGCTATTTTTATGTCCAGCGTTTCGCGCGTGCCGCCTGTTTTCAAGTCGCGGAGAGACTCGATTGATATTTGTATCCGGTTGTCGGTCAGGCGAGCTAGCAGAGCGTTGGCTTCGCTTTCAATTTGCGGGACGGCGCTTTCGATAATGAGCGCCTGAATACCGTCTTTGCCGAAAGCTTCGTCGAGGGATTGGTAGAGCCAAGTGTCATCGCGATCGCCCTGCATTTCCCGCTGCATGGTTTGGCGCTCTTGGGCTAGCCGTTCCTCGCGTTCGCAGAGGGTGCGCAACGAGCCCCGCTGCTCAATGAGCGCGTCGCGCTGCTGGCGCTCTGTCGCCTGCTGTTGCGCCAGCTGTGTCAGTTGCTGATCTACTGGAGAGAGTTCTTCAATAGTGCGCTGTGCTGCGCGAAGTCCCTCCTCAAGCTGGTCGCTGCGCTCGTTTAACTCCAAGACTTGCTGCGCGGTGCGGTTGAGTGCCTCGCTGGTGCCCGCGCGCCGTTCGCGTGCTGCCTGTAGGTTGTTTTGCAGCGTGAAAACTTCGCTCAGCGCGTCTAGGTCTTTGCGCAACTGGGCGTGGGCATCGCCGTCGTAGGCGAGGGAGGCTATTTCGCGCTCTAGTTCAGCCAGCTGCTCTTGCTCTGCCTTGGCGTAGCGTTTGTCGAGAAGATACTGCTGGGCAGCCTCCATTTTTTTGTTGGCTTCGTCGCGCTGGCGCACCAATTCGTCCGCCTGGGCACGGGCGTTCTGCAGGCGCGCGTGGTCGAGTTCAGACTGGCGCATCTCCTCAACGATTCGCTGCAGATCCGCATGATCCTCTGCGCTATACGACAGCGCCACTAGCTCCTCTTCGACCTGCTGTAGACGTGTTCGCTCAGCGGCAGCGCACTGCTCTAGCTGGCTGCTCAGCGCGGCGATCGCTGCGTCGAGGGCCTGCGCTTCGCGCCGTTGCTGGTCGAGCTGCTGTAGGCGGAGGCGGCATTCGTTTAGCTCGGTGCGCCGGGTCTCTAGCGGCGCGGTTTGCTCTTCCAGCGATCGGTAGGTTGAGCGCATGCCGTCCAATTCCTGCTCGAGCTGGTCAGCCGATGTCGCTAACTCGGCAATGCGACTTTCCTGTTCGCGCTCTACGCGTTCGAGTTCCTCGTCTAACTGCTTGCGGTGTGCTTCATCGAGCGCGCTGCCGCATAGAGGACAGCGATCTTCGGCGCGGGTCTTGGCCTCTGCCGTGCTCTGGCGTTCGGCTTCCAAGGTGCGCTGCGCTTGAGCCAACTGCTTGCGCTGTTCGTCAATCTGCGCGCGCAGCGCGCTGCCGCGCTCCTTCAGACGATCGCGCTCAGCCGCCTGTAATTGCAGGGTGCTCACGTCGCTCTCTAGCTGATGTAGCTGGCTGTTAAGAGCACTCCCTTCGGCCGTTGTCGCGCTCAACTGCACTAGCTGCTTTTGGATGTGGCTGCGCTGGTTGCCGATGTCCTGGCGCTGCATGGCAATGGCGTGTTCCAACTGCACGTGCTCGTGGCGTAGTGCTTCGTGGCGCACGCGCTGGTTCTCTAACTGCTGGGATTTTTTGCGCAGGCTCTGCAGTTGGTTGAAGGTCTGCTGAACCTGGTCTTCCTTGGCCAGTAGCTCTCTTATTTCGCCCAACTGTCTTTCGTAGTCGTCGCGCAGCGCAGCATGGGTTTGGTGGCGCTGTTCCACTTCGTGGCGCGCTGCGGTGATGTGCGCGCGCACGTCGCCACGGCGCGTTTCCAGACCGCGCAGTGCATGCATGGCGCGATCGAATTCAACCACCCGAAGCTGTAGCTTTTGGTAGTTAGAAAAGTCGCGCTGTATGTCCTGCTCAGCCTTAAGCAATTCTGCGTCGTCGCGCTGTTGCTTTTCTAGGTGGTTTCTTTCCTTGGCCAGTTGCAATAAGCGTTGGGCTAGTTCGCCGCGCTCGCGTTCGCTCGACTGCTGATTCTCTCTGGCGCTCTGCAGGCTCTGCTGCTTCTGGCGCAGCGATTCCAGATCGGCATCGCGCTTTTCTAATACCGCGACGAGCTGCTCCAAACGCTGTGTAACTTCGCCGAGTTCGCGCGCGTGTTGCGCGCTTTCGCCGAGTTCGGCATCCAGTTCGGACAGGCGCCTCGTGCGCTCGCGGTTGCGCTGGTCGAGCGCTTGAAAGCGGCTGCGGGCAAGGGCCTGCAGGCGATCGTAGCGCTCTAAGCCGAGGATTTGGGCCAGGATATCTTTGCGCTGGCGCGCGCTCTTTTCCGTAAAGGCGTCCGCGCGGCCCTGCACGATAAAAGCCGAGTTGACAAAGGTCTCATAGTCGATGCTGAGCAACTGGTTGATGCGCTCTTGGGTGCGGGTAAGCGAGTCGCCCTCCGACAGCGAGCGGTATACTTGATCGCCGGCGTCGTAAACCTGTAATTCGAGCTGTGCCGAGCCCCTGTTGCCACGCCTGCGGTAGCTGCGCAAGACGCGAAAGCGCTGTTCGTCCAACTCGAAGCAAAACTCCACCCTCATCTCGCTGGCGCCGATGCGCAGCAGGCCTTCGTCGGGTTTGCGATCGTGCTGGCTCTTGCGGGCTTCGCCCCACAGGGCGTAGGTCATTGCGTCGAGAATGGCCGACTTGCCGTGTCCGTTGTCTCCGCTGAGGCAAGCAACGCGAAACTGGGTGAAGTCGAGTGTGGGCACCTGTTCGCCATAGCTCAGAAAGTTGCGCAGCGAAAGGGATACGGGAATCACGGCGTTCCCTCTGTTGAGTTGAGCTCCAACTCGCGCTCCAACTCGCGGGCGCGCTTGAGCAGTTCTTCACGGCGCTCGCTGAGATGGTCGTTGTTATCGATATAGCGTCCAAGTGCATCGCTCAGGGCGAGGTCTTCGGTGATGGCGGCGCGGCGCGGGCGCTCTCTGGGCAGTAGGCGCGGTTGGATCGAGGCAACGTAGAAGGCCGCGTCCAGCGCCCGGCGCACTCGCTCGAGATCGACGGGCTCTTCCGTGCTGGTCGGCATATTATACAGGATGCGAACGACCGCGTCGGCGATATCGGTTTTGGCGATGGCGTTGGCGATTTGCTCGGTGGGCGGCATGCCATCGACAAGGTCTACTTCAATTGTTACAAAGCGGCGCGCGGGGACGGGAACAAACTCGAAGTGCGTCGTGCGCCCGCGCGCCGTGCCGTCAGTGGGTTCGATGCTGCCGATACAGAATCCCTTTTCTTCGCGCTCTTCACCAAAGTCGATGCGCTCTATGCTGCCCGAGTAGACGACGGGCGGCGCTGCGCCCCTGTGTACGTCTTGGAATTTGTGAATGTGGCCTAGGGCTACGTAGTCGAATGCGGGATTGGCCAGCGTGCTGGTCAGCAACGTGGGGTCTTGTCCGATCAGGGCGGTGCGTTCACTGCCCGAATAGGTGGCGTCAGCTGTTGCGATATGCGCCGTTAAGATCGCCGGTATATCGGGATCGAGCGAGCGGGCGAATTCATCGATTTGCGCGGCGCAAATGGCCTGTATATGCGCACTGAGATCTTCTTGCGATAGATGCTTATACTCGTCGTGTGTGCGCAGCATATTGCGCGTGGGCCAGGGCAGTCCTGCCACCTGTATGGGCCCGTGGCGCGTGTCGAGCATAAGTAACTCTGGGCGGCGCACGACGTGGGTATTGTCCAATTCCAACGCGCCGAAAATATCGATAGACGTCGCCTTGCCAAAGGCGGCCGGCGTGTCGTGGTTGCCGACGATGAGCACGATGGGAATCGAGGCCTGCTGCAGACGGCGAAGTTGACGTGCGAAGGTACTCTGGTGAGTGGGGCTGGGATCGCAGGTCTTGTAGGCATCGCCGGCAAAGACGACTAGGTCGACCTCTTCCTCGATGGCAAAGTCAAAGGCGATGCTCAAGCTGCGCGAAAAGTCTTCGATGCGCGAGTGCAGACCCGTTGTCGGATCCACCCGACCGTAGTTCTCCACGCCTAAGTGCAGGTCGGCAAAGTGTAGAAATGTATGGGTCATGGATGGCTGGCGATGCGCATAAAAGGAGTTACCTAGACCCAAATATAACACGCAGTACTGGCTTGGTAAACGGCCGAAATGGGTTTGAGTAATGCTTGCATTTGTCCATGGGGTCGTTTATATTCTCTGGCAGATATCGTATTTCCGGCGGAAGCGACGGTCGCTTCCGCTTTTTATATAATGTCGATATGATTGCGTGTTGAGGTCGGAAATGAGCGAAGTATACCTATCCCGAGATGGTTACGTGAAGCTCAAAGATGAGCTGAAAGAGCTAAAGGAGAAAGAGCGGCCCACGGTGCGTCAGGCGCTGCAGCGCGCGCGCGAGTTTGGCGACTTGTCGGAGAATGCCGAGTATTCGGCCGCCAAAGAGCGCCTCATGTTTCTGGAGCAGCGCATAAGCAAGCTGGAGGATACCCTCAGCCGCGCGACCCTGTTGGAAAACGAGGCCATACCAGAGGACAAAGTGTATATTGGAGCCAAGGTCGAATTGGTCGATTTGAAAAAGGACCGCGAGCTGAACTACATGCTCGTCGCGCCGGAAGAGGCCGATTTCGATGCGGGCAAGATTTCTACTACATCGCCGATTGGCAAAGGGTTATTGGGCCATTCCGAAGGCGAAGAAGTCGAGATTCAGGTCCCGGCCGGTATGTTGCACTATCGAATCGTCAAGATTAGCCGCTAGTAACCCCGTCTATCCCAATGTCGACTCCCGGGGCTCAGGCTCCGGGAGTTTTTTTTGTTGCGTTGTTATGGTAAATGAGTCCTTCAATATAGAGCGAGAACTGTGGCGCCAGACGCTGGCCCATATTGCATCTCCGGATCCAACGAGCTTAAATGCGCTCGTGCGCCTCTTTGCCGAGACTTTCGGGGCCGATTTTTGTGCGCTCTATTTGCTCGACGGGCGCATGGACGAGCTCGTTCTGAGCGCGTCGCACGGTCCGGTGCAGGGGCAAGCAGTCCGACTGCGACTCGGTCAAGGCATAACCGGCGCTGCGGGATTGCACCGGAAAATCGTCCAGGTTCCGCACATGGGACGCGATCCCCGCTCCGCCGTATTGGCGAAGGTCGCACAGGCCGAGAGCTACGCCAGCATCATCGCCGTGCCGATTGAGGATGGCGGCGAGTTGCGCGGGGTAATCAACCTGCAGAGTGTAGCCGTGCGCCGCTATAGCGCAGACGAGGTGGGCGCCCTAGAAGCTGCGCGCAGCCTCGTTCTGGCGTTGATCAACGCGGTGGAAGTGCGTCAGACTATGGAGCGGCGTTCCGACGAAGTGCAGGCGCTCAATGAGTTGGGGCAGGCGATGAATTCCGGGCTCGGCTTGGACGAGTCGTTAGAGCTGATTGCCAGCTTGGCGGCCGATGTGCTGCGGGCGAAAGGAGCAGCCATCCGCCTGCTCGTCGAAGATGGTTCGCTCGCCTTGGCTACGGTAGTTATCGAGACGGAAAACGAGTTGGATCTGCAGTGCGAAAGGCGCATCGCCGAATACGTCGCTGCGACCGGCGAGCCGATTATGATAGACGACGTGAGGGCGCCGCGAAATCCCCAAGATCTGGGCGCGTCTATGGTCTGCGTGCCGCTCGTCTTGGAAGATCGCATTGTTGGCACGCTGACGCTCTTTGATAAAATTGCGCCGCTGGGCACGGAGCGCCGCCGCTTTAGCATAGACGATCTCAGTATGCTATTTGCCCTGTCGAGCCAGATCGCCGCAGAAATTGAAGACATTCGCTTGACGGGGCGCTTGCAGGAGCTCGTGCGCAGCGAAAAACAGCAGGGCGCGCAGCTCCGACAGCTCTACAGCCGCTCCCAGGCCCTGCTGCAGTCCATTTCGGATGGGTTGATCGCCATTGATCGCGATGGCTACGTCGAGGAGATCAATGCCGTCGCCGCTCGCATTCTCGGTCGTCGCATCACCGGCGATGAGCGCGTGCGTGCGGATGACTTGGTCGAGGACAAACCGCCGCTGCGCTCGTGGTTGGCCGAGGGGGGGCAGTTCAACAACAGGGTGATAACGCTGCGCGCCACCGTGGGTGCCGTTGCCGCCATGGCCAATTTACAGCCGGTTATGGACGGCGAAGGACAGACGACTGGCGCGGTGTTAACCTTTCGCGAGATGGGCGAAGTGGGGCGGCTAGTGCATCGGGTTATCGGTGTTCAGCGCACCTATTCCTTCGATGACATCATCGGCAACAGTTCGGTGATAGAAAAGGCCAAAGAGCTGGCGCGCATCGCGGCAGGGACGAGTTCCAATATTCTCATTCAGGGTGAGACCGGCACCGGCAAAGAGGTGTTTGCCCAGGCCATTCACAATGCGAGTGCCTTTAGTGAGGGGCCTTTCCTCGCAGTTAACTGCGCTGCTCTGCCGCGCGATCTCATCGAGAGTGAGCTCTTTGGCTATGTCGAAGGCGCCTTTACCGGCGCCAGCAAAAAGGGGCGCTTGGGCAAGTTTGAGTTGGCCAGCGGTGGAACGATATTCCTCGATGAAATTGGCGAAGTCCCTCCCGAAGTGCAGGTGAAATTGCTGCGCGTTCTACAGGAAAAGACGATCGTTCGCGTCGGCGGCGATCGGACCATCCCCATCGATTGTCGCCTGATTGCGGCGACCAACCGCGATTTGCACCGCGAAGTCGAGGGGGGAGGCTTTCGCAGAGACCTGCTCTACCGGCTCAACGTAATCGCGCTGGACGTTCCACCCCTGAGAGAGCGCCAGGAAGATATCCCCCTCTTTGTCGAGCGCTTTGTGCGCGTATTTGCCGAGCGCAATGGCAAAGTTGTTACGCGCGTTGACCCCGAGACCCTCCAGTTACTGTCCCGCTACCCGTGGCCGGGCAACGTGCGCGAACTTGAAAACGCGATAGAGCACGCCGTCGCCCTAGTCAAAGATCGAACCATTGCGCTGGAAGATTTGCCGCCGAGCCTGTTGCAGGAAGCGGAGTTGGCCAGCGGTGCCGAGGATTCCGGCTTTGAGGGAGCGCAAAAGGGCCATCGCGAAGCCGTGCGCCGCCTGTATTTGGAGGCGCTGCGCGCGGAAGAAGGCGACGTGGTCAAAGCCGCTGCGCGGCTTGGGATCAGCAGAGCGACCCTGTATCGCCGGCTGAGAGAGCACGATTTGCTACGTGAAGTGTCAAATTTGAGATACTTGTCTCATAATTGACACAGTCCTGTATGCTCCATTAATCCTTTAAAAATAAGTATTTAGCGTGCGCCTCGGTCTCCGGCCAGTATCATATATGAGACAAGCCTTTCTCATAGACGGTGGCGATACATTTTACCGTCTTTGTTGTAAGAATTGTAAAAATAATTCTTTATGAAATTTTAAGCGCGGCTACCATTCCGTTGTTTTCATGCGGTACGTCCTTTGCTGGTGTGGCGTTGTATAGTCGAGTGTATGTCACGCATAGAGAGGGTCACCATGGAAAACAAGATACTCAAAGCGAAGTGGCACATCCTGTGCAAGGCCGATGGATGCGAAGTGGAGGCGCGCACGTGCGGTTTTTGTCCGCGCCACTACCAGCAGATGCGCAGGCATGGGCGCTTGACGCCGGAGCGCGAATACGGCAAGCGGGGCAACGGATGCGTCGTGGTGGGGTGCGGCGAGGAGCAGGCCGCCAAAGCATATTGCTTTCGCCACTACCAGCAGGTTCGCCGCTACGGTCGCCTGACGCCGGAGCGCGAACGCATTTACGGTCGCAAACTGTGCTTGGTGCCCGGCTGTGCCGAAAAGCACTCTTCGCGCGGCTTTTGCAAAAAGCACTATATGAGCGAGTACTACCTGCCCAAACAGGCTTCTTCTGACCAGCGGCGCAGCGCCTAGTCTAGGCACTGCGAAAGATCGGTGGGGATACGGCGGCGTTCCACATAACGTGGGAGGCCGCCATAATTTGTACATGTCTTGACAGACTAAAACTGCAGTCCTATCTTTATCGGTCTGTCAAGAGATTGACACGGTGTGTAAAATTGCGTGTGCGGGAGTAGCTCAGTTGGCAGAGCGCAAGCCTTCCAAGCTTGATGTCGCGGGTTCGACTCCCGTCTCCCGCTCCATTTGTTTCGGCAATTTAGGCCGATGTAGCTCAGTTGGTAGAGCGCATCCTTGGTAAGGATGAGGTCACCAGTTCAAACCTGGTCATCGGCTCCAGAAATTTGTTGTCTCCCAAGAGTAAAACGGACGGACTGTGAGTAATCATGCCGAGAGAACAGATCACATTGGAATGCGAAGGGTGCAGTCGACGCAACTACACTGCTACCAAGAACCGCAGAACTCAGCCAAGTCGGGTAGAGTACAAGAAGTACTGTCGGTTCTGCCGCAAACACCACGTGCATAAGGAGACCCGTTAAAAGGGTAGGGTCGTAGCTCAATTGGTAGAGCTCCGGTCTCCAAAACCGGCGGTTGCAGGTTCAAGTCCTGCCGGCCCTGCCATTTTATGCTGCCTAACCAACGGGAAAATGGGTGATGTGGGCAAAGTTAACTAATTTCGCTAGCGAAGTTCGGGCCGAATTCGCAAAGGTAAGCTGGCCGACGCGCGAGCAGCTGCTCAATTCGACGAGTGTCGTTTTGGTCTTCTCTGCCGTGTTTGCCGTTTTTATCGGACTTTTCGATTTGGTCATATCGTTTATCCGAGGTATGCTCCTCGGTTAGTAGCAGATTGGCACATGGGCGGCATATAGCCGCTTTCCACGCGTGCGCTGATGCGCATGCGAAGCGAGTGACGGTAGCATAGATGACAAAGCGTTGGTATGCCCTGCATACCTATTCAGGGCACGAGAACAAAGTGAAGACATACGTCGACTCCCTCATCGAGTCCGACGCGGCCGATGGCGCTATTGGGCAAGTCGTCGTCCCCACGGAAGAGGTCGTCGAACTGCGCGCAGGCAAGAAGCGGGTCACCAAAAAGCGCTTCCTGCCTAGCTACGTGCTTATCGAGATGGAAATGTCGAAGGACGCTTGGCATCTTATTACCAATATTCCCGGCGTGACAAATTTCGTCGGTCCGGCCCGCCGTCCGCAGCCGCTGCGCAAAGAAGAAATCGACCATATCCTCGGCCACATAGACAAGCGCAAGGATCAAGAAGTCGAAGAGATTCCCTTTGTCGTCGGCGAGCAGGTGAAGGTAAACGACGGGCCGTTCAAGGACTTTGTCGGCACGGTCCAGGAAGTGCTGCCCGAGAAGCGCCGCTTGAAGGTTACGGTCAGCATATTTGGTCGGGGCACATCGGTCGAACTCGACGTGCTGCAGGTCGAACCGGCAGAAGAGACAACCTGATTTAGAGAAGGGGTTTTCGTCCCATGGCGAAAAAAGAAATAGCACAGATTAAATTGCAGGTGCCCGCCGGTAAGGCCAATCCCACGCCGCCCGTTGGCCCTGCGTTGGGTCAGCACGGTGTAAACATTATGGAGTTCTGCAAGGCGTTCAACGCGCAGACTCAGGATCAGGATGGGTTGATCATCCCCGTAGTCATTACAGTATATGCGGATCGCAGCTTCTCATTCATCCGGAAAACGCCGCCGGCAGCGGTGCTGCTATTGCGGGCCGCCAAGCTGGGCAAGGGGTCCAGCGTGCCCAATCGCGACAAAGTCGGCAAGGTGTCGCCCAAGCAGGTGCGCGAAATTGCCGAGCTGAAGATGCCCGACTTGAATGCCGCGTCTATCGAGTCGGCCATGTCGATGATTGCCGGCACGGCGCGCAGCATGGGTTTGCTCGTAGAGTAACGGTTAAGAGACGACGAGAGGATTAGGATTACTTATGTCCAGAGGCAAGAAATACGCGCAGGCGATGGAGAGCATTGACCGCGACAAAGCGTACTCGCTAGAAGAGGCCGTGGGGTTGCTCAAGAGCTTTCCCACACTCAAGTTCGACCAGACGGTGGAATTGTCCATGCACTTGGGAATTGACGGTCGCCAAGCGGACCAGATCTTGCGCGGCACGGTCATGCTGCCGCACGGCACGGGCAAAGACGTGCGGGTATTGGTTATCACGCAGGGCGAACTGGCGCAGCAGGCCGAGGCGGCCGGTGCCGACCACGTGGGCGGCGCGGAGATGGTAGCTAAAATCGAGGGCGGTTGGTTGGACTTCGATCTGGTCATCGCCTCGCCCGACATGATGGGGCAGGTCGGTAAGTTGGGGCGCGTGCTGGGTCCGCGCGGTCTCATGCCCAATCCCAAGACGGGCACGGTCACGCGCGAAGTCGGACAGACCGTGCGCGAAGCAAAGGCCGGCCGCGTCGAATATCGGGCCGATAGCAAATCCGGTAACAACGCGCAGGCGCCCATTGGCAAGCTCTCTTTTGATGCCCAAGCGCTTATCGAAAACGCCAAGGCCTTTACCGATGCGATTATGCGCGCCAAACCGGCCGCGGCAAAGGGCCAGTTTGTTCGCAAGTGCGTCCTCTCCTCTGCCATGGGGCCTGGAATCAAGATTGATCGCTCGCAGATGAGTGCCTGATTGGGCGACGAGTGAGTTAAAAGGAAAAAGCGATGCCTACGTCGGAAAAAATAGAGAAGGTCGAAGAGTTAACAGCAGCTATGGCCGGTGCCAAAGCCATATACTTGGCCGATTTCACGGGTATAGATGTGGCTAAGGTTACGGGCTTGCGCAACCAACTGCGCGACGCTGAAATCGGTTACCATGTCGTCAAGAACCGCTTGGCCAAACGCGCTGCGGAAGCGGCGGGGTTGGCCGGGTTGGGCGAGCACTTTGTCGGTCCTACGGCGATTGCCTTCTCCAACGACGATCCCATTGCACCGGCAAAAATCCTGCAGGACTTCGCCGACAAAGATGAGTCTTTCTCAATCAAGTCCGGTTTTATGGACGGCAAGATCCTGTCCGCTGACGAGGTCAAGGCACTGTCCAAGCTGCCCTCGCGCGAGGAGTTGTTGAGCAAGTTGCTGGGCAGTGTGCAAAGTCCCCTGTACGGCTTTGCCGGAGTGCTTACCGGACTGTTGCGCAATCTGGTCGGCGTCGTTGCCGCAATCGAAGAAAAACAGAGAACAGGCGCCGGCGAATAACGCCGTGGCGCGATACAACCCCATTTCGAAATTATCCGCATACCCCATTAGGAGGTTTGAATAGATGAGCGAAGAAACGACCACAAACGAAAAAGTCGATGCCATTATCGAGACTATTGGTGGCTTGACTGTCTTGGAACTGGCCGACTTGGTAAAGGCGTTGGAAGATAAGTTTGGCGTGTCCGCCGCCGCTCCGGTCATGATGGCCGGGGCAATGCCCGCGGCTGGTGGCGAAGCCGCTGAAGAAGAGAAGGACTCGTTTGACGTGGTCTTGGCCAGCGCGGGCGATAAGAAGATTCAGGTAATTAAGGTCGTTCGCGAGATCACCAGCCTTGGTCTGAAAGAAGCCAAAGCTCTGGTCGACGAAGCGCCGAAGCCGATCAAAGAAGGCGTTAGCAAAGACGAGGCGGAGGATCTGCAGAATCGCTTGCAGGAAGCCGGTGCCACGGTAGAGATCAAATAGGGATTCGTCTAATCGGCGCTTTCGTGAACTCTTACCGCAAGTATACTGCGTCTTTGCAGTAATTATTTAAAGCTCATGGTATGTCGGCCGCCTCGCGATGGGGCGGCCGATGTCTCCATGAGCTTTTGCCTTAACTAGCAATAAGGAGTTTTGACTTTGGCCAAGACGGAAGGCAGCATTGAGAGGCACTCTTTTGGCAAAATCGAGGAAGTCGTGGAAATGCCGAATTTGCTCTCGGTGCAGATCGACTCCTACCAGGACTTTCTACAGCTCGACGTAGATCCGAGGCGTCGTCAGCGCAGGGGGTTGCACCTGGTTTTTGAGAGCATTTTTCCCGTTGCAGATGCCCATGGCATCTTTTCTTTGGAATACGTCGATTACTCCATCGGCAATCCTCGCTATAGCCAAGAAGAGTGCCGTGAGCGCGGTATGACCTTTGCCGCTCCTCTCCGCGCGACTCTGCGCTTGGTCACCCGCGACAAAGAGAGCCCTGATAAACCGGTCAAGGACGTCGTCCAGCAATCGGTTTTTCTCGGTGAATTGCCTCTGATGACGAACCAAGGCACGTTCATAATCAACGGTGCTGAGCGCGTCGTCGTAAGTCAGCTGCACCGATCGCCGGGCGTGTTTTTTGACGAGACCGTCCATCCCAACGGCAAGGAGCTTTTCTCTGCTCGGATTCTGCCGGCCAAGGGGCCTTGGCTCGAATTCAGCATGGACATCAACGACATCATGTATGTCCACATCGATCGCCGTCGCAAGCTGCCCGTCACGCTGTTGCTGAAGGCTCTTGGGTTTTCCAAAGATGGCGAAGTCCTCAGCCTGTTCCGCAACGATGTCGAAGTCGCCGTCGATGAAGAACTCGTCAATCATCACAATTCGAGCAGCGATGTTGTGGACAAGAGCACGGGCGAGATCATACTCGAGGCTTTCGATCTCATCACCGATGAGAAGATCGCGGCGCTGAAAGAAGCCGGCGTCAAGAAGATTACTGCGCTGGCAGCGCCGCAGGGCAACGACCCCGGCATCATGGAGAACACCCTTAAGAAGGACCCGAGTGAGAACGAGGAAGATGCGCTCACGCGTATCTACAACCTGCTGCGCCCCGGAGATCCGCCCAATATCGAGACGGCGCGCGGCCTGTTAGATCGCCTGTTCTTCCATCCCAAGCGCTACAATTTGGGGGATGTCGGTCGCTATCGGATCAACCGCCGCTTAGACGTGGGGGTTCCCTTTGAAAGCACCGTCCTCTACATGGAGGACTTTCTATCGATCATCCGCTACCTGATGGGGCTGCGCGTCGACCAGGGCAATACGGATGACATCGATCATCTCGGCAATCGCCGCGTGCGCCTCGTTGGTGAGCTGCTGGCCAACCAGTTTAGCATTGGTTTGACGCGCATGTCGCGCACCATTCGCGAGCGCATGAGCCTGCGCGATGAAGACCAAGTCACGCCGCACGATTTGGTCAACGCGCGCACGGTCTCGACTGTGGTGCAAGCGTTTTTTGGTTCCAGCCAGCTGTCGCAGTTCATGCAGCAGACCAACCCACTCGACGAATTGACCCACAAGCGCCGACTGAGCGCGTTGGGGCCGGGTGGATTGAGCCGCGACCGCGCAGGGTTTGAGGTGCGCGATGTGCACTACACCCACTACGGACGCATCTGTCCAATTGAGACGCCGGAAGGTCCCAACATCGGCCTGATCTCTTCGCTGAGCACCTATGCTCGCGTAAACGCCTTTGGCTTTCTGGAGACGCCCTATCGCAAAGTGGTCAACGGGCGCGTCACGGCCGATATCGCGTTTCTGACGGCGGCAGAAGAAGACAAGTACACGATTGCACAGGCCAATGCGCCCATTGACGAGAAGGGCAACTTCATCAATCCGTTGGTCAAGGCGCGCAAGCGCGACGACTACCCGATGGTGACGCCTGACGAGCTCGATTATATGGACGTTTCGCCCAAGCAGTTGGTGAGTGCGGCGGCGGCGTTGATCCCCTTCTTGGAGCACGACGATGCCAATCGCGCGCTCATGGGTTCCAACATGCAGCGCCAGGCGGTGCCTCTCCTTTTTACGCAGGCGCCTTTTGTGGGCACCGGCATGGAGAGCAAGGTCGCGCGCGACTCCGGCGCGGTCATCATTGCACGCAATCCGGGCGAGGTCATCAACGTCAGCGCCGATCGCATTGTCGTGCGTCGGGACAAGAAGCACAGCACGCCGCTGACGCCGTTGGATATGGCTGATACCGACGAGTACAAACTCACCAAATTCTCGCGCTCAAACCAGGACTGCTGTATCAACCAGCGTCCCCTGGTCAAGGTGGGAGACAAGGTCGACAAGAGCCAGGCTTTGGCCGATGGCGCGGCCACCGAGCGCGGTGATTTGGCGCTCGGCATGAACGTGCGCGTCGCCTTTATGCCGTGGAATGGCTACAACTTTGAAGACGCCATCGTCATCAGCGAGCGCCTGCTAAAGCGCGATGTCTTTACTTCGATTCACATCGAAGAGTTCGAGCTGCAGGTGCGCGATACCAAGCGCGGGCAGGAAGAGATCACCCGCGAAATACCCAATGTGAGCGAAACGGCCGTGCGCAACCTCGACGATCAGGGCATTGTCCGCGTCGGAGCCGAAGTTGGGCCGGGCGATATCCTTGTTGGCAAGGTCACGCCCAAGGGCGAGAGCGAATTGTCGCCGGAAGAGCGTTTGCTGCGGGCCATTTTTGGTGAGAAAGCTGGCGACGTGAGAGACGCTTCGCTCAAAGCGCCTCCCGGTATGGAAGGCGTCGTCATCGATCGCAAAGTGTTTTCGCGCAAGGAGCGCAGCGAGTCTTCACGGCGCAAAGAAAAAAGCGCCATCGCCGAGATTGAGGCCGAAGCCGAAGCGAAAAAAGAGCGCTTGGCAAGCGAGCGCGATCAGATGTTGATCGAGATCATTGGCGATCGCAAGCTAGGCCGTCTCCGCTCCACGGAGGACGAGAGCGTGGTGGTTCGCGAGGGCACGCAAATGAGCGAGCGCCTGCTGGAGCGCATAGACATCACGGCGGTCGTGCCGGAAGAGGGCTGGACGGGCGATGACGCAGTCGACGCGCGCGCTGATCAGCTGCTGCGCTATGCGAGTGAACAACTGCAGTTAGTCGACGAGCAGAAGGAACGCGACGTCGAGCGCTTGACGCGCGGCGACGAGCTGCCGCCGGGAATTGCCCAATTGGTCAAGGTCTACGTCGCCAAAAAGCGCAAGCTATCGGTAGGCGACAAGATGGCCGGCCGCCACGGCAATAAAGGCGTCGTGGCCCATATCGCACCTGAGGAGGACATGCCGTTTAGCGAAGATGGCTTCCCCGTCGATATCGTGCTCAATCCGCTGGGCGTACCATCGCGCATGAATCTCGGTCAGATTTTCGAGACGCACTTGGGTATGGCCGCCAGCGCGCTGGGCATGCACGTCGCTACGCCCGTTTTTGACGGGGCGACGCTCGGCGAATTGAAGGGCTTGCTGAGCGATGCCAACTTGCCGGAGGACGGCAAGCAGGTGCTATACGACGGTCGGACCGGTGACAAACTCGACAAGCGCGTTACGGTCGGATATATCTACATGCTTAAACTGTCTCACCTCGTTGCCGACAAGATCCACGCTCGTTCCATCGGGCCGTATTCGCTGGTTACTCAACAGCCGTTGGGCGGCAAGGCGCAGTTTGGTGGTCAGCGCTTTGGCGAGATGGAAGTGTGGGCACTGGAGGCGTACGGTGCGGCCTATACGCTGCAGGAAATGTTGACGGTCAAGTCCGACGACGTAGCCGGACGTTCAAAGATTTACGAAGCGATTGTCAAGGGGGATAATCCCCCCGAGCCGGGTATTCCCGAATCGTTTAACGTGTTGGTAAAGGAGCTTCAGAGCCTTTGCCTTGACGTTATATTGGAAGATAGCAGACTCATTGAAACGTATTAATCGAAGCGGATCCGCAAGGTCTATACGCAAAGGGGGCTCATGTGTTGAAGACCGCTAGTGCATCAAGAAAACCGACAGATTTCGACTCGATTCGCATCCAGTTGGCTTCGCCCGACACCATTCGTGCGTGGTCTCATGGAGAAGTGACCAAACCCGAAACCATTAACTATCGCTCGTTTAAGCCAGAGCGTGACGGTCTGTTTTGCGAGCGCATTTTCGGGCCTGTCAAGGACTGGAATTGCCACTGTGGCAAGTACAAGGGCATTCGCTATCGCGGCGTAGTTTGCGACCGCTGCGGCGTCGAAGTCACGCAGGCCAAAGTGCGCCGCGAGCGTCTCGGGCACATCGAGTTGGCCGTTCCCGTATCTCATATCTGGTATTTCAAGTCGCTTCCCTCGCGCATTGGCGCTTTGCTGGATATATCCATGCGCAATTTGGAGCGCGTGCTCTACTACGAGTCGTATGTAGTTTCCGATCCAAAAGACGCGCCGAATGTCGAGCGCCTGCAACTGCTGACGGAAGACGAGTTGATCGACCTGCAGGAAGAGGGCTACGATCCCGAGGTCGATATGGGCGCGCCGGCGGTAATGAACTTGCTGTCCGAGATCGACATCGAGGAGCTTTCGGCAGAATTGCGCACGCAGGTTCGCATGGAGACTTCGGTGCAGCGCAAGCAGGAAGCGCTAAAGCGCTTGAAGGTCGTGGAAGCGTTTCGCCAGTCCGAAAACCGTCCCGAGTGGATGATCTTGGACAATATCCCGGTCATTCCGCCGGATTTGCGTCCTCTCGTTCCGCTCGAAGGTGGGCGCTTTGCCACTTCCGATCTGAACGACCTGTACCGCCGCGTTATAAATCGCAACAATCGCCTTAAGAAGTTGATTCAGATCAAGGCACCCGAGGTGATTTTGCGCAACGAGAAGCGCATGCTCCAGGAAGCGGTAGACGCGCTATTCGACAACGGTCGCCGCTCGCGCGCGGTGCGCGGTGATGGCAATCGGTCGCTCAAGTCGCTGAGCGACCTGCTCAAGGGTAAGCAGGGGCGCTTTCGCCAGAATTTGCTCGGCAAGCGCGTCGATTACTCCGGTCGTTCGGTTATCGTCGTCGGTCCGGAGCTCAAGCTGCACCAGTGCGGCCTGCCCAAGAGCATGGCGCTGGAATTGTTCAAGCCCTTCGTCATAAAGAAGCTCGAGGAAAAGGGCTTGGTGCAGACGGTTAAGAGCGCCAAAAAGCTGGTCGAGCGCGAACGTCCAGAGGTCTGGGATATCCTCGAGGAAATCATCCAGGACCACTGCGTGCTGCTCAATCGCGCGCCGACGCTGCACCGTCTCGGCATTCAAGCCTTCCAGCCCAGCCTTGTAGAGGGCAAGGCAATACGCTTGCACCCACTCGTTTGCGCGGCGTTCAATGCCGATTTTGACGGCGATCAGATGGCCGTGCACGTGCCGCTCTCATTCGAAGCGCAGATTGAAGCGCGCCTCCTCATGCTGGCCGCCAACAATATTCTCAAGCCGGCCGATGGCGAGCCCGTCATCATGGACAACCCGCAGGACATCGTCTTGGGGTGCTATTACCTGACCAAGGTGCGCTTTGACAAAGATGAGAAAGAAGAAGATCGCCCCAAATTCGCCAATGAAATAGAGGCTCGCTCGGCCTATGAGTCGGGCTGTATTGCACTGCACCAGCCCATTAAGGTGCGCATCGACGGCGAGATGGTCGATACCACGGTTGGGCGATTGATCTTCAACGAAGTGCTGCCGCCGGAAATCGGTTTTATCAACCGCACGATCGATAAGGGCGATATCAAGAGGATCACGGCGGACGTGCACCGCCTGTTGGGCAATCGCCGCACGGCGGAGTTTGTCGACTACCTTAAGCGGGTCGGCTACTACCATGCGACTATGGCCGGTATTACCATTTCGATTGACGACGTGGTGGTGCCCGAAGCCAAGACGAACCTCATTGACGGTGCGCTGCAGGAAGTCGAGAAAATCCGCGACCAGTTTGCCAATGGAATCATCACCGACGGCGAGCGCTACAACAAGATCATCGACGTTTGGACCCATGCCACCTCGAGCGTTTCGCGCGCTGTGCAGGCGACGCTAGAGGCGGCCGAAGACGGATTTAACTCCGTCTATATCATGAAGGATTCCGGCGCGCGCGGTAGCGAAGACCAGATCAAGCAGCTGGGTGGTATGCGCGGTCTGATGAACAAGCCGCAGAAAAAGCTAACCGGTGCCGTCGGCGAGATTATCGAGACGCCTATCATAGCCTCTTTTAAAGAGGGGCTTTCGGTGCTTGAATACTTTATCTCAACGCACGGAGCGCGCAAGGGGCTGGCCGATACGGCCCTCAAGACGGCTGAAGCCGGCTACCTGACGCGGCGCATGGTCGATGTGGCCCAGGACGTGGTAATCAGCGAAATCGACTGCGGCACCAGTCAGGGGCTGTTGGTCGGTGCGCTCAAGGACGGCGAAGATATCGTCGAGCCGTTGGCCGACCGCATTGTCGGTCGCGTGCTGCAGGATGACGCCATCGATGCCGATGGCGAAGTCGTTATGGAAGTTGGTCAGCTGCTCGAGGAAGACGATGCCAATCGCATCGCGCAAGCCGGCATTGAGGAAGTTCTCATCCGTTCGGTCTTGAATTGTGAGTCGGACCGCGGCGTTTGCGCCAAGTGCTACGGGCGCAATATGGCCACTGGCAAGCTGGTAAATATTGGCGAAGCCGTTGGAGTCGTCGCCGCACAGAGCATCGGCGAACCCGGCACACAGCTCACTCTGCGCACGTTCCACATCGGTGGTACGGCTAGTCGCATTGCTGAAAATTCGCAGATTCTCGCCCGACGCAAGGGCAAAGTCAACTTCGTCCATGTCGACACCGTCGAAAATCCCGATCTGGGCACGACGGTATTGGGGCGCAACGGTGAAATTGAGCTGTTGGACGAGCAAAACCGAGTGCGCTCGCGCATTAACGTGCCCTACGGTGCGCTGCTCAAGGTCGAGGATGCGCAGGAAGTGGAGCCCGAATCGGTGCTCTACGAGTGGGACCCCTACAGCAACGTCATTGTCTCAGACCGATCGGGTAAGATTCACTTTATCGATATTATCGACGGCGTTACGATGCGCGAGGAGTTTGAAGAGACGACCGGTATGAGTACGCGAACGATCGTCGAGCAGCGCGATCGCACGCTGAATCCGCTTATCGAGATTGCCAGCGATGAACGCGGCACCCGCTCGTATCACATTCCGGTCGGGGCGCGCCTGTTGGTTTCTGATAATGCCGATATTCAGCCGGGTCAGGTGTTGGTCAAGATACCGCGCGAACGCTCGAAGACGCGCGATATCACGGGCGGTTTGCCCCGCGTTGCCGAGCTCTTTGAAGCGCGCCGTCCCAAGGAGCCTGCCGTCATATCGGAAATCGATGGCACGGTGCGCTTCGGTGGCATCGTGCGCGGCAATCGCGAGCTCATTGTCACGTCGGTCGACGAGGAAGAGAAGAAGTACCTCGTCCCCTACGGCAAGCACCTGCGCGTGCACGAGGGTGACCGGGTTGTGGCTGGCGAACGGCTGTCTGAAGGTTCGGTCAATCCGCACGACATACTCAAGGTGCAGGGCACGCATAAAGTGCAGGAGTATCTGGTCAACGAAATACAAGACGTCTACCGCCTGCAGGCGGTGGAAATCAACGATAAGCACATTGAAGTCATCGTGCGCCAGATGCTGCAGAAGGTGAAAATTATCGATCCGGGTGACACCAACTTCCTCGAAGGGGAAGAGGTCGATAAGATTCGCTTCAATAAGGAAAACGAGAAGGTTCTCAGCGAGGGCGGCGAACCGTCGACCTGTCAGCCCATCTTGCTCGGCATTACGCGCGCTTCGCTGCGCACGGACAGCTTCATTTCGGCCGCTTCGTTCCAAGAGACGACGCGCGTCCTCACCGAAGCCGCCGTGCAAGGCAAGGTAGATCACCTGCGTGGACTCAAGGAAAATGTGATAATTGGACGCCTTATTCCGGCCGGTACCGGCTCCGATACTTACAGCGCAACGGGCTATGAAGACCTGATTGGAACGGGCTACGACGAGGCGGGTGTTGCCGAGGGCGTAGAGGGCGTTGGCGCCGAAGAAGAAACCGGCGTTCTTGATGAATAAACTATTGACAGTTATATAGCTGAGATTTACCTTATGAGTTTGCTATTTATGCGCAATAAACGGAGAAAATAGTCCTTGCCTACAATTAGCCAACTGGTCCGAAAGGGCCGCATCAAAACGCTGAAAAAGAACGACGCGCCGGCGTTAGAAAACTGCCCTCAGCGCCGTGGCGTGTGTACGCGCGTTTTCACGACGACGCCCAAGAAGCCCAATTCCGCTCTGCGCAAAATGGCCCGCGTTCGCCTCACAACGGGCATTGAGGTCACGGCCTACGTTCCTGGCGAAGGACACACCCTGCAGGAACACTCTATCGTTTTGGTGCGTGGCGGCCGCGTCAAGGACTGTCCGGGTGTCCGCTATCACATCGTGCGCGGGGTTCTCGATGCCACGGGCGTAGCCGATCGCAAACAGGGGCGTTCCAAATACGGCGCTCGCAAGCCGGATAAGGGCTAATAAGAGGGAATTATGTCGCGTCGCAAAAAAGCAATTAAGCGCAAGCTGCTGCCGGATCCCAAGTACAACAATGTCCTGGCAGCTCGTTTTATCAACTCGCTGATGAAGCAGGGAAAGCGCAGTGTCGCCGAGCGGATTTTCTATCACGCGATAGACTTAGTCGAGGCGCGCGCTGGCCAAAGTGCCATAGACGTGTTTCAGAAGGCGCTGGAGAATACCAAGCCCATCGTCATGGTTAAGTCGCGTCGCGTGGGCGGGCAGACCTATCAGGTCCCCGTGGAGGTGCGTCCCGATGAGCGCACGGCCCGTTCGATTCGCTGGCTGATCCGCTTTGCGCGAGAGCGCTCGGAGCGCACCATGGCCGAGCGCTTGGCCAACGAGTTTATTGCAGCGTCTAAGGGAGAAGGTGGCGCCGTGCGAATGCGCGATGACGTCCACCGCATGGCAGAAGCCAATAAGGCTTTTGCACACTATAGATTTTAAAGAGGCAACAAGGGGAAATGGCACGTCAATTTTCGCTGCAGCATACGCGCAATATCGGAATCGCTGCCCACATCGATGCGGGTAAGACGACGACGACAGAACGCATTCTGTTCTACACGGGACGCTTGCACCGCATGGGCGAAGTCCACGATGGTAATGCTACCATGGACTGGATGGAGCAGGAGCGCGAGCGCGGCATCACCATAACGTCTGCAGCGACCGCCTGCGAGTGGAAAGACTACCGCATTAACATAATCGACACGCCCGGACACGTCGATTTTACGGCGGAAGTCGAGCGTTCGCTGCGCGTCTTAGACGGGGCGATCGGCGTGTTTTGCGCCGTGGGTGGCGTCGAGCCACAGTCGGAAACGGTGTGGCGCCAAGCCGACAAATACAACGTGCCCCGCATTGCCTTTGTCAACAAGATGGATCGCAACGGCGCCGATTTCTATAAAGTTCTCGATATGCTGCATGATCGCCTGCGCAGCAATTTTGTCCCGATTCAGCTGCCGATCGGTACGGGCGAGACGTTCAATGGCATGATCGACCTCATCGAAATGAAGGCTATCACCTTTGAAGAGTCCTCGCAGGGCTCAAAGTTTTTCGAAGGCGATATCCCCGAAGACCTCATGGCGCGCGCGCTGGAGTACCGCGAAAAAATGCTCGACGCCGTGGCCGAGTTTGACGATGGGCTGTTGGAGAAATTTCTCGAGGGCCAAGAGATCAGTCCGGACGAGGTGCGCGCTGCGCTGCGCCAGGCGACCGTTTCGCTAAAGGCCGTTCCCGTTGCCTGCGGAAGCGCTTATAAGCACAAGGGCGTACAGCGCCTGTTGGATGCGGTCATTTACTATCTGCCGTCGCCGGCCGATATCGGCGAAACGCACGGAATGCTTCCCAATTCGGAAGAAAAAATCGTTCGTCCGGCAGACGACAGTGCCCCGTTTTCTGCGCTGGCATTCAAGGTGATGACCGACCCATTTGTCGGGCGCCTCACCTTTGCGCGCGTCTACTCGGGTATCCTCGAAGCAGGTTCATACATATATAATGTCACCACGGAAAAGCGCGAGCGCGTTTCACGCCTCGTCGAGATGCACGCCAACGATCGCACCGAATTAAAGCAGGCGTATGCTGGGGACATCGTCGCTTTGGTCGGCTTGAAAGATACGACCACCGGCGATACGCTCTGCGATGAGAAGAATCCGATCATCTTGGAGAAGATCGAATTTGCCGAGCCGGTGATTCACGTGGCGATCGAGCCCAAGACGCGCGCCGATCAGGAGCAGCTACACGTCGCCCTTGCCAAGCTGAGCGAGGAAGACCCGACGTTCAAGGTCAAAGTCGACGACGAGACCGGACAGACTGTTATGTCCGGCATGGGTGAACTGCACTTGGAAATCCTTATTGATCGCCTGTTTCGCGAGTTTAAGGTTGAAGCAAACGTCGGTCAGCCCCAAGTCGCCTACAAAGAAGGCCTGCGCAAAGCGTCACACGGCACCGGGCGCTTCGTGCGCCAGTCGGGCGGTCGCGGACAGTTCGGCCACGTCGAGTTGGAGATCGAGCCGGGCGAACCCGGTACGGGATATGTGTTCGAGTCAAAGGTCGTCGGAGGCAACGTGCCGCGCGAATACGTCAACCCTACCCGCGATGGCATTGGCGAGGCGTTGACAAACGGGCCGGTAGCTGGCTATCCCATTGAAGACGTTAAGGTGACGTTGGTCGATGGCTCTTTTCACGCCGTAGACTCTTCGGAAATGGCCTTTAAAGTGGCCGGCTCAATGGGTTTTAAGGATGGCTCGTCCAAGGCGGATCCCTTTTTGATGGAGCCGATAATGGAACTGGAAGTCGTCGTTCCGGAGCAGTATTTGGGCGACGTCATGGGCGATTTAAACTCCCACCGCGGCGAAGTGCAGGGGATGAATCCCCGTTCGGATGCCCAGGTGATAAAAGCTTTTATTCCCCTAAGTGAGACATTTGGTTATGCGACGCGTTTGCGCTCGCTAACCCAGGGACGTGCAGTATTTACTTTGCAATTCGCAAAGTACAGCGAGGTTCCTCGGAACATAACCGAGGCGATCATCGCTAAAGTCAAGGGCAAAGAAAACTAATACAGCGCGAGCTATTAACGCACAAGGAGAGGATCGAAGAAAATGGCCAAGGAACAATTCGAGCGCAATAAGCCTCACGTAAACATTGGAACGATAGGTCACGTCGACCACGGCAAGACCACCCTTACGGCGGCCATTACGTTGCACTTGGCCAGCAAGGGCTTGGCGCAGGCCAAGGGCATTGACGAGATCGACAACGCCCCGGAAGAAAAGGCGCGTGGCGTAACAATTAACGTATCGCACCAAGAATACGAGACGGAGAGTCGTCACTACGCTCACGTCGACTGCCCTGGACACGCCGACTACATCAAGAATATGATCACCGGAGCCGCCCAGATGGATGGCGCCATTCTGGTGGTGAGCGCCGCCGACGGTCCTATGATCCAGACGCGCGAACACATTTTGCTCGCCCGCCAGGTCAACGTACCGCGCATTTGCGTCTTCCTCAATAAGGTCGACCAGGTTGACGACGAGGAGTTGCTCGACTTGGTCGAGTTGGAGACGCGCGACTTGCTCAACGAGTACGGCTTTGAGGGCGACGATACGCCGGTTATCCGCGGTTCGGCTCTGGCCGCTGTCGAGGGAAACGATGGACCGACGGGTTCAGGTGCCATTGACGAATTGATGAATGCCGTCGACGAGTGGATTCCGCTTCCCGAGCGCCCGGTCGATCTGCCTTTCCTGATGCCGATCGAAGATGTTTTCAGCATCTCTGGTCGTGGCACGGTGGGCACCGGTCGAATTGAGCGCGGCATCGTCAAGGTTGGCGAAGAGGTCGAGTTGGTCGGTATCCGCGATACGCGTAAGACCACCATTACCGGCGTCGAAATGTTCCGCAAACTGCTTGACGAAGGTCAGGCTGGTGACAACGTCGGTCTGCTCATGCGCGGCGTCGAAAAAGATGAACTGATGCGCGGTATGGTCGTCTGCAAGCCTGGTTCGATTACGCCGCATACCAAGTTTAAGGCTGAGGTCTACGTGCTGACCAGCAAGGAAGGCGGTCGCGAGAAGCCGTTTTTTACCGGCTATCGCCCGCAGTTTTTCTTCCGCACCACCGATGTTACCGGTTCGATCACGCTGCCGGAAGGCACTGAGATGGTCATGCCGGGAGATAACGTCACCATGGAAGTTGATCTGATTCAGCCCATTGCCGTCGAGTCGAACCTGCGCTTCGCTATTCGCGAGGGCGGTCGCACGATTGGTTCGGGCGTGGTCACCGAAATCGTCGAGTAACTAACTCTCTAGGAGACACGCCAAGTGGCTGTTGATAGAATTCGAATTCGCCTGAAGGCCTATGATCACGTGGCATTGGATAGGTCTGTAGACGAGATAGTGCAGACGGTTAAGCGCAGTGGGGCCCGCATCGCGGGTCCCGTGCCGCTGCCGACTTCGCGCAGTATCTACACCGTGCTGCGCTCGCCGCACGTAGACAAAAAATCGCGCGAGCAGTTCGAGACGCGCGTTCACAAGCGCCTGATCGATATATACGATTCGACGCCGCAGACCGTGGACGCGCTGATGAAGTTGGACTTGCCCGCTGGCATTGGCATAGACATTAAGGTTTGATGGGCATGGGTGCACAGGTAGAAGTTCTCACGACGGAAGGCAAGCCCAACGGCTCGGTGGAATTGCCGGATGAGTTGTTCGCCGCCGAGGTTTCCGAATACGCCCTCTATCGCGCGGTTGTTACCTACGAAGCGAACCAGCGGCAGGGTACTGCCAAAGTGAAAACGCGTTCGGAGATCGCAAGGACGAGCAAAAAGCACCATCGGCAGAAGGGAACGGGTGGCGCCCGTCGCGGTTCCAATCGTTCTCCGCTGGTGCGCGGGGGTGGCGTGGCGTTTGGTCCAGAGCCGCGCTCCTACTATTCGAAAATGCCCAAGGCACTCAAACGCTTGGCCTTTCGTTCGGCGTTGACGCTCAAAGGTACCGGTGGACAGGTCAGAATAATCGACGATTTCGACTATGATCAGCCCAGCACCAAGTCGTTCAAAGGGGTCATTGACGCTTGCGGCCTCGATGGCCAAAAGGTGCTCTTTGTAACGCCCGAAAATGCGACTGTGTTGGTCAAATCCAGCCGCAATATCCAGCGGGTCAATGCCACACACATTGGCTCCTTGGGGACGTACGACGTCGTTTCGGCCGATGTGATACTTTTTACCCGACAGGCGTTGGACAAGCTCGTAGAGCACCACGCTGCAGTTGAGGCTTAGGAGAAGATCCTGTGAGCAACCCTCGCTCCATCATATTGAAGCCGGTCATCACTGAAAAAGCCACGATTTTGCGCGAGGGCAATAAGTATGCTTTCCGCGTGCATCCAAAGGCCAATAAAGTGCAGATTCGGCAGGCCGTAGAAAGCATCTTTGACGTTAGCGTCGAATCGGTGCGCACCATCAAGGTGCCTAGCAAACCCAAGAGGCAGGGCCTCTACGCTGGGCGTCGCGCAGGCTGGAAGAAAGCCTATGTCACGCTCAAGGCCGGTGACTCAATCGACTTCGTTGAAAACGTATAGGTTGGACTAAATTATGCCAGTCAAGAAGTTTCGTCCCATAACGCCTACCCTGCGCTATAAAACGGTTAACTCATTCGAGGAGATCAGCGTCAGCAGCCCACAGAAATCGCTGCTGCGCGGTGCCGTAAGCAAGTCCGGCGGGCGCAATAATCAGGGAAGAATGACCATGCGCCGTCGCGGCGGTGGTCACAAGCGCCGTTACCGAGTCATTGACTTTAAGCGCAACAAAATTGGAGTTCCGGGCAAGGTCGCTTCCGTAGAATACGATCCCAACCGCTCTGCGTTCATCGCCTTGGTGGTTTATGCCGACGGCGACAAACGCTACATCTTGGCTCCAGCTGGGCTCGTTGTAGGGGCTTCCGTAGTTGCTGGCCCCGACGCGCCGATTAGCGTGGGCAACGCCATGCCGCTGCTGAATGTCCCCCTCGGTTCAACCATTCACAACGTCGAGCTGCAGCCCGGAGGTGGAGGCCAACTGGCGCGCAGTGCAGGTGCAGAAGTTCAGCTCCTCGGGCGTGGTGAGAATGGGCGTGCGCAACTCCGCTTGCCCTCGGGTGAAATTCGCGAGGTCGCAGTGCAGTGCATGGCAACGCTCGGTCAGGTAGGTAACGTAGAGCACGGCAATGTCGTAATCGGCAAGGCCGGCCGCGCGCGCTGGTTGGGTCGCCGCCCGAAGGTGCGCGGCGTCGTGATGAATCCGGTCGATCACCCGCACGGCGGCGGTGAGGGCAAGACGTCCGGTGGGCGCCATCCGGTGACGCCGTGGGGCAAGCCCACCAAGGGCTACAAGACGCGCAAGCACAAGAACCGCTCTGACGCGATGATCCTGCGTCGGCGCAATTCGAAGTAGAAGGAGTGAACGAATAGATGCCTAGGTCAGTCAAGAAGGGCCCATTTATTGATGCCCATCTGGAGAAAAAGGTGGAGGAGCTCAATCGCACGGGTGGTAAGCGCGTGGTAAAGACGTGGTCGCGTCGCTCCACGATTACTCCGGATTTTGTCGGTCACACGCTGGCCGTCCATAACGGCAACAAGTTCATTCCAGTCTACATAACTGAGAATATGGTAGGCCACAAGCTCGGCGAGTTCTCCCCTACCCGCACATTCCGCGGGCACGGTGGCAAACTCACGGAGCGCGGCAGCCGCGTGCGCTAAAGGGTGGATCTATAAAACTATGGAAGCTAGAGCGATACTAAAGCAGGTCGGTATTCCCGCGACAAAAATGCGCCAGCTGATCGATTTGGTGCGCGGCAAGCCGGTTGAGGAGGCGTTGACGATTTTGCGCTTTTCGCCGCGCCCCGTTGCGCAGGAAGTAGAAAAGACGCTGCGCTCGGCCATTGCCAACGGAATTAACCAGGACGAAGAAAATCCAGTGGATGCAGAGGACCTCTACGTCAAGGCGATTTATGCCGACGAAGGCCGGGATCTAAAGCGCATTCGCCCCCGCGCTCGCGGTTCGGCCGATCGCATTCGCAAACGCCACTGTCATCTTACCGTGGTCGTCAGCGACCAGGTCAACTGAGGAGTTCTCTTTGGGACAAAAAACGCACCCATACGGCTTTCGGCTCGGTGTAATCAAGGGCTGGCGTTCCAACTGGTTCGCCGAAAAAGACTTTGCCGAGCTGT
Organism: Gemmatimonadota bacterium; assembly: GCA_038153405.1. Taxonomy (GTDB): domain Bacteria; phylum Latescibacterota; class UBA2968; order UBA8231; family UBA8231. Next base: position 35,388 of record JAYOYH010000002.1, on the reverse strand, counting down.
TGAACGAGGATCAGATGCTGCGACGCTATGTCAAGCAGCGCCTGCTGCGCGCTGGCGTTTCGCGCATCAATATCGAACGGCAGCCCAAGCGCGTAACGGTTGAAGTCCACACGGCTCGTCCTGGTATCGCCATTGGTCGTCGTGGGGCAGAAGTCGACAAGCTGCGCGACGAGCTCAAGCAGCTCACCGGCAAGGACGTGTCCCTGAACATTCAGGAAGTAAAGAAGCCCGAGCTGGATGCGCAGCTGGTCGCCGATAACTTGGCCCGCCAGTTGGAGCAGCGCGTTTCTTTCCGCCGAGCCATGAAGAAGTCGGTCGCGTCCTCCATGCGCATGGGGGCCGAGGGCATACGCATTGTGTGCTCGGGGCGCATCGGCGGTTCGGAGATGGGCCGTCGCGAGCGTTCGGAACCGGCTGGTCGCGTGCCGTTGCACACGCTGCGCGCCGATATTGACTACGCGCAGTCTACGGCCTTCACCGTTTCGGGAACGGTCGGTGTAAAGGTCTGGATTTGCCTCGGCGAAGTTGTTGCAGACGAAGTAGCTACCAACTAGGCATAGAGAGAGCGAAAAGAGATTTAACCCATGTTAATGCCCAAGAAAGCAAAGTGGAGAAAGCAGTCTCGCGGTCGCATGCGCGGCCAGACCAAGGGAGGAGACATGGTTTCCTTTGGCGAGTACGGCTTGAAGGCGCTGGAACCCGGTTGGATAACGAGCCGCCAGATTGAGGCTGTCCGCGTCACTATCAGTAGGACCATGAGCCGCACCGGAAAAATGTGGATTCGCGTTTTTCCCGACAAGCCCATCACCAAGAAGCCGGCGGAGACGCGCATGGGAAAAGGCAAGGGTTCCCCCGAAGGGTGGGTAGCTGTAGTCAAGCCCGGTCGCGTTATGTTCGAACTGTCTGGCGTGCCAATTGAGTTGGCGCGCGAGGCGTTTCGCAAGGCCGGTCACAAACTGCCGATCAAAACCAAATTCGTAGAGCGGGTGGCATAGTTATGAAGGCCAGTGAACTGCGCGACATGAACGCGGATGATGTAAAGAACAGGCTGGAAGAGCTCGAGGAAGAGGCGTTTAATATGCGCTTCCAGCACGTCTCTGGCCAGTTGACCAGTCCCATTCGCCTGCGTCAGGTCAGGCGCGATATTGCGCGCGTACGCACCCTGATGCGCGAGCGCGATTTACAGCAGGATAGCCTGCCCGGGGGAGAGGCTTAAGCGATGTCCAACAATACAACAGAGCGCCGTACGGCTGAAGGTCGTGTGTTAAAGGCGAAAAATATTAAGACGCGCGTGATCGCCGTCGAGCAGCGCATCGCGCATCCGCTGTACGGGCGCGTTATTCGCCGCACGGCCAAATTCGTCGCCCACGATGAAAAGAACGAATCCAACGTTGGCGATTTGGTTCGCATTGAAGAATGCCGTCCTATGAGTCGGACCAAGCGCTGGCGCCTGATCGAAATCATGGAGCGAAACGCGGATCAAGTCTAAATGATACACGAATACACAATAGTGAAAATGGCAGACAATGCGGGTGCGCGCACGGCTAAGTGCATTCGCGTGCTCGGCGGAACGCGCAAGCGCTACGCCACGGTCGGCGACGTCATCGTCGTAGCCGTTCACAACGTGCTGCCCAACGGCCCGCTGCAGGAAGGCCAAGTGGCCAAGGCCGTGGTCGTTCGCACCAAAAAAGAATACCGCCGTCCCGACGGCTCGTATATACGCTTCGATGAAAACGCTGCGGTGTTGATCAACGACGATAAAGAGCCCAGGGGAACGCGCATTTTCGGCCCTGTGGCCAGAGAACTGCGCGACAAACAGTACATGCGCATTGTCTCGTTAGCGCCAGAAGTCGTCTAGGCCGGCAACGTCAATAGAGGATTCACATGGATATCAGAAAAGGGGATACGGTTCAGGTTATGAGCGGCAACGACAAAGGGCGCCGCTCGACCGTGCTGGCCGTTTTAAAGGATAAAAATCGGGTTATCGTCGAGGGGGTAAATATGCGCAAGCATCACTCGCGTCCCTCGTCGCGCGATCCTCAGGGCGGCATTATTGAGCGGGAAGCGCCTGTTCATCTTTCCAACGTGATGGTTATTTGCCCGAAGACGGATCAGCCCACGCGCATCCGTCACAAGAAGCTCGACAGTGGTAAAAACGTACGCGTCTCGGCCCGCAGCGGCGAGATGATTGACTCGCAGTAAGAAAAGGGTTGTCATGAGCGAGCCCAGACTAAAGACGGTGTACCGCGACGAGGTACGGTCGCAGTTGAAAGAGCGTTTCTCTTACGGGAATGTCATGCAGATTCCGACCATTGATAAGGTCGTTGTCAACATGGGCGTTGGCGAGGCGGTCGGTGAGCCAAAGGCCTTGGAAAGTGCCGTGAGCGAGTTAACGGCGCTAACCGGCCAGAAACCCGCCCTGCGCCGTGCAAAAAAGGCCATCTCGAATTTTAAGCTGCGCGAGGGCATTCCAATCGGCTGCATGGTGACGCTGCGTGGTAGCCGCATGTATGAGTTTCTCGACCGGCTAATAACGTTGGCCTTACCGCAGGTGCGTGACTTTCGCGGGGTGCCCGTGCGCGGCTTTGACGGGCGGGGCAACTACAATCTCGGTATCAAAGAGCAGATCATATTTCCCGAAATCGATTACGATAGAATTGATCAGATCCGCGGGATGAACATAACAATCGTTACATCGGCTCAGACCGATGAAGAGGGGCGCGAGTTGCTGAAGTCGCTCGGCATGCCCTTTAGTAACTAATGTTTGGGAGAATTGGTGAATGCCTAAAAAGTCTCTGATAGCCAAAGCGCGCCGCACGCCAAAGTTCAGCTCGCGTAAATATAATCGCTGTCAACGCTGTGGTCGTCCGCGCGGCTATTATCGGAAGTTTGGTCTTTGCCGCATCTGTTTCCGCGAGTTAGCCCTCAGGGGCGAGATTCCCGGCGTCACTAAGGCCAGCTGGTAGGAGGATACCGCAAATGAGTATGACCGATCCCATCGCGGACATGTTGACCCGCGTTCGCAATGCCAGCCGTGCCAAGCATCCTCGCGTAGATATCCCTTCTTCCAATCTCAAGCGCGAGATTGCTCGCGTGTTAGCTGAGACGCGTTTCATCGATAACTTTGCGGTGATAGAAGACAATAAACAGGGAGTACTGCGACTCTACTTGCGCTACGATAGCAACAGTAGAAGCTTAATACAGGGAATCAAGCGCATCAGTCGTCCAGGGCTGCGCCAGTATTCGCCAAATTCGGGTGTGCCGCGCATTCGTCGAGGTCTCGGCATTGCCATTGTATCCACGTCGAAAGGCGTAATGACCGATAGAGAAGCTCGGCGGGCCGGTGTCGGCGGCGAGATACTCTGTAGCGTCTGGTAGATTGAGGAGAAAAGCACGTTGTCGCGCATAGGAAAAGCACCGATCACAGTACCCGGAAGTGTCGACGTTAAAGTCGCCGGGGTGCAGGTTGCCGTAAAAGGGCCCAAGGGCGCTCTGGAAGTGCCGTTTGTCGGCGATCACATAGGCGTCGAGGTGGATGGCGATGCCGTTCAGGTCGTGCGCAAGAGTGATTTGAAGATCGCCCAGTCGCTGCACGGTCTGACGCGTTCGCTAATCGCCAACGCCATAACCGGCGTTAGCGAGGGCTTCAGCAAAAATCTGGATCTGTTTGGCGTTGGCTGGCGAGCCGAAGCGCAGGGCCGCAAGCTGACGCTAAACGTAGGATACTCGCATCCGGTGGTCTATGAAGCCCCGGACGGCATCGATATTACCGTCGGCAATGGGGAAGGCGGCGCCCAGGCACGCATAACGGTGAGTGGTGTCGACAAACAAGTCGTAGGTCAAGTGGCGGCTGATATCCGCTTTAAGCGCAAGCCCGAGCCTTATAAGGGCAAGGGAATTCGCTATGAAAACGAAGTTATCCACTGGAAACAAGGCAAAACCGCAGCGGGCTAATTATGAAGGATAAGAAACACCTGAACAAGAACCGAGCTCGCATACAGCGGCGGCGGTTTCGGTTGCGCAAGATCGTCTCGGGCACGTCCGATAGGCCGCGCCTGGTCGTGCATCGCTCGCTCAGACACATCGAGGTGCAGTTAGTCGATGATAGTGCTGGCCATTCGCTCTTCGGCCTTTCCACGCAGTGCAAAGAACTGCGCGGGCGCTCTTTCGCAAATCGCGTCGAACAGGGTGTGGAAGTGGGCAAGATCGTCGCTGAAAAAGCTAAGGAAAAGGGCATCGACAAAGTGGTCTTCGATCGCGGGGGCTATTTGTATCACGGTATTATCAAAGCTGTTGCCGACGGCGCTCGCGAGGGCGGGCTGAATTTTTAGAGGAGAATTACTTCTGTGGCGAAAGTAGATCCCAATAGCATGGAGCTGAGCGAAGTCGTCGTTCAGAATAGCATCAAGCGCGTTTCGCACGTGCGTAAGGGTGGTCGTCGCTTCAGCTTCAATGCCATGGTTGTCGTGGGTGATCGCAATGGACGCGTCGGTGCTGGCTCGGGTAAAGCCGGTGAGATCTCCGAAGCGATTCGCAAGGGGACCGAAGCGGCAAAGAAAAACATGGTTGAAGTACCCGTGGCAAATGGAACGATTCCCCACGAAATAGAAGGCCGTTTTGGCGCCTCACATATCTTGTTCAAGCCGGCTTCTCCGGGAACCGGCGTTATCGCCAGCGGCGGTATACGCATTGTGTTGGAGTTGGCCGGTGTGCACGACATTCTCACCAAGTCATTGGGATCCAACAACCCGCACAACGCCATCAAAGCTACGTTGGCAGCGCTGAGCCAACTGCGCGATGCCGAGTCGACAGCGCGCTTGCGCGGTGTTCCAATGGAAGTTTTGCGTGGTTAGGAGAGCATAATTCGATGAAGTTAGTCATTAAGCAGCATTCCAGTGCTATCGGGCGGGCAAAGAACCAGAAAGCCACCATTGAGGCGTTGGGCCTCAAGCGCCTACACCATCAGGTCGTTCACGAAGATACGCCGCAAATTCGCGGCATGATCGAAAAAGTCAAGCACCTGGTCGACGTGAGCGAACAGGACGCTTAAGCAGAAGGCGAAGCGAATATGCGTTTAGGTGAAATCAAATGCCCGAAGGGCTCGCGCCGCAATCGCAAGCGTTTGGGGCAGGGACCGGGTTCGGGTACGGGCAAGACGGCCGGTAAGGGACATAAGGGACAGCGCGCGCGCTCCGGCGCCCGGCGCGGTAACCGCATTGGCTTTATCGGCGGCACGTTGGCCTATTATCGCCACATGCCCAAGATTGGATTTTCCAACCAAAACTTCAGGGTGGTGTACCAGACGGTGAACTTGGCCGATATCGAAGCCCGTGGTTTGGAGGGTACAGTAGGGACCGAAGAATTGCTTGCTGCGGGTTTGGTGCGCAGCGCCAAACAGCCGATTAAGATTTTGGGTGACGGCGAACTGAGCCGTGGCCTAACGATTAAGGCAGACCAGTTCTCTGCCAGCGCTCGCGAGAAAATAGAAAAAGCCGGCGGTCAGGCCGAGGTAATCTGAGGATATAATGCTGCAGAGTTTTCAAAACTGCTTCAAAATACCTGAGCTGAGACAGCGCATCCTATTCACTATAGGACTGTTGGTCGTGTATCGCATCGGTGGACAGATTACCGTTCCCGGCGTCGAGGTTAAGGTCGTCCAAGAGTTTTTCAGCAACTCGGGTAATACGCTTTTCGGCCTGTACGATATGTTTGTCGGAGGGGCCTTTACGCGCGCGACCATTTTTGCCCTCGGTATAATGCCGTATATCAGCGCCTCTATTATATTGCAGCTGTTGGGCGCCGTCATTCCCTACTTCCAAAAGCTGCAGCGCGAAGGGGAAGAGGGGCGCAAGAAAATTACCCAGTACACGCGCTATGGCACTGTATTTTTGGCTGCAGCACAGGCCTACGGCGTCAGCTACTTTCTCGAAACAATACGCGGCCCGGCGTCCGGTCTGTCCGCGGTTCCCGATCCTGGCATTGGCTTTACGATAGAGACCATCATAACGATCACGACGGGGACGGTCTTCATCATGTGGCTGGGCGAGCAGATCACCGAGCGCGGTATCGGCAACGGCATCTCGCTCATAATTTTCATCGGCATTATAGCCGAACTGCCCAATGCCATTCGCTACGAGTATCAGCACTACCTGAACAACATCGGCCTGGGCAAGAATATTATTCAGGAAATTGTCCTGGTCGGGATGATGTTTCTGGTCGTGGCCTTTGTAATTTTGCTGACGCAGGGACTGCGCAAAATTCCCGTTCAATACGCCAAGCGCGTCGTTGGGCGCAGGGTCTACGGTGGGCAAACGACGCATATTCCGCTGCGGATCAATACGGCAGGGGTAATACCGATTATATTTGCGCAGTCCATCATGTTCTTACCCGGGACCATAACGCAGCTCTTTCCCGACAGCGAATTTTTGCAGAGTATCGGCGGGCTATTCTCGACGGAGTCGGTGGTCTACTGGACGATATACGGTCTTATGATCATCTTCTTTACCTACTTTTATACTGCCATCGTCATGGACCCGAATCAGTTGGCCGATAATATGAAGAAGCATGGCGGCTTTATTCCCGGCATTCGACCGGGGCCGCGCACGGCGCAGTACATCGATGGCATCATGACGAGGATAACGCTGCCGGGATCGATCGCCCTAGCGGCCGTTGCCATATTCCCCTTCTTTGTCATACAGCAGTTTAAGGTCCACCCCTCATTTGCCCAGTTTTTTGGCGGCACCGGTCTGTTGATCATAGTTGGCGTAGCCTTGGATACGCTGCAGCAAATTGAGTCCCAGCTGATGACCCGCCACTACGAGGGGTTTATGAAGCGGGGACGCATACAAGGACGTCGGGGATAATCCCGCTTTTTGTTGGAGTAATATCGTGAAAGTCAAAGCATCTGTTAGCAAGCGCTGCCCTGAGTGTAAGATCATTCGCCGACACGGGGTTGTGCGCGTGATTTGCAAGCGCAATCCGCGTCACAAACAGAGACAAGGATGAGGAGGCCAGCCATTGGCACGTATTGCAGGCGTTGATTTGCCCCGCGACAAGCGGGTAGGTATCGGACTCACCTACATTTTTGGGATTGGTCAGACCGTAGCCAAACGCATTATTGAGCAAGCCGGTATTGATCCGCAGGTGCGGATTAACAGTTTGACGGAAGATCAGGTAAACAGCCTGCGTGCGATAATCGAGACCAACTACAAGGTCGAAGGTAGCTTGCGCGGCGAAATTACTATGAACGTCAAGCGCCTGATGGACATTGGCAGCTACAAAGGCCTTCGGCATCGCCGCGGTCTTCCGGCCAACGGCCAGCGCACCAAGACCAATGCGCGTACTCGCAAGGGGCCTCGTCGTGCCATTGCGGGCAAGAAAAAAGCTCCGAGATAAATTACAGCCAAGAACGAGGATAACGCATTTGCCACCCGAAAGACGCAGAAGACGCAAGAAGTCAAAGCAGGTAGAGTCCGTGGGCGTCGCCCATATTCTCGCTACCTTTAATAACACGATTATCACGTTAACCGATACTGAGGGCAATGTGATATCGTGGGCTACACCTGGCAAGATGAGCATCAAGGGGAGTCGCAAGTCGACCCCGTTTGCCGGTCAGATCGCCGCCGAAAAAGCAGCACAGGAGGCGATGAGCATGGGGCTGCGCCGCGTCGAGGTATGGGTCAAAGGCCCCGGAGTCGGCCGCGAATCCGCCATTCGAGCGCTGCAGAATGCGGGGTTGGAGATTTCCGCCATCCGCGATGTTACGCCCATTCCCCACAACGGCTGTCGTCCGCCCAAGCGCCGCAGGGTTTAGAGGAGAATATTGGCATGAGTAGATATACGGGACCCAACTGCCGCTACTGTCGGCGCGAAGGTGCGAAGCTCTTTTTGAAGGGCGAGCGATGCAATCTGGAGAAGTGCTCCTTTGAGCGCCGCAGCTATGCGCCCGGTCAGCACGGTCAGGGCTTGCGTCGCAAGCAGTCTGACTACAGCGTCCAGCTGCGCGCAAAGCAAAAGTTATCTCGCCTCTATGGCGTGCGCGAGGGACAGTTTCGCGGCTATTATAAGGAGTCAACGCGCGTGCCTGGCGTTAGCGGCGAAAACCTGCTGCGCCTGTTGGAGAGCCGCCTGGACAACGTAGTTTACCGTCTTGGCTTTGCCGCGTCGCGCAAAGCGGCTCGGCAGTTTGTGCGCCACAACCACATTTTTGTAAACGGCTCCCGCGTCAACATCCCTTCCTATCTGACGAGGGTTGGCGACGCGATCACGGTGGCTGAATCGAGTCGCCAGTTGGAGGCGATCCACGAGTCGCTGCGTCGCTCCAGAGAGACCGTGCCCTGGCTATCTGTTGACAAGGTCAATCTTCAGGGCTCAGTCGTCGAAACCCCCAGTCGCGAAGATATTCCGACGATTGCGGAAGAACAACTAGTCATCGAGTTCTATTCTCGCGTTTAGAACGTCGAGAATCGTAGAAAATCTCTCCTCATTCCAGGGAGCAAGGGGCTATATGAAGTTAGAAGGTCTCCAGATGCCGAGGCTGGTGGAAATCGAAAAGGAAAGCTTGAACGGAAACTACGGCAAGTTTGTCGTACAGCCGCTCGAGCGTGGGTTTGGCGTTACATTAGGTCATTCTTTGCGGCGGATCCTCCTTTCGTCCATCCAGGGTGCTGCGATAAAGCAAGTCAATATCCAGGGGGTTCAGCACGAATTCTCCGTTGTAGAAGGCGTCCGCGAGGACGTCCCCGAAGTCATACTGAATCTCAAAGAAGTGGCTCTGCGCTACACCGGCGATGAAGATAAGGTGTTGCGGATTGAGAAGACCGGTGCCGGCGTGCTGCAAGCTGGCGATCTGGCCGTCGATCCCAACGTGCAGATTATGAATCCAGACCTGCACATTGCCACCTTGGACCAAGGCGCTACGCTGACGATGGAGCTGACTGTCGGACAGGGCCGCGGCTATCGTTTTGCCGAAGACAATAAGCTGCCCGATCAGCCCATCGGTTCGGTGCCCATCGACAGCTCCTTTTCACCGGTTACTCAGGTCAAATACGATACCGAGAACGCCCGCGTTGGTCGTCGAACTGACTACGATCGCCTAACGCTGGAAGTGTGGACCGATGGATCGGTCAATCCAGAGGATGCGCTGGCGCAGGCTGCGAAGATCCTCATGGAGCATTTGAGCCTCTTTATCAACTTTGAAGAGGAGGCCGAAGAGACCGAAGAAAAAGAGGTTGATGAGGAGACCAAGCGCGTTGCGCGTCTGCTAGCGATGCCCGTCGAAGAATTGGAGCTGTCCGTCCGCTCGGCCAACTGTTTGCGTGCTGCCGGCATCACGCATTTGCGCGAATTGGTGGGACGCAGCGAAGCCGAAATGCTCAAGTATCGCAATTTTGGCCGCAAGTCGCTCAACGAGCTGGGAGAAATCTTGGACACGCTCAGACTCAACTGGGGAATGGACTTGGCGCCCTACGAAAACGTGGAAGTTGACGAAGAGGCGGTCAATCCGCTCGCAGAGGAATTCTAAGCGTAGATTGAAAGAAAAAAGATGAGACACGGAAAGAAAGTAGCAAAGCTGGGTCGTCGGAACGCGCATCGCAAAGCGATGATGGCGAATATGGTCACCTCGCTGCTGTCGGTAGAGCGCATTACGACGACTCTTACGCGCGCTAAGGAACTGCGTCGCTCGGCGGAGCATATGATTACGTTCGCCAAGCGCGGCGATCTGCACGCGCGCCGTCAAGTGCTGCGCTTTGTCGCCGACAAGCAAGTCGTCGCCAAGCTCTTTGACGAGTTAGGTCCGCGCTACAAGGGACGCAATGGCGGCTATACCCGCATTGTTAAGCTGGGTCCACGGCGCGGCGATGGGACCTATATGAGTATTATAGAACTCGTCGACCGCCCAGGTGTAGGGGTGGCTGACAGCGCGTCAGACAGCGGCGCGACAGAGAGTGCGGCCGAAGAATAAGTCGCATTATAGGAATGCGTATAGACAAACGGGGCGAGATTTGATTCTCGTCCCGTTTGTTTTTTTACATCAATATGGAACATGGCGATGAAGCGCGGTGATGTCATAACGGTGGATATAAGCGCAATCGACGCCAAAGGGGACGGGCGCGGCTTCGTCGAAGAGCGAGAAGTGGTTGTTCGCCGCGCCGTGCCTGGCGACCGAGTTGAAGCCCGCATTGAGAAGAAGCGCCGTGGCAAAATCCATGCAGAAGTAGTGCGCATTGTGGACTGCAACTTGGCGAGGATAGAGCCCGTTTGTGCGCACTTTGGCCTCTGCGGAGGCTGCCGCTGGCAGGACTTGTCTTATGTGGACCAACTGGGCTTAAAGGAGCAGATGGTCCGCAATGCGCTGGCTGATCAAGGTATAGCCAGCCTAGAGGTGCTCCCAGCCATCGCAGTGGACGCGCCGTTTTTCTATCGCAACAAAATGGAATTTTCCTTTGGCACGGATAGGGATGGGCGCGTGCAGTTGGGGCTGCACGTGCGCGGTCGATTTAATCGGATATTTGACGTGGAGGAATGCCATCTCCAATCGCAGCTATCCAATCGCATCGTCGACGTCGTGCGCAGCGCAGCCAACGATATGGCACTCTGTGCGTATAATTTGAAAACGCACGAGGGCCTGTTGCGGTTTTTGGTGATTCGCGATGCCAAGAACAGCGGTCAGACGCTGGTCAATCTAGTCGTATCATCCTATCCCGACGAGGGCGTTGATCAGCTGGTCCAGCACTTGATACGCGAAGTGTCGGAGCTCGACTCTTTGGTGGTAACGCTGCACAGCGGCAAGGCTCAGGTCGCCAAGGGCGAACGCGAGTATGTGGTGTCAGGCAGCGGTGCTATTGAGGAATCCTGCGGAGGGATTCGCTTTGATATTTCGCCGCAGTCCTTTTTTCAGACCAACTCGCTGCAGGCTGAACGCCTCTATGCACTCGTTTGCGAATGGGCGGGCCGTCAGTTGGGGCGCGTGTTGGACCTGTACTGTGGCACGGGGTCTATAAGTCTACACTTGGCGCCGCTGGCAAGGGAAGTTATAGGGATCGAGGTCGTAGAAGAGGCGGTGGCCGATGCGCGCGTCAACGCCGAGCGCAATGGCGTGCAGAATTGTTCCTTTATTGCAGGTGCGGCTGAAGATGTGCTCAAAGAGCTCGAGGGGCAGCAGGGGACTTTTGACCTAGTCGTCGTTGATCCCCCGCGCCCTGGGCTGCACAAGAAGGTATTAGACGCCTTGGGACGCATGCAGTCTGCGCGCATCATATACGTATCGTGCAATTCGCAGACGCTGGCCGAAAATCTGCTGGTGTTGAGTGAATACGGCTATGCGATAGAGCGCATTCAGCCGATCGATATGTTTCCGCAAACGCCCCACTGCGAAGTCGTGTGCGAATTGGTCAAACTTGACTAAATAGCACACATTCGGTATCGTAGCAAAAATTGGTTGGTGATAACTCAATTATAAACCGTCTATATACGCACATGGAAGAGAAAAAGAAAAAGCCGCTGTCGGCTGCTCGACGTGCCGAGTTGAAGAAGGCAAAGCTCGAAAAGGCAAGGAGTGAGGCTGATAAATTGGCCGCTGCCGATAGCGGAACCGAAAAGGAGCCCTTTTCTACCGTTGAGGTATTTATCAAGCCGGGGCAGATGCAGCCGCTCTTTACTGCCTTTCGCGGCGTCGAGGTTTTCAGCGACCTGATACGGCCGCGCATGCTAACGGAGTCCGTCGAGCACGGTCGGGGCCGCGGGAAGATATGCAACTTTGCTTTTCGCAAATTTAAGACCCAGCCCAAGGCCGTATTTTTCATCGCCTCACCCAAGGGCGTGGCCGGCGGCAGCTTCGAACCGACCGATCGCTTGCTCAAACCCGGCGAGCCGCTGCAGCTGAGCTACACGGTCGAAGTAGAAGGGGCGACCAGACCCATCTACTTCGTCGGCAAGGCGTATTTTTTGCGCAAGAGCTTTTACGTAGCAGAGAGTCCAGACAACCCGGAGAAACCGTGGGTTGGACCGCGCGAAGAAGCACAGGAGAAGCTGCCCAAAGACGTTTTCGTTCGCGGCGAAGACATAATTGAGGTCCGCGTCGATAGCGTGACGTCCATGCCCAACGGACCGGGTAGCACGCGGCGGGATGTATTGGAGCGCTATCTGAGCAATGCGCAACTATACTGCATTCCCGGCGGCGGAGGCTGGGCACAGCGCAGCACGCAGGGTCCCTTCTTCAAGAGCATTCGCGATCCACTAGACAAGTATATTGGCGAGAAAGGGGTCAAGCACATTGAAGACGTGACCCTTGATGAATTCGGCAATCTGGGCGATGTGAGCCTGCTAATTAAGGAAGCGCTATTAGCTGATATTGAGAACGATAAAGTGCTGCAGGTGATGGTGTCCAAGCCCAACGACTATCTCCGCGAAATCAATACGATCGTTGGTTTCTTGCTCTATTTCAGAATGACCGAGGACGTTAAAGAAGGGCTGATGCGCACGTTTAATAAAAAGGTGGGAAAAGAAGACGAGGTATATCTGCCGCTGATATTGGAGCGCGTTGCTGATGCCAAAGAGCAGTATCGCGTGACGTTCCGCGTTTTTCCGCGCGATTTGATCGAGGATCGTTCGCGCAACAACATGGAGCGCGGCCTGCAGTTTATGCCGCCTTATACCTTGCACCCAGGTTCGGAAAACCAGCACACCTACAGCAAACTGCTCATCGCCCTGAGCCAGCGCTTTCGCGAAGACGAAAAACCAGAAGAGGAAAAGCTGAAGAGCGAAAAGCTCGTTGCTTCCGTGCAGAACCGCATTGCCGCACAGAAACACAAGTTCACCGACGAAAAAATTCGCTCAGCATTCCAAGATCGGGTGACGGCAAAAAAGAGAAAGGAAGACGAGGGCTAAGATCGCACCGTAGGCAGGGGGAGGTGCTCTGTGCGCAGAAAACGGCTCATAAATATAAAAAGGGAGCGCCCGATTCTATTGTCCGAGCGCTCCTATTTCTTTTCCGGTTCACCTTCCGGCTCTGTAGGCTTGCGGCGTCTGCGCTTACCGCCGCCCCCTCCACTGGACATGCTCTGGTTTTCCAAATAACCGTATAGCTGGCCCAGATGGCTGTGGACAGTTTTGAAGTGCTCGTTGTCGCGAATATAGCGGCTGTAACGCCAGTCTACCGGATCGTCTTTAGCTAGCGGAATTCCCTGCGCCTCATAGCAGAACTGCATGCCGTGCTGCAAGACGCGGCGGTCTCCGGCCTGAGTAATATGCGTGCGCACGATCTGAGCGAGAATGCTGATCTTGAATGGCAGCTCGGGCTTGAAGCGCTGCACGGCATCGGGGAAGTGTAGCTTGGGATAGAAGGTGAGGTGTATCATAAAGTTCTGCAGGTCGCTAAAGGCCTGCTTCCACTGATCATCCGTAAAATCGGTCTCGGTCTTTACGCCGTCCGGGCACTTATCTCCGAGAATAAACTTGAGGAAATCTGGACTGCTTTCGATGAGCGCTCCGCCGACGCTGTAGTCGATCAGATCGAGTTTGAGGCCGAATTCAGGGCGGGGTAATTCAATCGGCCTGACCGTTTCATTCTGGGTGCGAGCATCCATCACCTCGACGAGCATCTGGTAGTACTCGCGATTGTGGATGAAGTTCGTAATCACTTTTTCGCCCGGTTTCATGCTGAAGGGATTTTCTTTTCCCTTCTTGAGCGCAGCTTTGGCCGATTTTTTCAGGTAGAGCACATCGCGCAGTGACTCCATCTCAAGGCCTAGTAGGTTGAGTTGGCCCAGCAGCAACTCTTCATCTTTGCGCTTAACGAGACTAGTCGTTTCGTCCCTTGCTACTTTACTCGCGAACACCAAGCGCTCGTGTGCCTGCTTTTTGAGCATTATGGCGCGAAAATCATTGATGGCATCTCGCGTCAGGAACGGTTGGTTCGTCTCTTCAGAAGAAGAGAAATCGATCGGCGTAACATCCTTGAGCATTACGGGCGGAGCCCCTTCTTCGGGGAAGGTCTGATCTGTCTTTCGCACGTAGAGGTCAAAGCCGATATGCGTCGTAAGCGGTACGCGCGAATCGCCGTAATTTTTTTGTGTGTAGCGAAAGAACTGCCGCTTGTCCTGTTTTTTTAGCGTGCTAGTCGGGATCAGTTTGTAGGCAGATTTGGCATTGAAATCCAGGGTTTCAACGATCTCGGGCAGCAGGCGAAAGCGCCCGATAATCTTGCAGTCTAAGCTATAGGGAATCCGCTTGTTCATAAACTGCAGCGAAACGTACTGAGCCGTTAAGTTTTGGTCCTTCGCTATTTTTAGATTGTCCGGCGTGGTAAGATACAGGTGGCTGCCTTCGGTATAGAGCTTCTTCTCGCGGCGCAGAAAAAAGGCTTTGCCCAACTCTTCTTGCGAATCGTCGTCTTTGTCGTTAGTCATTGCAACAAGCGCAGACGGCGGGCTTAACTCAGCAAGTTTGCTAACTTCTTGCTGAGGACTAAAGGATGAAGCCTGTTTTTTTCGCCCAGTTAGGAAGTCGAACATCGAAGAGAAAACTCCATACTCGATGGTAAATGCAGATGCCCATCTCTCAGGTTCAGCGCTAATAGGTACAACATATCTATAATATATAAAAAAACGCGCAGTTGCAAGTCCGAATGTGATTGTACTACAATGACATATATCGGCATCAGCTGCGATCTCTTTGCAGGTAAATGATGCATAATGTCATTGGCTCATTGTCATAATGGCAGGATAACGTGGCAAAGCGTCGGGCACGGATATTGCCCTGTATGCGATGGAGCACAAATCGCTTTGGAGCGCAGGGCTGCGATGCACTGGGCTTAGATTGTCGCTGGATCTTGATACGAAGTAGTTTAAATGGTGCAATAGAAGGGGGGCCGTCCTATGAAGAATGTCGAAAAATTACGCCGCGATGATAGGCTACAGGAGCTGCCGGTGCTGCCCTTGCGCAATATGGTATTGTTCCCCGGCGTCCCCACCCAGCTGCTGGTTGGACGCGAAGGATCGCTGCGCCTAGTGGGCGAAGCACTGGGTCGAGATCGGCTGATTTATGCCGTTGCACAGAAAGATGGTCAGGTGGAAATACCGTCGTTTGGCGATTTGTGCGAAGTGGGTGTAGCGGCCCATATACACCGAGCCTTCAAGCTGCCCGACGGCACATTGCAGGTCGTGCTGCGCGGCATCCACCGCGTCAAAGTGATGGAGTGTGTGCGCGAGGAGCCCTTTATCGTTGCGCGAGGGCAGTCGGTAGAAGACGTATTGAGCAATAGCGAAGAAGAGCTGGCGCTGGCGCACAACTTATCGCAGCAGTTTCAAAAAATGGTCGGCCTCGTAGCCTCTCTCGGCGAAGAATTGCAAATAACGGCGGTAAATTTGGAGAAGGATCCCGGACAGCTCGCCGACTTTGTCGCATCGGCCCTAGACCTTTCTATCGCCGACAAGCAGGAACTCTTGGCCGAATGTTCTGTCGAAGTGCGTCTGCGTCGCCTCAATTGGCAGCTCAATCGTAAGCTATCCGTGCTAGAGATGGGCAACCAGATCCAGGGGCAGATTCAGGAGGAGATGGGACAGGCACAGCGCGAACACTATTTGCGCGAACAGATACGCGTGATTCAGAAAGAACTCGGCGAAGGCGAGGGTGAATTGGAGCGCGTGCGGGAGCGCCTGAAAGGGGCCAAGCTGCCGGCCGATGTGCGGAAAGAGGCCGAGCGCGAAGTCGAGCGCATGGCCCACATGGCAGAGAGTTCAGCCGAATACGCGGTCGTGCGCACATATCTCGATTGGCTGATAGAAATGCCATGGGGGAAAAAGTCGACGGACCGCATCGATATCGGTCGTGCGAGGCGGATACTCGACGCCGATCACGAGGGATTGCAAAAGATAAAAGAGCGCGTGCTTGAATTTCTTTCCGTGCGCAAGCTAAAGAAATCTTCCCGCGGTCCCATATTCTGTTTTGTCGGTCCTCCCGGCGTCGGCAAGACCTCGCTCGGTCGCTCTATCGCTCGGGCCATGGGCCGGAAATTTGCTCGCATATCGCTGGGCGGAGTGCGCGACGAATCGGAAATTCGCGGTCACCGCCGCACCTATGTGGGGGCGTTGCCCGGGCGCGTAGTGCAGGCCCTGCGCAAAGTCGGTAGCAACAATCCCGTATTTATGCTCGACGAGATTGATAAACTCGGAGCGGATTTTCGCGGAGATCCCGCCGCCGCGCTGCTGGAAGTGCTCGACCCCGAGCAGAATAACGCATTTGTCGATCACTACTTAGACGTTCCTTTCGACCTTTCTGGGGTAACCTTTATTGCCACGGCCAACCAGCTCGATACAATACCGCCAGCTCTGCGCGATCGCCTGGAGATTATTCAGCTATCCGGCTATACGGAGGATGAGAAAATGGGCATAGTACAGCGCCACATACTGCCTCGCCAACTGCGCGAGCACGGTCTGACGCGGCGCAAAGTAGTGCTCGAAAAGGGGGTAGTTCGCCTGCTCATACGCGGCTACACGCGCGAAGCAGGACTGCGCAATTTGGAGCGTGAAGTAGGTCGCCTATGCCGCAAAATAGCGCGTGAAGTCGTCGAGGGGCGGCGCGGTGTATTCCGTGTGACGGAGGAGGTGTTGAGCGCTTATCTGGGGCGGCAATCGGTACGTGAAACGGCGCTCGAAGAGATAGGGATGCCGGGCGTCGTCGCGGGACTGGCGTGGACGCCGGTCGGCGGCGAGGTGATGTTTGTCGAGGCTACGCAGATGCGCGGCGGAAAGGGCTTGACGCTGACGGGGCAACTCGGCGACGTTATGAAAGAATCGGCGCAAATCGCCCTATCCTACGTGCGGTCGCATGCCGTCGAATGCGGTCTCAAAGAGGATTTTTTCGATCGTCACGATATTCACATCCACCTGCCGGCTGGTGCGATTCCCAAAGACGGGCCTTCGGCGGGCATTGCCGTCGCGACGGCTCTGCTCTCGTTGCTGGTCGGTCGCAGCGTCGATAAACGCGTGGCGATGACGGGAGAGATGACGCTGCGTGGACGCGTGCTGCCAGTGGGAGGTATTAAGGAAAAGGTGCTGGCTGCCCATCGAGTGGGGGTGACGAAAGTCATACTGCCGCGCCACAACGAGCGCGACCTAGACGATATTCCCGCTAAGATTCGGAGACAGATCGATTTTGTTCTAGTCGAGGAAGTATCCGAAGTCTTTGCTGCCTGCATAGGAGACGACGCGCTGCGGCGCGCTGCCTGAAGAGGAGGAGTCATTGAGTCAAACAACAGTTCAGCGCGCGCGGATTGTGGTTGTCTTGCCCGAGTCCACTTCGGCAAAAGAACTTGTCGCCTACCTAGAAGGGGCCGAGTTCGATGTGATATGGGTGCGCGAAGGACAGAGCGCATACGATATACTAGACTCCGAAATCGTCAACGCGCTGATCTATCCTCTGCGCCATTCGCGCATCGACGGACTGCGCCTGCAGAAACTCGCGCACAGCCGCAACGCATCGATCTGCGCCATCGCTATTGCCACACCCGAAGAAATTGAGCTCGGCATAGAGGCCATGCGTCAGGGAGCCTACGACTTTCAGTTGCTGCCGCTAAACTTCGCAAAAATCAGCGCGGTATTGCAGCGCGGTTTGTCGTACCAGCAGCTTGTCGGCGAGGTGTCCAACCTGCAGCGCCGCTTAGACGAGCGCTATCGATTTGGCGGCATCGCTCGTCGCTCCTCTGCCTGGCATCGCATCTACCGTCAGGTGGAGCAGGTCTCGCAGTCAAAGACCAGCGTATTGCTTCGCGGAGAAACGGGTACGGGCAAGGGCGAAGTAGCCAAAGCCATACACCAGCAGAGCCGTCGTCGCGTTGAGCCGTTTGTCGAAGTTAACTGCGGCGCGCTGCCGGAAGGCGTTGTCGAAAGCGAGCTCTTCGGGCATGAAAGGGGTGCGTTTACGGGCGCGACGATGGCGCGCAAGGGGCGCTTTGAACTGGCCGACGGCGGCACGCTCTTTCTCGACGAAGTGGGCGATATACCGCTGCCGACCCAGGTCAAACTGCTGCGCGTTATTCAGGACGGTCGCTTTGAACGGGTAGGTGCGACGCAGACGCGCGGTGTCGATGTGCGCCTTATTGCAGCGACGCACCGCGATTTGGATGCAATGGTCGAAGCCGGCGCATACAGGGCCGATCTATTTTACCGGCTCAATGTCGTGACGGTTGAAATTCCGCCGCTGCGCGAATGCCGGGAGGATATTCCGCTGCTGGCAGACGAGTTTGTGCGCCAGTTTGCCGAAGACAACCAAAAGAACGTGTCCGGCATAAGCGCGCGCGCGCTCGACGTGCTGATAGAATACGAGTGGCCGGGCAATGTGCGAGAGTTAAAAAACTGCATAGAGGGTATGGTCGTCATGTGCGCGCGCGAGGGGCCTTTGCAGATGGACGATATACCGCGCTATATCAATCGGCGCGAACGCACTTTTCCCGGGGTCGATTTTCGCGTGGGAATGTCGATGAAAGAGATGGAGAAAATTGCGATTCGCGAAACGCTAAAAGCGGTCGGTAACGACCGACGCCGCGCCGCGGAAATTTTGCAGATTGGCCTTAGCACGCTCTATCGCAAAGAGCTGGAGTACGCGCTGCGCTAGGCGTCCTCCAGCGCAGTGGAGCGACCCCCAGAACACCTGTTATGGGTATTGCCGCGGTTGCAGGTTTCGCAAATCAGCTAGCGCCGCGGCTGTAGTATTCGCGGATGAGTTGGTTTAGCACGCTTTGCGGATCGCGCACGGCCTCCTCGGAGATGGCGTACTCGGCGAGTCCGGCCAGCTTGAGCCCGTGGCCGTAGTCGGCAAAGAGCGACTCGCACAGATCGCTGGGATCCTCGCCGCGCTCGGCCGCCAGTTGCCGGACGAGCGCTTCGGCCTGGGGAGAAAACGACAGCTCGATGGCGTGTCTATTGGCGAAGCTTTGGCGAAAATGGACCAGCGAGGAGGTGCTCAGCAACTTGAGCAGCGCCGCCGTGGGTTGGTTGATGACCTCCTCGTCAACGGTAAACGCAGCAACCTTGCTCGACGGCAGCTTTTTCTCAAAGTGCAGCAGGGCGCGTTCGACCGCGCCGACTAGACTGCGCGCGCCGGTGCGCTCGGCGTGGGCGCGCTCGGCGAGCAGTTCGAGTGCGCGGTCGCTGAATTCTACGTCGATTCCGTAGGCGCGAAAATCGCGCTTCTTAGACAGAATGACGCTGCTCTTTGGATTGCGCAGAATGGAGAGGAGGTCGTCTTTGTCCAAGTCGTGCAGCACAGATACGACGGGCAGGCGGCCGATAAACTCCGATTCAAAGCCGTACTCCATCAAGTCTTCGGCGCGCACGCTGCGATAGAGGTCCTGTGGCGTCATTTCAGATGCCGTCGACTCATTGCCTAGGCGAAAGCCGATGGCACCCCGATTGAGGCGGCGACTGATAATCTCATCGAGGCCGGCAAAGGCGCCGCTGACGATAAACAGGATGTTGCGCGTATTGACTTTTTTGCGTTCGACCTTGCCCGTTTGCTGCATCTGCATGACCGCCTCCATTTGCGAGGCGATGTCGTGGGGAGCCTTGAGGTCCACCTCCGTCTCTTCCATGAGCTTCAGCAGGTTGCGCTGCACGCCCGATCGGGAGACGTCCGGCCCCTGCGCGCCGCGCGACGAAGCTATTTTGTCGATTTCATCGATGTAGATTATTCCGTGTTCGGCGCGGCCAATATCGCCGTCGGCTTCGCGCACCAATTCGCGCACGAGATCTTCTACGTCGCCGCCGACGTAGCCCGTTTCGCTAAATTTGGTCGCATCGCCCTTGACGAAGGGAACGCCAATCTTGCGCGCTATGAGCTTAATTAAATACGTTTTGCCGACGCCGGTTGGACCGATGAGCAGTACATTGTTCTTGATGTTGCCAATGACGTCATCGTCTTCGTCCGTCGTCAACTTTAGGCGGTTAAAGTGCGTGCAGATCTTCGTCGAAAGGACGGCTTTGGCCTCGCTTTGGCGAATGACGTACTGGTCCAGGTAGGCCTCCAATTGTTCTGGGAGGAGATTGAACTCAATAGGAGGGCCGACGTCCTCGTGCGCGGGTTCGGCGCCGCCTCCCGCCGACGCAGGCTGGGCGGGGGGCTGATTCTCCATCTGCTGGGCGAGGATTTGACGGAGCTTTTCGGGGTCGAGCCCCAGTTTTTCTGAGCGTATATTCATGGGATATCTAGTGGGATATCGAGCGGATAATGGAGTAACTGCTAGGTAATATAGCCGCCTTTAACGATGGCGACAACCCCGCTTGACACTCTGTTCCATCCGGTCTACATTTCGCCTTATACAACTGTTTATAAAGGATTTTTAATGCGTCATTTCGCCGTCTTTTTCCTTCTTATGACGGTCGGCCCTGCGTCGCTTGACCCCGCTGCCCTGCAGGCGCAATCCATCCAGGGCGTCTATTCAGCTGAAGCGGAAAAAGTATTCTCAAAGGGGTTGGGGGCGTACCGCCAAGGTGACGTTGAGGCGGCGCGCGACGCCTTCTTGCGCCTGTTGGAATACGACGTGAACCAGCACTCGAGCGCCGGGCAGCTCATGTTGGGCAAAAGCTATTTCCGCTTGGGTAGCTACGAGGATGCACTTGCTGCAGCGCGCGGCCTGCAGCGCAAATACACCGATAGTCGCTACGTTGCCGAGGCGCGTCTGCTCGCCGGAGATTCCTATTTCAAGCTAAAGCGCTACTACGAAGCGGCCATGGAGTACGGTCGCCTGCTGGCCACTCCCGCCCCGCTGCCTACGCAGGCCCAGGCGGCCGAGCGCCTAGCCGCCATCGATGGCAATGGCCACATCAGCGCTAAGGCGATGGAGAGCGTGCGTCTGGCCGTTGGCGTCGAGCGCATGCGCGAGTCGTTGCTCTTTGGGCGCGCGCGCTGGTACGGTCGCCTGGGCTGGGCGCCGGAAGCTGAGGCGGCGGCCCAGGCCTATCGCGATGGCGTCGGCCGCGCGGGCATTTTTTATGTATTGATAGAAGAGGCTGGCCGTGTTGAAGCGATTGATGAAGTGCCCTATCTCGCTGGCGACATTGAGTCCGATGGGGACTGGGGCGAGCGGGTTGGGCAGAAGGAGCGGGCAAAACTAGGCCTGCTGCTGCCGCTGAGCGGCCCATACCAACGCATTGCCAACGAGATATATGCGGGTGTGAAGATGGCCAACGAGGCCGCCGGTGAACCGTTTGATTTGATCGTTGCCGATACGGGTTTGGATTTTGGCGATTTACCGATCAATGCCGATGCCATTGGCGCACTCAGCGAAAATCCGGGCAGCGGTCTGCTGCGCGTCGTGCAGGGGGCCCGCAGCTTGGTCGAGCGCGACGTGGCGGCGATTATTGGTCCACTGTTTAGCAGCTCGTGCGTTGCCGCAGCCGTCGTGGCAGAAGCCGCTGGCGTGCCCATGATCGCACCGCTTTCGCAGCAAAGTGGGCTCGATTCGCTCGGACAGTTCATCTTCCAAATCAACGCAATACCCGAGACTCAGGGCCATCTGTTGGCCGAGCATGCGACATTAGTGTTGGGCTTGCAGAACCTAGTCATCCTCTCGCCGCTGAGCGACTATGGGTGGAATTTCGAGCGCGCATTTCGCCGCACGGCCGAAGTAAACGGCGGCCGCGTAGTTCATTCAGACTGGTACGTGCCCAATCAAACAAAGGACTTCCGCCGCGTATTTGAAGAAATTCGCGCCATTGGCTTTGAACTGATGCCGGCGCCGGAAGATACGCTGGCCGCCGCCGACTCGCTCGAGTGGTCCGCGGCCGATAGCGCTCAGACCGCGCCGTCCTTTCTCACGGAGCTTCTCGAGGGCATAGAAGGTGATGAGCTGCCGGAAGAAGAGGAAGAGGCGCCGCCGGACTCTTCGGAGATCTTCATCGACACAGTCGATGGCATCGCCGTCGCCGTGGAGAGTTTTGATGACGCCAAGACCATTGCCCCCCAGATTTCCTTTTATCGTCTCGAGACGCAAATCCTCGGCAACGACATTTGGTACGATCCCGAGGGCGTGCGACAGATGCGCCTGAGCGAGCGCAAATACGTCGACGGTGCGATTGTTACCTCCGCCAAGCGGCAAGAGCGCGGAGGAGGGCAGGAGTTTGTCGATCGCTTTCGCCGGCGCTTTAGCAGCGATCCTCAGTACGCTGCGTACGGCTATGACGCCGCGCAGTTGGTCTTAGACGCCTGGCGCGCGGCGGGAGGGCGGCCAGCTCCCATGCGCGACTGGCTATCGCAGGTCCGCGATTACGACGGCGTCTCGGGGCGAATTTCGTTTGCCGAGGATCGCCGCACCAACGTCGATCTGACGTTGCTAAAGATCGATGGAGATCGCTTTCGCCCGCTTGGAATTGCCGACCTACCCGACTTGCGCATCGAATCGGAGCTCCCCGAACCCAGTTTTGACCAGCCAACTGGCGAAGCGCTGTTGGAAGACTGAGTGCAGCGAGCAGATGTTGCGCAGCTGTGCTCTAATGCTATATTTTTGAAGTTTGTTTCATAAAAAGGTCACGAGATGCCAACCTACGAATACGAGTGTCAGAAGTGTGGTCATCGCTTTGAAGAGTTTCAGAGCATTACCGCCAAACCGTTAAGCTCCTGTCGCAAAGCCATATGCCCCAAAGGGGGTGCACGCGGCCGCCTCAAACGGCTGATTAGCAGCGGCGGTGGCCTGTTGTTTAAGGGCTCGGGTTTCTACGAAACCGACTACCGCAGCGAAAGCTATAAGAGCGCGGCCAAAGCCGATAGCGGAAGCACCGACTCCGGCAAGAGCGAGGGAAAGTCCGAAGCAAAAAAAACGCCGGCTTCCGGAACTGCGAAAACAGAATGAGAGTCTTTTAGTAGATGATGAAGTTGCGATTTCTAACATGTGTCGTTGCTCTGCTGACCGTTTGGGGTTGCGCAGAGGAGAGCCCGGATGAACTGTGGACCAGAGCAGAACGCGCGGCGACCGATCCGGCTGCACTCGATCAGGCCGTCGAAGCATATGGCGCCTTTGTCGCGAAGTTTGCCCAGGACGGGAGAGCTCCGGTTGCGCTGAAGAACTGGGCTGCGATCCAACAGCAAAAGGGCGATTTACAAGGGGCCATTGCCCTCTACGGGCGCCTGATTAAAGAGTACCCTGAGAGCGAGTACGGCGATGAAGCGCAATTTATGATTGCCTTTATCTACGAGGAGTATCTCGAGGAGCCCGACCAGGCGCGCAGTGCCTACCAACTCGTTATCGATCGCTATCCCGATTCCGAATTGGCCGCCAGCGCCAAACAGCTGCTGCCGCACGTTGGGCGGAACCCCGAAGAATGGGTGCGTTTTCAGGACAAGGCGCAATAACGCCTGGATGCCGCGTTTCCAGGGCGCGTATAAGGACAACGCATGCGGCCGTGTGCTGCTTGTGGACAGGGGACCTCTCTTTTCTTAACCGTCGTTTGAGCAGTCTATCCGCTGATGCAGCTTGGGTCCCAATTCGCGGCGTGGGACCCTAGCGGGCAAAGGCGGTTTTTTGTTCAGTAGGAGCGTATGCAACATTCGATCGATATACACGCAATTAGCGATAAAGTGCAGGAGCAATCCGTTCTCGTAGATAGCGTATTTGCGGAAATGGATCGCGTCATCGTCGGACAGCGCTACATGGTCGAGCGCCTGCTAATCGGCCTGGTTTGCAGTGGGCACATCCTCTTGGAAGGCGTGCCGGGACTGGCTAAAACGCTTACCGTGTCGACGCTGGCGCGCATTATGCAAGCCAGCTTTAAGCGCATCCAATTTACGCCCGATCTCCTTCCGGCCGACCTGACGGGCACGCTGATTTACAATCCACAAGACGGCGTCTTTGTGCCCAAAATGGGACCAGTCTTTGCCAATCTGGTGCTCGCCGACGAGATCAACCGCGCGCCGGCCAAAGTGCAGAGTGCCCTGCTCGAGTGCATGCAGGAGCGTCAGGTGACTATAGGCGACGAGACCTATGCGCTCGAAGATCCCTTCCTCGTGATGGCTACGCAGAATCCGATTGAACAGGAAGGGACATATCCTCTGCCCGAAGCGCAAATCGACCGCTTTATGCTGAAAGTGAAAGTGAGCTATCCCTCGCGCGAGGACGAGCGGGCGATACTCGATCGCATGGCCAATGGCGGCTCGATTGAAGTGCGGCAGGTATTGGCGCCGGCCGACGTATTGCGCCTGCGCCAGGTTGTGGAGATGGTCTACGTCGACGACAAGGTCAAGGATTACATAGTCGATCTGGTCCATGCGACGCGCTTTCCGGACGAACTGGGACTGGATGAAATCGCGCCCCTTATCGAGCACGGCGCTTCACCACGGGCCACCATCTTCTTGGTGCGCGCGGCACGTGCGCACGCTTTTTTGCGCCAAAGGGCCTACGTGACGCCGGAGGACGTGAAAGCCGTTGGCACCGACGTGCTGCGCCACCGCGTCGTTGCCAGCTACGAGGCCGAGGCCGAGGAAATTGACTCGGAGCATATTGTCCAACAGCTATTTGACCATATAGAGGTTCCCTAAGAGGCCGGCCGTGATCCCTAAGGAGATCCTCGAAAAGGTCCGCCTTATCGAGATTCGTTCGCGCAATATCGTCAACGAACTCTTTGCCGGGGAATACCACTCTGCCTTCAAGGGGCGGGGGATGGAATTTGCTGAGGTGCGCGAGTATTTGCACGGTGACGACGTGCGCACCATCGACTGGAACGTCACGGCGCGCATCGGCGCACCCTACGTAAAGGTCTTCGACGAAGAGCGCGAGCAGACCGTTATGCTGCTGGTCGATGCCAGCGCATCCGGAGCGTTTGGCTCGGTGCGGCAGATGAAGGGCGAAGTGGGAGTCGAGATCTCGGCGCTGCTCGCCTTTGCGGCCATCAAGAACAACGACCGCGTTGGCTTGTTGATTTTCACCGACGAAGTCGAGGTCTTTGTCCCGCCCAAGAAGGGGCGCAAGCACGTGCTGCGCGTCATCCGCGAACTGCTCTACTTTGAGCCGCGCGGTCGACGCACTTCGATTGCGGGGGCCCTCGACTATTTGGACAAGGTGCTGCACCGCCGCAGCGTCGTATTTCTCATATCCGACTTTATCGACGAGGACTACGAGCGATCGCTGCAGTTGATGCGCCGCCGCCACGACCTCGTCGCGATTTCGCTGTTTGATCCGCGCGAGCGCGTGCTGCCTGATGTTGGCTTTATCAATTTGCAAGATGCGGAAACGGGCGAACAGTTTCTAGTGGATAGCGGTCGGGAAGCCGTGCGGGCGCATTTTGCCCAATTGCAGCACCGCAGCGACGAGCGCCGGCGCGCCCTGTTCCGCCGCACGGGTATAGACGAAGCGGCTATTGATATAACGGAGCCCTATGTGGATCCACTGGTGCGCCTATTTCACGCGCGCGTGCGCCGGCGCGGCTGAGTTTTCTGTAATGCGAATACGTTAGCCAAGGAGGAAGTTCGGTGATAGAAGTCAATGAGCTTTCAAAAAGCTACGGCGAAGTCGTAGCAGTCGAAGGGGTATCCTTTGCCGTAGACAAGGGAACGATTCTCGGTTTTCTCGGCCCGAACGGGGCGGGAAAAACGACGACGATGCGCATGCTGACCTGCTATCTACCGCCCAGCGGTGGCCAGGCCAAAGTCGCTGGTTTTGACGTCGTCGAAGAGTCGATGGAAGTGCGCAAACGCATCGGCTATCTGCCCGAACAGCCACCCCTATATTTGGATATGACGGTGCGCTCCTATCTGCGCTTTGTCGCCAAGATCAAGGGCGTGAGCAGTGCGCAACTGAATGGGCGCATCGATGACACCATGGAGAAAACCGGTATCGCCCACCATCAGAATACAGTGATAAGCCATCTGTCAAAGGGCTACAAGCAGCGCGTGGGTTTAGCTCAGGCGCTGGTGCACAGTCCCGACGTGCTGATTCTCGACGAGCCCACCGTCGGTCTGGATCCAAAGCAAATCATCGAGATCCGCGAGGTAATCAAGGGCCTAGCCGGGCAGCACACGGTTATTCTCAGCACGCACATCCTGCCCGAAGTCAGTATGACCTGCGAAAAGATTGTCATTATCAACAGCGGGCGCATTGCGGGTGAAGGGACGCCGGAAAGCTTGGTTGCCCAGCTAAAGGAGGGCGAGGTGCTGCGCGCATCGATTGGTGGTCCAGTCGATGCGGTGGGCGAATTGATCCGCTCGCTCGACGGAGTGATCGACGTGTCGGCGGAGGGGAGCGACGGCGTATTTATCATAACCAGCGCTCCGGGTACGGACGTGCGCGATATGTTGGCGCGCCAGGTTATCGATAGCGGCTATTCGCTGCGCGAACTGCGCGGGCTCGACATGACGCTCGAAGACATCTTTCTGCGCTTGACGAACGAGGAGGTGAATGCGTAATGGGCAATTTCTTAGCGGTGTATTCAAAGGAGATGCGCTCCTACTTCGTATCGCCGGTGGCCTACGTCATCGCCGGCGTCTTTCTCTTCCTGTCCGGCTATTTATTTCGCAGTATTCTCATGCAGTTCAATCTCATTTGCCTGCAGTTGGGACAGCGCGCGCAGCAGATGGGCGGGGGCATGCCGGCACTCAACCTGAACGAGATGGTCGTTACGCAGTTTTTTGCGGTGATGGATTTTATCTGGCTGCTCATCGTGCCGATGCTGACGATGCGTCTCTACGCCGAGGAGAAAAAAACCGGCACCATCGAATTGCTGATGACTTCACCCATTAGCTCGGTGCAGGTGCTGCTGGGCAAGTTCTTTGCCTGCTTTTCTCTGTATGCGATCATCGTCAGTCTGACCATGGTCTACTTTGCCATTCTCGAGGCTTACGGCTCGCCGGACTGGGGCCCCATTTTCTCTGGCTATCTCGGCTACCTCTTTCTCGGCGCCACCTTTATATCCGTCGGCATTCTCGCCTCGGCCCTGACCGAAAACCAAATCGTCGCCGTGCTGCTCTCGTTTGGCACTCTGCTGCTGTTTTGGCTCATCGACTGGTCGGCCAGTTTCGCCGGGCCAACGGCCGCCAAAATCCTCCAATACGTCTCCTTTATCGAACACTTAGAGGATTTTCAGCGCGGGGTAATCGATAGCCGCGACGTGGTATTTTACCTCAGCTTTACCTTCTTCTGTCTCTTTCTGACGACGCGCGTCGTCGAGTCGCGGCGCTGGAGGCGGTGATATGAGGGACTATGCTATTCCCATCAGCCTAGTCGGTGCTATTCTGATCGCCGTCGGCGGGCTGGCCTATTTGGTTTCGCCAGAAACCGGTTCGATCGGACTGGTCAACGCAGCAGTAGGGACGTTGTTGGTCGTAGGCGCCGGTTTTCTCAACGCCGATCTATTCCGCCAATACGGGCGCTGGCTCAATGCGTTCTGGGGCGGCATTATGGTATTTGGCATCGTGGCGATGATCAACTTTCTCAGCAATCGCTACGCCGAACGCCTGGATCTCACCGAGGGACAGCTGCACAGCCTGTCCGATCTGACGATTGAGACGCTGCAAAACCTCGATCGCGACGTCGAGGCGCTGGCCTTTATGGACGGTGGTGAAAACGCCGAGCTCGAGTTGCTGCTGGCCGAGTTTAGCAATCGCGGTAGCCGCTTTAGTTACGAGATGATCGACCCCGATCGCGATCCGCTGAGCATGGAAGAAAACGGCATTCGCCGCTACAACACGCTGCTGCTTAAGAGCGGCGATAAGCAGCAGCAGATCACGGAATTGGAAGAGCGCGAAATCACCAATGCGCTGCTCAAGGTGACGCGCGAACGCCAGGAAAAAGTCTATCTGAGCGTGGGGCACGGCGAACGCGACCCCGGCAACGCGGCCGGCGGGTTGGGCATGCTCAAAGAGCGCCTACAGGAAATCGATTATGCGGTGGACGATTCGCTCTTTCTGGCCCGCGCCGAGCGGGTGCCAGCCGACTGCGCCGTCCTGATTATAGCCGGTCCGCGCACGCCCTTTTTGCCCAATGAAATCGCCGCGCTGCGCGCTTACCTCGAAGAGGGGGGGGCAGTTCTGGCGCTGCTCGACCCGCTTTATGAAAGCGGCTTAGAGGAAATGCTTTCGCCGTGGGGCATCGCGCTGGGCGACGACTTTGTCATCGATACCAGCGGTATTGGCTCGCTGTTTGGACTCGACTTTACCACCCCGGTATCCGTCTCCTATGGAGACCACCCGATCACGCGCAAGCACCGCGGCGTGATGACGTTTTACCAGCTGGGCCGTTCCGTGCGCTTTGACGCAGAAGCGGCAGACGGTCCGGTGGAAGGTAGTGCACTGGCGTTGACTTCCGAAGCGGGTTGGGCCGAGACCGATTTGAGCGTGCTGCGCGGCGAGGGCGATAACACCGTCAAGTTGGACGATGGTGTCGATACCGCCGGCCCCGTCTCGCTGGCCGTTGCCGCCGAGCGCGGGAGCGGGCGGTTGGTCGTCTTTGGCGACTCCGACTTTGCTACCAACCAGTACTTCGACTACCAGGGTAACGGCGATCTCGCCCTCAATGCCCTGAGTTGGCTGGCCGAGGACGAGAGCCTCATATCCATTCGCCCGCGTCAGGCTGGCTACAATCCGATTGCGCTGACCGATAGCCAGGGCGAATGGATCTTTTGGATCAGCGTCGTGATCTATCCGCTTGTCATTGCGTTGATCGGCCTCCTCGTCGTGTCGCGCAAGGGGCGTTGGAGCCTGCCCGAACTGGTGGGAGCGGGCCTAGGCATTGCGCTATCGCTGGGCATTGCAGCCCTGCTTAACTTTTTGGGCGACCGCTACAATATCCGCCACGATATGACGGCGGATGCGCTCTTCACGCTCTCCGATGATAGCAAGCGCCTGCTGCGCACGGTTGAAGAACAGGGCCAATACGTGCAGGTGAAGACCTTTATGAGCGAAATGGAGGGCATGCGCTTTCAGGACCTGATGAAGGAGTATCAGCACATCTCGGCGCATTTCGACTATGAATTGGTCGACCCGCAGAAAAACGCGCTGCAGGTCAAGCAAAACAATATCCGCGAGCGCGGCACTTCAATCGTCGAAGTGCGCGGCGACGGGCAGGTGCGCAGCGAACGCATTACGCAAATGAGCGAAGAGGCGCTGAGCAACGCCATTCTCAAGGCGCTGCAGGCCCGCGATATGAAAGCCTATTTCACCACTGGCCACGGCGAAGCCGAACTCGACC
The DNA here is from genome assembly GCA_038153405.1 of Gemmatimonadota bacterium. Taxonomy (GTDB): domain Bacteria; phylum Latescibacterota; class UBA2968; order UBA8231; family UBA8231. The sequence continues at coordinate 6,221 of JAYOYH010000002.1, read as the reverse complement.
AGGTCGATGGCAAGGGCTATTCGCTGCTTAAGGGGCGCCTGCGCGAGCTCAACTTTGAAGTGATTAGTGGGCTCCAAGTGCAAGACGGCATACCCGACGATGCCACGCTGGTGGTCGTTCTGGCGCCGAAAGAGCGCTTTGCCGCAGCCGATGTTGAAATCGTTCAGCGCTACCTGGATAGCGGCGGGCGGGCGCTATTTCTGCTGGATCCCGGCGCGCCCACAGGACTGGAGGCGCTGCTCGATTCCTACTCCATTGAGCTGGGGCAGGATTTCGTCGTCGATCTGAGCGGCTTGGGCCAGCTCTTTGGCGCCGACGTGTCGGTGCCGGTAGTGATTAACTATGGCGATCATCCGATTTCCGAGCGCCTGTCTTCGGGCACTATGAGCTTCTTCCCGCTGGCTCGCTCCGTGCGCCCGGCCGCTCACCGGCTGAAAAATCCGCAGGTGACGGCGCTGGCGCTCACCCATCAGAGCAGCTGGGGTGAGAGCGATCTGTCGCCCGTGACCGGCGAAGGAGGACAGGTTGAATTCGATCCCGAGATGGACTTGCGCGGCCCTGTTTCGCTGGCCGTGGCCGTGCAGGCAGACGCCGATACGAGCTTGGCGCGCGATGGGCAGGTGCGCATCGTGGTTTTCGGCGACGCCGACTTTACCTCGAACGAGTATTTCTCCCAACAGGCCAACGGCGAACTCGTGGCCCACAGCGTCGAGTGGCTGACGGAGGGAGACGATCGACTGGACATTGCCGACCGCAGACCGGCCTACAATCCGATTAACCTAATCGGCAACCAGGGATCCGTCGTGCTGTGGGTCTCCGTCTTCGTGCTGCCCTTTGCCGTCGCGCTGTCCGGCTTGGTCATGGTGCTCAAGCGCGGTTATCAAAACTACGCGGACGGCTTTGTGGGCTGGCTGATCTACTCGTTTGCCGCCAACGCGGTCTTCTTGCTGATTTCCGCCGCCGTTGCGCTCAGCGAAGCCAAGGGGCTCGAAGGGCAGATCAACCTCATCGCGGGGCTGCTGTCCGGCGCAATTGGCTTCGGCCTATACCGGCGCGCCGCGCAGGTTTGGCTGCCCGCACTGATCGGTGCGCTGCTGAGCGCGCTGGGCTGTTTTTGGATCATACCCAACGATACCATTCAACTGCTCTACGCCGCTGCATTTATAACCAATGCAGCCATATTGGTGTGGATCCGCCGCGTATTTGAAGTTCGGGGAGATAGTGCATGAAGTTCAAAACTAACCTCGTTATTGGGGCCGTTTTTGCGCTGCTGCTGGCCTTTGTCTACTTCTACGAAATAAAGGGTGGTCAAGAGCGGCGCCAAGAGGCTGAGCGCTCAAAGCAATTGCTCGCCTTCAAGGAGTCGGAAGTAAAACGGCTGGTGCTCGTCCGCACCGACGGTGAAATAGAAATCGAACGCAGTGGAGCGCAGTGGCGCCTGCTGGTTCCGGTAGACGATGGCGCCGATGCGGAAGCCGTAGAGCGCTACCTGCGCAATATCGCCGAATCGGAGCGCGAGAAAGTCGTCGTCGACAGCGCCGAGGCGCAGTCGGCCGAGGTCGCCGGACGCTACGGGCTGGCCGATCCGCGGCTCAAGGTGCTGCTGGAGACCGAAAGTGGACTGCTCGACACGCTGTTCTTTGGTTCCGATGCGCCGACCGATCGCTATACCTACGTCCAGAAGAGCGGCGCCAATCCAGAGATCTTTGTCGTGCGCGCTTGGCGCTTTGACAATCTCGACAAGGGCGTTTTCGACCTGCGTGATCGCCGCGTTTTGGCTCTTGCCAAAGGCGACGCCGTAGAGGCCCAGCGCAGCGGGAATGCACCGCTGGCGCTGCGCAAAGAAGATGCACAGTGGCGCCTGCAGGCGCCGGTCGCTGCGCGTGCTTCCAACGAAGCGGTCGACGGATTGCTGGGCAAGATCGAGTCGAGCGAAGTGGAGTCGTTCGTAGACGAAGCACCCGACGCCGAGGCACTGGCCGACTATGGGCTAGTCGATGGGGACGCCCTGCAGTGGTCGCTGCGGGTGGGGCCAGACCGCGCCGAAAAGCGTCTGTCGATAGGGCGCGCCGACGCGGAGGGGCGCTACTACGCGCGGGATGCGAGCCGCCCGCAGGTATTTCTCGTCGACTCGACGCTGGTGCAGAAATTGCTCATCGACGTCCATGGGCTGCGCGACAAAAAGCCGCTGCAGTTCGACCGCGATGCGATAGACCGCATCGAACTGCGCCGCAGCGGCCAACGTGCCTTTGCCGCAGACCGGGATACATCGGGCACGTGGCGCCTTGGCGAACCCGCGTCCGAAGAGGCTAAGTCGTGGAAGCTCAGCGCGCTGCTGACCGATCTACAAAACGTAGAAGCGGTGGATTTTGCGCTGGCCCAGGGGGGCGATGCCCATATTAGCGTGCACCTATTGGCCGCCGGTGCGCCCATGCACACTGTGCGTTTTTACGTTCGCGACGGCGATGTATTCCTCGAGCAGGACGGCGATGAAAATGCCTATCGCATCGACGGCGATGCGTTTGCCGATTTCGACCTACAGCTCGACGACGTGCGCCAGGCGCCGGCGCCGGTGCCGGTCGATTCCACCCGCAGCGATGAATAGCGTATGTGGGCGGCTCTATCCCTGAGTCTGCTGATGCTGGGCTGCGTTGGTGCCTGGGCCGATGCTGAGGTATACTGGCGTGCCGACACGACGCAGGTCAGTCTGGGTCAACCGGTTCGCCTAGAACTCGTGATGGTGTATTCGTCCGATCTGAGGCCCGACGAACCCGATGTGTCCGCGCTGTTGGCCCCCGCCTCTTACCGCCCTCGTCCGCGCATTGGTCCGCAGTCTTCAGACGAGTCGATGCGGCTCACTCTGGTTGGAGAGGTGCGCTACTTCGAACTGGGTGCACAGACCATTCCCGCCTTAGACGTCGCCTTTGTAAAGGCCGGTGGCGATACCGTACTGGCCAGCGCCCGTTCGCTGGGAGTAGAGGTGGTGAGCGTGTTGGATGAAGGCGACGAACAGCTGCGCGATATCAAGCCACCGGTCGTGCTGGTCGGCGGTATACCGCTGTGGATGGCAGTGGTCGCCGGCGCGTTGGCGCTGGCGCTGATCGGCGTTCTCATCTGGTACCTGGTGCGTCGCTATCGGCGCGCGCCCGCGCTGTCGGAAGCTGCCCCAGAGCCCATCGATTTCGCGGCGGAATTTGAGCGCATTGCCTCCATGGGCCTGCTCGAGCGCGGTGAATACAAGGCGTACTATTCGCTGCTGGCTGATAATTTGCGGCGCTATATGGAAGGCGCTTTGGTCGCTGATGCCATGGAAAAAACGACGAAGGAGATTGAAGCGGCGCTGCGTCAGCAGGCGCTGGCCAACGATCTCATTCGGCGTATTTCGGGCTATTTTTCGACGGCGGACTTGGTCAAGTTTGCGCGTTTTCATCCCGAACTCGACAGCGCGCGGCATATGCCGGAAGCCGGCTTGGCCATTCTGCGCGAACTAGAACAACTGCAGCGCCTGCGCTCGACGGAGAGTGCGGCGAGCGAAGAGGAGCATGCACAACCTGCGCTTTGAAAATCCCGAGTGGTTGTGGCTGCTCCTATTGCTGCCGCTGTTGGTGTACTTCTACATCATACGAGGGCGTCAGCGCCAGGGCAGCGTGCAGTATTCAGACTTGGCCAGCCTGCGCAGTGCGGGTGCGAGCGTATGGACGCGCCTGCGCCACTTGCTCATTGCGTTTAAGCTGCTTGGTTTGGCTCTGCTGGTTATGGCTATGGCCCGCCCACAGGCCGGTCGCGAGAAGCGCGAGCTGTCTGCTGAAGGCATCGATATCATGCTGACGCTCGACGTGTCATCCAGCATGGAGCTCAACGATTTGGACAACGGAGAGCGCAGTCGACTCGAGGTGGCCAAGGAAGTAGTCGCCGATTTTGTCGCCGGTCGCCACAGCGACCGCATCGGCATGGTCGTCTTTGCCGGCGAGAGCTTTACGCAGTGCCCGCTGACGCTCGACTACGACGTATTGCACTCCTTTATGGAGGGGATTCAGATCGCCGATCAGAGCTGGGACGGCACTGCCATTGGCATGGCCTTGATCAACGCGACAAACCGCCTGCGCGAGTCTGAAGGCCGCAGCCAAGTTGTTATACTGCTGACGGACGGGGTCAATAACGCCGGCGAGATTGAGCCGCTTACGGCCGCCGACGTCGCCCAGGCTGTTGGCATTCGCGTCTATACGATTGGAGTGGGCAGCGACGGATCGATACGCCGTCCAGTTCAGGGGATTTTCGGCACGCGCTACCAGACCGTGCAGGTGGAGATAGACGAGGATACGCTGCGCGAAGTGGCCAAGCGCACGGGGGGCCAGTACTACCGTGCGACTAGCGAAGAAAAGCTCGAGGAGATCTACCGAGAAATCGGCGAATTAGAAGCCACGGAGATTACGTCCGAAGTGCACGTGGAGTACTCGGAACGCTATGCCTACTTTCTTTGGATCGGGCTGGCCCTGCTCCTTGCCGAAACGGCTCTGGCCAACACGCGCTTTCGGCGCCTGCCCTGAGGAGAGTCTCCGATGCGCTTTTCCACGCCCGATGCGTTTTGGTTGTTGCTGTTGGTTCCCGTGCTGTGTGCGTTCTTCACTTGGGCCGCGCTGGCGCGCCGTCGCGCGCTGCTGCGCTTTGTTGGCGGTCCGCTGGCCGAAAAACTAACGCGCGATCTGAGCCGTCGCCGCCAGCACGGCAAGTACGTCCTGTTGGTGTTGGGCGTCCTCTTTGCGCTGCTGGCGCTGTGTGGGCCGCAGTTCGGTGCCAAACTCGAAATGGCACAGCGCAAGGGAGTTGACGTCATGCTAGTACTCGACGTATCGCGCAGCATGCTCGCCGAAGACCTCAAGCCCAGTCGCTTAGCGCGGGCTAAGCAGCAAATACGCGAACTCGTCGATCAACTCGAGGGCGATCGAGTGGGACTGGTCGTCTTTGCCGGCGAGGCCTTTGTCCAGTGTCCGCTCACGCTTGACTACGGGGCCATCGACATGTTTCTCGATATTCTCGACGCCGGCATGATCCCCGTGCAGGGGACGGCCATAGGCGACGCGCTGCGCTTGGCGACGCGCTGTTTTGACGAAGAGGATGAACAGCATAAAGTCGTCGTTCTTTTTACCGACGGAGAAGATCACATCAGCCAACCTCTGGCGGCAGCAGAGCAGGCCGCCGAACAGGGCGTACACGTCTTCGCGGTGGGGTTGGGAACGTCCGACGGCGAACTCATACCCGAAGGGCAAGAGGGTGGAGGCACGAGCTATCATAAGGATGAGCGCGGTAACTACGTCAAGACGCGCCTCGATGAGGGGGCGTTAAGAGAGATCGCCTTGGCCACGGATGGCGATTATTTTCGCTCTTCGCTCGGAGGGAGAGAGCTCGTTGCCATCGGCGAGCAGATTGCACAAATGGATCAAAAAGAATTTTCTTCCACGCGCTTTACCCAATACGAAGAGCGCTTTCAATTACCGCTGCTGCTGGCGCTGTGCTGCTTTTTTTTGGAGGCCTTTCTCGGGGAAAAGCGCGCGCGGAGCGGCGAATGGAAGGGGCGTTTTGAATGAGTAGTCGAAGGCGCTATGGGGCACTATGTGCAGCGTGGGTGACCCTAACGGCGGCCCATATAGGCGACCCGGCCGCCAGCAAGAGCGCTCAGGCACTAGAGCACTACGAGCGCGGGGAATTCTCCCAAGCCCTGCAGCTATATCGCGATGCGCAGTTAGAACGGCCCGGTGCCCCAGAGCTCAACTTTAACGTCGGGGGAGCGCTTTTCAAAAACGGGGATTATGAGTCTGCCCTGCGCGAGTTTGCCCAGGCGACTCGGGAAGCCAACGATCTGCTAAAGGCCAATGCCCACTACAATATGGGCAATGCGCTCTACCAGCAACAGCAGTACCAACAGGCCGTCGACGCCTACCGCCAAGCACTGGAAATCGACTCGGATAATGTAGATGCCAAGGTCAATTTAGAGTTGGCCTTAAAACAGTTAGAGCAGCAGGACCAGCAAGACCAGCAGGACCAGCAGGATCAGCAGGATCAGCAGGACCAGCAGGACCAGCAAGATCAGCAAGATCAGCAGGACCAGCAAGATCAGCAGGACCAGCAAGATCAGCAGGACCAGCAGGACCAGCAAGACCAGCAGGACCAGCAGGATCAGCAGGATCAGCAGGATCAGCAGGATCAGCAGGATCAGCAGGATC
>JAYOYH010000001.1:32155-264402 GCA_038153405.1 Gemmatimonadota bacterium | reverse complement strand
CATTCTAACCCAAAACCTCTCAACCTAAACGGACCAAATCAACGCATCCGGTCAATATCAAATACCTCAATACCAAACCCTAGCTTCGGACCATTCGCGGCCAAGAGGCCGCCAGCCAATTTGATCAATTGATTCTGGGACAGACGGGCTAGTCAGAAGCTACACGCCCACCAGCAACTTAGACGAGTGCGAGTTCGTACGCGTCTAAGTTGTCGACCCCATCCGGATTTGCGGTAGCCCGTAACCCCCATATTACCTATATTTGCTTTATTTATCCCAACACTCCCACCTGCGCGATCTCAGATAATTCTTAGATATTGGCCATGTCATCAGAGAGAAACGACAGCCGTGTTTAGAATGCGCCATATGCTGCGCACTACCCGGCAGGCGCGCGATGCGGGGCCCCTCGTTCAACGAGAGCAACCCCAGCTCGCTCCGGCCCCGACGCCGGAGGACAAACCGCAGGCAGCGGCCAGTCTCCCCTCGCAGCCAACCGACCTTGCGACGCCCTCTCCCGTCGACAACGAGAGGGACAAGGTCCAGGTCGACGAACGGGTAGAGGCGCCTATCCAAGAGCCATCCGCACCATCGGCGCCGCCGCATGCCCCCACCGAAGCGCCAGCCGATCCCCCGTCGGAGACGCTGGCAGCCAGTCAGATCTACAGCGAACTGGTCGCGGTGGTCCAACGCGTTTTTGAAGCAGCTCAAAATGGCTCCACGCTCGAGACGGAAGCGCTTGGCGAGATACTGCAGCAGGTATATCGCTCGTTTGCCCAGGACGATCAGCTGCTGACCGAGGCCATTCGCCAGCGCACGATCAATACCCCACGCACCCAGCGGGTGGCCAACACGCTGCTGCTCGCCACCCGTCTCGGACTGGAGATCGACTACGACGAAAGCGCCTTGCGCAAACTCGGACAGTGCACTTTCACACACGATATCGGTATGCTGACCATACCCGCAGAGGTCTTCGACAGCCCCACGCTCAGCGCAGAGCAGCTCGGCCTACTGCGCGACCACCCCAACAAATCGCGCGAAATGGTCGAGGCGCTGGGCGCAGAATTGGCGTGGACTGGCGACGTGATCGCCCAAGTGCACGAGCGGCACGACGGCAGCGGTTACCCCCAGGGGCTGCGCGGTAATGAGATCCACGAGTATGCGCGCATCATCGGCTTGGCCGATATGTATGAGGCCTTGGGCCATCCGCGCTCGGACCGCAAGGCCCACGTCATTTACAACGCGCTGACGACGATTATTGACACGCGCAACAAGCACTTCGATCCGCGCCTCATCAAGGCCCTCATCAACATCGTATCGATTTTCCCTCTGGGCAGTCTGGTCAAATTAAATAACAACCAGATAGGCCGCGTAGTCGGCGCCAACAAGCTCTATCCCACGCGCCCGCTGGTGGAAACGCTGCTCGACCACCGCGGCAAACACGTACAACACACACAGCTCATCCACCTCGAAGAAGAGCCCATGCTCTATATCGTCGATCCCGCTATAGACGAAGCTGTCTTGTTGGAAAAGTAGAGCAGCGCAGGTCCCTGCGCCGCCTAGCTGGCGCAGCGAAATCCGATAGAGCGGCTGCGCATCTGCGGGGGTTGGTGCTCGCGCTTGGCACAGCGCAAGTAGCGCCGATGGCAGATCCACGCACCACCGCGCAGGACGTTTTGCTGACCGCTGTCCGGACCGTAGGGATTTTTCAGCGGACACCAGCGATAGTAGTCTTCCGCATAGTAATCGGCCACCCACTCCCATACGTTGCCCGCCATATCGCCCAGGCCATAGGGGCTGTTGCCGGTGGCGAAATTGCCCACCGGCGCCGTGCCGTCAAAATCGCGCCCGACAGTGCACACGCGCGATGCGTCGTAGTCGCTACCCCAAGGGTAGGTCCTGCCGTCGGCGCTTCGGGCCGCCTTCTCCCATTCGGCCTCCGTGGGCAGGCGCTTGCCGGCCCACTGGCAGTAGTGTACGGCATCGTCCCAGCTCACCTCAACGGCGGGATGGTCGTCGGCTTCTGGCCGGCCCTTCCATTCGCCCACGCGATAGCCCGTTTCCAACACGAAGCGTTGAAACTGCCCCTGTGTGACGGGATACACATCCATGTAAAACCCATCGACTTGAACCTGGTGAACGGGCTTCTCATCGCGGTCGCCCAGGCGATCGCCCATGGTAAATGCTCCGCTGGGAATCCACAACGCCATGCCCCTGTCGAGCGGATTGCGCCGCGCCAATTCGACGTCGGCATCGACCTCCACACCCAGCGCCTGCAGCCGCTCCTCGTGCGCACGCCACGCGCGCTGCACGTCCTTTTCCAGCCGCCCGACCTGCGACTGGGCGAGCCTCGGTGGACGCGCGCCGCGCGCCGAACCCGTGCGATGCGCCGGCGGCGGACCCGAGCCGACCAAACCGGGAATATCCGCATAGAGCCCGCGGCTGTTGCGCAGTGCACTGCGCTCGGCATGCGTTTTTCGGCTGCGTTCGTCCTGGCCTGTTGGCGCGCCGGGCGGCGGCGCCGCGCTCTCGCTCATAAACTGCAGCGCATCGGCCGCATCGGCACCGGCCGCACCGGGCTCCCACTCGCCTTCGGCCACCACTTCGGGCACCAGTAAAACCCCGCCGACAATCTTGGGTAGAGAAGGCATGATTGGCACCCTTTCCCAAGCGTCGATAAAGGCGCGCAGCAGGTCGACGCGCGCGGGATCATCGCCGCTGCTCCTGCGCACCTTGAGCCCTTCGGCCAGACGCTGGCAAAAGGATTGGCGCGCCCGCCGAACCGCCTCTAGGTGCGTCGGCACGGTATGGGCGATGCTCCACTCGAGGACCTGCTCGAACAGCGGCCTGACGTCCCACGTGCCGTGCGCCAACCGCAGCTGAGCGCACTCTTGCTCGTCGGGCACGCGATAGGCCCACCACGGATTTTGTCCGGCCAGGGCAACCCGGCCGTCGGCATCGACCTCTATGCAGCGCAGCGAACGCCAAGCGCTCGCCTCCTCGTCGCCGCCGTCATCGATGCCGTGCTCGACCAGAGCACCTAAGCGCACCGGACCGCGGCCGGGCACGACCAGCACCGAACCCTGCAGGAGAGCACGGCCGTAACTAGCCATGACCTGCTCGGCCAGTTCGCGCAGCAGCGGGTGCTGTGCGTGCAGCCATTCGACGGCACTGCGTTGACCGCTATAGGGCGCAAAGGATATCGTCTGCGGAATCAGCTCGCCGCGAATCGAAGAGGGCAGGGCGGCAATTTCGTAGAGCCCGTTGGTATCGCGGCTCCCCTGCCCACCGCTGGCCAGCAGCGCGGCGTGAAAAAAAGCGTCTATGGGGATATGCGTAGCGGCGACGGCGCTGTCGTAGAGAAAACCAGGGGCTCTCATGAGCTCGTCGACCAAGTCGATCAGGCGATCTTGCTTGGCATTGGACAGCGAGGCGGCGAGAAAGCGCCTACTGTGCGCGTCCTCGACTTCACCGGGAAAAGTATTGAGTAGGACATCGCTGGCCGTAGCAGCTAAACGCCAGTGCGCTGAATCGGCGGCAAAATCCCACGCCAGCGCATCGGCGTCAAGTGCAAGCTGCGCCTCGTGCTCGCGGCACAGCAGCGCGCGCTGCAAACGGCCGCGCTCGTCGATAAATGCAACTTCGGCGCCGGCCGTGCCAAAGCGACGCACCTGGTGGATGGTCGCCGCGCCGTGGGGAGATAAGCCCAGGACGGAGATACCCGGCACCAGTTGGTCTAGTGTCAGCACCGCCGCCCCCTCTCTTGACTCATGTCAATCGCCTCGTATCCCATGCGCCCATCAGCCGCTGTGGCAGTGATCTATTGGGGATGCGGCCAACTGCGCAGGAGGACCAAAGGATAGCGATTGCTTAGCTTAATGTCAAGTTGTATCGACCTATACCAAGTCCTACTGAACCCCAGCGCAGCACAGTTTCCACAGCCGCGCAGTTACGACTTGGATTGCTCGATTTCCTCGTATTTGCGCTGGACAAAGACCATAAAAAAACCGAGTAGGAGAAACACGACAATCGATTGCCCGATCTGCAGCAGTGCATTGAGTCCGGTAGTATTTCTCAGGGCGAGGGCCGACATCCCCAGCCAAATCGTCACCGCGAAGACGACGAGTACCGCGTTGCGGTTACCGATGCGCAGACCGGCCAAGCGGTGGTGTATGTGATCTCGCCCCGTGTAGTCAATCCATTGCTTAAACGAGCGCACATGGCCGCTCTTGATGCGCATAAATGTCGTAAAGGTCATATCGAATATCGGCACGCCGAGAATCAGCACGGGCACGATTAGGCGCACGGCGTAGTCGCTAGCCCATTCCCCCATAATGCCTAGCGCGGCGACGGTAAAGCCGAGAAACGTGCTACCAGCATCGCCCAGGAAAATCGCTGCCGCGCGCGAAAAGCGGAAGTTATAGGGGAGAAAACCCAGACAGGATCCAACTAAGGGCAAGGCCAGATAGACCATAAAGTCATGGTGGTTCTGCAGCGCTACGAGGCCAAAAAACACGCCTACAATGCCGCAAATACCCGTTGCGAGTCCGTCCATTCCATCGAGAAAATTGATGGCATTAGTGATGCCGATGATCCACAGAGCCGTCAGTATCCACTCGCAGATATTGCCCCATAGCTCATCGGGCAAGAAGCTAATGACCACGCCGTGCTGGATCAGTATCGCCGTCGCCCCCAGCTGTGCAACCAGTTTGATGGTGGCCGATATTTCGCGCAGATCATCGAGCAGACCAACGCAGAAAACGAGCAGGCCCCCCAACAGCACGCCCTTTAGCTCATCGTTAAAGCTAAAGTTGTATAGCACGGTGACGGCAAAAGCGACAAACACGGCCACGCCGCCCAACAGCGCCGTGGGCATCTCGTGCGCTTTGCGCCCCTTGGGCATATCGATTGCGCCCGTCCGATGCGCGAGCCAGTGAAAGGCTGGCGTCCCAACATAGGCAATGCCAAAGCCCAAAAGCAGCAAATAGGCCCAGCGCAAACCCGAGTTTAACAGGAGATCCTGAGCCGTTGGACTAAATAGAAAAAGGACAAAGAGAGTGATAATCAGCTTGTCGGTGTTAATCAGGGAAAGGCGTTTTTCGACTTCCACAACCACCTCATTATCGTCGTGCTTCCAGTGCGCACACCGCCGCGACCACGCGCCGTGCCTCCCCATCGCTCAAACTTGGGTAGAGGGGCAGCGACAGGTCCGACTCGTGGGCCTCTACGGCACGGGGAAAGTCGCCGTCTGCCAGTGCCAACTCGCGGTGCAGCGGCGCATATACCGGACGCCTAGCCGCAATGCCAGCATCCTCTAAACGACGCATAAACACCTCGGCTTTGCGCGGCGTTTTAACAATATAACGATAATAAATGTGTCCTTCGCATACCAGAGGGGACGTAATGTCGCGCAAGTCTGCAAGGCTCTCGCGATAAAAGTCGGCCAACCAGCGTCGCCGGGCGACAAACTCATCCAACCGGCTTAACTGCACGCGCCCGATGGCCGCGTGCACGTCCGTCATCTTGGCATTAAAGCGCGGCGTGCGTGCGTGTAGACCATCGTAGGCGCGCAGCTGGCGCACGCGCTCGGCTAGGTTGGCATCATCCGTCAGCACCATGCCCCCCTCACCGGCTGCCAGCACCTTTGTCGCGTAGAATGAACAGATGGAGAGCGCTCCACGGCTGCCTACGGGCCGATCACCGCAGTGACCGCCCAGCGCCATCGCACAGTCTTCAATAAAGGGTATACCCAGCGACTCTACGGCGTCTATATCGGCGGGGCAACCGAACATATGCGGCACGATAAGGGCATCTGGAGCGTCTAGTTTGGCCAGCGCCGCCGCATCAATATTGCCCGTCGTCCCATCGATATCGCATAGCAGCGGACGCGCGCCCGCCGCCCACGTGGCGTGCAGCAGCGCCGTGCACACGTAGCTGGGCATGGCCACCGTTGCGCCCTGCCCCATCCCCAAGGCCATTAGCCCCAAATGCAAAGCGGCCGTCCCCGAGGAGACAGCCACTGCATAGTTGCGCCCGACGTAGTCGGCCATTTCGCACTCGAATAATTCGACCTCGCGCCCCTGCGCAAGCAGGCCCGAGCGCACGACGCGCGCGGCGGCCTCGGCTTCGGCTTCGCCCAGGGAAGGGCGCGAATGGGGTATCGACTTATTCATGCATAGTGTCGGTATATCGCATCCACCACGTAGTCTACCTGTTCAGCGCTCATGTCGGCATACAGCGGCAGCGACAGCAGCTGATTGCATATGCGCTCGCAGTGGGGAAAGTCGCCGGGGCCGTATCCGAGATCGGCAAAAGCCGGGGTGAGGTGGAGCGGGTGCGGGTATTGCACGGCCGATTCGATGCCGGCAGCGCGCAGACTGGCCGCTAGCGCATCGCGGTCGTCCACGCACAGCGCATATAGGTGGTAGACGTGATGTGCGTAGGGTGCCTCCTGCGGCACTCCGACTTCTGCCAAGCCGGCCAGTGCCTGGGTGTAGCGTGCGGCCAGCAGGCGGCGATGGTTATTCCATCCCTCGAGATGGCGCAGCTTAACTTCGAGAATGGCCCCCTGGATGCCGTCCATCCTGTGGTTGCCACCTACCTCCAGGTAATTGAATTTATCGCCGCGCGCCTGGCCGTGGTTGCGCAGTCTGCGCAGGCGTTCGGCCAGCACGTCGTCGCTGGTGGTAAGGCCACCCGCATCGCCGTAGGCACCCAGATTCTTGCCGGGATAAAAGCTGAAACACGCCACGCGCCCCAACCCACCGACGGGCACGCCGTTGTAGCGCGCGCCGTGCGCCTGCGCCGCATCTTCGATAAGCACTAAATCGCGCGCCGCGGCCAGGTCGATCAGCGGCTGCATATCGACGGGCTGACCGTAGAGATGGACGGGAATCAGGGCACGCGTGCGCGCGCTGAGCGCCCCTTCGACGCACCGGGGATCAAGCGTGAAGTACTGCGGATCTACGTCCACTAGCACGGGGCGCGCCCCCACCTGGTATATGGCTTCTAGCGTCGCGCCGAAGGTCAGCGGGGTCGTTATCACTTCGTCCCCCTCCCCCACGCCGCTGGCCTGCAGCGCTAGGCGCAGCGCATCGGTGCCGCTGCTCACGCCAATGCCGTGCGCGGCCTGACAATAAGAGGCAAATGCCGCTTCAAAACGCTCTACCTGCGGGCCAAGTATAAAACTACATCCGTCGATTACTTCGGCAATGGCCGCCTCTATTTCTTCGCGTAGCTGGGCGTGCTGCTGGCCCAGGTCGTTCATGGGAATCTGCATGCGTTCAACGCGTTGTAGGGGTATTGCCGTCATCGCCAACTCACTTTCTCTAAAAGTCGATAAAGTAGCGCACGGGGATAAACCCTTCGGCGAAGGTCACGCGGCCCTGTATGCCGCGGAAATGGGCGGCCGAACGCGAAATATCGACGATATTCAGATCTTCTATGTTGGTCTTCTCTACCTGCGAAGCATGCGCTTCCAGCGCGCCGAGCTTCTGGCTTATTACCTCGCCGATATTGACGAAGACCGTGGGGTTGAAGTCCTGGGACGACAACCCCTCGAAATACAGCAAATTGGAGACCGAACGCGCGGCCGGCACGACCGCCCGAGCAATATTTCGATGATCCTGGTGTGTATCCTCGACCCAGTGGGTCAACACCGTGTCGGCGTTCACGCGGCGAACGATGTCTTCAATTCGCATAATCGACTCGCGATTGCACTCAAACAGCGTATCGGGATAGTCGAGAAAAAACACCTCTTTCGCCCCAATCAGCCTACCCGCCTCTTCCTGCTCTGCCCGCCGCAGGGCCGGATCGCCTCCGGCGCTGCCGTCGGTCACGATGACAAGGTAGACGTGGTCGCCGCGCCGTGCATGGCGAATCAGCGTGCCCGCACAGCCATATTCCAAATCGTCTGGATGGGCGCCGATCGCCAGGATATTCATCGGCCTCTCCCTATTATTATCGGTCATTTTTTCCCTTTCCCACGCACTATTTTCCCACTTTCTGGACCGCAGTTGAGCAGCAGATCCAGCGTGGATAGGTGCGATGTGAATACCCCGTGCAATTGCTCGTACATCGGATGCTCATACTCCTGAAAGAAAACTTCTATGCCCGCTGCGGCGAAGCGGTCCAATTGCATGTATTTGCGCCCATCGGCTCCGGCCAAATAGGATTCGGCTCCCAGCTGATGACACAGGTCGATCAGGCGCTGCGTCGGATCGTTGCTCACCTGCATCTGCGAGGCAACCACCAGCGGGGTCTCAATGTGCAAATGGTCGCGCAGCCACTCGACCGAGGCAGCGTTGACCGCTGCCAGCAGCGGCTGCTCGTCGGCATAGAGGGCCTGCAGTGCAGCCCCGTAGGTTGGCCAGTGGGGCGCCTTGCCGTAGTTGGCCTGTAGCGCCTGTAGGTGCTTGCGCCGCCAGGGGTCGCCCGCAGGCACGGCCACCTCGTTTATCAACGCCGGAAAGCGATAGGAGACGGGCACCGTCAGCCACTGCGGTCCAGTGGGGGTTTTAATGCGGTTGCGATTCTGGAATTCATTTTTCTTGTATTGCACATTGTCCAGCAATACAAAGACATCAACCTGGGCCATCTTATCGAAGTAGCCGAGCCAGGGCATAAACTGGGGCTGGTGAATGGCGATGATCACAGCCCCTCCACTCGCGCGAAAATGGGGTTGGAAACCAGCCGCGAATCGCCACTTTGCGCCATCAGGCGAAAGTAGGTCTTGACGGGCTTCCCTCCTTCGACTTCCTCGACGTAGCGCATCTCAAGGGGCGTCGTACCGCGCACTTCTCTGACGATTTTACCGGCGCGAATCAGCTGCGCGCGCACCTGCTGTACTGCACCGTTTTGGCTCGATAGGCGCGCTATCACTTCGACGCTCCCCGCACCGACCAGCGTTTCTCCAGCCCCCGCCGAGCGGTCTGCACTCTCGGCGCGAAAGTCCTCCAACTGCAGGCGCAGCGCACCGCCGCTCACCGCGTACATGCGCCCCTGCCGCATGGCCTCAAAGAGTCCCGCACGGCTCGCTTGGCGGACGCCGAAGACGGTCAATATGGAATCGAGTTGTGCCCCGCTGTCGTAATCGACACAGCCCAGCGCCCACAGTGGCTGACGCCGCTCGCCGTTGAGGTATTCGATGAGCACTTTGTCCCATGATCGCCCGAGATCGGCGGCACTTGCCCGCCCCGAATGCAGCGCGGCAAAGGCGGTAGCACCCCGCGTTTTGAGCAACTCATCGCCCATTTCCGCCGGCGGCACAAACGCCGTCAGTTGCCCGAAAAACAGCGCGATCCTCCGCTGCGAAAGCGCCTCGTCGACCGGCAGCCAAAGAGCCAATCCCCCGCCCTCGTTTACGCGGTCTATGTAGTGCTGATAGGGCGCCGGTCCCAAATCGCCCTTATACGGATCCCACAAGGGGACTGTAAACGGTACGTTTTCGACCAAGCAGAGCAGCGACGCCGCACCGATAACCAGGCGCAGCGCGAGTGGATGCGCGCGTGCGACGACGGCATAAGCCAGCCCCAGCAAGGGCCAGAGCAGCAACACACTTGAAAGGTTCCAAACTCCTATGCCGGCTCCTCCACTCACGGGCAGCCCGCCATAGGCCTCGGCGTCGCTCAATCCCACGGCGGCTATGCGCCGGTTCCACTGTTCTAATGCCCAGGGACCATCGCCGCCGGATGCCCAATAGTAAAACGGACGCGACTCTACGCCTTCGACCAATACCATCTGCGGAAAGCGCTGCTGAGCGCGCTCAACGTTTTGCAGATACTGGGCGGTCCCATTGGACGAGTAGAGGCTGTGCTCTTGGTAGGAAGAGCGCAGCAGCGAGCGAAGAAAGGGCGGGCCATAGTCGACGCGGCGCACGTCGG
This sequence comes from Gemmatimonadota bacterium, assembly GCA_038153405.1. GTDB lineage: Bacteria > Latescibacterota > UBA2968 > UBA8231 > UBA8231. The sequence goes on along the minus strand of JAYOYH010000001.1, from coordinate 254,524 downwards.
GCTCGGTAAAGACGACGGCGTCCACCCCCGCCGCACGCGCCTCCTGCGCTATGCGTTCAACATCCAAGCCCTCGCCAACTCGCACCTGCACAGCGGCATTCAGCGCTAGGTATTCAACGGCCCCATCCTCTGCGCCATATGCAGCGATGCACGAAATAAAAAAAACGACGAGCCGCGCTATGCTTGCCATGCCTTCTCCCTCAGCACCTCTTCGTACAGCTTCTCAATAGATTCCACCATCGCCTCGGCGCTATAGGCCGCCGCGCGTTGCCGCGCCGCTCCAGCACAGCGCGCGCGCAGGGCGGCATCGTCCAGCAGGGCGCGCAAGCCGGCCGCCAGCTGCAGCGGCGACGAGGGATCAACCAATATGCCCTCCACTCCGTCGCGGACGATTTCGGGGATCCCCCCCACGCGCGTTGCCACGCACGGCAGACCGACAAACATCGCCTCTACGAGCGCCTTGCCCATCCCCTCATTGACCGAAGGTAGGGCAAATATATCCATCGAGGCCAGCGCGGCATACACATCGTCTCGCCAACCGGCCCACGCGACGCGATCGCCCACGCCGCAGCGCGTGGCCAGCGCTTCGAGCGCGGCGCGCTCTTCGCCCTCCCCGACCAGCAGCAGCCAGCGATCAACGCTCTCCTTGGATAGCTCGGCAAAGGCCAGGATCAGATCGGCCTGCCCCTTAATTGCCGTCAACCGCCCCAGAGTGCCGATGACCGCGGCGCTGTCAGGCATACCCCACTCCGCGCGCAGCCGACCGCGCTCTTGGCGCCACGACGATCCTGAGGGGAAAGCAATGCCGCTGTGCACGATGGCAAACTTCTCGCGCGGCGCCACCCCCAATTCGACGTGGTCGCGCGCCCCGCGCTCCGTGAGCGTGATAATGCGGCTGCACCAACGGGCTGCCAGACGCTCCAGCTGAACAAAAAATCGACTTATAACGGGCCCGTAATACCCGTAAAAAACGTGCCCATGCGGCGTATGTACAACGCAGGGAACGCGCACCAACCAAGCGGCCAACCGCCCCAACAGACCCGCCTTAGAGGTGTGGGTATGCACGATATCATAGCGCCCACTGCGCATGAGGCGGCACAGCTGAAGGAGGGCGCGCAAGTCGCGCAAGGGACGGATGGCACGCACCAAGTCGGGCACCTCAATCCAGCCGATTTCGGCTTGTCGGGCGCGTAGCTCCAGCGGACTGGGCGCGCCCGGCCGCGGCCCCGCAGCGAGGTCCACTTCATAGCGCTGCCGATTGGCCATCGCCGCGCTTAGCAGCGTATTGTCCGTCGAACCGCCGCGCTCCAACCGCGTAATGACGTGCAAAACGCGCACGCGCCTCACGGACTCAACGCCCAGAGGTTCCGCGCCTGCTGACGCCGGTCGAAATCGGCCAATACCCGCCGCCGCCCCTGCGCACCGAGGTGGCGGCGCAGCGCTTCGTCAGCCAGCAGGGATCGCAGGGCCGCCGCCGTCTGGGCAGGATCATCGGGATCGACGAGCAGGCCGGTCTCGCCGTCTACTACGGCATCCTCTACCCCGCCCGAACGCCCCGCGACAACGGGCGTGCCGCAGGCGTTAGCCTCGAGGTAGACGATGCCAAAGCCCTCGACTTCGCCGACTTCGGCAATCTCGCGACTGACCATCGTAAAGACATCGGCAGCCGCGTAGCGTTCGGCCAACTGGCCCTCGTCCACAAAGCCGAGAAATTCGACGTGGGCGCGCAGGCCCAACTCGTCCACCATCGCCTGCAGCCGATCGCCATAGGGCCCGCTGCCGCCAATGGCGTAGAGCACCTCGGGCACCGAGCCGGCCACATCGACCAGGGCGCGCAGAACAGTGTCTTGCCCTTTGCGCTCCACCAAGCGTCCAACGCTGAGTACGACGCGCCGCCCTTGCCAACCAAAGCGCGCACGTGCGCGATCGCGGTCGAACTCCGCCGCAAAACGCGCCACATCGAGCGCCGGCTTCACCACCTCTAAGCGGCTTTCCACTGCGCCGCAGCGAAGGGCGGCACGGCGCGAAAATCCACTGATGGCAACCACTCGTTCCGCCCCCTGCAGAATGGTCCGCAGCGCGCGTCCCCACAGGGGCCGCGCGCAAAATTCCAACACATCGGCTCCGTAGACGTAGACCACGTAGGGAATACCCAGTAGGGCGCGACAGCCGCGTCCGGCAAAGCCGGTGGAAAAAACCTGACCACAGTGTATGGCGCGCACGCGGTGGCAACGGCAATAGAAAAACGCAGCGCGCAGCAGCTGTAGCGCCTTGAACACCTTATTGAGACGGCCGCCATATAAGCGCAGCGGCACCCGCTCTACCCGATAGGGCAGCTGGGCATCAACCGATTCCGACCCTTTCACTTGGGGCGCCATAACGACGATCTGTTCTGCGGGAAGACAGGACCACAAATCGTACAAGTACCGCGACTGCCCGCCCGATATCGGAGGGAAATCATTGCTTATCAGTAGAACGATGCCCTCTCTATCCACGCCGTCTCTCCGCGTTTTCCAATAGCTGCATCTGCCGCTCGCAGAGCGCTTCAACGCGAAAGGCGCGCGCGCGCTGGAGGCCTTTCTCCCCCCATGCTTTCCGCGCTCCATCGTCGGCCAACAGGCCAGACAGAGTCTCTTGCCAACCGGCCCGGTCTTCCGGATCAAAGAGAACGCCCCCTTCGCCGACCACTTCGGGCAGCGACGTGCGATTGGAGCACAGCACGGCCGTGCCGCAGGCCATCGCCTCGAGCGGCGGCAGACCAAAGCCCTCGTAGAGCGAGGGAAAGACAAAGAGAGCCGCCGCACTGTAAAGGGTCGGCATATCGCCTTCGTCGACGGGTCCGATAAAACGCACGCGCTCGCCTACGCCGCGCTGCGTTGCCCAGGCTCGATGCCCGTCGACGGAATCATCTATACGCCCGCCCAGCACTAGCTGAAAGCGCGCGCGCAGCGGCGAGGGCAAATCGGCGTAAACCTCGATGAGGCTTCGCACATTTTTGTGCGGCTTGAAGTTGCCCAAGTAGTATATATACTCGCCGCAAATGCCGTATTGGTCGCGCAGTGCACTCGGCAGCCCATCATGGCTCTGCGGCCCATAGCGCTCTTCAATGCCGATCGGCAAGACCTCGATCTTTTCGCGCGGCAGCTGCAGCAGGCGCACGATGTCCTCCGCCGAATACTGTGAGTCGGCCAGCACGATATCGGCGCGCAGGCCAACGCGCCGGGCCATTTGCCTGAAGAGCACGCGGGCCACAGGCCCGCTGCCGTATTCGGGAAAAACCAGGTCCATCAAATCGTGTATGGTCACCACGAGCGGGCAGCCAACGCGTAGGGGCCCTTTGATATACGGCGAGAAAAACACCTCTATACCGTCGGCATTGGCCATATTGGGCAAGGTGACCTGGTCCCACCACTGGGTCCACCCCTCTGGCGCGATACGCGTGCGCACATTGTCCCCCGACCAGTCGGACTCGCTGTGCTGATTGCCATAGAGCATCACTTCGTGCTGCGGCCGCTCCCGCTGTGCGTAGGCGATGAAATTGCGCACATAGCGCCCGATACCCGTCGTTTTGCCGCGCTCCAGCTCGCGAATATCAATGCCTATTTTCACGCCGAATGCCCCTCGCACAGTGCGGCGTAGAGCGCTTCTACGCGCTCTACGTGGGCCTCGATACTAAAGTGCTGGCGCGCGCGCTGCTGGCCCGCTTCCCCCATGGCCCGCGCGCGCTCCGGATCGGTGAGTAGGTCTGCGACAGCCTTCGCTAGGCCAGTGCAGTCACCCACATCGACCAGATAACCGGTCTCGCCTTCAACAACGATATCGCCGATCCCACCTGCCCGCGTGGCAACCACCGGTTTGGCGGCGGCCATCGCCTCGATCAGTACTCGACCAAAGGCCTCGTTGTCCGAACACAGTACGACGATGTCCAGATCAGCATAGAGCGAGACCATATCGGAACAGAAACCCGCAAAGTGCAGGGACCCGTCCAGGCCAACTTCACGCACGCAGTCGCGCAGACCCGCGCTGTACGCGCCCGGCCCACCCGGCTCTTCCCCCGCCAGCACATAGCGAGCATCGGGACAGCTCTCAGCCACCAAAGCCATTGCCCTGATAAAATCGCCCTGGCGTTTCGACGGAGTCAGTTGCGCAACCATGCCAACTGTTGGCCCCGCTCCCCACTGCTCTTTCCAAGTGCCCGGTTCGGCGCGTGCAAAAGCTTCGACGTCTACCCCATTGTGCACGAGGTGCACTTTGTAATGCAGGTCGGCTGGAAAGCGCCGCACTACAGCCGATGAAACGGCGATTATGCCGTGTGCCCAATGCGCGAGAATCCGATCTAAGCCTCGTTCGGCTTGTGCAATGCGCACGTGCCATACGACGGGCAAGCCGGCCAGCCAACCCACCAGCGCTGCGTAGCACATGCTGCGCGTGCTATTGGCATGCAGGAGAACGATTTGGCCTTGACGCGCTAGGCGCAACAGTTCAATGACGGTGCGGCATATGCCAGCAACGTGCGCGACGCGCAGCGCGGGCATGGGACAGACGACGCCATCCACCCCGGCCTGATGCACTGCATCGCTCATGCTGCCACGCGCACCACACCAGCACACTGCATCGTAGCTCTGCAACCCCCCGATAAGAGCCAACAGGCTAATTTGCCCACCGCCGACAAGATCTCCGTGGTGGTCGAGGTAGCCGATGCGCGGGCGAGTGGCGCGCTTCATGTTGGACGACTCCAAAACATCGCCAGCGCCTGCTGAAAAAATGCCCGCTGTGCCACATAGAGCCAGCCCCAATAGGCCATGCTGCCTCCGATTCCTGCCCCCAGACAAATGGCTACACCGCCCAGAGGCTGCAGCGCATAGCGCAGCGCCATCACCACTCCGCAGGCCAGCGCGGCTGGAAGCAATAGGGGTTGCAAAACGCGCAGTTGATCCACCAAGCCAATATCGGCTTGGCGCTTTAAAAAGCGCATGGCCAGCGGCGCACTCAGCAGACTAGCGGCCAATATCCCCCACACCGCCCCCACTCCGCCATAGCGCGCAATCAGCGGATAAAGCAGGAGGGCCAATAGCATTAGCTGTGTGCCGTTGATCTTCAAAATGGTTTGCGGCGTGCCCAGCCCATTGAATAGAGGCCCCGTATTGGATAGCAACGAGCGCAAAAAACCATAGGCGGCCAAGCCCTGAAGAAGGGGTACCATAGGCAGCCAAATATCGCCGAGAAAGGCCGCGGTAAACGGCCTGGCCAACAGGGCCAACAGCAGCGCCATGGGCAAGGTTAGCAACGCCACGCTGCCGAGCATTTGCAGGTATAATGGCCCCACATTTTCGCGCGCGCGAACCAGCTGCGCAAAAGCGGGAAAAGCCACTCGGCCCGCCACGTGCGATACGGCCGTCACTGGTATATTGGCCAACAGATAGGCCCGAGCATACAGCCCCAGTTCGCGCTCGCCGCCCAGCCGCGCGACGAGCATATCGTCAACGCTGACGACCAGAAACGACACGATGGCAGCGGCGCTGACGTAGCGGCCGTATGAGCTGAGCTGGCGCAGGTGGGCAATATCAACGCGCCAGTGCGGCCGCCATGACACCAGTTTCCAAGCGGCAACTTGTCCGGCCGCCACGGAAATAATGCGGCCCCATACCAGACTCCACACTCCGTGTCCAGACCAAGCCAGCGGCAGGGCGATCAGCGCATAGATCAGCGTGGGCAAGGCATCGACGTAGATTTTTTTATCAAAGGCCAGCGCGCGTTCCAACAGGGCGCTGGGAACGGTCCCCACGCCCTGTAAAAGGGCTATAACGGCCAGGGCACGCAGCACCTCGACGAGCTGTGCCTGATCGGCACCGGCTAACCAGGAAGCGAGCTGCGGTGCGCAAGCATAGACGGCACCATATAATACGAGCCCTACGCCGACGCTCAGCACAAAAGCGCTGTCACAGCTCTCGCGGTCGACTTCGCTGCGAAAGACCAGCGCTTCGCCGATGCCCAGCGAGCGCAGCAAAGCCAGCGCCCCCACGACCACCATGCCAAAGTGCATCACGCCGTGATCGGACGGCAGCAGCATGCGCATCAGCGCAACGTCGGCACAAAGAGCGACGATGCGGCTGCCCATCGTCGAAAGAAAGACGTAGGTAAGGCCGCGCTGTATGGTGCTCTGCAGAGTCAAAGGCTATGTCCGATACGCGCAGGACCGGCCTCTACAGCGTCGGAGTCAGCGCCGTCTTCCCTTTCGATCTTATGCGCCGATACGACTATTCCACACAGCAGCCAGAAAGGCTCCATAATGCGCACAATAATGAAAGTATTGGTGCCCAACGCATGTATCATAAGACCGGCCAACCCGCAGATTAACCCCATCGCCAAACCGCGGTAGAGCGGCACGGAGGTCTCCCGATAGAGGCGCATAGATTCGCCGTACACTCTGTGTATCATGTAGAAAAAAAACATTAAACCCAGCAGCCCCGTCTCGACCCATATGCGCGGATACTGCGCATCGAGAAAGCCGTACCCGGTCACGCCAAAACCCCATAGGGGGCTGCTCAACCCATCGCTAAGCGCGTTCTCCCAACTGGCTAGTCGCTCGCTCGTGGACGTGTCCAATTCCACTCCACCGATCGATTTTTTCTTCTGCTGCGTATAGCCCTGATTAAACGTGTAGCTTACTCGGTCGACTACGGTGCGAGGCATTAGCACCGCGCCAATCAGCGACAGGATGATCAATAGGACGATCATGCGCAGGCGCTGGCCGCGGCGAAAATAGGCTACGGCAGCATAGACAAAAGGCAGCGCGAGATACGATCCGCGCGATAGCGTAGCAAAGAACGGGACGATCATAAAGGCCAACAGCAGCCATAAGTAGCGTCGCTTTTTTTTGCATTGCACATTGAGCGCCAAACCCACGGTGAGTGAACCAACCAAAATCAAGTAACCACCCAGCGTATTGGGTTCGCCGCGCTCGCCTTCGAAAGGCGCAGAAACGCGTCCGCCGCTGGGAATCTGCGCAATCGCCGTAAGGCAGACGATAAAGGCCGTTACTAGCAGGACGATCACAAAGCGCTCTATTTGCTTCTGGCTGTGTAGATTGTTGCAAACGATAAAGTAGACGATGAAGTACTCGACGTATTTTAGCACGTAGAAAAAGCCGTTAATGCCGCGCACGTGACCGGTGATAAAACCGATGAGCGTCGCCAGTAGACAAACGGCTACGTAACCGCCAATGGCCGAGTTGAGCGGCGTCGGACGGATCAGCCCTAGATCCTTATTCACCGCCGTGCGCGCAAGCCAGGCAAAACCCAAGAGCACCAGTAGGAAATCTTCGGCGCGCAGCGTGACGCCGCGACTCGACGTAGTGTCGTTGCCGCTCAGTCCTCCGGCGCCAAACTCAGGCGAAAGAAGCATCGAGATAATGAGGAAATAGATTCCAGCATCGGCGCTAACAAAGGCCGAGATAAAGACGACCAAGCCAATGACGAGCACGCCGCCCAGCGCAGGCGGCACCTTTACGAGAACCACTGCCATACAAAAGGTGAAGAATGCGATAAAGAGCAGGAAGAGCGTTTGCCCGCCCCCCAATGCGGCGCTCAGTTTAGAAGAAGGCATAGGCCAGCAATCGGCAGATAAAAGGCCGCCAGCTCAGCGGCGACCAACGCGAGCAGGGCGGCCAAACGCCATGACTTCAGCCGCTTCGTTGGCTTCCTCTGCAGTTTCAAAGGCCCCGGCCAGCACGCGCTGAAGCCCGTCGGAACCGACTTGCACGTAGCAAAACCGCGCCTTTTCACCCAAGCTCTGCAGAAACTCCAGCGTCTGCGGCTGGCGGGCAAATCGCCCCAGCTCGAGGGCGAAAGGCAGATAGGCCGGCGCGACCTCGCCGACCAGGCCCGCCTCGCGCAGCTGGCGCCCATCATGAAAGGCCGCATCCCAACTGGGGTAGCTGCCCGACATCAGGCGGACCATCGCGTCCCCCGCTGTCGGAGGGGCGAGAAAGGCCATCTGACCGCTCTGGCGCAGCGTGTTTAAGTTGGGCACCGCCCATTTGCTGGAAGGTGTATAGGCGCCGATGCGCAGCGTGTAGGGACTCATCGGCGACCAGACCCTATCGTCGTCCACGTTGGCCGCCGGTTCAGCGCGCGCGCGCGTGGGTCCATCGGATAGCCCATCGGCATCTATCCCCACAGCAGGGTCGAGCGACATGCTCGCCGTCGCCACGCCGACTCCGCTCCCGACCTCTTGTGCAGCGGCTGACAGCTCGTCTGCTTCGCCGCCCCTCACCCCATCAACCAGAGCGTCGGCGGCAAGCGGCCGATTGTAGTACGCGAAGACAGGGACCGCGCCGAGTGGACGCTGTAACAGGCCGCTCTGCCAGAGCAAACCCAGCGCCGCGCAAACGAGCAGTACCGCGCTTCCGGTGCGCGCCCACGGTGCCCATTTATCCTCCCGCTCTTCGGCTTCCTCCGGTTCTCCTCGTATCCTACCCGTCAGGAGGGGATCGTATCCGGCACCGCCATCTTCTCCATCGTCGTCGTCGTCATCGTCTGAAGCGATATCGTCTCTGTGCCGTTTAAAAAGATACTCCTGCGCCTTTTCCATCCACGTCAACGACTCTCGACCATCTTCGTTGCCATAGGAGTAGTAGGAATTGTAGCCGAAGTCGTAATAGTCCGAACTGGTCTCGGCGCGAATTCCATTGAGCACGATACCCAGCAAATCGACTCCAACGCTGTTGAGCAAGTTTACGGCGCGCTTGAGCGAGGTGCGGGGAATATCGCCTGCCTTATAGAGCATCAGCGCGCCATCGACCTTCTTGCCGAGAATGGCCGCATCGGTTACGTGCAGTATGGGCGGCGCATCAAAGAGGACGATGTCGTAGACCTCTCGGACTTCGCCAATAAAGTCGTCCATCCGGCTGGAATTGAGCAGTTCGGCGGGATTGGGCGGAATGGATCCACTAGTGATGATGTGCAAGTTGCTGATGCCCTGCGTCTGCATCAGGTTTTCCATGCCCATGCCGCCGGTGACGATATCGGTCACCGTGCGAATGACCTCGCGCCAGTGGTAATTGCCCACGATGACCTCGGCCAGCCCCGGCTCTTTGTCGAGCCCAAACATGCGGGCCACCGTTGGCTTGCGCAGATCGCAGTCGACTAGCAGCGTGCGCTTGCCCAATTGAGTCATCGTCATGGCGAGGTTTGCCATGACCGTACTCTTTCCCTCACCGCTGGTCGAACTCGTTACCAGAAGCGTTTTATCGCCCTTTTCTGCCGTGACGAATTCGATATTAGTGCGCAGCGTGCGAAAAGTTTCGGCCAGCGTAGACTGCGGGTCGAAATAGGCGACCAGCTGCGCCATGCGCTGCAGCATGCGCTCGTTCTCGATATCATACCCCTGCCGCTCCATCGACTCGGCTACGCTCTCGGCGCGTATAAAGGGAACGACGCCAACGACTTTGGCCCCCGTATACTCCTGCACATCTTCGATGGTGCCGATGGAGGTGTCGAGCGTCTCGGCAACAACGGCAAAGACGATGCCCAAGACCAAACCCAGGATCATGCCGAGCACGCCGCGCTGCACCGGGCTCTGCGGATTGTTCGGCAAGGTCGGAACCAGCGCCCGCTGCAAAACCTTCGCCGTTTCGACGCGATCGGCGGCCCGCATGCGCGCCTGCTCGTACTCACCGGCGAGGGCCTCGACGATCTCCTGACGCAAATAGACTTCGCGCTCGCGCCGATCGAGTTCGAGACCGCGCGCCGGCAGGTTGCTGTATTTCTCCTGTAGCGCAGCCAACTGTCCATCAACCGACTGCAAATCGTCCTGCACCTTCAGCCGGCGTTGGCGCAGTTCGTTGGCCATATTCTCGACCATCAGGTCGATCTTGGCCTGCACCTGACGCACGGCCGGATGATTCTCGGTAAATTGGACGAGCAGCCCATCGCGATCTAAGCGCAGGGCGTTGAGCTGCTGTGCAAAGAGCATAAACGCGTCGCCGACTTGCTCCCGGCTGACGCCCTGCAGCGTGCGCTGCGAAAGCTCTTGACCGCCTTCGATTTCGCGCATCATGCCGCCGACCGCATTGATCACCTGTTCGAGTTGCACCTTGTTGCGGCGTTCGTCGGCGATCTGCCCCAGCATCATGCTCGCCTCAGCATCGATGGAAACGATATCGTTCTCTTCGCGGTAGCGCCGGGCGTTCTCCTCTGCGACGCGCAGCGAATCCTTAGCTCCCAGCAGTTGTCCGTTGACGAAGTTCAAATGGTCGTCGGACTGCTGGTTTTTCTGCTCGTCGCTGTATTCCTTGAAAACCTGGGACACCGTATTGACGATCTCGGCGGCGCGCTCGGGGTCGGTATCGTCGATTTTGACCAGCAGGATCTTGGCGTAGCCCTCTTGATCAATATCGAGGCGATCCTGCAGATCGATGATGGCCCGCGCCGTGTCGTCCTCCGTCTCAGCCGGTATCCTCAGTTCGCGGATAACCCTTTTGAGCAACGGGTAGCTCGTTATGACCGACATCTGGGTTTCCAGATCGTCGCCACCCGAATAGACCTGGTACATATTGGCTACGTTTTGCTCGTTGGAGATTAGCTGGACCTTGGCCGCAGCGGTATAGACGGGGATGGGCTGCCAGAGGGTGGCAAGGATGAAACTGAAAAAGCCCAGTAAGAAGGCGGTAAAAACCACAATCCCCTTGCGACGGCGCAGGATGCGCCAATAGTCGCGCAGGGTTACTTCATACTGGGCCATAAATCAGCCTGAGAGAATTAACGCGTTACAAAGCGCGGTTTGCGACCGTAGGTGACGGCCTGATCGCGACCGGCCGGCGACGACGTCGGCTCGTCGGCTTGAACTGCACCGCCGCCCACCGCGCCTTCTGCTCCCAGCAGCGCGCCGACGCATTCCGGAGGAATTTCCTCCGTCAGGATGACTTCGCCGCGCGCAAAGAAGGCGATATCCTGCTCGTGGGCCTTATCCGCGAGGATTTCCACCACGAGCGGACCGCTCTTCTCGTGGCTGCGCGAGGCGGCCGTGTCCTGGTCGAGCGAGAGGTGCACGTAGTAGCGGTCTCCCGAAGTGATGCCCTCGCGGGCAAAGTCGCGCGCTGCGGCGCGCGTGGTGCCCATGTAGAGGCGAGCCGGCGGTGGATTCATTGGCTCGCCGTCCATTTCGACGAAGAAGCTGTGTCCATACAGGGCGCGAATCCCGTACTCGTTTATTTCGAAGCGGCGCTGAGTTGGATCGTTGGCCAACGCCGTTAAATCACCCTCTGTAGCGTCGTCATAGCGCTCCTGCAGAGCCTGCAGCACTTGGTCGACCGGCGCGTAGCCATAGGTGTCAATTTCCAAGCCAAACTCGTCGGGCTTGTGGCGCAGCATGAGCGACAAGAGTTTTGAAATGCGACTTCTGTTTGCCAATTGGTCTCTTTATCCCATCGTGGAGGTTTCTGGTTTTCAATCCGCCGACGGTGGCACGGCCCAGCACTCAACCGGGTAGTGGCCCCGTAGCCAATTGCTCTTAAACTGCAACGGATCAACTATTTACAGCCGATAATATACTCCATCGGCGTCGGTGCGCAATCTCCATCCTATCGCGCTTAACCCAACTTTCGCCGCAGAAACGTGGGAATATCCAAATTCTCCCCGCTAGCCGCAGATGAACTGTTCCCTTCAGCGGCCAAGGAGCGACGGCGCGTGTGTGCCGGCACGTTCAACTGGGGATCGAGCGTGCGCACGCCCGGTGCTTCACTCGACGCTTCAGCGACTTGCTTTTCGCGCTGGGGAACGGACGGACTCACCCGGCTTTCGCTGCTGAGATTAAAGCCCGTTGCAATGACGGTAACGCTAATCTCATCGAGCATTTGATCGTCTTTCACCGTGCCAAAAATGATATTGGCCTCCTGCCCAGCCGCTTCGTAGATCAGCGACATCGCATCGTTGACTTCAAAGAGGGTCAAATTGGAGTCGGCGGCGATATTAATGAGCACGCCCTTGGCACCGTGAATAGACACGTCTTCCAAGAGCGGACTCTGAATGGCCTTGCGCGCCGCTTCGACGGCGCGGTTTTCGCCCTTGTGCGTGCCGACGCCCATAATCGCATCGCCCCCCTGCGAAATAATCGTCTTTACGTCGTTGAAGTCGAGGTTGATCATGCCGGGAATTGTAATCAAATCGGCAATGCCGCGCGTGGCTTGCATGAGCACTTCATCGGCTTGGAAAAAAGCCTGATCCAAGGTCGTATCGCGGTCGCAGATGCTCAACAGCCGCTGGTTTTTGATGGTGATGAGCGTATCGACACGCTCCTGTAATTCGTTCAAGCCGGTGTGCGCATTGCGCATGCGCGGAAATCCCTCCATGACAAAGGGCTCCGTTACAATGCCCACCGCCAACGCCCCCAGATCGCGGCAGATTTCGGCCACCACCGGGGCGGCCCCAGTGCCGGTTCCTCCTCCCATGCCCGCCGTTATAAAGACGAGGTCGGCATCGGCTAGGCGCTCGGCTACCTTGTCGCGATCTTCCTCGATGGCCTGACGTCCGACCTGGGGATCGGCACCGGCCCCCAGACCGCGCGTCACGCCATCGCCGATACATATGCACGCGTCAGCCGAAGACGTCTCCAGGACCTGGGCGTCCGTATTGATGGCGATAAATTCTACGCCGTTCATACCCGATTGAATCATGCGGTTGATGGCGTTGCCCCCCGCACCGCCTACGCCCACGACTTTGATGCGCGCTTTGCGTTCATTGTCAACGATTTTAAAACTCATAGCAGATCTCCTCGCTAAGGTGTGTCTGAATGCGTACAAGCCGCGCTCAGACCCAGGTTTGGAACCACTCTTTCATGCGCCCGAATACTGCTTCAAACCCCGCTTCGTCTAAATTTTCCTCCTTGAGCCACTGGCCGGGCTCGCTGCGCTCACCGGCGAGTCTAGCCAGACCAACAGCCGTGGCATAGCTGGGATTATCGACGCCATCGCTCATGCCGACTACGCCGCCCGGTATTCCCAGGCGAACGGGCACTTCGAAAATGCGCTCAGCCAGTTCAACCGCTCCCTCCATCAGCGCCCCACCACCGGTCAGCACGATGCCCGCACCCAGTTCAAAGCGCGCAATGCCGAGTTGGTCGCGCACGAGCACGAAGATCTCCTCCATGCGCGCCTCGATGATATCGGCCAATAGGCGGCGGGCGACCCGCTGGGGTGGGCGACCCGCCACGCCCGGCACTTCCACCGTCTCGTCCTCGCCCACCGCATACAGCGCCGCCGTGCCGCTGGCGCACTTGATCTTCTCGGCAATGGGCCATCCCGTGCGCAGACCGATTGCCACATCGCTGGTGATATTTTGTCCGCCCAGGCCAATGACGCCGGTGTAGCGAATGCCGCCGCGGGCGAATACGGCCATATCCGTCGTGCCGCCTCCCACGTCGACTAGACAAACCCCCATATGGCGCTCGTCGGCGTCGAGGACCGCGGCGCTAGAAGCCAGCGGTTCGAGGGCAATGTCGCGCACTTCCAACCCCGCGCGCAAAATGCTGCGACATATATTCTGCGCAGCCGTCACGGCCCCTGATACTACGTGTACGTGCGCTTCCAAGCGCACGCCCAGCATGCCGACCGGATCGGCAATATCGCGGCGCCCGTCGACGATAAACTCCTGCGGCAGGATGTGCAGCACTTCTCGGTCGATGGGTATCTTTACCGCGCCAGCTGCCTCGAGCACCCGCTGGCGATCTTCCTCGGTGATGCGCCCATCGCTACTGGCCACCGCCACAACGCCCGAGCTGTTCAGGCTATTGACGTGTTCACCGGCGATGCCCACGGTCACTTCCTTCACCGCAATGCCGGCCATTAGTTCGGCCTGGCGCACGGCTTTTTCCACTGACTGCACCGTCTTTTCGACGTCGGTGACGACGCCGCGGCGCAAGCCCTGTGAAGGGCAGCTGCCAAAGCCGAGAATGCGCGGCATTTTCTTCGGCTCTACCTCGGCAATGACCGTGCATATTTTCGTCGTGCCGAGATCGAGGCCGACGACGCGCTTTACGCCCTCGCTCATCCGGCGCCCTCCTCCTTGCCGCCAACGACGAGTTGGCCGGCATAGCGCAGGTCGATGTAGGTGGGATTGGGATATTCGCGATAGATTCTCGGCATCATGCGCTTCAGATGGCGCAGGCGCTCGTCGACGCGGTCAAAGGGCAAGCGCACCTCCAAGCCATCGCCGGCCAAGCGCAGACCAATCCCCTCGTCGCTTAGCGCAGCGATTTCGGAAATGCCCAAGCAAAACTCAGGATCGACGGCGCTGGCGCGCTGCCACCAGTCCAGCACTGCGCGCAGGGAGTGTGAGGTATCGGCCAGAACCATGCCCGGATAGAGCGAATCCACATCGGTGGTAATGCCCGAAATAACCGGTAAGTCAAAGTCGCCCAGCGATTCATTGGCCAGGCGCTGCGCCGGCAGCAAAACGCCTTCTGCGTCAATTCCGTAGGTGTGCTCGAGGGCGACCCAAGCCATGCGCTGGCGCTCGACCAATTCGACGACAAGGCGATCCGGCGGCTTGCGCATCACTACGGCGCGCTTGATCCACGGCACATCTTCGAGTCGCCGCGCCACTGCGCGCAAATCGATGTCCAAGACGTTGTCCCCTATGGCCAATCCGCTCGCCTGCAGCACGTCTTCTCCGCTCAGCAAGCGCAGCCCATTGACCTCGATAGCGGTCAATTCAAACTGGCGGGCAAAGCTTCCCGATTGGCGCCACTCCCACCATCCCCACGCCAACGTCGCCAGCATCAGCATCGGCAGGAACATCCAGGCCAGCTTCCAGTTGAGTCGGCGACGGCGCGCTTCGCCACCCCGAGCAACCATTGGACGCGTCGCCCCTTTGCGCTCGATCTTCTTTTTCACTGCTGACCTCCGCCAAGTGCTGCAACTAGTGGGCCTGCTATATCACCGATATTGCCCGCTCCCATCGTCAGCACCACATCGCCAGGACGACAGACTTCGACCAAGTGCTGCACGACATCGGCGACATCGGCGACGTAGTCGACGCATTCATAGCCCGAATGGCGCATCGCATCTCGAATTAAATGGCTATCAACGCCGGGCAAAGGGCGTTCCCGCGCCGCGTACACGTCGGTTAAAACGACGCGGTCTGCGACCGATAGTTCGCGGGCAAAGTCTTCGGCAAAATCGCGCGTGCGCGAGTAGAGGTGGGGCTGAAACACAGCTACGGTTCGACGCCCACTGCCCCGTGCGGTTTCCAATGCAACGCCGACTTCGCGCGGGTGATGCGCATAGTCGTCGACCACCCATACATCGCCGGCCTCACCCCTGAACTGAAAGCGGCGATCAATGCCCTCAAACTCGGCCAGCGCCGCCGCGATGCATTCCCCATCGACGCCGATATGGTGCGCAGCGGCGGCGGCACCAGCGGCGTTGCGCACGTTGTGTAAACCCGGCACGCGCAGCGCTAAATCGACCCGTTGGGCGCCCTCACACAGCAGCGAAAAGTGGCTTTCCCAAGGGCTCAGCTCCACGTCGACAATGCGGAAGTCGCTGTCGGCCCGAACGCCGTAGGTGCGGCTCGCTCGGCGGGTAGTGGACAGAATTTCTGCCGCGACCAAGTCGTCCCCGCCGACAAAGGCCACTCCGTAGAAGGGCAAGCGATCCAAGAACTCAGTAAAGGCACTTTGGACTTGGCTCAGCGTGCCATAATAGTCGAGGTGTTCCGCTTCGACGCAGGTTACCAGCGCCACATCGGGGTGGAGGTCCAAGAAACTGCGCGCGTATTCATCGGCCTCGACGACCAGCCATTCGCCGCGCCCAATTTCCGCGTGGGCGCGCCCGCCAACCCATCCCCCGACCAAGATATCCGGCTGCAGCCCTGCACGGTGCAGAACGGCCGCCAACATGGCCGCAGAAGTGGTTTTACCGTGCGTTCCAGCAACGGCCACCGTGCGCCGCCAGCGGCTCAATTGGCCGAGCACTTCTGCGCGACTGGCGCAGGCAATGCCGCGTCGAAGTGCGACCTGACGCTCGGCATTGTCGGCGGGGACGGCCGCCGAATAGACGAGTAGATCGGCATTGCCAATCTGGTGCGCAGCGTGTCCCACATGCACCTCGAAACCATCTTCCCGCAGCAGGCCCAGCGCTTTTGACGGTGCCATATCCGACCCGGTCACGCGCAGACCGCGCGCGCGCAGCAGGCGCGCTAGCCCTTCCATTCCAATGCCGCCGATGCCCACGAGGTGGGCGTGTTTAAAGCGCTGCTCCAGCGTCATCGGCGCCGTCTCCCCTGTCCGCTGCCCGCCGATTGGCGCGCTACGCCCATTAAAATGCCAACGCCCGCCATATTCCACAGCAGAGACGAGCCACCATAGCTGAGAAAGGGCAGGGGCAATCCCGTCGTCGGCAGAATACCTGTAACCACCCCCATATTGAGCATCGCATATATAGATATCATGGCCGTTATACCCGTCGCCAGCAGGAAGCCGTGGCTGTCCTCCGCATCGCGTGCAATGCGCAGTCCGTAGAGGGCAAAGGCGATAAAGAGAGCGATGATCCCGAGCGCCCCTACCAGACCCAGTTCTTCGCCGACAAAAGCGAATACGAAGTCCGTATGCGGCTCGGGCAGATACTGCAGCTTCTGCATGCTATTGCCCAAACCCACGCCCAAAAGTTGGCCGTTGCCCATGCCGATCAGCGACTGAGTAACCTGATAGTTTCCAGCGTCCTCGCCGCTGCCGTTGATGAAGTTGGTCAAGCGGGCCATCTGATAAGGCGAGGTGAGCAGCGAAAGCACCACGCCGCTGCCGCCAGCAAGCAGCACAGCCCCCAACTGCATGGGCTGCACTCCGCCAACCCACAGGAGAACCATGGCAATGCTGCCGACGGCTATGGCGGTGCCCAAATCGGGCTGGGCCGCGATTAGTATGAGTACGAGTCCGACGACGACGAGGCGGGGCAGCAGGCCTCGCTTAAACTCCTGCAGATCGCCTTCTTTGCGCACCAATACATCGGCCAGGTAGAGGACCAGAGCCAGCTTGGCAAATTCGGAGGGTTGGAAGGTTACGCCCGCTAGGAAGGCCGGCATGGACAACCAGCGCTGCGCGGGTCCTGTGCCAAAAAATAAGACGAGTACGAGAAGGGCGATGGCCGACAGCATAATGGAGCGGGAAAAGCGCGCCCACGCCAGCAGCGGCACACGCGAGAGGACCCACATCACGACTAGGCCCAATGCGGCGCGCGCGCTCTGCCGCTTGAGAAAGAAACTGCTATCGTCAAAGCGCACCCGTGCTAGTTCGGAGCTAGCACTGTAAATCATTACCAGTCCAAGCCCGACCAATACCAAGCAAACCAGCAGCAAATGCGTTCCAGCACGCTGTACGGCGTACATGAAGCGGCTTCTCCGTGCCTCGAACGGGGAAAGCCAAGCAGCGAGTCCGTGGGATGGACTACGGCCTAGTCAAACTTGGAACAAAGGGACCATCTGGTGGGAGCAGATGGATAAGGGCTAAGATTAGGGAAATCTCAGCCGATTGCGTCTACGACGTCCCACAGTCCCATGCCCCGCGAAGCCTTGACAAGGAGAATGTCATCGGGTTCTAGCGTTGCGTTGAGATGGGCTGTGGCTTCTTCCTTCAGATCAAAGTGCGTCACCTGCGCGGCACCAGCAGCGCGCGCCCCCCGGGCAATATGCCGAGCGAGCGGCCCTACTGCGAGTACGACATCGGCAACCTCAGCGGCCCTGCCGCCGATTTCTTCATGCAATTGGGGCGCCGTCTCACCCAATTCTAACATATCGCCTAACAGGACGATTTTGCGCCCTCCGCGCATTGCCGAGAGCATGTCCAACGCGGCGCCGACTGACCCGGGATTGGCGTTGTAGCTGTCATTGACGATCGTCATCCCCCGCACCTGCACGACTTCCGTGCGCCGGTCTACCGGCCTAAACTCCGACAGGGCACGGCGAATATCGCCGGGCTCAACGCCCAAAATTCCGCCTATAGCGGCAGCAGCTAATGCGTTATAGGCGTTATGTTTACCGGGGATTTTTAAGTCGATGGAATGCGTTTGTAGAAGGAAGTGGCCGCAGCCCTCCTGGTCTAAGATGAGTCCCTCCCCACGAAACGTGCTCTCAGACTGAAAACCGAAGGTCAGGAGTCTCCCCTTTGTCCTCAAAACCTCCTGACACACGACACGGTCATCAGCATTGATGAGAGCTGTTAAAGACTCATCCAGATACTCCAGGAGCTCCCCTTTAGCCTTGGCCACCCCCTCTACAGATCCAAAAAACTCGAGATGGGCACTGCCGATGTTCAGCAGGACCCCTATGGTAGGCTGGGCGATGGTACACAGGTAATGTATATCGCCCTCTTTGCGCGCTGCCAACTCCAGCACCACCGCCTCGTGTTGCCGGTTGAGATTGAGCAGCGTGCGCGGAACGCCTATTTCGTTATTCTCGCTGGCAATGGTCTTCAACACATTGAAGCGATGCCCGAGCACCGCCGCGACCATTTCCTTCGTCGTCGTCTTGCCGGACGAACCGGTAATGCCGATAACGGGTACATCAAAACGAGCCCGATAGCGAGCGGCCATCTGGCCGAGGGCTTTTAGGGCACTGTCTACGACGAGTAAAGGCCCTATTCCCGATGCATACCGAGCGACGGATTCCTTCTCTACTACCGCGGCACAGGCGCCGCGCAGAAGCGCAGCTTCTACGTAATCGTGACCGTCAAAATGTTCGCCACGCAGGGCGATGAACAACTCGCCGGAGACCGTGCTCCGACTGTCGGTCGATACGCCGGACGGTCTAATTGGCCGATCTAAGATACCAACAAGTTCTGCTTCCGTCCACTGTAGAATTTCATCCAACTGCACATCGTGCATGGATACCTCTCTGCCGGTATTAGTTAGCCTTGCCGAGCGATCTGAGAATGCTCCGCGCAACATCCCGATCATCAAAGGAAACGACGCGATCAGAGAGAATCTGCTCGGATTCGTGTCCCTTACCGGCAATCAATACAACGTCTCCCGGCCCGGCGGCACGCAGGCTATGCTCGATGGCGATGCCCCGGTTGACCTCGCGCTCAAACACTAGCCCACCAGGTATGCCCACAGCAATTTCATCGAGTATGGCGTCCGGATCTTCGCTGCGCGGATTGTCGGACGTGAGCACAATGCGGTCAGCCCACTGGGCGGCAGCGCGTCCCATAAGCGCTCGCTTGCCCCTGTCGCGATCACCGCCGCAGCCAAATACACACCATAGCCTACCGTCGGTCAGCGGCCGCGCGCTCTGCAGGGCGCGCTCGAGTGCATCGGGTGTGTGCGCATAGTCCACGATGACGGAAAAATCCTGCCCTTCGCGCAGCGACTCAAAGCGACCGGGCACTCCCCTTATCGATCGCAACCCATCGCATAGCGCCTGGCGCTCAATGCCCAAGAGAGCCGCCGCCGCCAGCGCCGCGGTGACATTATAACAGTTGAAGCGCCCAGTAAGGGCCGTCTCGACAAAAAACGGTCCACCGGGTGACGCGATCTGCATTTTCATGCCGTCGCAGCGCATATCCACTGCCAACGGGTGCCAGTCGGCGTCCTCGCTCAACCCATAGCGCACAACCTGTGCATCCGTGCGTTCAGCTAAGTCAGCGGCATGGGGATCGTCGCCATTAAGCAGCGCAAATGCATCGCTTTTCAAGCCTTCAAATAGCAGCGACTTTGCAGCCAGATAGCTGGGGAAATCGCCATGAAAATCTAAGTGGTCGCGCGTTATATTAGTGAATATCGCCACGTTAAAATCGATGCCATCTACGCGCTGAAGAGCCAATCCGTGCGACGACACTTCAAGGGCGGCGGCGCGCATGCCCTCGTCGACGAGCCGGCGCAGACAGCGCTGCAGCACATCGGCCTCCGGCGTTGTATTGGGCATTTTTTCTAATGGCTCATCGCCACCGCAACCCAGCGTGCCCAGATAACCGCACGGCACGCCGGCAGCCCTCAACAGCGCGCTCACTACGTAGGCTGTCGTCGTTTTACCGTTGGTGCCAGTGACGCCAATATTGAGCATTGAATCACCCGGAGCTCCGTAGAATTGGCGCGCCATGCGCGGCAGCGCGGCCCGACAACTAGCGACAACGATGCGCGTAGCACTGCATTGTATTTCTTCTTCGACGACGACGGCACTGGCACCGCGCCCGAGGGCATCGTCGACAAAGCGATGGCGATCCTGCTGCTGGCCACCGCGCAGCGCGACAAAGACATCCCCCTTCTCGACTAGGCGGGAATCGCTGCACAGTTTGCCAACGACGCCGTCCACGGGGCCTGTTACGACCGCTTCAGGCAAGGCTTCGAGCAATTGGCTCAGCCTCAACTAGAGCCTCTTGCGCGAAATCGGTGGCGTCGCTTCCATAGCTTCGAACAAACGCGCCTGCCTTCCTTGCAACTCTTGCGCGCCATCCATATAGGACAGGTCTTCTCCCATTTGACAGCGAATGTCGACGCCGACGAGGACTTCTTCTCCAGGTGCAGGCCGCTGAGCCACGACGACGGTTCCACCCCCCTCGGCGACCGCCTCCATTCCGCGCAGCCGCGCCGTTAGACGAGCTGCAGCCCGCGTCATGCCGCGCAGGTCGGGCACCGTTATCGTCGCCGGCACGGGACCGGCCATAGGTGCGTGAGCCAGCAGCCCTCCCGGTAGATGGACGATGCGCTCCATAACGCGCTGGAAGGTCGGCGCGGCAACGCTCCCACCCCATTTATCCTTGCGCGGTTCATCGACGACGACAACACATACATAGCGCGGTTTTTCGGCGGGCAGGAAACCAGCGAATGAGACAATACTCGCGTCGGGATCGTACCCGCTTCCGTTGGCGGCGGCCTTCTGTGCCGTACCCGTCTTCCCGGCAACCGTTACGCCTGCAATTTGCGCGCGATGGCCCGTGCCGCTATCGACGACGCCGCGCAATATCCGCCGCATCACAGCGGCCGTTTCCTCGCCGATTACGCGCCGCACGACTGCCGGGACAGCCGCATCGATAATCCGGCCATCTTCCCCGGCATATCCCCTAACGATTTGCGGCGCCATCAGCTTTCCACCGTTGGCAATGGCCGCATAGGCCTGTGCCAGCTGCAGCACCGTAACGCTGATTTCCTGACCGATGGCAATGGTCTCTAACGAGCGCTCGGACCAGCCATCGACTCGCTGCAATAGACCGCTGCTTTCAGCCGGCAGTTCTACTCCGCTGCGCGAGGCAAAGCCAAAGCTGCGGATGTACTGGTAAAAACGCGCGCGCGGCAGTCGGCGCGCAAACTTTATCAAGCCGATGTTGCTGGAATTTTCGATCACCTCGGCAAAGCTCAACTCGCCGTGCGGGGCGATATCGCGGATCACCTCGCCGTTGGCCAACTTCAAAATCCCCTGCTGGCAATCGACGCGGTCGTGCGTGCGCGCCAAACGATCTTCCAGCACTGCAGCGGCCGCAATGACCTTGAAGGTGGAACCCGGTTCGTAGGCATCGGCTATGACCCGATTGCGCCGCAGCGCGGCCGTCGACCTGCCCGCTCTATTCGGATCGAATAGGGGAACGTTGGCCATCGCCAGAATTTCACCACTATGGGGGTCGAGCACCACGCCCATTGCCCCATTGGCATCCACTTCGTCTACTGTGCGCGCGAGTTCTTCTTCGAGTATGCTCTGATAGAGGGCATCTATTGTAACGACCATGCTGCGGCCGTCCTGCGGCTGGTCTTGCGCCTGGACGCGACCGGGCACCTGTAGGCCGCGCGCATCGACGTAGGAGACCATCGCCCCGTCCATCTCGCGCAGTTGGTCGTCAAAGGAGCGTTCGATGCCCTCGCGACCTCGATTGTCAATATCCGTGTGCCCTAAGAGCTGTCCGGCCAGCGGCCCTAACGGGTAAAATCGCCGCGTTGCGCTGTGGCTGTATACGCCGGCAAAGGAATCGGCCGGGGCGCTGAGCCCATCCCCGTCTATTTGGCGCACCAGGTAAACAAAGGGGCGCTCGCTGCTCAGTTGATCGGCGAGCGCCGCAGCATTTGCGCCGCTCAGCCGCGCAAAAAATTGGGCAACAGCCTGTGGATCCTCGACGCGATCGGGGCGTGCGTAAAACGACCGCGCTTTGACGTCGGTGGCCATTTCGGTGCCGCGGCGATCCAACAGGCTACCGCGGCGCGCTTCCAAGGCCGTGCGCCGCACGTATTGGTCGTGGGCGCGCTCGGCATAGGCCGTCCCCAGCACGCCTTGCACCTGCACCAGACGGCCGGCCAGCACCGCCCAAAAGAGCAGGCCAAAGCAGGCGGCAATGCGCAACCGCCGCGGACCACACCAGGTCGCCTGTCGCCGACTGTCGATCATCAGTCGATGTCTTTTGCCGTCCAATGACCCGCCACCGCTTCACTCCCCCTGGCGTAGACCATACCAATCTGTCCCACGGCGACGTGCTCTATCATCTCTAACTTCTTTTTGAAGGCAATGCCAGCCATGAGCTTTGTTCGCTCGTGGCCCAGTTCATCCATCATCTGCTGCGCCTCCCAATACTGCCGATCGATAGCCGCTACTTCGACTTTTTGCCATACGCGAAAGAGCATAGCGCCGATCAACAGGCCGATCAGAGCGACCCCGCGGCCGCATCGAAAAGAATGGTTGAATCTACGAACATCACGCGTCATGCACATTCCTCTATTTTTTCGAATACGCGCAAAACGGCGCTGCGCGCCCTGCTATTGTTGGCAATTTCATCAGCACTAGGTTTTATGCGACCGCGATCGACTTTGGCAAATTCGGGCTTTCGCCCGCATGCGCACACCGGCATGCGAGGAGGGCAAATACACCCGCGCATGCGTTCGGCCAGGCCCTGTTTGACGAGGCGATCTTCGAGCGAATGATAGGCGATGACGGCTAGACGCCCCCCCACCGCCAAACGACCAGCGACGGCAGCAAGCCCATCTGATAGTTGGTCTAACTCGCCGTTGACGGCAATTCTGAAAGCCTGAAAAACGCGCGCCAGCGTTTTGTTGAGCATCTGTGGACGCGTATTTTCCACTGCCCTACGCAGATCGTCGGTGGTCTGTAGCGGCGCTCCCGACCGCATGCGCACGATGCTCTTAGCGACCGCTCCGGCACGGCGCTCTTCGCCGAAATCGCGCACGATTTGCAATAGTTCTTTCTCCGAAGCCGCTCCGATAATATCGGCCGCCGTCCTCCCCTGAGTCGAATCCATTCGCATATCTAAAGGCCCCGCCGACCGGTAGCTAAACCCCCTGTGCGCCGCATCGATTTGGTGCGACGAAACCCCCAGGTCAAACAGCACCCCGCTGAGGTTGCACACGCCTTCGGCCTCCAACAGAGCACCCAATTCGGCAAAGCTGGCCCGTCGAACCCGCGCGCGCTCGTCTCCTGCCAGCGTGCGCGTTGCCTGTTCGATGGCATCGGCGTCGCGGTCGACAACCCATACCGTCGCACCACTGTCCAGCGCGTGCAACAGGGCAGCGCTGTGCCCGCCCCCGCCGGCTGTCGCATCGAGGTAGATTCCACCGGGCTCAATGGCCAGATACTCGACAACCGCATTGCACAGCACGGGAACGTGATATGACATAGCCTAGAATTCACTGTCCGCTATAGGTCGAGATGTTCGGCCGCCGCTTCCATACCCTCGTCGGCCTCTTCCATGAACTTGTGCCAGTCATCTGGATTCCAAAATTCCAATTTGTCCAGCGCACCAATCACCACCATGTGCTCGCCAATACCGGCGCGACCCAACAGCTTGCGCGGAATGCCGGCGCGGCCCTGTCGGTCCATTTTTACTTCGGCAGCCTGCGACAGCATCGCGCGTATGAATACGCGATTGCGCCGCTCTGTCTGCGGGAGGCGCATGAGTTTCTTCGCCGTTTCTTCCCACACGTGTTGAGGATAAGCCGTCAGACAGTGGTCGTAGCCGCGCACGACGACAAAGGTGCTATCGGCCGCGGCAGGCAGTTTGCGCCGAAACTCAGCTGGAACAAATATGCGCCCCTTCTCATCCACTGGCACATCGTATTCGCCGAGAAATTGCTCCATTATCAGACCCTTAGTCCTGAATTACACCGCCAACCGCAACACACCCTACTACACCCTTTTACACCACTTTCTCAATTATCTCACTTTTAGTTATAGCTGTCAAGCATAATTTTATCAGCTAGATAGGAGATTTTTTCACGCCGTGATCGCCCTTTCGCCCATGTGCACACAGATAAGTGTATTAATGACACTATTTTGTGCTCATTGGGGATGAAAAAATGGGACCCCCCTTCTACGGGAGGTCCCTATCGGCCCTTGCTAATCGGGCGAATATGCCAATACGCGGCGGTAGATGGGCTTGCCGGCGGCGATGTACTTTTCCTCGTAATTGGTCTTTGCCCCATCCCATTCGGCCTCCACCGCGCGCAAATGGTCGCTCTCATCCAACACTTCGAGTATGACGTCAAAATACTCGACAAAATCGGTGGCCAGCCACAGATGGCCACCGGGCATCAGCGTGCGCTCCACTTCGGCGAGAAAGTCGCGATTGAACAAGCGACGCTTGTGATGGCGCTTCTTGGGCCAGGGATCGGGAAAGTATATATGATACGCTTGCACCGAACGCGTAGGAATGAAAAACTCGACGAATTCGCGCGCGTCGGCGCGCACAAAACGCACGTTTTCCAACGACCGACGCATGCAGCGAGCATGGGCCATGCGCAGGTATTTCATCGCCCATTCGACGCCGACGAAGTTTACGTCGAGACGGCGCTGAGCCGAATCGATTAAAAAGCGCCCCTTGCCGATGCCAATCTCCACTTCTACTGGATTTTTATTGGCAAATATATCGGTCCAATCTAGGGTGGGATCCACCTCATCGATATCGGTCAATTGCAGCAAAAGTTCAAGATCTGCGCCAATCGGCATACATCGCTCCGCGGGAGGAAATGAATACGGTCCATACGACAAAAAAATGGGCGTCGATCCCGGGATCGACGCCCAAAAAATATCGGGTTATGCGCGATTTAAATCAACCCGCTGCCTCGCTGTGCGAAGGCAACCCACAAAACTGCTGGTAGTCGATCAGCTCCGTGACCGTTGGATTGTCACCGCATACAGGACACTCGCTGTCACGGCGCAGTTTTAGCTCGCGAAACTTCATATCCATGGCATCGTAAAGCAGCACGCGCCCGATCAGCAGCTTACCCTCGCCCAAGACCAGCTTAATTACCTCCGTCGCCTGCATCAGCCCGACCGTGCCGGGCAGCACGCCCAAAACGCCGCCCTCGGCACAGCTCGGCACTTCTCCGGGCGGTGGCGGTTCTGGATAGAGACAGCGATAACACGGACCATCGCCGGGCATGTAAACCGTCGCCTGACCTTCAAAGCGAAAGATGCTGCCGTCGACTACTGGCTTGCCCGTCAATACGGCCGCATCGTTGACTAAATAGCGCGTCGGAAAGTTGTCGCAGCCGTTTACGATGATGTCGTAATCGGCCATCACATCGTAGATATTGTGCGACGTAAGCAATTCGTAGTGCGTGCGCACGTCAATGCCGGGATTTAATCCGAGTAAGCGATCGCGCGCCGCCTCGACCTTGGGACGGCCGACATCCGATTCGCTAAAGAGCACTTGCCGCTGCAGGTTGCTCTTGTCGACTACGTCGGCATCGACCAAACCGATTCGACCGATACCCGCCGCAGCCAGATAGAGCGCGGTGGGACATCCCAAGCCGCCGACGCCAACCAACAACACGCGACCTTTGAGCAATTTCTGCTGGCCCTGCTCACCAACTTCCGGCAAAATGATATGGCGCGCATAGCGCTGCATGTCTTCCTCCGACAGCAGCCCCCCCTGCTCAAAATCGTAGCCGGCATCTTTCCATCCCTTGAAACCGCCGATCATGGACTTCACGTTGGTGTAGCCCATAAATGCCAGATCGCGCGCCGCTAGCGCTGAGCGATTGCCCCCGGCGCAGTAGAGCACGATTTCGGCCTCCCGGTTCATCGTCACGTCTTCCTCGATATTGAGTTCGAGAAAGCCGCGCGGGATTAGCGCCGCCCCGGGAATATAGCCGTCCATCACCTCGTCGCGCTCGCGCACATCCACAATGTGGACGTCCTTGCCGTCCTTGAGGGTCTGCTGAACTTGGGTCGCCGTTACTTCGGCAATGCTTTGCTTGACCTGATTGAGAAGCTGACTCGACGTCACGCTCATATTTCCTCCTCCCGATGATCCTTAAACTACCGCTGTTTTATCCACTCCATTCGACGGGCGCAGATCGAGGTCTGCACCGCGCAGGTGTTCGACGGCCGCGGCGACGCGCTCTGCAACGCAGTCGACTTCGCGCTCTGTGGTGAAGCGACCGAGGCCAAAGCGCAGCGTCGAACGCGCCCGCATATCATCGAATCCCATAGCGGCCAGAACGTGCGAAGGCGTCGGCGAATCGGATGAACACGCCGCACCCAACGACAGGGCAATCCCCCGCAACTTGGCCAGCAATTCCGCCCCGTCGATCCGGCCAAAGCTAAGGCTTAAATGGCCGGGCAAACGCCGGCTTTCATGGCCGTTCAACTCGTCCCCTAATAACACCCTCGACAGGCCCGCACGCAATCGGCAGCGCAGGGCTATCAGGCGCTCTGCCTCGCTTGGCCATTCGGCTGCAGCGAGTTGACAGGCCATACCCAGGCCGACGATCCCAGGCACGTTGAGCGTGCCGGCGCGCCAACCGCGCTCTTGACCGCCGCCATCCTGCTGGGGACAGAGGCGGACGCGCGGCGAGCGCGAGCGCACATACAGCGCGCCAACCCCTTTGGGTCCGTAAAACTTATGCGCCGATAGGGACAATAGATCGATACCCTGCGCCTCGACGTCTATTTCAATTTTTCCAACAGCCTGCGCCGCATCGCAGTGAAAAAGCACGCCGCGCGCCTTGCAAAGCGCGCCAATGGCTTCCAGCGGATGCAGCGTGCCCACTTCGTTATTAGCCGCCATCAGGGAAACCAGAATCGTCTCGTCGGAAATGGCCCGCTCCAACGCGTCTATGTCGATGCAGCCATGCCGGTCCACATCGAGATACGTCGCGCTGAAACCGCGCCGTTCCAAACTCTTACAGGTGTCGAGCACGGCTTTGTGTTCGGTCTTGGCAGTGATAATATGGCCGCCGCCGACCTGCTCGGCGACGCCCTTCAACGCCAGATTATTGGCTTCGGTTGCACCCGAAGTGAAGAGGATTTCTCGATCGCGTGCGTTGAGGAGTGCGGCGACTTGACAACGGGCTTGCGCCACGGCTATCGCCGCATCGTTGCCTAGGGCATGCGTCGCACTCGACGCGTTGCCGAACTGCTCGGAGAAATAGGGCAGCATGGCGTCGAGGACGCGGCGGTCAACCGGCGTCGTCGCCAGGTTGTCCATGTAAATGGTAGGTGGGTGCACGCCCGATGCGCTTCAGGCGCTAAACGACTCGCCGCAGCCGCACGTCGTGCGCGCGTTGGGATTCTCGATTTTGAACCCCGCGCCCATCAGCCCATCGTGATAGTCGAGCGTCACGCCGTTCAGGTAGAGGCTGCTCTTCATGTCGATAAATAGCTTTACGCCTTTTGTTTCAAAGATGTGGTCCAAATCGCCGCTCTCGGCGGCAAATTCCAGCTTGTACTGAAAGCCGGAACATCCCCCACCCATGACGCCCATGCGCAGACCGCTGTGCGCATCGCCCTCTTTGGCAATCAGCGTCTTGATTTTTTCAGCGGCTGCATCCGTGACAATAACCATACCGCATTCCTTCCCCAGAAGATCCCCCACGAGCTTCGGCATCGCGTTCTCACTTCTCAAATATGGACGATTCGATTACGTCGGGCACCTCATCGTGCTGACAGTACACGCCGCAGTGATGGCAGTCCCGTTCAACAATACGCTTGTCGCAGCAGAGACATCCCTTGAGAATATCGATGGCCTTGTCATTGCGCGCTCTCATTTTTGAGTAGTGCGCGATGCGCGCATCAATCTCCTCCTGTTGCCAGCGCAGGTGTTCGACCAGTGATGTGGCGAGTTCACCGCCCGTTTTGCTGCACTCTTTCAAGCTGAACAGCTCGCGGATGCGCTCCAACTCGAATCCGAGCTCTTTAAGGCCCTGTATGATCTTTAAGCGACGCAGCTGCGCCTCGGAATAGAGGCGAAATCCGCCCTCGGTGCGTTCCTCAGGTTCAACAATGCCCAATTCCTCATAATAGCGGATGGTGCGCGTCGTGACCCCTGCTCGACCTGCCAGATCGCCAATTTGCATCATGAGTTCATCTTCTTCACTAAAAGGGCATACCACAGTGTTGTTTTATATTAACGTAAACGTGAATGTCAGTCAACTGCACGCAGGGGGTACGGCCGACCTTGCAGTCCCCCGCATTTGCATTTAAATGGACCAGTTTGTATACAAATGGGCCGGTTTAGATCGTCCCCGAGTTGACCCACCGCTCGCAATAATTTGCTTTCCCTTCTTCCTCCTGTCGTGGCAACCGGGCAACTTTTGCGCCAACGGACAGTCTGCAGTGCTGTAGTACACACGTCGCCGCGTGCACGGTGCATATTTCTGCGTATATTCTCCATGCGCGCAAGCGCGTTGACTCGAGAAATGGACCGCCATGCCCTACTTTCTCATCGCCCTTACCTCGCTCTTTACCGCCCAGATCCACGCGACGACCGTCGAGCGCTTTAGCCTGGATCAGTTGGCGGGCCAAGCCGCGCGCATCCTCGTCGTCACCTGCCTCAAGAGCGAACCGGAATTGATCAACGGCGCGGTCTATACGCGCTACGAATTTGCCGTATCCGAAACCGTGAAGGGCCCTTCTCAGCAGCAGATTAAACTGCACCTGCCCGGCGGCCTCTTTCAGGGGATCCAATCGCGCATCGCCGGTATGCCGACCTTTGCCTCCGGATCGGAGAGCGTTCTCTTTCTCACCGCCCAAAACGAATTGGGGCATGCCTGGCCCATCGGCTTGGGCCAGGGCGCCTTCCGCATTGAACGCAGTATCGACAGCGCCGCGCGCGTGTACCAGCGACTAGAGGGCTTGACTATGCGCAATGCAGTCGCGAAGCCGGCCGGGCGCATCGAGCCCGTTCAGGGCGCTGACCTGCGCCTTTTTCTCAACCGCGTGCGCGCGCTGGCAGGGGTTCAAGGCGATGCGCATTAGGCTTTGGGCACTCCTCGCGCTGTGCTGTTCCCTTGCCCAACCAAGCGCGGCGTTCCTCATCCAAACGTTTCAAGGCGACTCCGGGCCCGTTCAGCAGGTCTGGCGCACCCCAGAACGCATTCCCTTTGTCCTGTTTAGCGCCGGATCGGACGATATGCCCCCAGAGGAAGCACACCGCCTGCTGCGCGAGAGCTTTCAAATCTGGGAAGATGTGCCGGGGTCACGCGTCGCCTTCTCCGATCTAGGCGAAACATCCGCGCGCACACCCAGTCGGCGCGACCGCCGCAACCTGGTCTACTTTGACGAGACCAACGCCTTTCTCCAGGTTCCGCAGGGATCGGGCATCATCGCCGTAACGCGCATCAATTCCGATGCGCTCACGGGAGAAATTGTCGATGCCGACATCATATTCAACGGGCGCGACTTCCGCTTTTCGGGGCCGTCGACGCCCACGGTCGGACGGGTCGATCTAAAGGACGTTGCCGTGCACGAAATCGGCCACCTGCTCGGCTTGGAACACACCCCGCTCGACGGTCCAGCCAGCGTGCGACCGACGATGAATCCCTTTAATCGCGGCGATGGCCCCGGCCTAGGGCAAAGCCTCGAAGCCGACGATATAGCCGGCATTAGCTTTCTCTACCCGACCAGCACATATCCGCTCAGCGTCGGCAGCATTGGCGGCACGGTCAGCGATATCGGCGGCAACGGGCTCTTCGGCACCCATATCACCGCCCTCAATCTCGAGACGAGAGCGCAGTATAGCGCGGTTTCAGGCGCCTACGATGGACGCGGGGGTGCCTACCAACTCGACGGGCTAACTCCGGGCCGCTACCGACTCCTCCTATCCACCATTGAAGGCGCAATCGACGAGGAGAGTTTCGGCGGTGTCTTCACCAACTTTTCCACTGGATTTGCAGAGGAGTACTACGATAACAGCCGCGACGAAAACCTGGCCTACATTCTCGATGTAGCCGCTGGGCAAACCCTGGCCCCCATCGATTTTGTCACGGGATTTACGCGGCCTGGCTATCCCAGCGTAGAACCCTATGGTCTAGCGGCCAATACCCCAGATACCGCCGGTCCCTACGCCATTCGCATGCAGGTCCTCTACGCCGACCAGATATGGTTGCACTATCGCATCGACGGCGCTGCAGCATCCCGTCGAATCGCCATGCGCGCAGAGGCCGACGACCTCTTTTCCGCTGAAATCCCCGGCCAACCGGCCGGCACGCGCGTCGAGTACCGCATCGAAGCGCGCAACGACAGCGTGGCCCAATCCTTTTTTCCCAGTGAGGGACAATGGCTGGGATTTGACGTAGTTAAGCTAAGCGGAGCACCGTTGGCATTTACCGCCCTGCGCGGCGAAGACGTAATCAGCGTCGTCGACACAGAGACGCGCAGCGAAATGGCGCGCATCGCCGTTGGCGACGAGCCCATCCAGGTCTTGCTGAGCCGAGATGGAAGCACCCTCTACGCATCCAACCTGGGATCGAATGAAATAAGCGTCATTTCCACGACGACCTTCCAGGAAATACAGCGCATACAAACGGCGATTGAACCTCTCGATATGGCGCTCAGTCCGGACGGCCGCAGGCTCTACGCGACCAACTCAGGCGCAGGGGCACTCACCCTCGTCGATGTGGAATCGGCTTCGGCGCGCACGGTGTGGATTTCCGGGATCGAGAGGGGGCCCTACGGCATGGCCGCAAGCAGCGACAAACTCTTTGCGACCGACCTGGCCAACAACCGCGTGCTGGTCATGGATCTGCAAGGCGCGGTGCAATCGCGCATCGCCGTAGCCTCGCAGCCGCGCTCGCTGGCCATCAGCGATGACGGCAGCACGCTCTACGTGGCCAACATGGGCGCAAATGAGCTGACGGTCATCGACGCCGAAAGCGAGCGCGTGACCCGACAGGTGGAACTCCCCGTGGCCGGCACCTTCGCCATCGCACTCAACCCAGCCGGGAATACACTCTACATGACGGCACATGACGAGGGAGCACTGCTGATTCTCGACGTCGAAACGCTGCGGGTGCGAGCCCAGCTATCGGTCGGCGAAAACCCGCGCGGTATCTCCTTCTCGCCGGACGGCAAGCGCGTATTCGTGACCAACGAGTTTTCCGATGAAACCATTCTGATCGACGGCGATGGAGACGAGCGCATCGGACAGTACAGCGCCGGCGTGCAGCCGCGCGGCATCGCTGTTGCGATGCCCACCTTCCCCGCGGCCGATACGGCGGTTTCCGCAAGCGATTCCGCTCCGCTGCGCTTTGCGCTGGAGCCGACCTATCCCAACCCATTTAACGCCGAAACCCAAATCGCCTTTAGCCTGCCCGCAGAGAGCGAGAATCAAACGGTCCAGTTGGCAATATACAACGCGTTGGGACAGCCGGTGCGCCAACTGCTCCATGCGCGCCTTGAAGCGGGCGTGCACCGCACCCGCTGGAACGGACGCGACAATAGAGGGCATGCCGTTTCTAGCGGCGTCTATGTGCTCTCGCTGCGCGTGGGCCAACTGCAGCAGGCGCGCAAACTACTTCTCCTGCGCTGAAGCCTCGACAAAACCCTCCACGCTGAAATAGCGAAAACCCGTATCGCAGAATAGCGTCACCAGGCGCTGCCCAGCCTTCATGGTTTGGGCGATGCGCAAACTGCCGGCGACATTGGCCCCCGAAGAGGGCCCGAGCAACAAGCCCTCTTCGCGCGCCAGACGACGCGCGTAGTGAAACGCCTCGTCGTCGTCTATGGCTATCACCTCGTCTATCACGCTGCGGTCCAACACATCGGGCACAAAGCCAGCGCCAATACCCTGAATGCCGTGTAGTCCCGCCTTTTGGCCGCTGAGAACGGCCGAGCGCGCAGGCTCAATCGCGACGACGCGCAGGGCGGGCAAGGCCTCCTTGAGAGTGGCACCGACGCCCGTAATGGTCCCCCCTGTGCCCACGCCGGCGATAAACGCATCCAACTGCCCCTGCGTAGCGTCGAGAATTTCGCGCGCCGTCGTTTGCCGGTGGGTTTCTGGATTGGCCGGATTGTGAAACTGCTGCGGCATAAAGTGGTTGGCCGGATCACCGGCGACGATCTCCTCGGCTCGGCGTATGGCCCCCGGCATATCTGCGACCGCGGGCGTCAGTTCCAGTTCGGCCCCGTAGCTGGCCATGACCAGGCGACGTTCAACGCTCATATTTTCGGGCATCGTCAGCACCAGGCGATAGCCCAAAGCCGCTGCCGCCATGGCCAAGGCAATGCCCGTATTGCCGCTGGTAGGTTCGACGATCGTCATCCCCCGTCGCAGCTGTCCGCCTTCCTCGGCGGCGCGAATCATACTAATGCCAATGCGGTCTTTTACGCTGCCGGCCGGATTGCGCGACTCCAGCTTTCCGTAGATGGCACAGCCATCCTGTGGCGCGATGCGATTGAGTCGGATCAGCGGCGTCGAACCGACGGTATCGAGAATGCTTTCGGCCACCCGCGCCTGGTTAGGGTTCATTTTTTTCCTCTTCGTCCTCTGGCGCAACGACTTTGCCGGCCCCGCCGCCTGTGCCGGGTAGCGGCTGGGTAAAAATCTGGGTGCCCGCCTCCGCTTCGGGAGGCGATCCGGTATCCAAGCGCAGACCGCCGCCCGTTGTGTAGAACTGTCGGTAGGTACCCGGCAGCAGCAAAATATTCAACAGCGGTTCTACTTTTGTGAGCACATCATTTACATCGCCCATAAAGCTGCGTGGCACAAAGACGATGTCGTTGTTTTCCAGTACGACATTTTGCCGCAGGTCGGCGTCGCTAGTGATCCGCTGAAAGTTCACGGTGAACATCGTCGGTCCCTGCTGAGCCCCGCGAATAATGCGAATGTCGTCCTTCAGCGCCACATCGCTCAAACCGCCGGCGCGACTCAGCACTTCGAGGAGACTGGCGTCATTGGCCATGAGATACACATTGGGAGCGCGGACCTCGCCGAGGATAATGACTTTTTTCGTCAGCCGCGACGTGCCGGGAACGATGATAATATCGTCGCCCTGCAGCACTGGATTGTGGCTGGGATCCCCCGTATTGAGCACCCGCTGCAGATCAAAGGTATAGGAAGCGCCCCCGCGTATGAGTTGGACCTGGTTGAGTTGGGCATCCGGCGTAGCGCCCCCTGCCTCGAGAATAATATCGAGCAAGCGCGTCTTGTTGCGCAGCGCGTAACGCCCCTGTCCAGACTTAACCCCCTGCTGGCCAATCGCCTCAATGGCCCCCAGCACCGACACGACTTTGCTGCGGTATTCCGTAACCTGCACATCGACCCTCGGCTGGCGCAGGTAATCGCCCAGTGCGCGCGTGAGAGCTGAGTCGACCTCTCCGACCGTCATCCCCGCTACGTAGAGGTTTTCGACAAGCGAGAAGGATATATTGCCATCCAGCCGCACGTTGATAACCTCCGTCAGCAAGTCGATGTCGCGCAGAACGATCTCCAACTCATCGTCGGGGCCTACGACATACTCGGGGAATAGCCCCTTCTCGACATAGGCCTGGCGCAGCGGATCGGTCGGCATGACGGGCGCAGCAGCGGGGCGCTCAACCTGTGGAGGGGGCAGCTCGGGCGGCGGCGGCCCCCCACAGCCCAACAGCCACCACGGCAAAAATAGGAATGAGTAGATTACGGCCGTGCGAACGATCATCCCGCGTTCCTAACCATACTGGCGAACAGGCGCCCGCCGCGCAGCAGGAGCTGCCCAAGGCGCAGCACATAGGCCAACGGCAAGAGCGATGTCGGAAGAAATGAGAATATCTGCATGAGAACCGCCGGACGGGGAAATGCCGTCTCCAATATAAATCGCGCGCGACGCCACGCACCGTCGACGCTAAACGCCCAGAGAAAATCTCCTAATGCGCGATCCCTGCGCTCCCTCCACATGCGCCTCATGAGCCACCGTTCTCCGATAGCTACCGAACGACTTGAACTCCAGTAGGCCAAGTGCGATGGAAGCGCTCTATAGCGCTGTAGAAAGAGCAGGGCATAGAGCAGTGGCCGCTGCATAGAGTCCGCTTCGGCACGGTGCAAGACTACGGTTTCGTCAATGGAACTTTCGATGAGCAAGCGCAGGTCCAGCAGCCAACCGAGGCGGCTATAGCTGTGGCGCAGCGCGTGCGCAGCACAGTAGAGCAGAGCATCTTCTGGGCAGAGCGCAGGCAGCACAAATCCGCTGACGTCGCACTCGATGCCGCGCGCGCGCATTTCATCGAAACGCATTTGCCCTACGTAGCCGCGCGCGGCAATCCGCTCGCTGTGAAACAGATCGGTATGGACGTCGAGCACCAGGCCGTTGCCGATAAACAGGTCCGGATGACGCGGCGGACAGGCAAAGCCCGAAGCGCGCAGCCATGCGGCGATAGACGGTGCCGAACCTGCTTCGACGAGTATATCGACGTCAACCATCGACCGACAGCCGAGGTCGGGGTAGTGAGCCAGCAGCGGCGCCCCCGGCAGTATTAACACCTCTATCCCGGCTTGCTCTAATCCAGCAAGGCAGTGACTCAGGCGCTCCAACGCAATGATATTGCGCGCCGCATTTTTTCGATAGGCGCGCTGCCAGGCCGCCCCCACGTCGGGCGGCACGTCCCATGCACCGCGCACGCTGTGCCAATACAGCCAGCCAGCCACGCCATCGTCGATTGCCCGCGCTCCTGCAACCGACCACGCTCCGCTCCCGCAGCGCCGCAGCGCCGAGTCGTCGTCGCCCAGGACAGCGCGCTCTAATATGCCGGCAACATCTACCACGATTTCAGCAATCCACTTTCTATGAAGTCGGCGATAACGCGCTCGACATCTCGGCGGGCAACGGCCGCAGCGACGCCAAACTCATGGGCAAATTGCCCCTCCAGATCATCGGACGACGCGCCGGCTTGGCACCCTTCCCAGACGAGCGCTGCCGTGGCATTCAGGTGGTGCACTAAACCCTGTTCGGCGTCGTACAGCATTCCACCATCGACCAGCGCGCGATAGTGCACGCCCTCTTTTACGCTTCGGCGAAGCATCGGTCGACTCGCGGACAACCGCGCTGCACGCGCGCGGTGTAAGCGGTGTAATTGGATATCGCGCCCCCCATCGAAACTAAGCAGCTCCCGCACGCCCGACAAGAAAGGACTCGCGCATTCCACCGGAGAGAAAGCGCTGTAAGTCGCCGACAATAGCGCGGAATTGGCGTTCGCCTTGGGCACGGGCCTGCGCGCTGTGCAACCGCTTTCGGTGCCACGGCAGCACTTCGTGACGGTAGCGCCATTCTACGGCTTGCTGCACCTGCTCTGGCGCCTCCACTACAGACAAAGAGCGAATTTCACCGAAATTTATATTGGGTGTACCCACGCCATTAATCAGCGCGGCGATCTGCTCCCAACCCGTGGGCGTCTTAAAGAAAAACCAAGCATAGTACGGATTAATTCCGCGCAGGCGCACCAGATCGACGAAGCAGCCGATATTGGCCTGCGCGCGCCCGGCGTATACTGCTGTGCGATTGCGCCCCAGCGCGCCGGCACCCGAACGCGGCAGAAGCAAGTCACCCCGCCGCACGCGGCTGCGCTGTGGATCAAAGTCACCGCAGGCCTCTACCCTGAGCAAAGTGCTTTCCTCAAGGCCCGTTTCGGCGATATCCCCCTGGCGAATAACGGGTATCCCCCCCTCGACGTGTTCGGGTCTGCGCCCAGTAATAATGGGCCCATAGGTTAGGTGTTCGATAAAGTCGCCCAACGGCCGCAGCCCAAAGCGCCGCGCTAGCCGGCGCACGTGCGCGGCACCGCGCCAGTAGCTGCAATCCCAGCGCCTGTCCATCAACTGGCGCTGTTGAATGCTCATCGAACACAAGCGGTCGCCGCTCCCTTCACATACCTGGCGCAAATAGGCGTCGACATCTATGCCGACCTCGGGCCCCTTTACCCCGACCAGGCGCACGCGCCGCGCGCGGCGTCCCGCTCCCTTCTGAAAGACGATAAATGCCGTGCGGGCGTTGAGTCCCCCCCCGCGAAACACCGCGGCGGGCAGTCCAACGACGTCGCATAGCTGCACCCGTTCTAACAGCCAGTCGCGCGCCTTTTGCCAGCGCGCATTGGTCAGCAGCCCTTCGGGCAGGATCAGCGCAACCCATCCACCCGGACGCGCGACCTGCAGCGCGCGCTCGACAAATAGCCATTCGACGGGAAAGCTCGATGCGCTTTGCCCAATGATATTCCACAGTTGGAAGCGCGCCGCTAACGCGTGGGCGCTTGGGTCGCCCATCGCCGTGAGAAATGGCCCCAGCTTACCAAATGGAGGATTGCCAATTACCGCATCGAAACTATCAGCCTCGACGCCGGGAAAGTCGCCCAGCAGACCATCCCCCGTGTGGCTGATGCCCGAGCGCAGCTGCCAGCGGCGGTCGATTTCAATGCCGTGTGCATCTTCCCGTTGCACATCGCCGCTTTCCAATACCGCCTCTAGCCACGCACCCGCGCCGGCCGCCAGATCAATAACGCGCGGCTGCGCAGCCAGCGCAGGGCGCCCTCGCATTTTCACGATCTGCCAAATGCGCTGCGCTACGCCTAGCGGCGTGAAGTGCTGTGCTAGCGCTCCATCCGGATGGGGCTCGTATAGATGGTTACCCAAGACCGTATCCCTGTCGTTACACACAGTAGCTCATCGCAAGCCAACTTTGCTTCAGAAAAACCCGGTAAATCAGCATGTTACACAATAGAGCGACGACGTGGCACACTTCCTGCTTAAGGCGTCCACACAACGCGTTGCGTCTCATCCCCCAAGCCAACCGGAGGTACTCTATGTCGCTGCTCAAAATGCCCCATATCAACCAAGTCGCCCTCAGCGGACGCCTCGTCCAAGACCCCGAGTTTGCGCTCAGCGACAGCGGCACGGCACGCCTGACGGCGCGCCTGGCCGTCAACCGAACCTACCGCGATCGCAACGACGAGTGGCAGGAAGAAACGTCGTTCTTCGATATCGTACTGTGGCAGAAAGCAGCCGAGTCGTTTGCCCAACGCCTGCACAAAGGCACGCCCGTCTTCGCCAGCGGGCGACTGCAAAGCCGAACCTGGCGCGACGAAGAGGAAAAAAGCCACTCGAAAATCGATATCCAGGTGCGCAACCTGCAGATCCTGGAAAGGAGCGCATCGGCAGCAGACGAGGCGCCTATTGACGAAGGCGACTCAGACGAGCTCTTGGAAGCAGCCTGATCCCCCCATGACTCGGCGGGCGGTCCGGTGCAGTCGGCAGACGAACGAGACGCGCCGCGCACTGCCCGCCGGTCATTTATTCGCAGCGCTCAAATAGGGCGGCAATGCCCATGCCCCCGCCGATGCACAGCGACGCCACGCCGTAGCGCTGACCGCTGCGCGCCATCTCGTGCAAAAGCGTCGTCGCCACGCGCGCACCGCTGGCCCCAACCGCGTGCCCCATAGCAATGGCTCCACCGTTTACATTGACGCGCTGCCAGTCCAAGTCCAGCGCGCGGCCGACGGCCAAGCTCTGGGCGGCGAACGCTTCGTTGAGCTCAATGCGCCCAACGGCATCCAGATGCAT
Organism: Gemmatimonadota bacterium; assembly: GCA_038153405.1. Taxonomy (GTDB): domain Bacteria; phylum Latescibacterota; class UBA2968; order UBA8231; family UBA8231. The sequence goes on along the minus strand of JAYOYH010000001.1, from coordinate 216,799 downwards.
ACCGGCGCGTTCGAGCAGCTTGCGAATGGCCGGAGCCGGGCCGATGCCCATCACTTGGGGATCCACGCCGACGCTAACGACATCGCGCACAAAAGCCAGCGGTTTCAAGCCCGCTGCCCGCGCGCCCTCCGCGCGCATCAGCAGTAGCGCAGCAGCACCATCGTTGATACCCGACGCATTTCCCGCGGTCACCGTGCCATCCCGTTTAAAAGCGGGTTTTAGTGTCGCCAACTGCTCTGCCGTAGTTTCCGGACGCGGGTGCTCGTCAACGACACAGGCCACTGTCCCCCCCTTGGCTTCGACGTGCACTGTGGTAAGTTCGTCCCGGAACAGGTCGGCCGCGTGGGCGCGCGACCAGCGCTGCTGACTCTCTATAGCAAAGGCATCCTGTGCCTGCCGATCGATGCCGTATTGCTCCGCCAAATTCTCTGCGGTAACGCCCATATGACAATCGTAAAAACAATCCCAAAGCCCGTCTAAGAGCATCATATCTTCTATCTGACCGTGGCCAAGTCGCTGTCCCCAGCGCGCACCGTGTAGCACATAGGGCACCTGGCTCATATTTTCCATGCCACCGGCTACGACGATATCGGCCGCATCCACCTGCAGTGCCTGCCAGGCCAGGCCGACCGATTTGAGTCCTGATCCACACAACTTGTTGATCGTCATAGCCGGCACCTCATGCGGCAGCTGGGCAGCGAGTGCGGCCTGGCGCGCCGGATTAGCGCGCGCCCCGCCCTGGTACACCATGCCCATGATAACTTCATCGACCGATGATCCATCCATGCCCGTTCGAGTCAGTACATCCTCAATGACGCGGGCAGCCAGGGGCACGGCGCCGAACGCTTTGAAACAACCGCCGAAACGCCCGGTCGGCGTGCGCACGGCATTGACGACTACAACTTCGCTCATAGGACATTCACTCTAATTGACGGTTGGACGCATTATTTCTATTTTTCTATAACTAAAGCGGTTTGGAGAACGGCATGGCCTGGGAAAAGAGCAAAGAGTTTCTTGAGAAAGTACAGCTGATAAGCATCGTGCTCTACCTCGTGTGTTTGGGTGGCTACGCCATTCCCATCGACGCTCTACACGAGGCGTACGATTCGTTTCGCGCCGATATTTTCGGCTTTGCCTTTTTCTCTCTCTTTATTGCCTCCACCGTCCTACTCACGTTTGAGAAGGACGAATCCTCCGAAAAAGCCGCACGCGAATAACTTAGTTTGGGGCTGTAGCTCAGTTGGGAGAGCGCGGGCTTTGCAAGCCTGAGGTCGTCGGTTCGATCCCGTCCAGCTCCACCAAAAAACCCGAGGTCTGCTAAGCTGTGGATTAGCAGACCTCCCCTCGCTGCACTCGGCATCCCACCGAAAATAAGCTCAACACCGTCAAACACGCCACCCAATTTCACACACCTGACGCCGGACCGCCTTCCCCAATTCCGGAGTCAACCGCCGCGGCACGCCCCGGTGGTAACTCGCACTGCGCAGCGTGCGACGGCGAATCCATCGCATATTACAGAAGAATCGATTGATAGCCGGATCAAGGTGCACGGCTCTGTCTAAGAGCGACCTATGGCGTGCTATAAACGCCATAGGCCGAAGCGAGGATCCACAGTACGCCACAGAACTGTAGCGGCCGATCGCTCCAGACCACAGTGGTGGGATTTTCCCCCTGGCCCTGGTGATAGACGACGTAGAGGTAGCGCAGCACGCCATACAGCACAAACGGAATGGTCCACTGCATCCGCGCTCCCATCCCCGTCTCGTCGCCGACGCCCATCGCGTACAGCGCGTAACACACCAAGGTCGATGCGGTCAACACGGATATGATCTGATCGAGGAAGGGCAGGCTATATTCCTCGAGAATGGCCCGATGCTGACCCGCCCTTTCATCGAGGACGACCAGTTCTTGACGGCGCTTAACCAACGCTAAAAAGAGCGCCAACATGAATGTGCAGAGCACAAACCAAGTCGATATATAGACTTGGATAGCCAGCGCCCCACCTAGGGCGCGCAGGAGAAAACCTGCGGCCACGATAAGCACATCCAAGAGAACAACGTGCTTTAGGTGCAGCGAGTAGGCCAGATTCATCAGCGCATAGGTCAGTGCGACCCAGCCAAAATCGACGTGCAGAACAAAACTAGCGCCGATGCCGATGGCGCCGAGAAAGCATGACGAAGCCAATGCCAACGACACCGGCAGGCGACCAGAGGCAATGGGGCGTTTGCTCTTCGTTGGATGCAGGCGATCGCGCTCTCGGTCGAGCACGTCGTTAAACAAGTAGACTGCTCCACTCAGCAAGCAGAAGCACAGCGCTGCCAGCGCGCTGCGCGCCACGTATTCTGCATCAAAGAGGTGTTGGGAGAATAGAAGCGCAGGAAAGACGAAGACATTCTTAACCCACTGGCGAGGGCGCGTCGAAAGTACGAGCGAAGAGAGCATCAACGGCCCTTTGTACGCACATCTAACACGTCAGCAGTGCACCGTTTCGCCGTCTATGATCTGATCGCCGCCGGCCTTTTTTGCCTGATCCAGCGCAGCGCTTAGTTGGGTCATTATTTGGTCGGCAACGTCCTTGGCCTGCATCGCCTCGCCTATGGTGCTGGGCTCGACTATTACGGTTCCCATACTCAAGGTCAAGCTGACCGAACTGCTTCCGCATTCAAACTGGCGCGAAACGATGCGCGCTCGAATTTGGCGCGTGCGCCGCTTGCAGGCTTCCTCGCCGCCGTTAGGTATGAGCAAGATAAAATTGGCGCCATCACTGTGGATAATCTTCTCATCTTTTCCCACGTGCTCTTTCAAAAATTTCGCCATATCGCAAACGATTTGATCGCCGGCGGCCCGCCCGTAGTTCTGGTTGATCTCTCCGAGCTTATCTGGAGTTATTATAATGCATACAAAATTCTCACTGCCGGCTTTCGCCTGGCTTATAAGCTGGGGTAAAATCGCCGATGAGAAGTACACCTTGTTGGGCAATCCCGTCAGATCATCTGTACCCGCAATGCGCATCCACCGTCGATTGCTGGCGCGGAGCTTTTCGTTTTCTTGCTGCAGACGCACAACTTCGGCGCGCAGGTCTTCTATGGAGTCGTTCGCATCACGCCCATCGGACATATTGCTTTCCATCCCTATTTAAACGCGGCAAACAATGCGTTTGCCAACCTCGTTGCCCAGTGATAAATTAACAGACATCCCACCCCTATTACAAGCCTTGCGCCGATGATGAGCACCATCTATCTGATTGTCTCGCTCTCCGCTTTGACTGCCCTGACCTCGTTGGTCCTCATCTGGGTACACAGGCGCAACAAAGAGGCGACCACACAGCTGCGCCTGCTCAACGGCAGGCGCCATCTCATCGACGAAGAAATCGCGCGGCAGTCCGCCGCCCTACAAGCCGTTGATGCCAAACGCGTGGCAACCCTGCAACAGCGCGCCGAAGAGGCCCTAGACGGCCTGAATGTCGCGTTGGTAGAGCGGCAGGCTCATCTGCTCAACTACGCAGACCTAGCCCATTTGCAGGCCTATAAGATCGACTTATACCGCGAGGAGATCGCCGCATCCGAAACCCTGTCACCGGCGACCAAAGAAGGATCTCCCCGCCCGCCAGCGGCCAAAGACGAACCACCACCCCAATCCATACAGAACAATCGCGGCCAGATAGAAAACCAGTTGCTCGATAAAATAAACCGGCTCAACGCGGGTAAAAAAAGGTAAAGCGGCCTATCTCGCGAGAGAAATAGACCGCTTTGGACCGCTTGAACTGCGCCGATCTACACTTCCATAATCTCAGCTTCTTTGTTCTTGACAATCTCGTCTATGCGGGCAATGAACTCATCCGTCAGTTTTTGCACCTGATCCTGACCATGGCGCGAGTCATCCTCTGAAATCTCGCCGTCCTTCTGCGCTTCCTGCAGCATATCGTTGCCGTCGCGGCGGGCGTGGCGCACTGCAACGCGCGCGTCTTCGCCGCGCTGACGCGCAACCTTGGTAAAGTCGCGCCGCCGCTCCTCCGTCAGTTCGGGAATCGGCAAGCGAATGATCGCGCCGTCATTGGCGGGATTGAGACCGAGGCTCTTTTCGGCGCGGATTGCCTTTTCGATCTCTGGGATCAGATTGGCTTCCCACGGCTTTATCACAATCAGCCTGGGCTCGGGAACACTGAGTGTAGCCACCTGGTTAATCGGCGATAGGTTGCCGTAGTAGGCGACTTTCAAATGCTCTAACATGGCCGTCGATGCCCGCCCCGTGCGGATGCCCGCCAAGTCTCGGCGCAGCGCTTCAATCGCGCTGTTCATATGGCCCTTCACATCCTCAATCACTTCATCTAACATGATGTCTACCCCCGCTTGCGCTGCGCGTTATTGCCGTGCGCTACTCTTCACCTAAACGGAAGCTGGCAAAGCGGCGCACGCCTATTTTCTCGCCGATCTTCGCCGTTAGCTCGACGATCATCTCATCAATCGTCTGGTCGGGATTCTTCACAAACGGCTGTTCCATCAAGCAATTTTCCTGGAAGAACTTCTCCACGCGCCCCTGAACTATTTTCTCGGCTATATTCTCCGGCTTGCCCTCGTTTTTGGCCTGCTCGAGGTAGATAACCCGCTCCTTATCCAATACCTGTGCATCAATACCATCGCGATCCACAGCCATTGGCTGGGCAGCAGCTATGTGCATGGCCACGTCGCGGGCAAATTGCTGGAAATCATCGGTGCGCGCGACAAAGTCCGTCTCGCAGTTGACTTCTACCAGCACGCCGAGACGGCTACCCGGATGAATATAGGAGACGATGAGCCCATCGGTCGCATCGCGACCTGCGCGTTTTTCGACAGCGGCCATCCCTTGCTTGCGCAAGTACTCAACCGCTTTGTCGACGTCGCCCTCGGTTTCTTGCAAGGCCTTCTTGCAGTCCATCATGCCCAACCCCGTCTGCTTGCGGAGCTGCATTACTGCTTTTGCCGATATTTCTGCCATTTGATTCTACTCTGCTATTTGGGTATGAATTTTTTCGATTGTTCTCTGCGCACACCTACTGTGCGGATTCGGTTTTTTCCACCACTTGAGCGGCAGCCCCGACGGCTTCGCCCTTATCTTCGCCCTTGGCCGCGGCGGCCTCTGCCCGTCCTTCGATAACGGCATCGGCCAGATATTGGGCAATCAGGCCAATGGAACGAATGGCATCGTCGTTGCCGGGAATCGGATAGTCGACCAAGCCCGGGTCGCAGTTGGTATCGACGATGGCGACGGCAGGAATGGAAAGCTTCGTCGCCTCGCGCACGGCGATGTGCTCTTTGCGAATATCTACGATGACGACCAGACCGGGAATGCCGCCCATATTGCGAATACCCGTCAGCGTGCGCACTAGGCGGGCGCGCTCCTTTTCCAGCAGCAGCACTTCCTTCTTTTTGAGCTTGTCGTAGGTGCCGTCGGTAGCGATTCGGTCCAGGTGGTCGAGGTGGCGAATGCTCTGGCGAATGGTCGGCCAGTTAGTCAGCATGCCGCCCAACCAGCGATCGGTGACGTAAAACTGCTCGCAGCGCTCGGCTTCTTGGCGCACGATATCGGCTGCCTGTTTTTTCGTGCCGACAAAGAGAATCGACTTGCCGGCGCGGGCCGTCTCGCGCACGACCTGGCATGCTTCTTCGATCTTGCCAACGGTCTTCTGCAGGTCGATAATGTGGATCTTGTTGCGCTCGGTGAAAATAAACGGGCGCATTTTCGGATTCCAACGGCGGGTCTGGTGCCCAAAATGGGTGCCGGCTTCGAGCAGATCGCGAATATTGATCTCTGCCATGGGTTAACTCCTATGTTATGTTGAGCCTCCGCCCTCTTCACCTATAAGCAGAATACCCGCAGGCAACGCCCGCGGGCACACTTCTGCTTACATCTGAGGGCGTGCGAATTTACAGCACTACTGCTAGCGCTTGGAAAACTGAAAGCGCTTGCGCGCACCGGCCAAGCCGTACTTCTTGCGCTCTTTCTCGCGTGCGTCGCGGGTTAGAAAGCCCGCCTTTTTCAGCGAAGTGCGCATTTCGGGGTTGAACTTGATCAGCGCGCGCGCGATACCCAGACAAGCCGCTCCAGCCTGTCCGCGCAAACCGCCACCGCGCGTCGAAATGTGGACGTCAAATTGTTCGCGCGTCTCGGTCAGATCGAGCGGCTGGACCAGAATCATTTCCAGCGCGCCCCTGCGCAGGTAATCGTTCACGGGACGCCCGTTCATCACGATATTTCCCGATCCGGGGCGCAACCATACGCGGGCGACCGACGTCTTGCGACGTCCAGTGGCTTCGTAGCTTTCTCCAGGCATTAATGCTCTACCTCTCGTTGGCAGTCAAGCGATTCGTTTAGTGTATTTCCAACGGCTGGGGCTGCTGGGCCTCGTGCCGATGCTCGGGGCCGGAGTAGACGCGCAGCTTCTTCAAGAGCTGACGCCCCAGGCGATTGTTGGGCAACATGCCCCATACGGCCTTTTTGAGAATGCGATCGGGATGTTCTTCCATCATGCGCTCGTAGGTCGTCGTGCGCAACCCGCCCGGATAGCCGGTATGCCGATGGTAGACCTTCTTATCGGCCTTCGATCCCGTAACGCGCACCTTGTCGATATTGACGACGACAATGTGATCGCCCATGTCCATATGAGGCGCATAGGTCGGCTTGTGCTTGCCCTTCAACACCTGGGCAATCTGCGAGGCCAGACGTCCGAGAACCTTGTCCGTGGCATCGACGATGTGCCACTGATGCTCTATGTCGCCAGCTTTGGGGCTAAAGGTTTTGTTGCTCATGCTGTCCATTCCGCAAAAACGCGCAGCACACGGCCGCACGAACAAATGCATATATTGAATAAGACGTTAAAATTAAAGGCGCTGATTCGGGTTGTCAAGTCTTTGTCCATCTACGGCCTATAAACAACAGAATACCAACGGCGGCGACAGCCAGCAAGACGCGATTATACTGTTTCAGCATCTCGCCCACTTCGGACCAGTTTTGCCCGAGCAGCATACCCACATACAGCAAAAGTCCGTTCCACACGACCATACTCAGCGCGCCGCCAAGCGCTACGCGCACTGGCCCCATGCCGCCGATGCCGGCCGCAATGGCGATCACCGAGCGAACGCCCGACAGAAATCGATTGCCCAAGATAAGCCAGATACCATAGCGCGCGAGCCACTGCTCAGCTCTGTCGAGCCCCTCGGCAGAGAATATGCGCCCGTGCCGACCGCTAAACAGCGCACGGCCATAGCGCGCGCCGAGAAAAAACATCGCCATAAAACCCGCAATACCTCCGCCTACCGTTGCAAAAAAAACGGGCCAAAAGCTCCAAACGCCGCGGCCGACCAAATACGCGCTAAACACCACGACGGTATCGCCGGGCACCGGGGGCGCGATATTTTCCATAATGGCACTGAGGAAGAGCAAGCCGTAGGCCCACTGCGCATCCATGCCTTCCAAGCGCTCGATAATATGCTGCTGGACAAATTCTTCCATCGCCCTACAGTCGCACCAGCGCAACGGCCTGCGCCGCCATGCCCTCTTCGCGCCCGACAAAGCCCAGGCGCTCCGTCGTCGTCGCCTTGATCGAAACAGTGGCCAATTCAACGCCCAGCACTTCCGCCAGGGCTGCTCGCATCGCATCGATATGAGGCGCTAGTTTGGGTCGCTGCGCCATAACCACGGCATCGACATTGACGATCTCGGCCCCGCGTTGAGCCAGTAGAGCACCGACGCGCTGCAAAAGAATCAGGCTCGAAATATTCTCGTATTGCGCATCGTCGTCTGGGAAGAGGCGCCCAATGTCGCCCTCGCCAATGGCTCCGACTAGCGCGTCGATAATTGCGTGTGTCAACACATCGGCATCCGAATGCCCCTCGAGTCCTAAGTGAAATGGCACCTCTACCCCGCCCAAAACTAGCCTGCGGTCCGGTCCCAAACGGTGCACATCGTATCCCTGCCCCACGCGCATCTCCACTTTGGCCATATGCTCTTCCTCCGCTAGATGATGCTGTGCCCATGCCCAATCGGCGGGCGTAGTTAGCTTTCGGTTGACCTCTTCGCCGGCGACGACGCGCACCGGCAGCCCGAGATCTTCGACCAACATGGCATCGTCCGTCGCCTCGGGTACTCGATCGGCGGCATGGGCTCTCGACAGTATATCGCGGCGAAAACCCTGAGGCGTTTGCGCGCCCTGCAGCGTCTGGCGCTGAGGCGTCGAGCGAACCCATTTGCCGTCGACGACTTTGATGGTCTCTTTCACGGGTAGGCACGGCAGCGCCGCTCCCCACTGAGCGGCCGCAGCGACCACGCGCCCGATCAACTCGGCAGAGACAAAAGGCCGCACGGCGTCGTGCACCAGTATAATCTCATCGCTGGACTCCGTTGCCTCGAGCCCGGCGCGGACGGAATCTGCGCGCTCGGCACCGCCAGCCACCACGGCGCGCACCTTGCAAAAAAGACCGTCGCCCAGCACTTCTTGATGGCAGTACTGTAGATCCTCTGCGCGCACGACGACGACAATCGACGCGATGCTTTCTGCGCGCTCAAAGCACATTAGTGTATGCCACATAACCGGCCGACCGCGCAGCTGCATATACTGCTTGGGTAGATCGCCGCCCATGCGCACGCCCTTGCCGCCTGCGACTACAATGGCCGTTGCTCGCCTCTCACTCATAGCTCAGACTACCATCATAGCATCGCCATAGCTGTAAAATCGATAACCCTCTCGCACCGCTTCAGCGTAGGCCCTCATCAGGTGCTCGTAGCCGGCAAACGCGGCAACGAGCATCAGCAGCGTTGATTTGGGCAAATGGAAATTCGTCACCAGAACATCCACCGCGCCAAATGTATAGGGCGGATAAATAAAGGCATCGGTCCATCCATTGGATTCGTGCAGCAGCCCCTTACCGTCGACGGCCGTTTCCAAAGCGCGCACCGACGTCGTGCCTACAGCGACGGCGCGTCCCCCGTCCCGCCGCCGCCGATTGATTTCCTCCGCTGCCGTGGCAGAGACTTCAAAGTACTCCGCTTCTATGCGATGGGCACGCGGATCGGTCGCGCGCACTGGTTCAAATGTGCCCGGTCCTACATGCAGCAACACCGGCTCAATAGCCGTGCCGGCGCGACCGATTTGATCTAAGAGCGGTTGCGTAAAATGCAGACCAGCCGTCGGAGCGGCAATCGCCCCGTGCGCGCGCGCAAACACGGTCTGGTAGCGATCGGCATCGTCGCTCGTCGCCGCGCGGCGAATGTAGGGTGGCAGCGGTATCTCTCCCACTTGTTCGACGATGGGCATGATATCCTCCGCGTCGAACTGCAGTCGGACGCGTCCCCCTACCGTGCGCTCTACGACAAAGGCGCGCAGCCTACCCTCTGCAAAAACGAGCTCGCTGCCCACCTGCAGCGCCCTCCCCGGCTTTCCCATGGCCAACCAATGGCCGCTGGGCTCGCGCGCGATGAGCAATAGTTCGACCTTGCCGCCCGTCTGCGCGCGCGTGCCGTGCAACCGGGCGGGAAAAACGCGCGTTTGGTTGACGACGAGCACGTCGCCAGGCGCAACAAGGTCGACAATATCGGCAAAGCGCATATGGCGCACGCTGCCCTCGCCGCGATCGAGCACGAGCAGGCGCGACTGATCGCGCTGGGCAACCGGCTCTTGGGCGATCAGTTCCTGCGGAAGATCGAAATCGTAGTCGGAAAGATTCATGGGGAAGAGGAGAATAGTGGAGACGTCCCCATTCGTCAAGACAGATACGGAGAGAGGGCCACTCCAGGCGAAATGGCCCTGCTCGTCATGCGGTTATAGCGCTCTCTTACGGCGCCCTTCTCACAGGAGCGATAACACCGATACGGCACTTACGTTGGCCTGCGCCAACATCGCGGTACTGCTCTGCATGAGAATCTGCCCACGGCTGAACTCCGTCACTTCCAGAGCGATATCGGCATCGCGAATCGTCGCCTCAGAAGCCTGTATATTCTCAATCTCGTTCTCGCTGTAGGCGATGGTGAACGATAGTCTGTTCTGCGCCGAACCAATTTTGCCGCGCTCGTTGGACAGATTGAAAATGGCCTGGTCGATTGTCGATATGGCCTGACGCGCGCTGCCAATCGTATCGACCGATGCTTCATTGAGATTGAGAATGCTGCCCGAGGCGCGCAGATCGCCAATCCCCACTTCAATGCGATTTACCGCGGCGTCCGTCGGCCCCACCTGAAAGTCGCCGCCCGTACCTTCTTCCACAACCAAGTTCTCGCCGCCCAGATCTCCGTCGACATAGCTGCCCGTAGCACCCGAACCACCGACGCCGGCCAGCGATACCTGAATGCCAAGTCGATCAAAATTGGCGATGATCGTCGACCCTTCAGACACGGCGCCATCCTCTAACTTGGTCCCCAAACTGATAGTCTGGGTCACCACGCCGTTGCCCAAGGTGACTTCGTCATCGCCCGCACTGTCTATAAATGTGTAGGTGCCAGCCTGGACCGCGTTCAGTCCCACGCGCACCACGCCCGTCTCATTGCTCGTCGTTATCGCCGTGGAATCAGCCGACGCACTATTGCCAAAACCGACCAATAGCGACTGGTCGTTGTAGGTGGTCGATTCGGCAATGCGATCGATCTCCGTGCGCAGTTGGGTGAATTCGGCCAGCATCGACTCGCGGTTGGTATCGTTCATCGTGCTCGAAGCCGATTGAACGGCCAATTCGCGCATGCGCAAGAGAATGCTACTCACCTCATGCAGAGACCCCTCGGCCACCTGCAAGAGGTTGGTCGCGTGTTCCGCATTGCGCACGTTCTGGTTGAGACCCGATATCTCACCGCGCATGCCCTCAGAAATAGACAAGCCGGCCGCATCGTCGGCGGCCCGGTTGACGCGCATGCCCGAAGACAGGCGTTCCAATTGGCGATTCATGGCACCGGTATTGCGCTTTATCATGCGCTGGGCGTTGATCGCTTTGAGATTGTGATTGACTCTGAGTGGCATTCAGGATACGCTCCTCGCTTAATTCCACCGGCCGGAGGAATGATTTTCCCAATTGATAAGTATATTATTTACAGCTATTTGTAATTATATAAATCGCTGTTATGTTTACAGGTATGATCAAATCGCAATGACCCTACTCAGTATATCGGCGACTTTACAACGCAACTTTAATGGCTTCTTCAAGTTTTTTAAAAAAATCGTAAAGTCGCTATTTTTTATCCCGATAAATATCATGTAGTATCAAGTAATGCTAAGTTTAATATATTTGTTGAGCCATCTGCCACCGCGCAGTTGGCCGCTGCCCCAAGGTCTATAAGAACAAGGAGGTTCGAAAATGACCATCAGCATCAACAGCAATATTTCCGCCCTGCGGACCTCGAACACGCTTGGCCAAGTAGAGCGGGATAGCCTAGATCGCAGAGCGCGCCTATCGTCGGGCCTGGCCATTAACTCTGCCCGCGACAGCGCCGCGCGCCTCTCTATGTCCGAAGGCATGCGCGCCGAATTAGAAGGTCTGGCCCAAGGCGCGCGCAACACGGAAAATGCCCTCGACCTCCTGCATACGGCAGAAGGCGGAATGAACGAGATCAGCGCCATGCTCATCCGCATGCGCGAGTTGGCACTCGAATCATCTACCGACACGCTCAACGACAAAAACCGCGAAGCCATCGAGGCCGAGTTCAACCAATTGAAGGGGGAAATCGACCGGCTCGTTCGCGTATCGAGCTATAACGATCAGACCGTGCTGAGCGGATTTGGCAACTCCGTTATCAAAGACGCTTCAACCGCCGTGACCGACGCAGCCGATACCGGGGTCCGCTTTATCAAACTAACCGGTGCGACAGAGGGCACGTATACCTTTATGGATAACCCAGATGATAACGAAATCACCCTGGGCAACGGAACGATTACGCAGACGGTCAACTTGGGATCGCGCACGGTGGACGGCAACGTAGCGGACGGAACGACTCAGGTCGTCAATTTCGACTCCCTCGGCATTGAAGTCGTGCTAGCAGGTCAAGGGGTAAAGGGCGCACTGGGCGCTTATAGCGACGGCGAACTAGACGGAAAAACTATCGAGATTCAAAACATTGGCGGCAGCTTCCAACTGGGCAGCGATGCCGTACCTGCCGATCGATTAGACTACGATATCGCCGACCTGCAAACGGACGGAACCGTATTGGACTTGGCCGGCATCAGCATGGGCACGCGCGACACGGCGCGCGCGGCGCTGTCCCATTTGGATGGAGCGATCTACCGCGTTGGTAAAGTGCGCGGGCAGGTGGGCGCCATAGTCAACCGACTGACGCACACCCTAGACTTTACCACCAATTCCATCGAGCGCATTAGCGCTTCGGAAGCGACCATACGCGACGTCGATTACGCCTGGGAAACATCTCAGTTAGCGCGCAACGAAATCATCCGGCAGGCGTCGGCGGCCACGCTTACCCAGTCGCATATTGCCGCCAATATGGCCATGGGCCTGTTGCAGAACTAACGCAGGCGATAAATGGCGATGGCGCTGCCCTTTTCGCCGGAGCGGGCGACAAAGCGCGCAACGCGCTCGACTTGGCCGTTAGCCGGATCGATGAGGTTGGAAAAATAGGCGCGATTTTTCGCGTAGTGGTAGTGCGCTGCACTCCGTTCGCCCGGCGGCTCGCCCTCCAGATAGCGGCCATAGACCGCCTCGGGCAGCACGATGTAGCGCACGCCGCGACTCTTGAGCTGACGGGGGCTAAGCCAACCTCGGCTGAAGACGCGGCGCGTCTCTGGGTCGTCGAGGTCGACGTGGGGACGGTACACTTCGGGAACGACGGGCTGTTTGAGCCATACTTCCAGATTGACCAGCTCGTAGGCCGGTCGCTTTGCCCAGTATGTTTCGAGAAAGGCCAAGACCTGCGGCTGCGATCGGTACGCCTGGAGCAGTCCACGCCGCGCCGATTGCAGTTCTAATTGCGGCCCGTACGGCAGCCACGTAGTAGCGAGCACCGTTCCCTCGGCAGCGCGCTGCTCAATCCACTCTGCCGCCTGCTCACGCACGTCGGGCTGTGCCATTTCCCTGCCCGACTCAGCCCCCGCATAGAGGTTGGGCGCGACCAAAATGGCCACGCCCATCAACGGCCAGGCGCAGCCCACACCCATGCGCCTACGGGCCCACTTCAGCGCGAGGGCAGCGGCAATGGCCCACAGCGGATAGAAGTGCAGCACATAGTGCAGGCTCTCGCGCGTCCACGAGCCGATGTAAATAAAGCTGGGCACCCACGTCGATAAGAGCAGTATTTCAAACGGTCCGCGCCGCCAAATAGCCCACCCCATACCCAGCAGCATAGCTCCTCCTATTCCCCATTCGTATTCCAGCAGCGAACGCACGACCCACCACCACGGCTGCGTCTCAGTCAGCGAGAAGTCTAGACTCGAGAATTGGTAGCGGGCGACGGACCAATATTTTTCGGCGGCAAGAACGATATAGGGCGAACCGACAAAGAGCGCGAGGAAGGAAGCGGCAATGGCACTCCATAGTTTAATATCGCCCAGCGCCGTCCACTTCCCCTGCGCGCGCAGCATATGCGCCGCGGGTATGGCAAGAGCAATCAAGGCGCCGTTGTATTTTGTGGCCACCACGCACCCGGCAGCCACACCGGCGGCCAGGTAGGCGCGCCACGAATCCCCTTCGACAATGCGCCAAGCCGCACTCATCGCGCACAGCGCCCCGAAGGCCATCGCCGTATCGGGCAGCGCGTGGTGAGCCTGCTGCACGGGCACGCGTGCAAAGGCTGTAAGCAGGGCGGCTACGATGCCTACCTCAACTCCGCCTAGGCGCCGCCCCAGCGCAAAGGTGGCATATACCGTAGCCGTTCCCAACAAAACGCTGATCCAGCGCCCGACCAGCGCGGCGCGCGCCGGATCGATATAGGATATCAGTACGAGGCTATCAGAAACGTCCTGCCCGTGCGGCCCCCAGCCCAACGAGGTCACTATGTATAAGGCCGCAGCCGTCAGATAGGAGTAGAGTGCAGGATAGGTAAACTCGGTGGGCAACAAGGTCTGTGCGCGATAGAAATTCCAGATGCTGGCCGCTACGCCCACTTCGTCGACGTGACCGTACATCGCCGGATAGCCCTGATCGAGGCCCCATGCGCGCAGCCATAGGGCGAGGCAGAGCAACGCGGACAGGGCGGCCAATTCACGCCGTTGCAAAACCACTACTCACCATGGCCAAGGTGGCGAAAAATGGTCCAAAGAATTTTGTGCCCAGCGCGCAGCGATCCGCTAATTGTTCCGCTGATTTTTGACGTGCCAATGCGCTTGCGATAGCGGACCGGCACTTCTGCACAGCGCAGGCCAAGGCGCGCCGCCTTTACCTGCATTTCCACCGTCCAACCAAAGTCACCATCGCACATCCGCAATCGCCGCAGCGCTCCGTAGTCAATGGCCCTAAATGGCCCTAGGTCAGTAAAGGATACGCCGTACAACCAGCGGATCAACCGGGTTGCCAACCAATTGCCAAAGCGCGCCTGCGGCAGCAATGCACCGCGCTCTCGCTCTCCCAGCACGCGCGAACCAATAACCATATCGGCATGTCCAGCAGCAATGGGCTCGTAGAGGGAAGGCATTTCTTGCGGGAAGTCGCTGTAGTCGCCGTCGAGAAAAACGACGATATCGGGATCGCCCAAGGCGGCCATACCGCGCAGACAGGCGCGGCCATAGCCTCTGATGGGCTCGTGCACGACCGTGGCCCCGCGCTGGCGCGCAACAGAAGCCGTCTGATCGGTGGAGCCGTTATCGACTACGATGATTGCGGCGACGGCTGCAGGGATTTCATCGAGGACCTTACCGATGGCCCGCTCTTCGTTAAAGGCCGGAATAATAACACAGATTGAAGGGTGACCTGTCATGCACGTCGGCCTGCACTGCTTAGAGGTTGTTCTCCAACCAGAGGAAAAGCAGGTCCTTGGCCTCGGGCACTTCGTTAATTAGGTCGACGCCGTGAGCGGAGGAATTCTGAAAAATGCGAAGCGATTTGGGCTCTGCAGTGGCAGCGGCCAAGTTGCGGGCAAAGTCCGCGTAGCTCAGCACGATATCGGGACCTTGTAGCGCGTCTAGACCACCGACGAGGAACAGCATAGAACGGGGACCAAAGGGCTCGATGCCGTTGCCGATGACCAGCGGAGACAGCGAAGACGCTTCCCACAGACCCGCCGATAGGGATATGCTGGTTTTGATCTGCTGTGGAAAAACGCCCGAGCTAACATAAGCCACGTTGCCGCCAGAGCCGGTGCCGATAAGGGCAATGCGGTTGGGGTTAACCGCCCTCTGTCCCAACAGCCAGCTGAGCGTGGCGTGGACGTCGAGGAAACTGTTTTCCAAATCCTCGACCAGCAGCACCTGTCGCCTTTCGGGCAGCGGCGTTCGCCCGTGCCCGCGCATATCGATCGCCACGACGGCATAGCCGCGCGCCAGCAATTCGACAAAGAGATCAGTAGTCGATAGCCACTCTTCCTTGGCTCCGCCCAGATCGTGCAAGAGAATGACGACAGGCAGCCGCTCGGCGGCAGCCTGCACGCCGTAGAGCGCGCTGATGGGCACGCCGTCGTTGGAGAGAAAGCTCACCTCGCTTATGGGATAGACGCGGCCGGGGCCCGTGCTGACTTCTGGACCGGTAATATCGACGCCATAGTCGTCTGAATTGCCGCATCCCGCCAGGACTAACGCACAGCCGAATAGCCATATGTGCAGGATTTTTTTCATCTCCAACTCCTCGTCGGCACGAAGGGCAAAAAACAAAAGCCCCGCCAGTAGGTGCGGAGCAGTACATACTGTAGTACGCCATAGCCAATAGACGCTAACTTCTTGCCCTAAATAAACCAACAACACGGCCAATGTCAACCAAAGGCACCTTGACGTCCACCGGCCAACGCTCTATTCTTGCCTGGCCATGATCGACATACGCGATGTGCGATTTCACTTCGGCGACACCCCCGTGCTACAGGACATCAATCTGCAGATTGCCCCCGGTGAATCTGTGGCCATTATCGGTGCCAATGGCTCGGGTAAAACGACGCTGGCGCGCTGTCTGAATGGGCTCCTGATTCCGCAGGCTGGCGCGCTGCTCATCGACGGCATGTCGACGGCAGATCACAACCAGCTACCGGCAATTCGGCGCACGGTTGGCATGGTGTTCCAAAACCCCGACGACCAGTTGGTCGCCACGACGGTGGAAAGCGAATTGGCCTTTGGCCTGGAAAATCTGTCGCTTTCCCGCGAAGAAATGCACACGCGCATCGAACGCGCCCTGCGCGACTTCGACCTGCTTTCCCATCGCCATAGCGCACCCAATCGCCTATCCGGGGGCGAAAAGCAGCGCCTTGCCATTGCGGCAGCAAGCGCCATGCAGCCGCGCTATCTAGTCTTAGACGAACCCACCGCCCTACTCGACCCTCAGCACCGCCTGCAGGTAGTCAATCTACTGCAATCGCTGCGCGACACCTACGGCATCGCGACCATTCTCATCACCCAACTACCCGACGAAGCCACTAGCGCAGCGCGTATAATCGCACTGCGCTACGGCCGCGTCTTTCTCGACGGTCCACCCGAAGAAGTCTATGCCGACGTCGAGCGACTGCACGCGGCCGGGTTGGAAGCGCCCTTTGCCCGCCTGCTCTACGCGGACGAACCAGCGGCCACCAGCGGCTGCACGCTAGAACACGTAGTGGAAAATTGGAAGGCTGCAGCCACTCAACCCTCCGCACCCGCGACAAGCGATACAGGCCGCCCCATCCTGCCGGGGGCAGTTCAAGTGCAAATCGATGCCGTATCGCACACCTATGACGCCCACGTAGCGCAAACTCAGTTAAGCCTATGCACAGTCGACGCCCGCTTTGTCGGCGGAACCATCCACGCCTTAGTCGGGACGAGCGGTTCGGGCAAAAGCACTCTCGCCCAGCACGTAAACGCCCTGCTTAAACCACAGGGCGGCCGCGTCTTGCTCGACGAGCGCGACATCTGGACGCGCCCCCTAATCGAAACGCGCCGCCGCGTAGGCCTCGTCTTTCAATTTCCCGAACTGCAGCTCTTTGCCGACAGCGTAGCGGAAGACGTGGCCTTTGGACCGCGCAATATGGGCTATTCTGAAGAGCGCGTCGCAGCCCTCGTAGACCAGGCACTAGCCTGGGTCAACCTGCCCATTGAGGACTTTGGACCGCGCGTACCCATGGAGTTAAGCGGAGGAGAAAAGCGCCGCGTCGCCTTAGCCGGCGTATTGGCGATGGATCCGGACGTGCTGGTGCTCGACGAGCCTACGGCCGGCCTCGATCCCTCCTCGACGCGCAGCCTGTGCGCGCTGCTCTCCCAACTGGCCGCCGACGGGAAAGCCATCGTACTCATCGCGCACGATATGGATATCGTCGCACAATTGGCCGACTATACGACCGCCCTGTGCCGGGGCCGCGTCGTGTTGCAGGGGCCGACGCGCAGCGTGCTGAGCAGAGAAGACCTAACCGAGCTGAGCCAGCTACTGCCGCCAACGGCCACTGCTGTAGCCGCACGTCTGCGCGAACGCGGCTGGGCATTACCCCACGTCCCACTGACGCTGCAAGAGCTCAGGGCCATGCGCTAGGGTCGAAACGCATCCGGCCAGTGTTCTACTGCTTCCTCTCCGTCCAGCGCCACCACAATGACGTCAAAGCGATAGTTCACCGGTGTCGTATTGGCACTCGCGTACTGCCTGGCCGCGCGGATGAGGCGCTGGCGCTTGGGGTTATCGACGCGCTCCTCGGGAGCGTAACCATCTATGCGCGCACTCGCTTTCACTTCGACGAAAACGCACTCGTCCCCTCTAAAAACGATCAGGTCAATCTCGCCGCCTGCCCCTCTGTAGCGCCTTTCAAGCACTGCATAACCGGCCTCTACTAGGTATCGTTCGGCACGTGCCTCGCCCCGGCGACCGATGTCCTGTAGCTGAGCCTGACGCGCGCGGTACACACTGCGCAGAGCGCGCAGTTCATCGTCGACGAGAGCGCCGCTGGCCTCCTTGATAAAGTGGGCCATGCGCTCCAATTCACCCGGCGATTCGGCGGCACCAATCCCCTCAGCAAAACTAGCGTAGGCGGCCGACCGCACCGGCTGCAATCGCTCGGCTACGGGGGCAAAGCTGCGCCGGTGCAGCGGGCAGGGACCGCGATTGCGCAAGGCGGCCATATGGTCGGGACTGCCGTATCCTTTGTGACCGGCAAAGCCATAGTCCGGGTAGCGCGCGTCCCATTCTACCATTAGGCGATCGCGATACACTTTGGCCAGCACCGATGCGGCGGCGATGGACAGGGAGCGCGCGTCGCCATCGACCAGGGCGGTCTCCTCAAACGCGCTCCCCGGTCGCACGTGGCCGTCGACGAGCACGTGTTGGGGAGCAGTTTGCAAAGCACCGAGCGCTTCGCGCATCGCCTTGAGTGAAGCCTGTAGAATATTGATGCGATCGATCTCTTGCGCGTCGACCTCTGCAATACTAGTGGCAACAGCCTGTGCTCGTATTGCATCGAAGAGTTCCTCGCGGCGGCGCGGCGATAGCTTTTTTGAATCGTCCAGTCCCGGCAATTCGGCATCGGGTGGCAGGATCACCGCCGCCGCGACCACCGGGCCGGCCAAACAGCCCCGCCCGGCCTCATCCACTCCGGCGACCCACTCTACACCGCGTCCCCACAGGCGCTGCTCGAACTGCAATAATTCGACGCGGCGGGCTCGCTCGGCCCGTTCGCGCGCCCAGCGTTTGCGCGCTTGAACGGCGAGGCGGCGCACACCGACCCGCGCGTCGCGCTCCAATAAAGACCACTCGGGTGAATCTTCAGACCAATCCATCGAGAGCGCGCGCAGCGCCTCAATCGTCATATCTGCGAAAGAAGGGGAACGCGGCTGTTGGCTGGAAGTCTCATCTATTGACACGGGGTATCTGCCTCGTATATTTCGGCTTGACCTGCCGAATGCACCTTGTAGGAGTTCGAATCATGATGCGCAACATTACGTATTGCACTCTGCTCGCCCTCTCGCTGTTCGTCTTTCCCGCGATCGCTCAGACGGCTGGTCCCGAACGCGCCGACACGCGCCTTTACTTGGGTGACGGCACCCTAGTCGAGGGGAAATTGGTCGAAAAGGGCTCCGAGCTCATCATTATGCGCGTGGAGGAGAAAATCTTCACCTTTGAGCGCACGGAAATCGATAAAATAGTCACGCTGGAATCCTTGGGAGGCGGGGCAAAAACCATCACTATAACCGAATTCCCCTATATCAGCTTCATGGGCGGTGCCGTGGCCTTTGGCCTGCTCTCCTGGCTGCAGTTTGACCGCGCATCGGACAACGAGCAAGAGGCCGAGTTAAACCGAGAGCACGGACAGCTATCGCGCGCACAGAAACTCGACGACAAGGCCTCCCGGGCGCGAATCTACGGCTGGTCTACCGCCGTTCTATCCGCTGGCAGTCTCGGCGTTTCGCTCATACCGCGCAAGGCGACGCGGCGCGTCTTTCCCGAATTGGGCGCCAGCAGCGACGGCGATCCCCTCCTGCGCGTAACCTACAACTTCTAGCTCCTACGGCGTCGGCGCAGCAGCTGTAGCTCTCGTTCCATCGTCTCGATTTTGGCATTCTGCAACCGCACGAGCTCGGCGTAGATTCGCGCGCGCTCGTCTTGGGCGTCCAGCGCCTTGCGCAGCCCTTCCAGCTGCGTTAGCAAACCATCCAACAGCGCATCCTCGTCGGCGCCAACGCCGCCACTTCCCTCGCCAATAAAAGCGCGTGCACTGTCGCGCAGGGCCTCTCTCTTTTCCTCTATTTGGCGCTCTAATTCGCGCTCTTCGCCGCTGTCCTTAGGCAGGTTTTGTGGACGGGCTTGCTCCATAGCGCGCGCAAACTTGGTGCGCGGCGTCTGCTCGACGGCCGGGGCGCTCTTTTTCCGGCGCGATAGGAGGAAAAACGCCGCGAGCAGAGCGCATAGACCGACTCCACCTGCCACGGCATAGATCCACCAATCTTCCACATCGCTTGCTGTAAACTCCGGGGTGCGCTCGACATCGGCCTTCTCTTGCCATGTCTCTCCGCGCGCCAGCGCACTGTATTTAGCAGCGCTATCGATCTGGCCAATGGTCCGGTACAAATCTGCCATTTCGCGGCGGCCTTCGCCGGCCTCAGCGGCTCGGTAGAGCTTGGCCAGCGCCGCGTCGAATTGACCGAGTTCGCGATGGGCGCGCGCCGCGTGCAGCAGGGCGCGCAGGTGGTTGGGATCTTCTCTAAGAACGGCCTCAAAATGTTCTAACGCTCGGCGATAATCGCCTTCCGCTTCCCGCTGCAGCCCTTCGGCATAGGGGTTGAGAATGCTCCCCTCGGGCAGCTCTTCTTCATCCAACGCATCGTCGACAGCCTCAGATGCTTCAATGGCGACGACCTGAGCAACGGCTGGTTCGTCGTCATCGACGGCGGGCGGCACAGCGATCGCAGTGGCCATCTGTAGCGGCTCGATCAGTTCCCGCCAAATCCACCCTCGTTGGCCATCCGGCAAGTCGACTTCGAACCAGTTGCCCCGCTTGTCCAATACGGCCAGTTCGCTGCCGCGCTCAACGAGGGCCACCGTGGCCGCCGCGGTAGATCCCGAAGCCCGCACGCGCACCTTCTCACCCGTGACCGTCCACAGCTCCTGTACCAGGTCGCCGTGCAACCATCCCAACCGGCCATCGGACAGACGCACCTGATTCCACTCGTCTTTGTTTTCGACTTTTTCCACGCGCTCGCCGCTGCTCAACACGGCGATGCGCGCAGACTGCACCGTCGCATCGGCGCGCACATTGACCTGCGGACGGTTTACGCGCAGCGTTGGCCCGGCCCACAGCGGCAATGCCAGCCACGCCGAAAAGGCGATGAGAGCAAGTTTACGCACGATCGTTCTCTCTCAGATGGTGCACCAGAGCGCGAAGCCCCAATACGTAGCTGTGCAGGGAGAAGCCGGCGATTTGGCCCAGGCAAACCGGGGCGATAACCGAGTGGTGGCGAAAGGCCTCGCGTGCGTGCACGTTGGAAAGGTGTACTTCGACACAGGGCAGCCCGATACCGGCCACAGCATCGCGCAGCGCAATGCTGTAATGGGTCAAAGCACCCGGATTGATAACGACGCCGGCATCGCGTTCGCGCGCTGCGTGCAGGGCGTTGACTAACTCGCCTTCGATATTGGACTGAAAGCAGTGCACGCGAACGCCAAGTGACTCGCCTTCTGCGCACACGAGTCGGTCGACATCGGCCAGCGTTTCCCGCCCGTAGACATCGGGCTCTCGAACGCCCAGCAAATTGAGGTTCGGACCGTGCAGCACCAAAATGCTAGTCCCCATAGATCGCCTTTCCACTGGTGTGAGTACTGCGCGCACAGGCGCTCAACAACAAACCCGATAGCACGATGCTGGCCGTATCGGCGCGCAGCACGCGCTCGCCCCAGCAAAAAGTGCGCACGCCCAAGCCCTGGGCCAATGCGATCTCTCCGGGAGAGAACCCGCCCTCCGGGCCGATCAGCAAGCCGGCGGAAGAGACCGCCTCTTCGCCCCCTATGCCCACGCGTGCCGTGCCGCTTTCGCTCAGCGCGCCCATAAAGACGACGTCGCAGGACTCGATTAGATGCCTGACGACAACGTCGAATGCCTCAGGGGGTTTCAGCTGGGGCAATCGGCTGCGCCCACACTGCTTTACGGCAGCCCGCGCTAAGCGCTGCCATCGCTCTACCTTGGCATCCGAACCGGCGCGCGCGACGCCGCGCGCGCTCAGCGTGGGCCAAATCGCGGCAACGCCCAGCTCCGTTGCCTTTTCCACGACGAAGTCAAAGCGCTGCCCCTTGAGCAGGGCGGGGGCCAGCACAAAGCGCACCGGGCTTTCGCCCGTGTCGACGCCATGCTCAACTACGGCGGCGACGACTCGATCGCGCCCGATCTCCACTAACTGCGCCCTATACGAATGCCCCTCGCCATCGACCGCGTCGATAAAGTCCCCGATCTGCTGGCGGCGAACCTTGTGCACGTGGTGGGCTTCCTCTCCGCGCAGCACGAGTTGCCCGTCGAAAACGTCGCTGCTATCCACCCAAAACGCCGCCACTATATCGCCCGGCGCGCCGCGACGCAGATCCACTCGTTCTTGCCTGCGACTTCTTCTACGACAAAACCCGCATCTTCTACGCCGGCGCAGAATGCCTCGCGCTCGCGGACCAATAGGCCAGAGAAGATGGCCGCGCCTCCGATCACCGTACAATCGCGCACGTCGGTTAATATGGGCAACAATACGTGGCTCTGGATGTTGGCGACGATCAAATCGCACGGCGCTGCGCTATCGCAGTCGCCTATGCTACCGACGCGCACTTCGACGCGGGAAGACGAGACGCCGTTGAGCTCTGCGTTCATGCGCGCGTTATCCACTGCAGTGGGATCGATGTCCAGCGCCAGGACGTGCTCGGCCCCCCACTGTGCTGCCGCAATGGACAGCACGCCGCTGCCCGTACCCAAGTCGAGGCAGCGCATCCCCGCTTTTACACGGCTCTCCAACGCCTGTAGGCACAGCTGGGTCGATTCGTGCCCGCCCGTGCCAAAGGCCATGTTGGGATCGATTATGATCGCCAGCGCATCGCCGGCGTCAACGGGAATCCACGAGGGGTGAATAACGACATTGGGCGTGGCCCAAACGGGACGAAAAAAGCGGCGCCACTCCGCTTCCCAATCTGCTTCGGCCACCTCGACGCGCTCTATGGCGATTTCCCCTGCGCCGATCATCTCGGCAAATGAGCAGAGTTCTGCTTCGATTGTGCCCACGGCGCAGTCGGCGGGAAAGTAGGCTTTTATTTGCGCCTGCTCTCCCGCGTCATCGACTTCCGTGCCACAGCTACCCATATCAAAGCACAGCGCGCTAATGGCTTCGACGAAAGCGACAGGTAGACGGATATGTAGAGAATGCCAGCTCCGCTCCATAGTAGTAGCTAAGATAGTGAGGTCGGCAAATGGGTGGCAAGCCGAACAAGGGGGCGACAGGGGGCGTTAAGGGCGTTGAAACGAGGAACTAGACGAGCGAGCGCAGCTGTTCGACTAGGCCGGTAGCAAGGGGAGCGAATATCGACTCGTACTGTTTTTCCAGAGCGGCGGGGCGTCCCCCATCTCCGGCAGAGCGTATGGCCGCGAGCAGCGGAACTTCGCCCAAAAAGGGAACGCCGTTGCGCTTGGCCGCGGCGCTACCGCCTCCCTTGCCAAATATTTCGTGTCGCTTATCGCAGTTGGGGCACAGGTAGTAGCTCATGTTTTCCACCACCCCGAGCACATCGACTTCTACTTTCTCGAACATGGCCATGCCGCGCTCGACATCTTCTAATGCCACGCTCTGCGGCGTGGTTACAACCACGGCACCCGACAGGGCAATGGACTGACTCAGCGTGAGCGGTATATCGCCCGTTCCCGGTGGCAAGTCGATCAATAAGTAGTCGAGTGCGCCCCATTCGACCTGGTGGAGAAACTGCTGTAGCGCGCGCGCCAGGAGAGGACCGCGCCAGATAACGGGGGCATCTCTACCGGCGATAAAACCGATCGACATCAGACTGATGCCGTGCGCCTTGACCGGCAACAGGTTCTGTTGGTTGGCCAGGGCCGGCTCTCCACTCACTCCCGCCATCAGCGGAATACTGGGACCATATATATCGGCATCGAGCAAACCTACAGCAGCGCCCTGAGCGGCCAAGCTCACCGCCAGGTTGATGCTGAGCGTCGACTTGCCAACGCCGCCCTTACCGCTGGCAATAGCCACGGCGTTGCGCACATCGGCAAGCGGCCCTTCGGCAAAGAGCGTTCTGGGCACCCCGCCGTCGGTCTGCTTCTTTTTGGAGAAAAACTGCATGGCCGTTCCCAGTTGCAAATATGCCGCACGGCTGTGCGACACGGTCAAATTTAACTGAATGCCTTGCGAATCCGATCGAAAAAGCTCTCGCCTTCGGAGCGGACGCGTTCCTGCTCTAGTTTGGCCAACTCCTCAAACAGCACGCGCTCCTCCCGGCTCAATTCCTGCGGGGTCCACAACAGCACCTGCACCAATTGATCGCCCACACTGCGTCCGTTGACGTCGGGTAGCCCCTTGCGCGTCATGCGAAAAATCCGACCGGCCTGCGTGCCCGCCGGAATTTTTAGCATGGCCTGCCCCTGCAGCGTCGGCACTTCGACCTCGGCGCCGAGCGCGGCCTGCGCGAAGCTAACGGGGAGTTGCAGGATGATATCGTTGCCGTCGCGGGTAAATTTCGCGTCTTCCTTCTCTTCTATGAATACAAGGCAATCGCCGGCCTGGCCTCCGCGTGGCCCGACTTCGCCCTGGCCACGCAGCGGAATGTAGTTGCCTTCCTGGACGCCGGCCGGAATGCGCACGGTCAACCGCGTCTGACCGCGCACGCGGCCTTCCCCGCTACAGTCGTCACAGCGCTCGGTGACGGTGCTGCCCTCACCGCCGCAGGCTGGACAAGCCGTCACGGTCATCTGTTGACCAAATAAGGTGCGCGCCACCTGCTGGACCTGCCCAACGCCGCCGCAGGTGGAACATTTCTCGCGGCTGGCCCCGGGCGCAGCACCCGTCGAACGGCACGTTTCACATCCCTGAAAGCGCGTGAGGTTAATCTGTTTCTCCACTCCGGTCATAATCTCGCCCAGAGAGAGCGCAACCTTGATCTTCAGATCGCGGCCGCGCGGCGGCCCGGCCGGACCTCGCCGTCGACCACCGCCGCCAAAAAACGAGTCGAAGATATCGCCGAAGATGTCTTGGAAATCCGATGCGTGGCTGAAATCCGACCACTGGAACCCTCCGCCGGCAAAATTGCCCTCGACGCCAGCGTGCCCGTAGCGATCGTACTGCGCGCGCTTGTCGGCGTCGGATAGCACTTCGTAGGCTTCGGACGCTTCTTTAAACATCTCTTCTGCTTCGGCGTTTCCCTGGTTGCGATCCGGATGGTATTTGAGGGCGAGTTTGCGGTAGGCGCTCTTTACCTCGCCCTCGCCGGCCTCGCGTCCCACGCCCAACACTTCATAGTAATCTCTCTTTGCCATTGCTATGCCCGATCCGGGCTATTCTCCCTCGCTTGGCGCCTTGCTAACGATTACGCGCGCCGGCCGCACGACCTTGCCGTTTAGCGTGTATCCCTTTTCCATTTCCTGTATGACGGTACCCGGCTCGCGTTCGGCATCTTCGACCTCGAGCATTGCCTCGTGCACATTGGGGTCAAAGCGCTGGTCTACCGCCTCGATCGGCTTGAGCCCATACCCGTCGAGGGCGCCGTTGAGCTGGGCGTACGTCAGTTCGATACCCTGCTTGAGCGCGTCGACGTCCTGGGTCTCTTGATCAAGAGCACGACGCATATTGTCGAGGACCGGAGCCACCTGCAATAGGACGTCGCGCAGGGTTTCTTCGCGCACGTCGGCCCGCATGCGCGCCGTGCGCTTGCGAAAGTTGTCCAACTCGGCCACGGAGCGCAGGTAGCGGTCGTAATGAGCAGCGGCTTCCTCGCGCGCAGCGACCAACTGTTGGTCTGGACTCAACTCTTCTGACACCTCGGCCGCATCGGCTTCTTCCCCTTGTGTAGCACCCACCTCAACCTGCTCTTCCCCAGCGGCATCGCGCCCGTCTAGCGTCTGTCCCTCCGTCGATTCTCTCTCGCTCATCGTTCTCCTTTAGTATAAAAATTGAACCTCGCAGTGCGGGGCCTAACAAACCAGCTGTGCAGCACGCGAGGCCGCATAGTTGACCAAGGCCATGAGAGAGTCATAGGGCATACGGGTGGGGCCAATGATCCCGATGACCCCCGATCCCCCACCGACCTCGTAGCTGGCCGTAACCATCCCGCAGCGCTGCAGCGCCGCGAGGGGATGGTCCTCGCCGATGGTTACCACCACGCCGCGCCGCTCGCTCATAAGCCCGGCCAATAGGTCTTTCTTTTCCGCCAAATCGACCAGCCCGGCCACCTGCAGCGAATCGCCAAACTCCGGATGCAGGCACAAGTTACTGGTGCCCGAAACGTGCAGGTCGCTCGCCGTGCCCTGCACCAGCGCCTCTATTTCGTCGACGACGGCGCGCACCAGCTGCGGGTTGCTATCGGCCAGCGGCTGCAGGCGTTCGCGCATCGTATGGCGAATCTCTGCCAGCTTCAAACCCGACAGGCGCTCGTTCAACCAGCGACCGGTCAGCTGCACGTCCTCGCGCGAAATGCGCGAGCCCACTTCGATCACCAAGCTTTTGACCAGACCTTGGTTGATGGATACGACCAACAGCAAGCGGTTGTCGGCCAGGTGCACCAGCTCGAGGCGACCGAGCACGCCCCGCTCAAAGCGCGGCGCCAGCACCAACCCCAGCTGTTTAGATATCTTGCCGATAATATGGGCTAGCTGCGCCATGATCTCCTGCATATCCCCTTCGCGCAGCTGCATCTCCAACTGGTGACGCAGTTCCGCACCACCGGCTTCCAACCCCAGTGCATCGTCGGACATGCACTGCATGACGTAAAAGCGATACCCCCGCTCCGTAGGCACGCGCCCCGCCGAAGTATGCGGCTGGTGCACATACCCCTTCTCCTCCAGATTGGCCAAGGCGTTGCGAACGGTGGCCGAACTCGCACCGACGCCGTACTGTTCGCTCAGCGTGCGCGAGCCCACCGGAGTCCCTAAGGCGATATGCGCCCGGACTAGTGCCTGCAGGACCTGAATCTCTCGCCGATTAATATCAGCCGATTTAGTTTCCATATCACTTGCGACTCGCCTTGCAGTCTGTATCGAGGGGATAGTTGAATAATGATAAGGGCCAGAAATACCTTGTCAAGTTTCTGCCAGGAGCGCCGCACCATCCCGTTCGAGCGCAACCATGGCGGCTGCGTCCAGTTTAACCCCCACTTGCTCCCAAGCCAGCAGTGCAGCCCCCAGCACCGGCGCCAAGCGCAGCGGCGCGTTCTCTGCGACGAATCCCTCTACCGCGAGCTGCCGTCCAATCTGTTCGCGCAGTAGAGCAGATCCGACGACCGCGCCGCCGCTGTAGGCCAAGCGCACGCAATCGCCGTACCCTAAACGCCGTGCGACGGCGGCAATTTGTCCGGCTAACCCCCGCACAGCGGCATCAACGGCGGACATGGCCACCCGATCGCCGCCTTCAGCCACCTTCAGCACAATCGGCGCCAGCGCGGCCAGACGCGCCCGGTCTAGGTCGCCGCCATACACTCTGGGCACCAGCTCGCTCCACTCTGCCAGTCCCAACTCATGGCGCAGTGCGCCGTCCAGCGCCGTGTCTGGACCGCTGCCATCGCATGCGGCCAGCGCCGCGCGTATAGCCCTTAGCGCAATATCATAACCGCTGCCCTCATCGCCAAGAATCGGCCCCCAGCCCCCGGCGCGCACCCACTCGCCGCTCGCGTTGACTCCCAGTACCATCGACCCCGTTCCGGCAATGGCAATGACACCCGCTTGGCCGGCATGGGCTGCCGCCAACGCCGTGCGCGCATCGCTCTCGACGCGCACTGCACCTACCCAACCGAGCGCTGTAATATGCGCGGCAATGGCCTCCTGTTCAGCTCGACGTCCAGCACCGGCCAGCCCCAGACACATGGCCCGCGGACGCTCACCGTCTGGCGGCTCCACCCAGGAACCCAGCATACCGCGCAGCAGCTGCTCCAAGCCACCTAAGCCGACTTGCTGGAAGTTGCCACCGCTGCCGCGCACCACATTGACGATACGGCCATCGCGCCGCACCAAGGCAGCCCGCGTATGTGATCCACCCCCATCAACGCCAATTGCGCAATCGCCATTCGCCATCGCTCTACTCCCCGCCTATGCTCTTTCAACTGCCGGCCGATACTCATTGCATTGCCATGCCGGTACGCCCAGTGCAATATGGCGACGCGCTGCTATAAACACAAAAATGGCGACGCCCGCAGGCATCGCCATTTTGTGATCTTCGTATCGCCAGATCGCTAGGCCATCTCATCCAGTATGCGATCTGCCGTTTCCAGCCGGACTTCTGTCTGATCGTAGAATCCACTCTCCACGCGCTGACGAGCCTCATTCACTCTATTTTCGCGCACGTCAGGCACGTTTTCCAGCTGCTGTTGCGCCCCCTTAAAAACGGCGATGTCCGCTACTTCGGACTGCACGCTGCTGGATTCGAGGAGCGAGTCGGCGATTTGCTCACGGACTTGGCGCGCGTTGTAATACCCAGACTCGACGCGCTGCTTAATCTCGTCAATTCGAGGATTGGTCTCCGTCGATTCAGCGCGCGCCAGAGCACTGAGTTCGGAAACTTCTTTTGCTCCTTGCGAGATCTCGACCACGTCGTCAGCACGCTCGCCTTCGCTCTTACTACGAACTGGAGCGCCGCGCTGCTGAGACTGTGAAATCTTCGGCTGATGCGATAATCCGTCTATCCGCATCTTTGGGCCTCTTCTCTAAGTGTAAAACCCGCTTCTACTAGTATCTATCGGCAACGTTGTCTAAAACTTTAGCCAAAATGCAAAAAAACATCGCGCGGGCCGTCTGGGGCCAATATAGGGAGGCGCTTCGGAAAATACAACCTATCGCGTTCCATCATAGAGTCGCGCACCGGTAGCGGGGGCCGTTTTATAGCCTCGGGCAGCGCGCCGACCGCGACCAATCTGCCGAAATTCTTCGCGATTGAGACGCAGCATCTCCTCGGCGAGCGACTGCGTTGCAGTGCGCTGGTCCTGCAGTCGCAGCAGCCAGTCGCGCATGCGTTCTATGCGCAGTTCTACGGCCTGCTCGCTCGCGTCCAGATCGGGCAGTCTCTGCTGGCGCAGGCGCACTTCGTCCATCAGCCTATGCATCTCGGAAAAGGCCTGTTCGAGCGCCTCGTAATCCTGCTGCTCTATGCAGGCGCGCTGCTTCTTGCCCACCTCGAACATATCGCCGTAGGCACGGCACTGTTCGTCGAGCAGCCGCATCGTCTCTGCGCTATGGGTCTTCGTCGCCATTTAGCCCGTCAATACCAATCCGGTGGATGCCGTTGGAGCCTCTCCACTCGGTCCACCTCCCTCCCCCTGCACGACCTGCTCCCAGGCCTGCAGCAGATTTTCCATCAGCTTGATCACCTCTTCGATCGGCTCCGTTTCCATGCGCATATTGGCATGTACGAGCCTGCGGTACGAATACAAGTAGAGGCGCTGCAGATTGACGGCCAGTTCATCGCCCTTTTCCAGCAGCTGCTGATCGAGCGCATAGGTCAATTCGAGTATGATATCTTGCGCGCGGATCAGCGCATTGCCCTTGCCTTCCATGTCTTTTTGCTCTAGGTGCAATATCGCTTTTTTCATAAAGCGAATGGCTCCCTGGTAGAGCATGACGATCAACTTACCGCGATTGGCCGTTTTGATTTGTACCTGGTTATACTGCTTGTACGCGCCTTTATTCATCGTTTGATTCATTCTCCCCCTGCGGCTATCTCAGCCCAGCGAGCTGGTTGCTGAGAAAGTTGCCCTGCGATTGCAGCGTAGCAATACTGCCCTCCAAAGAAGCGAAACGCCCCACAAGACTGAGTCGCTTCTGTTCAACGCGCCGCTCCATATCCGCGATGCGCGAATCCAGATCATCAATGGTGTCGACAATGGCTTTTTCGCGATTTTTAATCGTCCCATCAAACGAATCGGTGATCGCCTTTAGCTCATCGGCCAACAGGCGCCCGACGCCAAAAATTAGGTTGACGCTGCCTCGGTCTGCACCCGACTCGGCCAGTTCGCCCTCGTCCAAATTGATGCGCAGCGACAGGCTATCGACGTTCTCTGCGCCAATTTTCCCGGTGAGAATGCGGCCGAATCCGTCGGCTTCTTGCCCGTCGATTTCCCCCTGCACGTCCTTGCCTTCGACGCCGCCAGCGCTGAGACCCAGTTCAGCCAGATCAGCGCCGATCGTAAAGCCGTTGCGCGCGCCAAAGCCGTTGTGTTCAATAACGAGTCGGTTATCCCGATTGCTGGCCGTAATATCCAGTCCAAGGCGTCCCTCGCTCTCGACTTCGATGCTGCCGAAGTTCAGACTGCCCCCCCCCTCGTTCTCCTCGACCAGCGTCAGCGTCAAACTGCTATTGCCGACTTGGTTATCCGATACGACAATGCGACCTTCGGAATCGATATTGGCACTGACCCGACCGCCAAACATCCTGCGCACTTCAGCCAGCATATCGCCCACCGTCGTCGTCGATGCGTCTTCAATGGTGAAGGTGCGCGAAAGACTAGAACCATCGTGCGTAGTGCCGTTGATGCGGATCGTATCACCATTTTGCACGCCGGCACCAAAGATGTCGGCAAATGCAGTCGAAGCGAGAATCGCCGTATTGCCATCGGTCGTATTGGCGATCGAGGCACGCCGCACCTCGGCGATATCGCTGGCCATATCCGTGTTAATCTGGCTGACAATCGAATTGAGGTTGTCTCCCGCGCTGAGCTGTATCCGCGTCAGCTTGCCCGTAACCTTATCGAGGACCTCAAGTTCCTGGTCTTCGCTTAGGACACCGTTGAACTCCACGCTGCCAACCAGCGAAGCCCGCCCAGCGGCCTGAGTGACGGAAACGCTGTAATTGCCCGCCTTAGTCCGCGAATTAGAAGATACAAAATCGACGTCACCATTATCGGTACTGCCCTGGGCAACAAACAGCTTGCGCACATCCTCGAGGTTTTCGTTGAGCACCTCAGTCAGGCGCTCTTCGTCGATCTGTAGACGCCCGTTGCGGTCGAAATTGATCCCGACCAATACCAGCGCGTTAAAGCCTTCGTCCAGACCGTCGACCTGCGACGTGACGACCGAGCGCAGGCGCGACTGCAAAGAGAGCAGCGTGGAGTCGCCGGCCATTGGCCCCGCCCTCTGGGACGTTTCATCATAGGCAAACTGCTCGTTGATGAGATCCATCGCCGTATTAAACTGATCGACGAAGGAGCCAATATTGTCGCGCAGCGCCGAGGTATCGTCCTTGTCGACGGTGATATTAATTAGCTCGCCCTCTTCGGCTTCCAGTAGGTTGAGCGTAACGCCCTGCACGGCATCGGTAATGGTGTTGGTCGCGCGATTCAGCTCAATGCCGTTGATGCGGAACATAGCGTCCTGACCGGCCTGTAGTTCCGACGAACGGGCATCGCTGCCCGAAGTCGTCCGCGCCATACCGCCCAGCGCCAGGCTGCCGCCGCTCTCGTTATTGGCCTGCAGGCTCAGGGTCAATTTACTGGTTCCCGCCTCGCCATCGCGCAGGACGATGCGTCCCGATCCATCGAGCGAAGCATCGACGGAATTGCCGAAAGCCTGCTCTATGCTATTGAGCAAGTTCTGCACCTTCACATTGCCGTTGCTGATGGTGAACGTGCTGGAGATCTGATCGCCGTCCTTATTGGTGCCGCTGATCGAGATCGTATCGCCGGCCTGCACTCCAGCCCCTAGGATATTGGCAAACCGCGTATCCGCGCTAATCGCCGTGGATTCTTCGG
This sequence comes from Gemmatimonadota bacterium, assembly GCA_038153405.1. Taxonomy (GTDB): domain Bacteria; phylum Latescibacterota; class UBA2968; order UBA8231; family UBA8231. Next base: position 185,333 of record JAYOYH010000001.1, on the reverse strand, counting down.
TCACGCCCAGTGCATTGAGCACGCCGCCGTCGTCGACAAAATCGCTCGTGCCGCTAACTTCCAGTTCAAATTCGCCGGAATCGGTCACATTCACCGCAGCGGTAACGCCGGTAGGCGCGGCCAGATTAATCTTATCGCGAATATCGTTGAGCGAATCAGTAGCCAAGTCGATTTCCACGACCGCATCGCCGATGGACACTGTGCCGGCGGCCGTCGAGTCGATGAGACCACCAATGACGTCGGCGTCGCTGGCGAGGGCATCGGTCTTTGCGCCGTTGCCGGTGGCGTGCACGAGCGCCCCCTTCTCCTCTAGCGAAGCGTTCGACGTCAGCACCTGCGCCACGCTTTCGAAGGCATTATTTGAGCCGACGAGAATGCCGATGGACTCGAGGACGTTGCCGTCGTCGGTCAGCTCGGTCGTGCCGATGATGCGCAGCTGCAGCGACGCATTGCCATCGTCGTCGCTCGAGCTGACAATCGTCGCCGATACGCCTTCGGCCCCCGCGTCGTTAATTCGTGTCTGAATATCGCTAAGCGAATCCTCTGCCAGATTGATATCGATCGTTCGCCCGGCAATTTGCACCGCACCCGACGGGCCATTGGCCAGGCCCAACAGCGAGCCCAACGCCGTGCTGCTGCTGACAAATGCATCGCTTTCAGCACCCGATGCGATGGGATTGTCCAAAGCGCCGCCGTTGGACAGAGCGCCGAGGGTCTCCAATATGCCGCCGTCGTCGGCCAGAGAGGTCGTTCCCTCAATCTCGAGCTCGTAGCGCGTAATCCCGTCGACGTCGCTAGTGGCAATTGATGCCGTAACGCCTTCGATACCGGCGTCGTTGATTTTGTCGCGAATAGAATTGAGGGAGTCGGCCGATAGGTCGATTTCGATTTCGGCATCGTCCACTTTAACGGTGCCGGCCGGCGGCGACCCCAGTGATAGCAGTTGGCCGATCGCCTCGTCGGCGGCCAGAAACTGGCTACTGCGGGCGCCGTTGTTGAAAGCGTTCTTTATGCTGGTGCCGCTCGAAGTGAAGCCCAGGCTCTGCAGCACATCGGTCGTGCTGGCATCCTGAATGGAAAATCCGTTGCTCCCCACCTCGTCGGCCGTCAGAATAAGGCGGCTATCGCCAGTGGAAACCGTGAGTAACTGGGCGGTAACTCCGGCGTCAGCCGCATTGATTTTGTCGCGAATATCCAGCAGATCGTCGTCGGCTTCGATTTCTATACCCTTGCCGTTAACGACGAATTCACCGCTTGCATTAAGGGATTCCGACAGGCTGGAAAAAGAGCGAGAGGACAGGCGGCGCGCCTTGGCCAACTCCAGCACTTCCACGCTGAAATTGCCGGCGGCAGCCTCGTTGCTGGCATCAACCGATACGCGCGCACTGTCGTCTGACTTGGCGCTGACGATGGAGAAGACCTCGTCGGTAGCCAGGTTTTCGGTCGCTCCCTGCAGCGAGATCAGGCTCGAATTGATCGAGTTGAGAACGCTCTTCTGCTGCTCCAGGGTCGCCTGGCGCTGCTGTATCAGGGATATGGGACGGCGCTCAATACTTAAGAGCTGCGATATAATACTGTCCGTATCGAGGCCGGAGCCCAGACCCGAGAATGATATTCCTTGGGACATCTCTAATCACTATCCAGGTCTAAATATGGGACACCGCTAGTACAGCAGCCTGAAGTGCCACTCGGCACTTCAGGCTTGATCGTTTACCAACAAACCAATTATCCTATCTAAACTGACGTCTGCATCCAAGACCTGCTGCGGCGGAACCTGCTTGATGATATCGCCGGTTTCCGTGTCTGTGATGCGTACGACTACCATACCCGTATCATCGTCGACAGAGACCGAATAATTGCCTTCAAGTTCTTCCATCGCCTTGCTCAACTCTGCAACTCGGGCGCGAGTGCGTTCGATATTGGGCTCGGGCCCCGTCGCCTTGGGGGCGGCGCCATCGGCCTTAACCTCTTCGTTCGCATTCGCTTCCGGCAAAGCACCAGAAGAAGCTTGTTGCACTTCCGTCTGTCTTATATGGTCAATCGCCGAATTGATGTCAATCATAATGTTTACCTCTCACTGAGAGGATGCCATGCTTGATAAAGCCCTGAGATACAGGGCGCGGCGTGCAACGGCGTGCTCGACCGCGCCCTATACCCAAGAATGTTACTGCAGTAGGGCCAGCGCATTCTGCGGGATTACGTTGGCCTGAGCCAACATAGCCGTAGAAGCCTGGCTGAGAATCTGCGCACGCGTGAACTCCGTTACTTCCGATGCTACGTCGGCATCGCTAATAGATGCTTCGGAAGCCTGAATATTCTCAATCTCGTTCTCCGTATACGCAATGGTGAATGAGAGACGGTTCTGAAAGGCACCCAAGTTTCCACGCTCGGCCGCAACCTCAGTGATCGCTAAATCAATCGTCGTTATCGACTCGCGAGCCGAAGAAATGGTGGCGACCGAGGCCGCATCCAGATTGAGCTTATCCCCCGTCGCAGTCATATCGCCGACGCTGACTTCAATGCGATTGAAAGCACTGTCGGTGGGCCCTACCTGAAACGAGCCGCCCGTGGCTTCTTCTATCACTATTTCAGCATCATTCAGCGCGTCGTCAGTATAGGCCGTGATACTATCAGCTATCCCATCGCCAGCTAGGGTTACCTGAATGCCGAGGCGATCAAAGTTAGCTATGATCTTTGAACCATCGGCAACCGTATCGCCATCCAATTGTGAAGCCAAGCGAATGGTCTGGGTAACGTTGCCGTTGCCCAGCGTCAATTCGCCGTCCTCCGCATCTTCAAACGTATAAGTGCCTGCGCCAGCGCCGGACACGCGAATATCCGTGACGCCCTTGGCTTCATCCAACGCAGTAGAAGCGCCTTCGTCGACCCTATTACCAAAACCAGTCAACAGCGTCTGGTTATTGTAACTGGTCGCCTGGGCGATGCGATCGATTTCCTGCGTCAGCTGCGAAAACTCAGCCTGGATCGCCTCGCGGTTCTGATCGGTGACCGTGCTCGAAGACGACTGCACCGCCAATTCGCGCATGCGCACCAATATAGCGTTGACCTCATTAAGTGACCCTTCGGCCACCTGGATGAGGTTCGTCGCCTGTTCGGCGTTGCTGACGTTCACCTTCAAACCCGAAATTTCCGCACGCATACCTTCGCGGACGGAAAGACCGGCGGCATCGTCAGCAGCTCGGTTAACCCGCAAACCAGAGGCTAATCGCTCCAGCTTCTGTCCGAGCATGCGGTTGTTGGCGTTTAATTGCCGCTTGGAATTGATGGCGGCAATATTGTTATTTACTCGAAGTGGCATTTAGTCGAACCTCCTTGTTTAACAAGCTCTTAAACGGCATCCATGCCATGTGTTATAGCCCTGTTCCCCAACAGGGCTTTAGTACCCGATCCGTCAAATAATACAACTCGTGAACCCAAACGCGCTACGCACCTCCTTCTTTAAGATGCCGAGTTACATACATCTATGCGATTTATCGGCATCCGAAATGGCAATCTTTAATTTTTTCTCTCAATACCTATACGGCGAAAACTGAGGGACGCCCTCGTCCCCCAGTTAAATCGCTCTCAAATATATATCGGCCTCAAAGCCTTCAGCTTTACAGGCAGTACTCGACCAACCTACTGCAATAGACCCAGTGCCGCCTGCGGCGTCGCATTAGCCTGGGCCAGCATGGCGTTGGCCGCCTGGCTCAGTACCTGAACACGGGTGAGGCGCGTAACCTCCATCGCCATGTCTGCGTCGCGCAGCGTTGCCTCAGAGTTGGTGTTGTTTTCTATAGAGTTGTCCGTAAAGTTTATCGTGTGTTCAAGGCGGTTGAGCACCGAACCGAGATCGCCTCGCGTCTGTGCCACGCGTTGAATAGCGGTATCGAGTTTGGCAATCGACTCGCGCGCACTGTCCTGCGTGCCCAGCGAGACGGTATTCAGGTTCAGGTACGAGCCGCTGGCGCGCATATCCTCTATGGCCACATCGATGCGATCTTCGCTCGTGTCGTCGGCACCGACCTGGAATGACCAACCACTGTTATCACCCGATATATCAACCGTCTTGCCGTCCAAGTCGCCGACCTCGTAGTTGCCATCCACATCCTCTACTTCCGGACCGGCCAGCGTAATCTGTATACCCAGTCGATCGAAGTTGAGAACGGCCGTCGTGCCCGTGGCAACCTGATCGCCGTCGAGCTGGGTGGCAAAGCGAATAGTCTGGCTCACCGTGCCGTTGCCAATGGTCATCGTACCATCGCCGTGGTCATCGATCGTATAGTTGCCGGAGGGCGTGCCGGACGTAGTAATGTTCTTGACCCCGGTGTCTGCTGCATCCGTGATTGCCGTAGACGTAGTCAGATCGGGCTGGTAACCCGTCCCCGTCAGCAGGGCCTGATCATTGTATACTGTGGACTGAGCGATCCGATCGATCTCCTGTTTGAGCTGATTGACTTCCGCTTCGATCGATTCGCGATTGCGGTCATTCATCGTGCTGGTCGACGATTGCACCGCCAACTCGCGCATGCGGATGAGCATCGAGCTCACTTCGCCAAGTGAACCTTCGGCAACCTGAACTAAATTCGAACCCATTTCGGCGTTGCGAACCCCCATGCTCAAACCCGTAATCTGCGCGCGGAAACCTTCCGAGATCGACAGACCAGCCGCATCGTCATCGGCGTTGTTGATGCGCATACCCGACGATAGGCGCTCCAAACGGGTTCCTAGATCTTTGCTGTTTGCACCCATGTGTCGATGGGTATTTAGAGCAGCTATGTTATTGTTTACATTCATCGTAAGGGCCATAACCAAAACCTCCTTGTCTGGTGGCTCTACTCCGTAGATTCCTTTCTACGGTTGATATTACTTAATATCATTTGACACAACCTAACACTACTCTATTTATCGACTGCGATTAGGCGCGCTTTAATTTTTTTTACACCCTACTGAAGTAGCTGCAATGCATTCTGTGGCAATGAGTTAGCCTGAGTAATCATCGATGTTGCAGCCTGTGTTAGAATCTGGTTACGCGTAAATTGTGAGATTTCCTCTGCCACGTCGGCATCGCGGATGGCCGATTCGGCCGCCGTCAAGTTCTCGATGGCGTTGCCCAGGTTACCCGTAGTAAACTGCAGGCGATTCTGAATGGCACCGAGATCACCTCGCTGGCGCGTCACTACCAGAATAGCGTTGTCAATGCGCGAAATGGCCGAGCGAGAACTCTCCAGGTTGGAGACGGAAATACCCGTTAGGTTCAATTCGGCCCCGCTGGCGCGCATATCGCCGATATTCAGGGCGATCCGGTTTGACGCCTCGTTGTTTGGACCGACCTGCAGGACGCCACCGGTAGCCTCAGAAACGACGATCTGCTTGTCGTTGAGACGACCATCTATATATGAATTGGCGTTTTTCAGGCCGAGCAGACCCACCGGGTTGTCGAGGATCTGATTGCCGGCGCTATAAACGCGCATTTCGCCAAATTCCTCGTTGTAGCGAGCCCAGCCAGCAGGCGTCAGGCCGCCGAGGGCTTCGTTGAGCTTGGTGGCAATGCCTTCTAGCGATTCACCGGGGTCAATCGTCACCGTTTCGTTGCCGATGACCACCGTTCCTCCGTCGCCGCCGTCTGCTACTGAGCTCTTATAGGTGTCGATAAAGTCTACATTGGGGCCGACCAGCGTAATCTGCATGCCGAGGCGATCGAAGTTGGCGACAAACGTCGTTCCGGTAGCGACCAAGTTCTGGCCGGCGTCGCGGTCCAGCGTCGCACCGACGTCTATCGACTGCTTTAGTTCGGTGCCATCGGGCAACGTTACCGATAGCGATATCTGATTGTCTTCGTCGCTCGTATCGGCAAATGTATAAGTGCCTGGCACCGCGCCGGAAATACCCACTTCGCGCACGCCGGAAAAACCGTCCAGCGCGGTCGATACTTCGCTATTCTGAGTCACCGTATTGCCAAATCCCGTCAGCAGGATTTGATCATTATACGTAGTAGAAAGGGCGATGCGGTCGATTTCGGCGCTGAGCTGGTTAAACTCAGCCGAAAGATTTTCGCGGTTCGAGTCGTTAATAGTAGAGTTCGCCGACTGCACGGACAGCTCGCGCATGCGCCGCAGCATATTGCTGACTTCGTTAAGCGAACCTTCGGCCAGCTGGATTAGGCTAATGCCCTGCTCTGCATTGCGGACGCCCTGGCGCATACCCAGAATCTCCGAACGCATACCTTCCGAGACAGAGAGTCCCGCAGCATCGTCGGCCCCTCTATTAATCCGCAAACCGGAAGACAGGCGTTCGACGCGCTTGGTAAATTCGGAGCTGTTGGTATTCAGCTGCCGTTGGGCATTGAGTGATGCGATATTTGTTCCGAGGCGAATCGGCATAATAAACCTCCTTGGTCGCCGGACAGTCTGGGCCTTCCTTAGCTAGACCCTCTCACAGCCCACGCCCTCTTTGCAAGGGTTTTCCGAGCTGCTGCACTCATCTAAGCAAAGCCTATGCCAACTAACCTACAAGTTTTTTATTGAAACATAAACTATTGATTATATTTAATTTGGGATCTCGAACGGGCATGCCGAGCACTCCCGATAAGCGCGGAAATAACGTCCTGTGGAAAACGCTATGGAAGAATTTACCCCGCATCCCATCGCACAAATGCGAGCTAACTCAATGTCGAAGAGAGGGTTGGCTTAAGCGACGACGTGATAGTGGGCCGCCTCGGCGCGCCAGTCCACCAGCGGACTCATCACCCCTTCATGCAAATGGGTAGACAGCCCCGGCACGGGACTAATGCACAGGGCATTGCTGCGCTTGAACACCGCTTCTCCCAGATACTGGTCGCCGGTGCCAAAGCGCGCGTGGTGATCGAGGTTGTCGCGGAAGAGTGCCCACTGCGCGCGCAGGGTGCCAATCTTTGTCAGCCACGTGTAGGTAGCGCTAGGCACTTGGCGCCAGTGGCACAAAGCGCTGCAGAATACCATATAGCGATCGTCTATGCGCCCCGTATAGCGGTCCGGGCGCATATAGCGGTCGGGATAGTCGCACGGATGGACGTAGAGATGGCCCTGCTGATAGGGCTGTAAATAGGTGTGCGCACCGCGCAGCAGTTCATCTATCGACTCCATGCAGCATGCGCGGTGTAAGTAGTCGTCTTCACAGAAGTAGACCCAGTCGTCATCGGCAAAGCCCAGGGCCACCTCGTAGCTCTTGGCCAGCGAACCGCACACGCCGGACTGGGCCGTCGCAAAGATCGCCTCGGCGCTCCGTTCGAGTTCACCGCGCACTGCATCGGAGATACCGTCTTCGACGACATACATCGCATAGTCGACGCCGGCCGCCTGTAAACTGGCCAACAGCGAGCGAAAGGACAGTAAAATAGTTTGCCGCTTGTCCAGTCCCCAGGGGCGCGGCAATTGGTTTACGGCATCCACGGTCTCGCACGCGCGAAAGACCACTCTATACTTCATGAGTTACCCCGCCGCGCGCGTAGCACATCTGCGCCGCCTCGTGAACCCCTAGTTTTGCGTAGCAATCCCCCAGGCGGCGAAAGCTCTGTTCGTCGTTTGGCTCGCCCGTCAATACGACCTCCAACTGCGCCACAGCCTTCCAGTACAGGCCTTCGACAAAGAGCACTTCGGCCAGCAGGCGGCGCACATCCAATAGGCCGCCATTTAACTGCACGGCAGCACACAGCGCCAGTTCGGCGCACTTGTTCATCTGATTGCGCAGCAGCAGCGCTCCGAGTTCGCCCACGCGTGGGGCCGCGCGCTCTGGCGAGGAAAAATCGCCTTCGACAACGGACCAATCGCCCAGCAGCGAGCCCATTCCATCCAGCAACTGCACGCAGACCGGCCAGTCTCGCTCTGGGGCGTGCACCAGCACCAGTAAATACCCCAACTCGATGTCCAACAGATCCGATTCCTGCGCACGCACTTGGGCAAAGAGCGGTTCGGCATCGGCAAAGCGTTCCATCTCTACGTAGAGATGGGCGAGGTTGGCACGCGCTTCGATGCCCTCACCGCCGCAGCAGATCGCGCGCCGGTAGATCGATTCGGCATCATCCAAGCGACCCTGCACTTTGGCGATATAACCCAAATTGAGCAACGCGCGAGCAAAATCGGGCTGTCGTGCAAGGGCTTCTTCAAAGCGCGCGCGCGCCGCGTCGAACTGCCGCGCCTCTAGGTCCAATACGCCGAGATTGAAAAGATGTTGGATGTGTTCGGGATGGATCGCCAACGCCTCTTCGAGCGCCGCCCGCGCGTCGTCGATTTGCCCCAATTGCCGATATAGATTGTACAGACTACCTAGCGCATCGCTGCGCTGGGACGCGTTCGTCGAAGCCGCAACGCGGTAGGCCTCTATGGCGTCATCCCACTGCTCCAATGCCTGATGCGCCTGAGCGCGCAGTAAGGTTGCCGAGTAGTTGATCTCTTCGTAATCGATGGGAAAGAACGTCATTTGCCGTTGGCTGGCCGCTACGGTGCGGGCGCGCTCAATAACGGCCGCATGATCGCCGCGCTTGGCCCCTATCTCGGCCAGCGTGAGCTGCGTAAGGATATAAGAGCGGTCCATTTCTTCGGCTTTGTGCACATATTCGAGCGCCGCATCGAGGCGATCCATCTTCATGTAGGTTCGCCCCAGGAAGAGCAGCGCCGTCGTATAGACCACCCAATTGCAGTCGGCGTAACACGAACTTTCTTCTATGATTTGGCGATAGGCCTGCTCGGCCTCTTCGAGTCGGCCGGTAGAATAGTAGGTCAGCGCAACGTGCGAGCGCTCCATATAATCTTCGGGATGCGACTCGAGCCAACGCTCCATAATCTTTAGATAGCGATCCTTCTTTGCGGCTACCACCTCGGGGGTCGTATACCCTGTGTGCATGACGCGAATACCGCTTTGCACCATATCGACGCCCAGGCGGGTCAGCGAAGGCGCGACCTGTTCGTGCACCGGCATCTCAAACTGGACGCCCGGTCGATTGGGAAAGAGGCGCATCTGCAAACAGGATACATTCTCGTAGCCCTGATCGTCCAATACGAAGAAGTAGGCCTTATTGCGTGGTCCTGCAACGCGGCGCCGAATCGCATCGTGGCATTCGGCCGGCAGAATATCATCGGCATCTAACCACATGACCCAGTCCCCGCTCGCCTGCTGCAGCGAGGCGTTGCGCGCAGCGGCAAAGTCGTCGCACCAAGAGAAGTGGCTCACCTGGGCGCCAAAGCGCTGGGCCAACTCAACCGTGCCGTCCTGCGAACCCGTATCGACGACGATAATTTGATCTACCAAGCCGCGCACGCTTTCCAAGCAGCGCCCGAGCCGCTTCTCTTCGTCGCGCACGATCATGCACAGACTCAGCTTGCTGTCGGGATAGAGAGGCTCTGGTTCGGCGTTGGCTTCGGGCGCTTGGCGAATATACAGCCCCCTATCGCCCTGCCCTATGCCCTGATGCAGCAGGGCAATGGCCTGGCGCGCTTCCGACCGGGCCGGCGCAATGCGATCGGCTTCCTCAAAGACGCGTATTGCCTCTTCGTTGCGCCCCTGACCGCTGAGCGCCTGTCCGAGAAAAAAGTGCGCCGCATAGTCGAAGGCCTTCGCGTCGAGAGAAAAGTGCGGATCGCGCCAGCCAGCTAGCGCGGCGCGCACATAGCGCTCGGCTTCTGCATAATCTCCCTTTTTTACCGATACATCGCCCATTGACAGCAGGGATAGCGCATCGTCCGAACGCAGGGACAGCGCATCGGCAAGCACTTCGCGCGCCTCGTCGTAGCGCCCCTCCTCGAGCAAGCAGCGACCGGCAAAAGAGCAGGATAGTAGGCGCAGCGCAGCAACTCCTACGGCCTCGCCAGCCTCGCGCACGCGCGCAAAAAACGCCAGTGCACTCTCTCGCTGGCCCCGCGTGTAGAGCACGTGGCCAAAGCGAAAGTGCGTTTCCCAATCGTCGGGGTGGTCGCGCAGCCAGCGCCGCATAATATCGGCGTAGTAGGCCTGCTTGCGCGCAATTTCTCCGGCGTCGCTCTCAGGAGTGTGGCGCACCTGAATATCCGTTGGCCGCAGTTCCAAGTCGGCGCCGCGCAGCGCAGCGAGGACATTTTCATGCACGGGTTGCGCAAAGCGTATATCCGGTCGATTGGGGAACATCTTTAACTGGCGAAAACGATTTTCTTCGCCCCCCTCGTTGATCAGCGTGGCGTAGAGCCCTGCGTCCGGGGTCAGAGACTTGGCGCGGATAATGCGCTCGCGATCGGCAGGCAGCAAATAATCGTCGGCATCTAACCAGAGAATCCAATCGCCGGTGGCCAACTCGAGCGAGGCATTGCGCGCGGCGGCAAAGTCGTCGCACCAGGCAAAATGCCCCAGCGTCACGCCGTAGCTCCGGGCGATTTCGACAGTGGCATCGCGCGATCCGGTATCGACGACGACGACTTGGTCGGCCACCGCACAGGCGCTTTCTATACAGCGCGCGATGTGTTCGGCTTCGTCGCGCGCGATGATGCAGGCGCTCAGCGTATATCGCCGAGTGAGGCGTTCAACATTTTCGCGCGCGATTCGGTTGTCGGGTGCAATGGCCACGGCGCGCTCGTAGCACAAGCGCGCATCGCCCATCCGCCCCGCCCTCTCCAATAGCGTGCCCTTATTATTATAGGCTTGGTGGGATTGGGGAAAGTGCTCCAACAGTCTGTCGTAGGCCACTAGCGCATCGTCAAAGCGAGCCATGCGCGTTAGGATTTCGGCGCGCACCAGCAGCACCAGATCTTCTTGCACATATATGCGGGACCGGCTATCGACCGCCGTCATACCCGCTATAGCTGCGTCAATACTGGCGAGGGCATCTTCTTGACGACCGGCATTGCGATAGGCGATGGCCAGTTCGTAGCGGGCGCGCATATCGCTTGGATTTTCTCTTACCTTGCGCTCTCCCGCCTGTACATAGTGGTCCCTATCGCGTTCTTTCTCGGCGTAGCCGTAGTGATGCACCGGCACGTGGCAATCACCGATAGACACCTGTGCGCGCAGCAGCGACGGTTCGACGAGTTCGTGAACGACGCCCTCAAACTGCACATCGGGGCGATGCCGCCACAGGCGAACTTTGGTAGAAGGGAACCATCCGCCGTATACCTTCTCTTCTGCATAGGCGCCCGTGCAGGCCGTCCACCCTTCGTGCTGAATGCCAGCGCTGTAGTTGCGCGTCGTCATTCGATACGCGCCGTGCGCATCGTCGCGCAGCAGCGCGCGCAGGCGGGCGTGGTCGCTGCGCGCCACCACCTCATCGCAGTCGATTACCAGAATCCACGCGCCGCTGGCCTCGCGCAGCGCACGGTTACGCGCGTGCGAAAAGTCGTCCTGCCAGACTTCGTCAAAGACGCGCGCACCGCGACGCAGCGCCGTCTCTCTGCTGTCGTCGACGGAACCCGTATCGACGACGATAACCTCGTCGGCCAGGCCCTCGACGCTGGCCAGACAGGCGTCTAAGAAACGGGCCTCATCGCGGGCAATCACGCAAATCGACAGGCGGGGCGCAGGGGCATGCTGGCCCTTCTTGCTCTTTTTGCGATGGGCGCTTTTCCTCTTTTTACTCACCTGGTCTTCTCCAGAATATCGCGCGCATCGGCGCAGTCGGGATCCCGTGTCAAAACGTCCACAGCAAGGGCGCGCGCGCGCGCGGTGTCGCCCAACTGAAGGGCCCATCCGGCCAGTATACACACCGCTTCTGCATCCCATCCATTCTTGTCGATATATTCCTGCAGCAAGCGCATGCCACTTTCGCCGTGACCTAATTGCACCTGCATAACTGCCGTATTGACCAGCACATCGCGATTGTCTGGTTCAAGCTCGGCCGCCTGTTCAAGGTAGTTAACCGCCGCTTCTGCGTGCCCCTCTTCCCATTCAAAAACGCTCAAATTAACCAGCGTCTCTACCTGGTTCGGGCTGAGTTCATAGGCGCGTTCAAAGCTGGCGCGTGCTCCAGCGCGATCGCCGGCGCGGTGATATGCCATACCGAGGTAGTTGTGCGCCTGATGCGAGTCGGTATCCAGGTGCACCAAATGTTTCAGCACGCCAACGGCCTCGCCGGCCAAGTCTTCTTCGATGAGCATAGATGCGAGCACGATAATCGCCTCGACAAAATTGCCCTTGTGCTCGACCGCGCGGCGGTAGGCCGAAAGCGCTTCGGCGCGATCGCCGTCACCGCGCAGGCGGTCCCCCTCGTCGAGCGCTTCAATCGAGGCGCGCTCCCGTTCAACCGCCGCATCGAGCTCTGTCGGTTCGGCCGCCCGTTCGAGAAGACATTCCAGCACGCGCACCGCGCGCCCACCCTGGCGGCGCAGCTGCCGCACGGCCTCGTCGATGGCTGCAAGGGTGGCAAAGGATCGGTCAAAGCCGCCGATCGCATCGAGTCCGGTCGAGCGCAACACGACCAAGTCACCCCGCACGCATTCGATTTCTTCCAGACCAACGCCGCGCGGCGAATCGGGCAGAGAGGGCTCGGCCACGAGTATGTCTTCTTGGCCCTGCATATGCTCAATGAGCAGGCACAGCGCTTGGCCACCGATATGCGCACCGCGGCCAACAAGCACGAAGAAGGCACTGTCGCCATTTTGGCGAATAACCTCGAGCTGATCGCCCAACCCAACCTCGGGCGATAGAGTGACGTCGTAGCCCGACGAAGCGCCGCCATAGGCCGTGCTTATCTCCTCGAATACGGAAGTACCGCCCCCCCCCAGCGCGATGATCGCAACGGGCGGCCCCTCGTTTTCGCCCTCTACTTTCGCCTCACTACCGCTCGCAGTTGAGACGTTGGGCATAGCAACGCCAATGCGCGGCGCACCGGATGTATGCGGGGCCTCTGGCGCATGCTCGCACAGCTCACACAGGGTCTGATGGGCGATCTGGGCAGCGCGTTCCCACGTGAAGTCGCGCGCAATGCGCTCCGCCCCACGCGCGCCCATCGCGCGCCCACGTTCCGGGTCGCCAAAGGCCAGGCGCATGCTTTCGCCCAGTTTTTCGACGTCGGCTTCCAGCATCCACGCCTGTCCCACCGTTTCCTCGGGAAAGCGCACCGGTCGACGAGTCGAAGGAATCATAAAAGCGCTTTCTTCGCTGCAAAAATCGTCGCAGGCTCCACCCTTCGTCACCGCTACGGGAAGGCCGCACGCCATCGCCTCGGCCACCGGCAACCCGAAGCCCTCTCCGCGGTAGGGGTGCACTAAACAGTCGCAGGCCGCATAGAGGCTCGGTATCTGCTCTTCGGGTAGGTCCTCGTCGAGATAGATAATTTCTGCGCAGTCGGGATCGCGCTGCAGCGCTGCAATTTCGCTCTCGGCCGTCTGCCCGCGGTAAAACGTTTTCGTGCCCATGTCTTTAATGACCAGACAGACGTCGTCCTGCGGCGAAAATGCACTGCGGTAGGCGCGCAGCAGCAAGTCGATTCCCTTGCGCTGCAGGGTGCCGCCGACAAAGAGAAAGGCGTAGCTCTTCTGCGTGGGCAGCACCATGGGTTTGATATCGGGCCGAAAGCGAGCAGTATCGACCCCGAGCGGAACGACCTTGACCATCTGCGGATCAAAGCCGCTGTCGATGTAGACCTGGCGCACATAGGATGTGTAGGCCCAGATTTGATCCACATTTGCGCGCATGGGCTCGACCCAGCTCTTGAGAATACGGCCGTACTCCCACGGCTGGATGAGCACCAGCTTGCCCCCATCGGGCTTGCCGACATCGGGCGGCCAGCGATGGCGCAGATGAAAATCAACCTCCCCCGCTAACGGCTGGCCCATGCGCGCAACTAAGGGCGCATAGCGCAGATCGCCGCCGGGATTGAATTGATCGTCTTCGCTGGCCTTCAGTCCTAATTCGCACTGCCCACCCCCCAGCAGCGCCAACGCCATTTCTCGGTTGACGTGGGCCAGGCTCGAATAGACAAAGAAAGGGCCTTCCCAATAGCCGCGCAGCGCGCGCGATTGGCGATGGGAGGTCTGTTCGGCGCGCCTTCCCATAAAGACCCCTTCGGCGTTGAACTGGCCCTGCCACTTGGCGAAGAAGCGCTGCAAATTATCGCGCACGTGATCAAAGCGCCCCTCGCTGGTTCCCTCGTGGTGGCGCACCACAGCATCGGCGCAGTAGACGACGCGATAGCCGCGCGCCCGCGCCTGCAGGCATAGATCCACGTCTTCGACGCCGTTGCGATAGGCCACATCAAAGCCACCCAATTCTTCAAAAAGCGAGCGCCGCACCAGCATGCACGCTCCGGTCACCATGTCGAGATCGCGCGTGGCACAGACGCGCGGGTCGCTTGCCGCCGCACCGCGAAAGACGTGCTGGGGCTCGCCGTTGACCATCTCCAAGCCGGCGTGCTGGACGGTGTCCGTCTGCGGATAGAGTAGCTTGGCGCCTACGACTCCTATGCGCGGGTCGCCGTCGGCCAACTGCACCATGGCCTCCAACCATCCCGCACACGGCTCGGTATCGTTGTTGAGAAAGAGCACGTATTCGCCGCGCGCCAATGCGGCCCCCTGATTATTGGCGCGAGCAAAGCCGATGTTTTCCTCGTTGCGCACGATCTCTACATCGCCTTCAAAAGCGAGCAGCAGGTACTGCGTCCAGTCGCTGCAGGCATTATCGATTAGCACGACCTCGTAATCGGGATCTTCGCCGGTGTTGGCCGCCAGTGCGTAGAGGCATTTTTCCGTGAACTCCGCCTTGTTGTACAGCGGAATGACAATGCTCACCCGCGGCGCAGGGGCGCCCATAGCGGCACTGCTCGGCCGCTGGCCGATGGCTTCGATCAGCGTTTCCCAACGACCGGCACTCGCGGCCAAGCTATAGTGCGCAGCGACTCGATCTCGTCCGCGCGCGCCCAGGCGACGCGCCAAGTCGGCGTCGCCCTGCAGTGCGCACAGCCGATCGCGCAGATAGTCGCAGTCGTTGGACAGATACCCGCTCTCGCCGTCGACGATCGGCGAGGCGTCGTGTTCGACCGATGCGATCGGCATGCCGGCGGCCATCGCCGTCAGGACATAGACATCGCAGCCCAACGCGTGGCCAGGGGACGGTGTGCACAGCAGCGCGCGCGCCTGCACTACACTCGCCAACCAACCATCCCATGTCTCCGCCTCGCCCGCACCGAGCACGAGTTTGCGCCCTGCGACTTGGCCACCGAGTAATTCGTCGCGCACCCCATGTCCTTCGCGCAGGGCCCATTCGCGCGCATCCGTGCCGGTCCAAACGATTTCGGCGCAATCACTCGCCCAGTTCACGCCGCGGTCGACGTCCACGCCGAGGGGCACGACAGACCCTGAGCTCAGCCAATTTTCGCGCTGTGCATCGGATGTAAAAACGAGGGAAACCCCCTCGATTAGAGGAGCGATTTGCTGGAGGGCTCGAAGCCGCGCCATACCGCTGACGCCGGCCAGTTCCGAGAGCATGCACTGTGGGGCAAATACTTTGGGCAGATCCCAGCCCGACGAAGCCTGCAGATCTTCTAGCGTCCAACACAGCAGGGCGCTATAGGTCCCTCGCCCCACTTCAGCTAGCGCCTCGGCCAGTCCAACGAGACGGGCTTCTTGCAGCGGTGGAACGACGCGCTCGGCTGCGCTAATAGGTGGATTGGGTACGGGTATTAAGTCGATTGCATATCCGGCGGAAGCAATCGAATACAGAGCGGAAGGGCAGCGGTCAAAGGCCGCTACCCGCCTGAAGCTACGGAAGGTTTGCATCTGCGTAATTTCTGCCTCCACGGCCGTTTTCTGCCGTATCGGGATGCGGCGCGCGAGGCCCTTCCGTGTCTCCCATTCCGCGCACCCGGTATCCTCAGCGGGACTTAAACGCCTGACTCAGCGACTTGAGCTGCTGTTGATCGGCATTAGCCGCCAGTTCGTTCTCTTCGCGTATGCGTTCGTACACTTCCCCGCGGTGCACCGACACGTCAGACGGCGCCTCGATACCGATGCGGATCTGCCGCCCCTGCATCTCTAACACGGTGACGCGTATATCGCTGCCGATGACGATGCTTTCCCCGGCTTTTCTCGTTAATACGAGCATGACAATCTTCCCTGATGGCAACGGGCGTCCCTACGGGACGTCCCTACATCTCAATTCTTAATTATCCCGCTTGCGATCCCATAATCGAATGTTTGGTCTGGTAGCGCTCGTCTACCAGAATCATCTGCTTGGCCTTCATCGTATCCGTATTGATGCAGATGGGGCCCCGCAGATTGGCCGTCACGTTCTGCGGAATATCGCTCAGCGTGATGATGCAGTAAATGGCCAGTTGCTCCACTTTTTCAATGCCCAATCCCTCTAGATCTTCCCGGCCTATATCCGGATTGTAGTCGGGCCAGATGAGCACCGGATTCAAGATGACAAAACCAAGACGGGGCTCATCCAGCGATAGGAGGCGTAAAAAGGGCGCTTCCTCTTCGACTTCGATAAGGCCGTATTGCTTGAATCGCTCAAATCCAGGTAACCCGTATGGAAACTCCAGCAGGTCCCGGCTGTCGACGGTCACTTCACCAAATTTGGCGTTGTGAAATGTGACGGTTTGTACTTCAGCTTCGCTCATTTTTGCCATATCCCGCGAAACACGGATTTCAAACGGCCCATGCCGCTCATAAACCGGTGTGAAGCGGACGCGAGGAGGACGCCCGGGGGGAGATCATTAGATAAAATCCATCAGCGACTGAGGAATGACGGTATTGCCCGAGGCTAGAGCGGCTTGGAATACATCCTGCTCCTGCGTCAGGTTTACAATCGTGGCCGACAAGTCTACGTCCTCATCAGCCGACAGCACAGATGTCATTTCCACCGCAATGCGATCGAGCACGTTCTGCGTGGTCTGCATGCGATTTACGCGCGCGCCGATCAGGCCGCGCACGGAGGAGATGTGCTCGCGCACATTAGCGAGCTTGTCCAGCGTGCCGCGCACGCCCTCAGAATCGTTGCTGCGCAGCGCATCACGCAGCTCAATCAGCACGGAAAAAGGGTTGGTTTTCCGCGCTTCGAGGTCGCTCAAACCGCCCTCGAGTACTGCGCGCAGATCAGGGCTCAGCGGCGGGTCGAGTTCCGCGTCGTCCAGCACTGCGCGCACCGCGCCGGGATCCAGGTGCGCGCTACCTCCAAAGAGTTCTTCGAGGCGCTGCGTCTCCCCGCGGTCTAGTCCTTCGACCAGCGAGTTTATGGAGACGCGCACATCGCTCGGATCCTCAAACACGTCCTTTCCCGGAACGTTGACCTGCATCACGATGCCGTCACTCACTTCGCGTTCGATCGATCCGCCGGTATCGGAACGCGGCGCGACGGCGACAATATTGCCGTTGCCATCGCGTTGAGCCCGGTAGGGCTCGGCTCCCGTCTGGGTGCCGGAGAAAACATAGCGTCCCCTGTAGCGCGCCTCGCTCAAGCTCAGAGTATGCTCGAGAAACTGATCAACCTGATCGGCAATGGCGTTGCGCTGCGACGCGTTGTAGGTGCTCGTCGCCCCCTGCACCGCCAGCCCGCGCACTTCGACGAAGAGCGTCTCCATCTCGTTGAGCGTCGCTTCGCTCAGTTCCAACCACCCCGTGCCGTCGCCGAGATTCTTTTGAAATTGCTCGAGATTGCGCAGCTCCGAGCGCAGCGCAAGCGAGCGTTCGACCGCTGCCGGATCATCGGAAAGACGGTTGATCCGCGTGCCCGATGACAGCTGCGACTGGAAGCGCGTAATCCGCTCATACGAGCGATCTAAATTGCTCACCAGCGTGCCTACGGCCATTTTAGTCGTGACGCGCATATCGATCTCCTACGGGAGACGCCCCAAATATAGGGGGGTCGTTAAAATATGTCCATTTGCTTTATGCACGGCCGCTTACCTAAATGTTTATGGTTACTTCCATCAGATCGTCTATGATAGAAACGGCCCGGGCCGCGGCCTGGTAGGCGCGCTGAAAAAGCACTAGCTGTGAGGCTTCATCGTTGAGCGATACGCCCTGCACGCTCTGGCGGCGATTTTCTATCTGCTGGGCAAACAGGCGGTTGTTTCCGGCCATGGTCTGCGCCTCGCGGCTGCGCGCGCCGATCTCGCCGAGCATCTCGTTGTAAAAGCCGTCCATCGTCTGCGTGCCGTCTTCGAGAATGCCCTCGTTGCGCACGGCGCTGACGGCCAGCGCCAAGCCGTTGTCCCCCGAATTGCCGTCGGCAGAGGCGGCGATATTATCGAGGTCTTCTAGAACGGCCCGATCGATGGCAATATTGCTGGCTGTCGTGCTCTCTGGATCGAAGAAGTTATTCCCCGTGCTGCCGTCCAACCCAAATCCCGTGCGATGCAAGCTATTGATGCGCTCGACCAGTCCCACCGCCATTTGGTCGAGGCGATCCAGCAGATCGGGAACGATCTCATCGCGCACGGCGACCAAGCCAAGCAAGCGCCCCTCGCTGATGGGCGCTACCCCCCCATCGTCCTCGTATACGATCTGACTGATCGGCCGACCGTCCTGGGACACCTGGCGCACCCGCAGGTGCGAAACGCTGTCGCCGTCGACCAGATTGTGACCGGACAGCATGACGGAGATTTGACCGTTTGCCCGCTCCGTTATAGAGATGTCAATCTTATTCGACAATTCGTCTAATAGAAGGTCGCGCCGGTCTTTCAGGTCGCCGTCGTCGCCCCCACTAAATCCGGCAGCCGGCAGCGCGGCATTGATATCGCCCAGCTGGTCCAAGATTTCGTTTATATCCTCTACTTCCCACACCACTTGCTCGTCCAACTCGGTGCGCGTTTCGCTGAGTTTGGCGTTGTATTGATGCAGTGTCGTAACCAGAAAATCGGCTTCCTGGCGCACGGCGGCGCGCGCCGCCCCGCTTTCGGGTACGTTGGCCAGATCCTGCCAGGCGTTCCAAAAACGACTTAGCGAACCGCTCAATCCCATGCCCGAAGGCTCGTTAAAGATCGTTCCCGCCTCGCTAGAACCGGCGCCGGCCGGCTCGTTGAAAATGGCTTCTATGCTGCCCAGCGCCCGCTCTAGCGACTCCCAGCGACCCAATAACTGCTGCTGCACGCGCATCTGCGCATCGTCAAAGCTGTTGCGCTGGCGCTGTATTTGCGCGACGTCGGCCCCGCTGCCAATACCATTATTAACCCTGGAGATGGCGTTCTCAAGGCTGATCTGACGACGCGAAAAACCCGGCGTGTTGGCGTTGGCGATATTGTGGCCCGTCACGTTGAGGGCGGCCTGCTGCGCCTGCAGGGCGCGGCGACCGATCTCGAGTCCGTGCTGAGCTGGGGAGTTGACGGGCATCTCTAACCTCTCCTACGCCGTTTGGTTCAGAAAGGAGCGCGCACCCGAGTCACGGCGCACCTTGCCAAACTGGCCGTAGACGCCGCGCTGCAAGGCGCTCTGTCCCGTTAGTATGTCGAGACAGCGCTCTGTATAGCGCAGCGACTGGCGAATTAAAAAGGCGTTGTTGGCACTCGTAGTGCGAATCTTTCCGTTGAGCTCGAGCAGTTTTTCGCGCATCTGCGTCAGCTCTTCGGCGCGCGGATCTTCCAGCGCCTCTACCAAGCGACTCAGGCTGATGTTTTCGGCATCCATATCGAGTTGCTCGGCCAGTTGCTGCACCACGCGCACCCGGCGTCCTTCGAGCTGGTGTGCGGCTACGGCCACCTCGCTCTGTATGGCAATACACTGCTCAATCGCCTCGATATCGTCCTCTACGATAGCGCGCTGCTCTTCGCGCAGAGCTTCTAGTAGGCGGTGGAATGCACGCACTTCATCGTTTATTACAGCGGTCAGTTCCGCTATCAGCTGCTCATTCATCGCGCACCTGCTGGCGCTGTAATTGCGTGGGCAGCGCTCCCCTAAACTCGTTGAGCTGCACCTTCTCGGGCGCTTGGCCTAGGCCGGCTTCTTCATCCAAACCCAGGCGGGCACTCAGCTGTCGGTAGAGAATTTCACTCAGGCTATTGGGACCGGCTTTATTCGCCAATTTCTTGCTCCACTCCTCGTCGAGCATGCCCTCGAAGATGTCCTGGCCATTGCTCTTCTCGATCAATCCTCCATCGCCCACCGTCTTGCGCATGGCCGATATCATCTGATTGATAAAAACGGCCTCGAACTGGCGCGACGCCTGGCGCAGGGCAGTGCGACGCTCTTCGACACTGCCGTGCACCTTTCCCGTCAGCGCGCGAATATCCAGCTTATCGCTGGCGCCTTTAACATCGGCCCCCTGCAGCGACAGTGGCATCTTAAGCGTGTTGTTGATATCCATTGCAACTCCCAGCCTTGGCTATTGAATGACCAGTTCAGCGCGCAGCGCGCCAGCCGCCTTTAGCGACTGCAAGATCGAAATTAAATCGCGCGGCGTTACCCCGAGCGCATTTAGATTGCGCACCAATTCGCGCACCGTCGGCATGGCCCCCACGTCAAATGAACTGATGATGGGATGCAGCCGATCCGGCTCCTCAATGACTTCGGCTTCTCCGCCGAAGGCATCGCCGCCGCCATCGCCGGGGATCTTCAGCTTTAAGCTTCCGTGTGAGAGCGCCACGGCAGAGACCGACACGTTTTCACCGATGATTACCGTGCCCGTGCGCTCGTTTACGACCACCCTCGCCGGCAGGTCGGGCACGACGGAAATCCGCTCCAATTCGGCGACGAAATCGACCATATCCTGCGGACTGCTGCGCAGCGGATCCAGCGCCATCACAATGGTTGCCGGATCGACAGCCCGCGCCAGATCCATTTCGCCGAAGTGCTCGTTTATCGCGTAAGACATGCGTGCCGCCGTAGTCCAGTCAGACTGGTAGAGCATCAGCGTGAGTTCTTTCTGCAGCTCTTCCAGCTTTTCCGTTTCCTCAATGACGATGCCGCCGCTGGGCACACTGCCAACCACGGTGTGGTTTTTGCGCACCGACCCAGCGCCGCCGCCGCCCAGATTAAACCCACCAATTGAAATAGATCCTTGAGCCGTCACGTAGGCCGTGCCATCGGGCCCGACCAACAGCGACTGCAATAATCGGCCCCCCTGCAGCGACGAGGCATCGCCCATCGAAGCTATCTGCACATCGATGCGGCTGCCTTTTCGATCGAACGGCGACAGCGTCGCCGACACGCTTACGCTGGCGACGTTGCGCACGCGCACCTGTTCAGGGGTGACGGCTATTTTCATGTGGTGCATCATATTGGCCAGCATCTGAAAGGTAAACTCCGAACGCCGCCCATCGCCCGTGCCCTCGAGACCGATGACCAAGCCAATCCCGGTCAGCGGCACTTCTTGGCCCATTTGCACCGTAGCCAAGTCCTTAATGCGCACGGCCGGCGCAGCGCTGCTGGGTGCACAGAAACCCAACAAGGCCGCGACTACCCATACCCCCTTCCACATATCCATTACCCTACGCCCCTGCATATCAGAAAATCCAGTTGATAAAGCGCGCCAATAGGCCCGGGCGCGTTCCCTGCGTGATGGTGCCCTTACCCGTGTATTCGATCTGCAAATCTGCGATGCTCGACGACAGCACGGTATTGTCGCGGCGCACCATCGGCGGACTGACCGAACCGTTCAGATAAATGGCCTCCGTCTCCCCGTTGATCTTCAGCGTGCGCACGCCCTCGACGATTAGGTCACCATTGGGCTTTATCGCCATAACGGTTACCGTCATACGCGCAGTTAAACGCGCGCTGCGCGAGGTCGAGGCCTGTCCCTGATAGTCGTTGCTGTAGTTGCTGTCAAACGAGTGCAGGGGAATAAAGTCGAGTAAGTTGCCAGCCCCCGGCACCGCGCTGCCGACCGATGCGCTATTGCTCTTACCCGTAGCCGTCGACGCCTGGTTGCTAGCCGTGGCATTTTCCTGGATTATGACCGTTAGCGCATCGCCAATGCGATTGGCCTTGGGGTCGGAGTAGAGCGAGCGAAATTGAGCCGAAGCCAGCTGCGGCACGAGTGCAATACAAGCCGTCAGCAGGGCCCACTTCCAGCGCGTTGCGCAGAAGATCATAGCCCCACCCGTATGGCGCCGCCCTCAAGGACGTGCCCATAGACAGTTTTTCCCGAATCGCTGTTTTTGACGCGAATGCGGTCGCCAATACCGCCGTCCTGCAGCGCTTCGCCCGAGGCCGACATGCTCATGCTTCCGACACGCGCCACCAGCACGATGGCGTCGCCGCGCCGCACGACCGGCATCTTTTCCACGTGGTTGTCCGTTACGATATCGCCAATACCTACCGTCCTGCGGGCGCGCATCCCCTGCAGCGCGAGCGCATCAGCGTAGTACTGTCCACGCACCTGCGTAACGTCGCGCTCGGCCACTTCGCAGCTCGCAGCGCCAATGACCTCGCCGCGCTGCAGCATGTGGCTGGCCACGACGACCGGTCGCCAGATGCGCACGTCGGCCGTCACGCTCATGGTGTGCTGCGTTTGGCCGTCGACGTCGATGCCGACGCGCATGACGCTCGGACCGCGCAGCGGCCGCGACGACGTGCGGCGCACGCGAATCTGCGCCGTTCCTTGGCCGGACAACTGTAGTTCCCTTTGCCAGCGCACGTCGATCACGACGCGCGTATCTTCCGGCACTTCGGCTTTGACCTGCGCCATCACAAAACTTTCCACAGCGCGCTGTATTTCCTCGGGACCAATCGTGGTCTCGGCGCGAACGGCCGTTGCCCATGCGAGGGCGATTGCGATAAATGCGATAAGCGATTTCATGGTTTCCCTACCTTTCTTCGCCCGCTACTAGCGCTTCAGGTTATTGGCGTTGGACAGCATTTCTTCCGAAGTCTGGATGGCACGCGAGTTGATCTCGTAAGCGCGCTGCGCCACGATCATACTCACCATCTCATCGACCACTTCCACGTTGGACAATTCGAGAAAGCGCTGCGATAACTTTCCAAATCCCCCTTCGTCTGGCGCTCCGATAATCGGATTGCCCGAGGCCTGCGTCTCCAACATTAGATTGCGGCCGACGCTCTTGAGACCGGCCGGGTTGATAAAGCGCCCCAGTTCGAACTGGCCCACGGTTTGAAAGGCGGCATCGCCCGGCAGTTTGACGGCGACCTCGCCGTTAGACGATATATTGACGTCAGTTGCATCGGGAGGCAGCGTGATCTGCGGTTCGAGCGAGTAGCCGTCCGAAGTGACAATCGTGCCATCGGAAGAGACCTTTAGGGCGCCATCGCGCGTGTAGGCCGTCGTGCCGTCGGGCAGCGTAACCTGCAAGAATCCGTCGCCGTCGATCGATACGTCGAGCGGGTTACCCGTCGGCACGATCGTGCCCTGCGAGAAAATGCGCTGCGTGGCGACCGGGCGCGTGCCGTAGCCGATCTGCAGTTCGACCGGCACCTGCGCGCCCTCGGCCTGCGTCGCACCGGCCAAGCGCAGCTGCTGGTAGAGCAGATCCTGAAACTCCATCTTGCTCTTCTTATAGCCCGTGGTATTCACGTTGGCCAAGTTGTTGGCGATATTGTCGACGTTCATCTGCTGGGCGATCATGCCCGTTGCTGCCGTGTAAAGTGCCCTGCTCATAGTCCGTTCTCCCCGTTATCCTAGCTTACGCGGCCCAAGTCGTTTACCGCGCGTTCAAGCGTCGAATCCTGCACCTGTATGGCCCGCTGTTCCGATTCATAGGCGCGGAAGACATCGATCATCTTGACCATTTCCAGCACCGGTTCAACGTTGGATTCCTCGAGAAAGCCCTGTGAAATTACGAAGTTATCCGCCGTCACCTGCGGCGTGGCCGGATGAGGTATAAACAACCCGTCGCGACCCTTTTTGAGCGGGGTCTGATAGGGCGTTTGCGCGGCTGCATTTCTATCGTAAAGCTCAGGAAAATCAACTATTTGAATCTGGCCAACAACCGTCTGTTCACCCAGTAACTCATCGCGGACGCGCACCGTTCCAGAGGCGTCGATTTCCGGGCGCTGGTAGTTTTCTGGGATCGTTATCGGTCCCCCGCCCTCGCCCAGCACCACATGACCGAGAGGCGTTACGAGCTGCCCCAGTTCGTCCTTGGAGAAATTGCCGTTGCGCGTATACTGCACGCCTTCCGGCGTTTGCACAGCAAAGAAACCTTTTCCGTTTATAGCCATATCAAAGACATCGCCCGTATGGCGCAGAGCGCCCTGTTCGTGGTCGGTCCACACGCCTTCAAAGCGGTTAATACGCCAGTCCGGATAGTCGCCCGATTGGCGCTTCATCTGTTCGCGCATCTCGCGCAAAAACATGTTATCCTTTTTAAAACCAGGCACTTCCGAGTTTGCCAGATTGTTGGCAATCGCCTCCTGGCGCGTCGATTTGGGCAACATACCCGATGCCGATATAAAGAGTCCCTCTATCATCTCATGCACTCGTAGGTGAAATGTTCCATGCAGTTCCGCTCCCTTTTGAGCAAGGCCTATGCCACCTCTATGAGACACCGCCTATAAAACCCTTAAAACCATGTTATTTATTGTTTTATAATTATTTTATCACACGTTAGCAGCGCGCTTCGCCAGGGAAATCCTTTCCTCTCATTCCACCGGCCATTTGCCCACCCATCCGATCCATCGCTATATTTCCGGCCCTAGCGAAAGGATGCTCATGCTAGCAAACATCACCTGCGCAGTGCTCCTGTCCGCCGCGAGTCTATGGGCAGAGCAGACCTATGTGACGGAATCCGGACACGTGGCCCATTATCAAGTCCAGCGCGCCATATCCCCCATCGCCATCGACGGTCGCCTCGATGAGTATGCCTGGGAACGGGCCGGACAAATCAACCAATTCGAGCGCATCCTCAACGACTACGACGCTGTCGATTGGCCGACGCACGCCAAAATGCTGTGGGACGATGAGTACTTTTACTTCGCCTTTACCTGTGTAGACGGCGATATGTGGGCGATATACGATCGGGAAGACGATCGCCTATGGGAGGAAGAGGTCGTCGAAGTCTTTATCGATCCCGACGGCGATGGCCGCGATTATCTAGAGTTGGAAGTGAGTCCGACCAACACCGTCGTCGACCTGCTGATTTACTCGGTGGAACCCGAGTTCCGCTCGTCCGTCGAATGGGATATAGCAGGGCTAAAAACGGCGGTGCAAACCTACGGTACGGTCAACGACAACAGCGATGTCGATCAGGGCTGGAGCGTGGAGATCGCGATTCCGTGGTCGGCCATGGCCAGCGATATACCCGGCGGTCAGCGCCCAACTCCCGGTACCGACTGGCGACTCAATCTCTACCGCATCGAGCGCAAGGCCGGACGTCAAGCCAAGCTAGCCCTAAAT
The DNA here is from genome assembly GCA_038153405.1 of Gemmatimonadota bacterium. Lineage (GTDB taxonomy): Bacteria > Latescibacterota > UBA2968 > UBA8231 > UBA8231. Next base: position 160,112 of record JAYOYH010000001.1, on the reverse strand, counting down.
GAAATGGCCGACGCATCGCAGGCCATCAATCAGGCGATAGCCGCGCTGTGGGAGGAAAGCGGCGTGGCCGTTGGACAGCGCGATGGCCTCAGCCCCGATGCGCAGCGCACCTTGGCCGACTTGGAGCGCCAGCTGCAGCCGCTGCGCGACGCCAACGAGCGCTACGGCGAACAGACCGAATACAACACGTGGAGCGAGACCTACCAGCGCGGCTTTCACCATCCGGCGCGCTTTGGCGTCATTCACTTCGCCCCGTAGCAGGCGCGCTGGACCCGGTCTCAAAGCCGATCATCGAGCGGCATCACACCGACTCCAAACGCCTATATATACCCAGCTGAGGCACAGCGATGAAACAATGCGTAGCTGCCACCGCGATCTTACTGGCTCTCGCCACGGCCGATTGGGCGCAGACCCCGCCTGCCACCCCACCGCCGCCCGAATCGACTCAAGACGGCGGCATGGTCCTCATCGACAACTTCTTTATCGACGTCTACGAATACCCCAACCAACGCGGCGCCATGCCCATGGTTGACGTAACCTTTGGCCAAGCCGAGCAGCTCTGTCAGGCAGAAGAAAAGCGCCTGTGCACCGAACAGGAATGGCAGCGCGCGGCGACCGGACCGGAAAATTATCCCTACAGCTATGGAGAAACCTTCGAGTCTGGTCGCTGCAATACGCCGCTGCAGCGCAATGGCCAATGGGTGGGCGGTGCCGGTCTGGCGCCCAGCGGGGCGTTTGCTCAGTGCACCAATAGCTACGGCCTGCACGATATGATCGGCAACGCGTGGGAGTGGACCTCTTCTTGGTATTCCCAGCAGCAGCAGTGGCGGGCCGTGCGCGGGGGATCCTACTTTCACAACGCCAATATGGCGCGCACGGATGCGCGCTACGGACGCTTTCTAGACGGCGAATACCGCCTCGATTTAATCGGGTTTCGCTGCTGCCGCACCGCGGCGACGGCGCCCGTCAACCCAGACTGATTTCTCTGGTCCGCGCTTTGCTATGAGTCGTAGATTACGGCGGGCCAAGGCGTCGCCCACCGTGCTATTGCAGCTGAGCGCACATCGCTTACGGACTCGTCAAGACCGCAACGAACGGACATCCTCTTTCCTGCGAACATGAATATCAAAGGACTGCTACTTCTCTTTGGAGGTATGAGCCTCTCTTTTTTCATCGTCTTAGCTATTATGATGAGCGCCGTTGGAAGCGATCGGCCAAGCGCCCCTCCCCAGCGCGTACACCGCGGGACAACACAGCGCGCCGAGACCGTCCACTCAGCGCAGAAGTTGCAGAGCCCGACTCGGCCCTCCACCACACCCGCCCGCGCCACAACACGGCCTACGACGCAGAGCGAAGTGGTCACCTCTAGCGCTCCGCCCCTTCTCCCCCCCGTGCCTCAACAGGCCCAAGCCCCGACGCCAACGGCAAGCCCACTGCAGCCCGATCCGACGACGCTGCGCGAGTTTTCAACGCTCAAAAACGAACTGCGCCGCGAAATTGGCGCGTTGACCAAGGATCGCGATTCCATGCTGCAATCGCTGGCCAAGGCGTTGGCAGCACTGCCACCCCAAGCCGTCGCCGCCGAGTTGACACCCCTCGACGACGAATCCATCGCTCAAACCCTGCGCCATTTTACGACCGAGAAGCGCGCCGCTGCCCTCGACGCGATGGAGCCAAAGCAGGCAGAAAAAGTGCGCCGTCGACTGGGCCAACTCGGCGTGCGCTAACCGCGTTTGACAGCGCTCTTACACGCCCTGTTATTAAACCAGACCCATCACACACTGCATGTATAGGAGTTTTTTCGGATGTCGATCCTACGCGTATCGCGCATGGGCCACCCCATTTTGCGCCGCCAGGCAGCGCCCATCGATCGGGCGCGCATCGCCGACCCAGACCTGCAGCGCTTGGTCGATGATATGATCGAAACAATGATCGACCACGAGGGCATCGGCTTAGCTGCACCCCAGGTCTTTCAAAGCCTGCGCCTCATCGTGCTGGGCGATCCCGAAGTAGAAGACGAAGAGGAGGGCATTCCCCTCATCGTTCTCTTTAATCCAGAGCTCACCGCCCTGTCGGAGAAGCGCAGCCCCGGCTGGGAAGGCTGCCTGAGTATACCCGATGTGCGCGGTGTCGTGCCGCGTTTCATTGAAGTGACAGTGCGAGGGTTAGACCGCGGCGGGCAGCAGATCGAGTTTATCGCGCGCGACTTTTTTGCCCGCGTGCTTCAGCACGAAGTCGACCACCTCGACGGCGTGCTGTTCCCCGATCGCATGGACGATCTCAATACCCTGACCTATTTAGAGGAGTATCGGCGCTACTGGCTGAGCGACGACGAAGACTAAGTGACGCGCTCCAGCGCCGCTAGAGCAGTTCGTCGTAAATGGCCTCCAGCGCCTCTACCTGGCGCCGGGCGCTGTATTGGCGCTCGACGTGCTGGCGTCCGGCACGCCCCATAGCCGGCCATTCCCGCGCGCGCGCTACCAAGTCGACGATGCGCTCGGCTATGCCCTCGATATCGCCCTCTGCGGCGAGCAAACCACTCTCGCCATCGCGCACGTATTCGGGAATATCGGCATGCGTCGAGCCGACGATCGGCATGCCCGAGGCCTGCGCATCCAGCAGTACAACCGGTGCCCCTCCTTCGCCATCGCCGTTGGCTGCCGTGATGCTGGTCTGCAGCAAAATATCGTGCTGCGGCAGTTCGTCGACCACCTGCGCATAGGGTAGCATGCCGCGGAACACGGTGTGGTCGCGCAGCCCCAGCGCATCGACTAGCCGCTCGATCTCACGGCGGTCTTCGCCGTCGCCAATCAGCGTTAAGACGTAGTCAAAAGGGGCGATATGCAGGGCCTTTGCTAGGCCGCGCAGAGCATGGGGAATGCCCTTTTTCTCCTTGAAGCCAGCGCAGATCAACAGGCGCACGCGCTCTCCTCGCTCCCGCTCGACAAAGCCTATGCGCTCTACGTCGACTCCCAGGTGCCACACCCGCACCTTGTCGCCTGGACAACCCAGCGCAACTAAGCGCTCAGCCATAGCACCTCCCTCGGCCAGGAATAGCGCGCCGCGCTGAAAGAGGAGATGGTAGTGCCGCATCCAGCGCGCATAGCGCGGATACTCCGTCGCGTCCGCCCCGTAAAACGTCGTCAGCAGCGGTCGTCGGCTGCGCTGCTGGGCGCGCAGCACGCGGCAGCCTTCGTAGCCGAAGTGGGCGTGCAGCAGCGCGGCGCCCTCGCGCTCTATGATCGGTGCGTAAAACAGGTATTCGTTGCGCGTTCTGCGCCACAGGCGATTGCACAACCGCTGCACAGGGGAAAAACGCTCGGCGGAGTATAGCGTCTTTACCGGGTAGGCATCCAGGTTAATCGCCCCCTGAGTCAGCACAATCGGTCGGTAGCGCGCCGCACGATTGATCTGCTCGTAGATCCACGGGCCCGCCGTTTGTAGGTACGGCGATATGCAGTGAGCGACTGTTTTCACGCGTGCAGTTGAACGTGGTTGGGCAGGGCAAATTCGCCGCAGATAGACCAAGTCAACGCCGCATCGGTATCCGAGCCAAGCGCGCGGGCAAAAAAGTCGAGGCAGGGTTTGTTCTTGGGCGTGGGCAACCCCTCGACCAGCAGTTCTTGCCAGCCCATTTCGCGCGCGCGCAGCGAGGCAAAGTGCAGCAGCGTTTCTTCTACCCCACGGCCCATGACGCGGCAGCTGAGCACGAAATCGCAAATCGATCCGCCGCTCTTCTCGGCGGCCAGCCCCACCAGTCCGCACAGCCCAGCATCGCCAAAGCGGTCGGCCACGCGAAAGGTCCATATCTCGCGCCGCCCTTCCTGCGGCCACGCCGCCAGCTGCTCGGCACTGAGCCTGCGCGTGCGCAGGTTCATCTGATTGGTCTTATTCAACAGTTGCGCAGCCCGTTCAAGGCTTGCCCCATCCAGCGCTTCGGCGCGCACCGCCATCTGCAGGCCGGCCAACCAATCATCTAGCGAGACAATGGCATGGCGCGCTTGTCGGCGCCTGCGCTCGTCGGCATAGAGCCGCGTGCGCTCGAGATCTTCTCGGCTCAACCCCACGCTGTCAAAGGCGCGCAGTCCCGCCAGCGCCTCGGCGTAGAAGGCCGGATCGGCCGGCCACTCGGGCACCAGCACCTCGGGCAGCGCCTCGCGCACGCGGGCGCGCTCGGCCGGGTGGTCGTCGATAAAGACCGCGTCCTGCAGACCGATGTTGAGCTCTTCGACCAGCGCGGCAACGCTGGCCGCCTTATCGCCCCAGCCAATGCGCCAGGCGGCAAAATCGCCGCGCCTGAGCACCATCTCGGGATGGCTATCGATGGCCTGCAGCGCCACGTCCTCTTCGTTGCGGCTGGCAATGGCCAACAGCACGCCGCGCTGGGCCAACCCCTTGAGCGCGTGCTGGAATTCGACGTGCGCTTCACCGACGTAGTCGTGGCCACCCAATTTGAGATGCTGCCAACCAACCTCGCCCACGCTACCACCCCACAGCGTATCGTCCAGATCCACTACGACGAGCTTTTTCCCTCGACCGTCCACGGCGCGCAGCGCGGCCTTCACTTCGCCGACGAGCTGGCGCAGTGCGGGATTGGCAAAGGCGATTTTTCCCCTATGCCATAGCTTGGCGTCGTAGCTGCGCCCCTTGGTGGCGGCCAGCACCGTCTGCGCATCGAGTACGTGCAGCAGCGCGCTCTCACTCGCCCGTTGCACCAGACGCGCGTTCATGCACTGCACCGCCCACTGGCACCCCCCCACCTTAAAATCGCCGATGCCGGCGGCCCGCGCCGATGGAGGCAGGGTCCACAGCGGTACCAATAGGCCGCGCAGGCGCGGCCCAGCGCCGAGCAATAAATCGACAAAGCGGTCGACTTCCCCCTCGAGCACATCGGCCGGGGGCGGGACACCGCGCAGTAGCTGGACAAAGGACGGTGCGATGGCTTCGGGGCGCGTCCATACCAGGGCGACTGCGTCGACCGGCACGCGCTGCCACACGGAGTGCTCGGACAGAAAAACGGGTTCGACGACGCCGTGCGGTGCCTCGACCACATCGACGATGGGCAGCTCCTCATCGTTGCGTAAATAGCCGGCCAACGGAGCGATATTAAAGTCGGAAACGAGTAAACAGATCTGCGTCAATGCGGTGCCCTCACGGCAAGTTAATCAAGTACTTTTGCAGCGTTCCAACGCTGCGGAAAGGCATATCTTCGGCCTCCAATAGCGCTTCGTCGGCCAAATTGATGCGCACGCCGCAGGCCTGTTCAAGCCCATTTTCCAATTCGGCAATGAGCAGGACTAATCCCAGTGAGTCGAGGGGACCGCCATCGCCAAAAAGCAGGGCACTGGGACCATCGCCGAGCTTTTCATCGGCGCCGCGCTGCAAGTTGAGTTCCGCGATGGCCGCCGCGACGACCTGCTCTACCACACCCGCATCTGCACTCATCTCTCCTCCAGTTTTTCTGCCCAGCGACTCAGGAGCGGCTCCAGCGCATGCCCCCGGTAGATGCCGCGCCGGTACATCGTAATGCCGCGCTCGGCCAGCACTTCCATGCGCTGCACTAGCCCGGCCGCATCGGCCCGATAAAAGGGTCGGCCCGCCACTTCTATGCGTCGGCAAATTTCGCTGCCCACGTGCTGGCGCATAAATTCGCGCATGCGACGCCAGCGAATGCGCGGATGAGCCACCAGCGTGCGCACCGTATGCTCTTCGCCTGCTGACGTGCGCACGCTGGCCTCGTAAATGCGCTCGCGGTGGGTAGCCACGGGAAAGCGCGCGCGCCAAATATCCTCAATGCAGTGAACCAGCGTGAGGACATCTGTATCGACACCTAAACCTAAAATCGTTCCGCCGCGCGCAGCCACCTGATAATAGGGACTCTGCTCGCCGCACGGATAGATATCGCAGTGATGCGTTTCCACTAGGCTAGTGGCCAATGGCCCCACTGCTACGACCGAATGGGTGGGATGCATGCTGCGCGCGGCATCGGCCTGACGGCGCGCCAATTCGGGCAACAGGCCCATCGAAGTCGGTGCGCGCTGCACGTCAAATACCTCGCCGCGTTCGAGCCAGCACTCGGGCCGTTCGAGCAAGTGGGTGGCGGGAAAGAGCAGCGTGCCCTCAGCACCGACGACACCGCGCAGCAGGGGCAACAAGCGGGTAAAAGAAAAGCCGAGCTGCAGGTGGTCGACCGAACTGTGAACCATGGCCAATTCGCCCTCGCGCACGCCCAGCCCGCCGCGCAACACCTCCAGTAATTCGTCTTCTCCCAGCGGCTGCAGGACCGCCCGACGACGCAGGCGGCGCGCCCAGCGCCGCCCGAGCAAGTAGGCCGACTCCGGCAGTGCGCGCCGCGCTAATTCCCTCATCATACAGCGCCCTGGGGGGCTAAGTGCTCTGTCATAATACACTGAAAAATATTATGTTATTCCAATCATAGCAAAGTGCATTGACCCTTCTTATACGCGATCTCCCATGCTGCTAACCGCCAAGCAACTCGCCATAGCACTCTACGAGTGTGGCCATCTGGTGGGAAGGCCAGGCCACTGGCCTCTGCTCTTGCGGCCCGACCGACAGCACCAGGTGCACGACGCCAGCGAGCACCTGCAGGGCGCGCTCGACTGGCTGTGTCGCGCCCACGATGCCGGCGGCGGTCAGGGCGTTTCGGCGGGCTATTTTATGCGCCGCGGTTGGATGCCTCCCTATCCGGAAACAACGGGCTACATTATACCGACCCTACTGGCATGCTCCCCAAACCACCCCCATTTCATCGAACGCGCCCAGCGCATGGGCAATTGGGAAATCGCCATTCAATTGCCCTCGGGCGCTGTGCGCGGCGGCATCGGCCTCAACGACTATCCCATCGTCTTCAATACGGGCCAGGTCATTTTGGGGTGGACTGCGCTGTATCGCCACGCAGGCGATGAGCGCTACCTCGATGCGGCGCGGCGCGCGGCCGATTGGCTGCTCGACGTGCAGGATGACGACGGTAAATGGACGCGCCATACGTATCTGGACGCACCCCGCGCCTACCACGCACGGGTGGCCTGGCCGCTCTTAGAGGTTTTTGACCTGTGCGGCGATGAGCGCTACCGCCGCGCGGCACAGGCCTTTGTCAACTGGCTACTTCCGCTGCAACAGGGCAGCGGTTTTTTTCCCCACATGGCCCTGCAACCGGGCCAATATCCCATCACCCACACCATCGCCTACACGCTGCGCGGACTGCTCGAATGCGCGCGCCTGCTCAGCGGCGACGGCCACACCGTCCGCAGCGCCGTGCAGCGGGCCGTCGACGGCCTTCTGCAGGCCCAACCGCAGATGGGCACGACCGGCTTTGTGCCGGCGGCACTCGATGCAGCGTGGAGCGGACGCGCCAACCACATGTGCCTGACGGGCAATGCCCAACTGGCCATCGTGCTCTTTGCCCTGGGCGATGCGCCTAGCAGCCCGCTGCACCGAATTGCCCACGCCCTCGTCGATCGCCTCAAAACGCACCAATCTCTTCGCGCGCGCCACCCCGGCATTCGCGGCGGGCTGCCCTCGTCCTTTCCCATTGGCGGTGCCTACGTGCCACATGCCATCCTCAACTGGTCGACGAAATTCTTTGCCGATGCGCTGCGGGTTGCCAGCGCAGCACCGACGACGAGCTAATGGGCTGGCAGGTGCTTGCTGGCAAAAGTTCCATGGGCCATATTATAGGCCCATTATGATCAGGCTCTATCAGACAAAAGACCTAGAACGGTTAAAAGAAATAACGGCCATCTGCTTTGACGGCGTGTCGATCGACCGCAATATCGAGGAGCGCTTTGGCCTCATTGGCGACCGCGATTGGCGCTGGCGCAAACTGCGCCATATCGACGACGACGTGCAGGGAGATCGCGCGCGCGGCGTTTTTGTCTGGGAGCAAGATGGCCAAGTGGGCGGCTATGTGACGACGCGCATCGACCGCGAGAGCAAAATCGGTGGCATTCCCAACATCGCGGTTGATCCGGCCCTGCAGGGCAAGGGCATCGGACGCCAATTGCTGGAGTGCGCGCTCCACTTCATGCGCAGCGAGGGCATGGAGTGCGCAAAAATCGAAACGCTCGCACAAAATTCCATCGGCTCACATCTGTATCCCGACGTCGGCTTTGAAGAAGTTGCGCAGCAAATCCACTACGTGATGCGCCTGTAAAAGGATTGTCTATGAACGCCAAAGAAGCGGCGGGTAATAAAGCCGCCGAATACGTTAAGAGCGGCATGGTCGTCGGACTTGGAACGGGCTCGACGGCAGAATACGCCATCCGCGCACTGGGCGGGCGCGTCGACGAAGGCTTGCGCATAACCGCCGTGTCTACTTCGATCGCCTCGACAAAGCTGGCGCAGTCACTCGGCATCGACGTCGTCAGCTTAGAAGAAGAGTCCGTGGTCGACGTGACCATCGATGGAGCCGACGAAGTCGACCCCCAACTCGATCTGATCAAAGGTTTGGGCGGTGCGCTGCTGCGCGAAAAAATCGTCGCCTCGGCCACTACTCGCCAAATAATCATCGTCGACGAATCCAAACTGGTCGACCAACTCGGCACCAAGGCCCCGCTGCCCGTCGAAGTGATTCCCTTTGCCTGGCCGTTGATCCACCGCGCCTTTATCGAACGCAACCTGCGACCCTCTCTGCGCCAGAGCGCAGACGGCGAAACGTTTAAAACCGACAACGGCAACTTTATCATCGACTGCGCCTTCCCCGCCGGCATTGCCGACGGCGCCGAGAGCGAACGCTGGATCAACGCGCTGCCCGGAGTCGTCGAAAATGGCCTATTCATCGGCCTGACCGACCTGGTCATCGTTGGCGCCGACGATGGCACATGCCGCCTGATCGAACGCAGTTAATTCCTATCTCCACCGACCGCATGTCACCTCGCACCAAGAGCCAAGATATTATGCAAGAGCATCGCAACACTTCGCGTCGCCGCTTTCTGCACCAGGCGCCGCTGGCCGCCTCAGCGGCTTTGGTCGCCTGCGGACAGGCCCAGGAACAGAGCGGCCCTGCCGTACAAACGCGCAAACGCCGCAAATGGAAAATGGTCACCACCTGGCCCAAGGATTTCCCCGGTCTGGGCACGGGGGCCAACCGCCTTGCGCGCATTATTGGCGAAATGTCCGGTGGACAACTCGAAGTTAAGGTGTACGGTGCCGGCGAGTTGGTTCCAGCCATGGGCGTTTTTGACAGCGTAGCCGGCGGCACGGCAGAAATGGGACACGCCAGCGCCTATTATTGGAAGGGCAAGCACGAGGCGACGCAGTTTTTCTCCGCCGTGCCTTTTGGCTTGACCGCTCAGGAGATCAACGGGTGGCTATACTACGGGGGCGGGCAGGAACTGTGGGACGAACTGTATGCCGGCTTTGGCCTGAAGGCCTTTCCGGCCGGCAACACCGGTGTGCAAATGGGCGGCTGGTTCAACCGCGAGATCAATGCACTCGACGATTTCTCCGGCCTTGTGATGCGCATGCCCGGCCTGGGCGGCGAGGTGCTGCGCCGCCTGAACGCCACAGTGCAAAACCTGCCGGGCGGCGAGATTTTCCAAGCGCTCAAAACCGGGGCAATTGATGCGACAGAATGGGTTGGCCCCTACAATGACCTGGCCTTTGGCTTCCACCAAGCGGCCAAGTTTTACTACTGGCCCGGCTGGCACGAACCCGGCACCACCATGGAGGCGATGATTAACAAAGAGGCGTGGGATGCCCTGCCCAGCGAATTGCAGCACATCGTGCGCTACGCCTGCCAGTCGACCAACGAAGACATGCTAGCCGAGTTTACTACGCGCAACGGCATCGCGCTCAAAACGCTCGTCGACGAGCACGGCGTGCAGCTCAAGCGGTTCTCCGATGAAGTACTCGAAGCCATCGGCCGCGTGGCGCGCGACGTAGTCAGCGAAATCGCGGCAAAAGATCCACTCTCCAACAAGGTCTACGGCTCATTTAATGCTTTCCGCGCACAGTCCGTCTCCTACACGCGGATTTCCGAAGAGGCCTACACGCTGGCGCGGGCACTGACGCAGGCCTGATGCAGCGCCTCAACAAACTGATCGGCCGCACTATTCCTTGGTGCACGCTGGGCATGGTGCTGATCACTTTTGCCATCGTCATCCTGCGCTACGCCTTTGAGCGGGGTTGGGTCTGGATGCAGGAGATCGTGCTCTACCTGCACGCCTTCACGTTTTTGCTGGCTGCTGGCTATGCGCTGGCGCGCGACGAGCACGTGCGCGTCGACATCTTTTATCGGCCGGCATCCGCGCGCCGCAAGGCATGGGTCAACCTCTTGGGCAGCGCGTTCTTGCTGATCCCCACCTGCGCCGTTCTCTTCTACCAATCGCTGCCCTACGTCATAGCCTCTTGGTCCGTATTCGAAGGATCGAAAGACGGCGGCGGCCTTGAAGCCGTTTATCTGCTCAAAACGTCGATTCCCCTCTTTTGCCTGCTGCTCTTTGGGCAGGGTATCGCCACGATACGCCAGAGCATAGCCACGCTGCGCACCGCGCCATGAGCGAGCTCTATCCGCTGGCGATGTTTGCCGCCACCCTCATCATATTGCTGTCCGGCTTTCCCGTCGCTTTCTGCTTGGCGGGCACAGCGCTGCTCTTTGCTGGACTCGGTTTGCTGACCGGCCATTTCGACGCGGCGTTTCTCTCCGCCCTCCCTTCGCGCATTTACGGTATTATGAGCAACGAAACGCTCGTTGCCGTTCCGCTATTCGTTTTTATGGGCGTCGTGCTGGAGCGCTCAAAAATCGCCGAAGACCTGCTCGAGACGATGTCGCAGCTCTTCGGCGGTCTGCGCGGCGGCCTCGGCATTTCCGTTTGTCTGGTAGGTGGCCTGCTGGCCGCGTCCACGGGCATTGTCGGCGCCACCGTTGTCACCATGGGCCTCATTTCGCTGCCGGCCATGCAGCGGCGCGCCTACTCGCCGGAGCTATCGACGGGCATTATTTGCGCGTCGGGCACGCTGGGGCAAATCATTCCGCCCAGCATTGTACTGGTCATTCTCGGCGACGTAGTCTCGTCGGCTCATCAGCAGGCCCAGCTCAAACTCGGCAACTTCTCGCCGACCTCGATATCCGTCGGCGATCTGTTTATGGGGGCCCTGCTGCCCGGCGTGCTGCTGATGGTGCTCTACGTGCTGTACATCATTGCCCTCGGCATCGTGCGACCGGATTCGGTCCCACCCATTCCAGAACAAGAGCGCCAGTACCTGAGCAACCCTGCGTTTTTGCGCCACCTGGCCAGCGCCCTGGCCCCTCCCTTGCTGCTCATCGCCGGCGTGCTCGGCTCCATTCTTCTCGGCGTAGCCACCCCGACGGAAGCGGCCTCCGTCGGCGCAGTCGGCGCCATCGCGCTATCGGCCATCAAGGGCCACTTCGACCGCAAGACGCTGCGCGACGTTATGCGCTCGACGACCGAGATCAACGCCATGGTCTTCACCATTCTCATTGGCGCTTCGTTTTTCTCGCTGGTCTTCCGCGGCTACGGTGGAGACGATATCGTCGCACATTACCTGCACTCCATGCAAGGCGGCGTAGCCGTTTCTTTTCTCGTGGTAATGATCGCCATGTTTCTGCTGGGATTTTTTCTCGACTTTTTCGAAATCATCTTTGTCGTCGTCCCCATCGTCGGCCCCGTCTTGCTGGCCATGGGACTCGATCCCATATGGTTTGGCGTAATGATCGCCCTCAACCTGCAGACCTCTTTCTTGACGCCGCCCTTTGGCTTTTCACTATTCTACCTGCGCGGCGTAGCCCCACCCTCTATTAGCACGCCGCAGATATACAGGGGCGCGATTCCCTTTATCGCCATACAGTGCATTCTGCTGCTGTCCCTGTGGTTTTACCCCGAGTTGGCTACCTACTTGCCTCGCTTGTTCTACGCGTAGCGCCCATTCTTACTCGTTCCCGCCCAGCCCAACGGCGTGCTCGTAAACCAGCACCCCTCCGTAATGGGCCGTAACGGCTATCAACGTGGCCCCTGCAAGGGCTCCAAGAACCCACGGCAGCATGCGCTTTCCATCTGCTTCTTTGCGCAGATGCAGCGGCAATCGCCCTAGTGCCAGCGCCAGTCCACACAGCAGCGTGGCCGTCGCCCAGTCTTCGTGCGTAGACAGAACGAGCTGCACGTCCTCTCGATCCCAGTGCTCGGCAGCAGCGGCGTTGCCACTCACTACAGCCCCCAGCGCAGCGGCGACGCCCACGACAAAAGTGACATAGGCAAAGTGGTGCCAAGCGCGCCCACCGCGCCATAGGGCATATAGATCGAGCAGGGCGGCAAATGGGATCAGCGCGACGGCAAAGTGAACAACCTGCGGATGTATGTCCATAGTGGATCCAGTATATCCCAAGTTGAGCAGGGACACAAGCGCAGTATTGACATGCCTCCTACCGCTCGATATCATCCCCCAGCAAAGATCGCCACCCGTTTTAACCGACCCATTCCGCGAGGGCGTCCATGGCAACGAATCTGCAGCATTTCATACGAGAAACACCGCTCATTGATACGCACGAACACCTGCGTAAAGAGCGCGATTGGAGCGATGACGGCCCCGATATTCTGCAAGACCTCTTCGGCAACTATATCCCCGCAGACTTGCTTTCGGCTGGAGCCACCCCAGAAGCGATGCGGCAACTTACCGATGCGAGCAACGGCGATTTTGCCGTGCGCTTTGAGGGAATTCGCACCGCGTGGGAAGCCGTTCAACACACCGGTTACGGCGAGGCCGTAACCATTCTCGCCCGCGAAATTTACGGCATGGAGGACTTTAGCGGTGCGGCACTCGAACGGGCGCAGGCACAGCTGGTCCAGTGGCGCCAGCCCGGTGGCCGCCTGCACCTCCTACGCGATCGAGCCAACCTCGACCACGTGCAAACCGACGATTTTTGCTGGCCCTGCCTGCCCGACGAATCGGGCCGCGACTTCTTTCTCTACGACCTGTCTTGGGCCGGATTCTGCAACGGGCAAATCGATGCGGCAGCGCTGCACGCCGACACCGCCATCGAAGTGAGCGACCTCGCCTCTCTGCGCCAAGCCATGGGCGCGCTCTTTGCCCGCTACGGTCGCTATGCCATCGCCGTCAAGGCGCAGCACGCCTATAACCGCACCCTGCGCTGGGAGGAACGCAGCGATGCCGATGCCGAACGCGTTTTGCAACGCACGCTCAACGGCGATGAAATTGCTGAGGGAGACCGCCTGCTATTGGGCGATTGGTGTTGGGCGCGCGGCGTCGAACTGGCTATCGAATACAGACTGCCGTTTAAAATTCACACGGGCTATTACGCCGGCAACGACCGCATGCCCGTCGACCGCATAAAGAGCGGCCATCTGTGCAACCTACTAGCGCGCTATCTCGACTGCCGCTTTGTCCTCATGCACATTGCCTATCCCTACAGCGGCGAACTCATCGCCCTCGTCAAGCACTACCGCAACGTCTGGGCCGACCTGTGCTGGGCCTGGTCCATTGACCCGTTTTCTTCGGCCGACTTCGTGCGCCGCTTTATTCACGCGGCACCGGCCAACAAGCTCTTTGCCTTTGGCGGCGACACCGGTTGGCCGACCTCGGCAGCAGCCTACGCGATTCAAGCTCGGCGCTGGCTGGGCCGCAGCCTACAGGCCGAGATCGACGATGGGCTACTCGACGAAGCACAGGCCATTGGGCTGGCCGAACGGCTCATGCGCGGCAACCAGTTGGCGTGTTTCGACATCGAGGGCACGCGCGCCGCGCTGGCATCGGCCTGATATGCACTTTTTTTGCCCCGTTTGCAGCCCGTGCGAAATCGACCCATTGGATAACTACCGCTGCCCGTCGTGCAGCGGCCCGCTCGAATGCAAACAGGTGCCCGCCGCCTTCCCGGCTGAGCGCTTGGCCGAGCGCCCACCGAACCCCTGGCGCTATGCCGAAGCCCTGCCCGAGTGGGCGGGGACCTTGTCGCTGGGCGAGACCATGTCTCCTTTGGTTCCATTCGACTTGGCCGATCGACGCGTTTTACTAAAGTGCGACTACGCCCAGCCGACGGGATCCTACAAGGACCGCGGCGCCGCGCTGTTGATGAACTTTCTGCAGCGCCAGGGCGTGCGCAAGGCCGTCGAGGATTCGTCGGGCAATGCCGGGGCCGCACTAGCAGCCTATGCCGCCCGCGCCGGCATTGAGCTTACCGTCTTTTGCCCGGCCTCTGCCTCGCCGGCCAAGCTCGCCCAAATCAGCCGCTACGGAGCGAAATTGCTACGCGTCGATGGGCCGCGCCCTCAGGCCACACGCGCCCTGCTCGACTACCTAGGCCAAAGCGAGGCCGTCTATGCTTCGCACCTGTGGAACCCCCTCTTTATCTATGGCGTGCAAACGCTGGCGTTCGAAATCGCCGAGCAGTTGGGATGGAACGCGCCCGACGTCGTATTCTGCCCGGTGGGCGCCGGCAGCATTTTATTGGGCCTATATGCGGGATTTTCTCGCTTGGTAGAAGCAGGCAGCCTAGAGCGCATACCGCGCTTAGTGGCCGTGCAGGCTGCGCAGGTAGCTCCGCTCTACGCGGCGTGGCAAGCTCGGGCAGAAGAAGTCGCGCCCTGTGCACAGCCGCAGCCAACGCGCGCCGAAGGCATCGCCTTGCCCAAACCGGTGCGCGGACGGGCGCTCTTGGACGCCCTGCGCACCACCGGCGGCAGCGTCGTAACAGTTGAAGAAGCCGCTATAGAAGAGGGGCTGCGGCAGTTTGGCAGAGGCGGGATCTGCGTCGAAGCGACGTCGGCGGTGGTGTGGCAGGGCATGCACGCCTATTGCCGACAGCACAGCATGGCAGGAGATGCCACGCTAGTCGCCATTCTATCGGGTCACGGGCTCAAAGGACTCTCGTAACTGCGCACGCGCTCGGCAATCAGTGCGGGCCGCTAGTGAAAACTCTGCACCGTGGGCTTTATAACGAGGAGCGGCACGCAGGCACGCGGCGGCAGCCGTACGACAAAGAGCGCGGCTGCAGCGACGTCCTGCGGCTGCAGCATAGCCGCCCGCCGCTCGGCACTCACGTTCTCGACGCGCTGTTCGAGGATCGGCGTCTCCACTTCGCCCGGACAAAGGGCGCAAGCGCGTATGCCGTATTCGACCTGCTCGTCGTTGAGCGAATTGCTGAGTGCAACAACGCCGTGCTTGGTAGCCGAATAGGCCGCTCCGGCCACTTGACTGGCGCGCAGACCGGCAATCGAGGCGACGTTGATTACAATCCCAGACCGCTGCGCGCGCATGATTGGCAAGACGGCGCGCGTGGCGTTGAAAACGCCCGTCAAATTGATCGCGACCGTGCGGTCCCAATCGGCTGGATCGACGTCGGCAATCGAACGGGGGTTTGTGTTGATACCCGCGTTGTTGACGAGCACATCAACAGCACCCCACTGCGCCTGAAGTGCGTCTACGGCCGTTTGCACCTGCGCGCGATCGGCCACGTCACAGGCCGTCAAATACACGCGCTGTGGATCCAGATCGAGTGCCGCTTGTTCTAGCGTATCCAACCGACGCCCCCACAGCGCTACGCGCATTCCCGCATCGACAAAGGCGCGCGCCACGGCGCGACCAATACCGGTTCCTGCCCCTGTTACAATGGCGACCGGCTCCGTCTGATCGACCACGTTAGCCCGCCTTGAGCGCTTTCAAGGTTTTGGCCTCTTCGCGCTCCTTGTAAAAATCATCGAGCGGAAAGCAGCCCGAAACCATGCCGTTGCGCGGAGCCGTCGTGCAGTCGCTGAAGGTTCGGCAAATCAGCTTGCGCGCCATCTTTCCCTCGTGGAGCACATCGCGCGGCAACTCTGGATAGGATAGCACCATGCGCCCCAGACCGGGGAAATCGACGTTGCCGCTGCGCACGCTGTGCTGAGCGACATGCGGCAGAAATTCCTGCAAGTAGGAGTACCCCGATCCGACCACGGCCAGGTGTGGAAAGCGCGCCTTGATCTGTGCCACAACGTCGAGCTGGCGCGCGACCCCAACGAGAGGGTCTTCCGGCGGCTGGTAGCCATCTGAAGGGGGAAAGAGCGCCGGTCGCTGAATGTGTGGATTGTAGTAGGGGCTCCCACAGGAAATGTTAATCAACTGCACGCCCAAGTCGCTGAGCATTTCAATAAAGCGCAGGGCTTCGGCCAGGTCGATGCGCAGCGGGTCGTTTGGATCGAGACCAAATCCATAGTCGTAGGGCAGCGCCTCTGCATATGCTTCGGGAATACCTGCCCCCATGCGTCGTTCGTCGCCGCCGTCGGGATCGGGCCTAAAGGGCACGAAGTCAAAAGCGCTCAGGCGCACGCCGATCTGCAGGCCAGGCGCTTCGCGGTGAATGCCTTCAATAATGTGTCGAGCAAAGCGCGTGCGGTTTTCGAACGAGCCTCCGTACGAACCGGGTCGCGTGTAGGCACTGAGAAACTCGTGCCCTAGGTAGCCGTGGCAGTGCTTGACATCGACGAAGTGGTAGCCAACCTCCCACGCGAGCTTGGCCGCCTGCACATAGTGGCCGATGAGGTCATCTATATAGCTGTCCTCCATCAGCGGATAGTCGGGGCCGAGACCGAATTTCCCGTCGAGCAACGGATGGCGATAGAGTATGGCCGGCTCCATGCGATCTTTGCGAAAAGGACGACAAAAGCGGCCGGAATGGGTCACCTGCAGCCCCAGTAGCAGATCGTCGCACCCCTCCATCGCTTCGCCGTGTGCGGTCAGCAGTATTTCGCGCAGTTCGGCCATGGCCCCTTGTGTTTCGGGTCTAGCCATCAACTGGTTGGGGTTGGCGCGTCCTTCGGGTACGACGGCAAAGGCCTCGCCACCCCAAATGAGCTTGGCTCCGCTCAGTCCAAAATTGCGCCAGCGGCGCTTGGTCAACTCGCTGGGCTGACCATCGGGGGTGCCGTCCCAGCCCTCCATTGGCTGAATGCAAAAGCGATTGCCCACACCCATTGAGCCCAGCACATAGGGCTGGGCCAGCGGCGAATCGGGCGCCTTGAGGATATCGTCATCACAGCCTATTTCCACGCCAATAGAAGCTAAGTGGGCGCGAAATGATGCTGCGCTTTTAAAACTGGATACGCGCGGATAGCGCACGGCTTCACTCACTGTTGACCTCCCGACGTCTCGTTGTATCGGCGCGCAGCACCCACCAGGCACAGCCACATCCCACGGCGATCATCGCCACGCTGATGAGCTGCGCTTCGCTGAGTCCCCACAGCACGCGCGGATTTATGCGAATGGTCTCGACGCTAAAACGCGCTAGGCCCGATAATACTAGGTAGCAGCAAAAACTCAGACCCGGCGTGCCGATCGCGGCACGCGTTTTCCACAGAATGGCAAAGATGGCCAAATGGGCCATCGTCTCGTACACCGGCGCAGGGTGCACCTTCTCTAGCGTGGGCACGACACCGTTGGGATAGGCCATACCCCACGGTAGGTCGGTCGGCGCGCCGTAGTCGCCATCGCCAGCCAGCTGACAGCCAATACGGCCAATGGCATAGCCCAAGGCCAAGGCCATACCGGCGGCATCAGCCACCTGTAGCACGGGAGCCGCACGGCGCCGCATCTGCCAAATAACGGCCGCTGTGGCGACGATAAAGCCACCGTACCAGGTCAAGCCGTAGCCAGAGAATATCAAGTCGAAGAGCTCGCCCCACTCCAAGTTGGACGGGGTCTCAAATAGAACGAAATAGAGCTTTGCGCCGATCAGCCCACCGATCATTGCCGTGGTAATAATCGAAGAGGCGAGCTCGGCTCCATCCGCCACATTTCTGCGCTGCAGTTCCCTGCTGAGCACCTGCAGCGCAGCCAGAAAACCCAGCGCTACCATCAGGCCAAAGCTGGCGATGGTAATCGGACCGATTTTTATGAGGTAGGGATACATGATTTCTAAAGGAGAACTAGCGCATGGGCAGGTAGCGCGCGGTGCGACACACAGTCACGCATCGACTTCGGCAAATACTGGATCGCCGCTGGCCTCGCCTTTGAGCACGTGGCGGCGTAGACCGGGTAGGTGGATGTGCTGGTAATACTGTTCCCAATCGATGCGGCGCACATCGACGTTGAACATTTCGCGTTCTTCGGGGGGCAACGACTCGTATAACTTAAGCATTTCTCTCATCTGAAAGCGACAGTCCAAAGTCGTATAGGGACTGAATAGGTCGACGAAGTAGAGCACGCGCTTGAGTCGCGCTCTGATAGCTCCCAAGCGGCGCTTTTTCTTATTGGTGCTAGCGCCCTGCGGCAATTTGTCCAACAGCCACTGGCGCACTTCGAGCGGATACATGTAGCGCCAGTGTAAGACGCGGCGAAATGCCGCGACACTGGGAAAGGTCCACTCGACCAACTCGGGCTGCGAGCCATCCTTGCCCAACAGCGGATAGGCGGTGAAATAGCCCTTTATGTATTCGAACATCTTGGTGTTGTAGAGCGGATTTTCACCGCTTGTGGCGGCGTGAAATACGCGCACGCGCTGAGCGTCTGCCTGGGTCGGCGCCAAAATAATTGAGTTGACGACAATATCGATGGGGACCAAATCCATCGGCGCCCCGCGACGCGCTGGAAAATCGGGCACCATACCGCGTCCGTAGGCCACCACCAGCGGGTCGGTGACCTTGAGCCCGTGAATCCAGCCCGGCTCGGGATCGTTCAGACTGCTCTCCGTAACCGCCGGACGCACGATCACCAGGCGCACCTGATCGCGATCTTTTACCAGCAGATGCTCACCCATAGCCTTGGTATAGGTGTAGACGTCGTTCCAGCCGCGCGCGTGCGCTCGCTGCATGCCCTCGCGCACTAATTCGGCCTCTATCCAGCGCTTGCGATGCCCCTCCATCAGCTTGACCAGACGCGCTTCCGATAGCTCGCCCGAACGACTTTGTTCGACTATTTCGCGGCGAAAAATCGCCTCCTGCTCGGCACTTTCCGCGCGGGCGCGTATGTGCTGGCAGCGCGCCAGTCCATCGGCGATTTCCGCCTCGACGTCAAAGGGATGCTGTGGCTCACCCCCGTCCATAAGCTGCTTGATATCGCGATCAAGCGGCAGCGTTTCCTCGGCGATAATGCCGCCGCGCCGCCCGTTGACATAAGCCGTCGACACATGCACCAACACGGGGTCGTTGTGACAGGCACGCGCCAGTTCCAGCATTTCGCGCGATCCCAGCGTGTTGAGTTGCAGCGAGTGGTCGAGGGGATCGTCAAAAGAGACCGTTGCCGCACAGCTGACCAGCACGTCCAACTCATCGAGCAGACGCGCCCGAACGTCGGCGGCCAAGCCGAGACCCGGCTTGAGCATATCGCATTCGATGGCCACGACCTTTTGCGCAGCGGCCGCAAAGCCCTGCGGGTCTTCGCGGCGAAAGCGGTCAAAGACGACGGCTTGGTCGAGCAACGAGCGCAGGCGCTCTCCGACGCCAATCGGTTGACCGCTCTTGTCCCTACCGCTGCGAATCGGCACGTAGATGCGTTCAATGTCGGGCAAAGAACGCATCATTTTGGCCAACAGCCCCTGGCCGTAAAACCCCGTACCACCGGTCAGCAGGACCGTTCGTCCCGCGTAGAATTCTCGTATCATAAGGCGTTAAAAATATATTCCACCGCGCGTCTAAGATGAGGTGAAATAATCACATAAATGCATTTTAAATTTAGACTTGTAAATATAGGCGTTAGTCCTTTTCCTTACAAGTTTTACCGCCCTGTTTGTTCTTGGGTGTACCCTCTGTTTCGCGCTCCTGCTCTGCCTGAGGCGGCGGCTGCAAATGCTGCCCTGTTATATAGGGATGTCCGACGTGCTGGCGCAGTGCGTCGCGCCGATTGCAGCCATCGCCCGTTGCTCCTTTACTCATATGACTCGCTGTCCTTCCCGTAGTCGAATCGCGTATTTATGCGTATCATTGCCACGTTCACTCCGATCTAATTGCCTCCTACACGGACGAGGTAGCACCGCGCATCCATGATATGGATCCTAGCCAACCCCACCGCTGGCAGCGGTCGTGCGCGCCGCTTTGCCGAACGAGCCGCGCTGCTGCTGCAGGACAGCGGGCAAGCGGTCGAACTGCGCTATACCCACCAAAAGGGGCACGGCCGCCAGATCGCCGAACAGGCCGTATCCGAAGAGGTATCCATACTGGCCGTCTGCGGCGGCGATGGCACCATTGGAGAAGTGCTGCCCGCACTCGTCGGCCAACACACCGCGCTGGGCCTGCTGCCCTTTGGCACCGCCAACGATCTGGCGCGTGCCCTAGGCATCCCCCGCAACCTCAGCCGCGCGGTGAATTGCCTATTGGCAGGTCAGGCGAAGCCCATCGACTTGGGCCGCGCGGGCGATCGCTACTTTTCTACCGTTGCCGCTTTTGGCTTTGATGCAGAAGTAAGCGCCGCCATGTCTGCCGGACATGCTCCCTTCAGCGGCACGCCGGGCTATATTGCGCAGTCCCTTCGCCACCTGCGCCACTACCGGCCGCCCATGGCCGAACTGCGCGGCACCTTTGGCTTAGTAGAACAGCCCGTTTTTTTAGCGGCCACCGGCAATACGCGCTCCTACGGCGGCGGTATGTGTATCGCGCCACAGGCCACGCCACACGATGGTCTCTTTGACGTGTGCATCGTCGAGCCGCTCTCCTATTTGCAGGCCCTATCGCTGCTTCCCCAAGTATTCAGCGGTCGGCACATTCGCCATCCCGCCGTGCGCATTGAGCGCACGGACTTCTTGGAAATTGGCGGCGAAGCCAATCGCCTGCTCTTTGCCGACGGCGAATACTGCGGTCAAACGCCTCTCGTGCTCGAAGTGGCACCGGCCGCCGTCCGCGCCGTTTTACCCGCTAGATAGCGCCCTGCGCACGCATCCGGTATCGCTTGCATAAGACCGGTGCTATCCCCATATTCCCCCAACGCACTACGGGGCCCTTTTCGCTTTTCGACAACTACCAAAGTGTACATGCATGGCCACTAGGGCACAAAAAACAAGGCTAGCGCTCTTCTTTATCGTCGCCACCTCGGTGCTAGGCCTTTTCTTAGCTACCGTAATTGGCACGCAGCTGCTGGGCAAGCGCGATGTGTATACCATCGAGTTTACCGGCATGCCCGTGAGCGGACTCAACAAAGGGGCCGCCGTCAAGTACCTCGGATTCAATGTCGGACGCATAGAAGACATCTATATTTCGCCGGACGACGTGAGCACGGTCATCGTAGAAATATCCGTCGAGCGCCGCAGCGCCGAAAACGCCATCCGCGTCGACACTGAAGCGCGCATGGCTTCGCTAGGCATCACCGGCCTCAAGTACATCGAACTCTTTGGTGGGAGCAACGGCGCCGAAGTTCTGCCATCCGGCTCGCGCATCCGCGCCAGTGAAACCTTCTTCAGCAACTTACAGGAGCGCGCCGAGGCGTTGAGCGTCAAAGTAGAACAGTCGATTGATAATTTCAACACCTTGCTCAACGAGGAAAACCGGCGCGTTTTCACCCAACTTCTTTCCAACGCCAGCGATTTCGTGCACACGACCAACCAGTTAGTGCAGGACAACCGCACGGCGCTCGATAGCACCATGCTGCAAGTGCATTTAACTAGTCAACACTTAGCCGCCACGACGCAGCAGATGAGCACAACGATGGATTCGCTGCACGGACTGCTAACCGGAGTCAAGCTACAGCGCTCTATCGACGATTTAAGCCTGACGATGGAGGGCATGCGCAAGCAGATGGACGGCCCACTGCCCTTGCTCATTGCGCGCATGGACACTATGGTCAAAAACATAGACCGCACTTTTGTCGGCATTGATCAGACCGTCGGCGCCAGTCGTCAAAACCTGCTGCGCGCCATGCAGGATCTGGAGGAAACCTTGCAAAACATTCGCGAAACAACCGAGCTCATTCGCGAAAATCCAGCCGTGCTCATACGCGGCGGGGGACGCAGCGGTGGCAGCGAATAACTTCGGTAAATACCTAGCGCTGTTCGCACTGTGCGCACTGAGTTCGGCCTGCGGCCAATTTCTTGGCGGCAATGCCGAGCTACCACAGCGGCGCTTTTACGATTTTAGTGCCGAACCCGTGCGCAACAGCCTCGAGCGCTCCGAGCGCCCCTACGCCGTGCAGGTGCAGGTCAAGCCGTTTGACGTGCAGCGCGCCTACAATCGCATGGAAATCATATTTCGCCGCGACGAATACGAACTCCACCGCGATCCGCTGCACAACTGGATAACGCGGCCGGGCGACCTGTTCACCGACGCCATCCAGCAGTATTTGCGGCAGGCCAACCTGTTTACTTATATCGGCGACGACCGCGACTTCTACGACCGGCGTCCCGACTACGTCCTCAGCGGCACGGTCAAAGCGCTCGAGCGCTTTGACAGCGGTGACATTTGGGCGGCCCACCTCGCCCTCAGCATGGAATTGGTGCGCCAAGAGGACGCGCTGGTTATCTGGCAAAAGGACTTCGATGAGGAGCGGCAGGTCTTCTTTCCCGCAATGAAGCACACCGTTGCAGCTTTTAGCCAGATTCTCAGCCAGCAGATGGAAACGTCTATGCGCGAAATCGACTTTATCTTCCTCAATATGAAGCGCGGCACGCAAAGCGCCCCGCTGGCCTTCGACGCGCTCGACGTCGAAGGGACTGCAGTGGATACGATCAGCGTAGAACGCGTTGAGACAGACGAACAGGACTACGAGATTCTGCCCGGCAAACTCGCCCGGTAAACGCCATGCGCCTACTCATTTTTCTCATCGCCCTTATTGCCCAGCAGGGCGGAGCCCTCGCTCAGGACAAGAGCTATTCGTGGATTGCCGCTCCGTCGCGCGCCCAACTCGAACGCGATCCAACGCTCATTCCCATGGGCAAGGGCTTTCTCTTTGTCCCCACCATGTCCAACTCGCTCAACGAGCCGCGCTATCGCGTTTTTCAGGGAAAAGACGAGGTAGCCGAAGCCAACCCCGGCACCGGCACCTTGCTGTCACCCGGCTACTATGAGGTCTTTATCGGCTCTGGCTCCATAGCGCAAATGATGAGCCGCATCGTCGAAGTCCGCGAGGGGATGACGACGCTGGTCAAACCCTTCTGGTCGGCTCTAGTCATCAACGTCATCGACGCCAACCGCACGTCGGTCAACGAAGCCTATGAGCTCTACTGGCAGGACCAGCAGGAAAACTACGGCATCGGTTTTGGCATTGAAGAAGAGCGCGGCGAAGCCGTAAAGACCTGGCTACTGCCAGCCGGCGTATACACCGTGCTCAACGTCGGCGACAATTTATCCACGACCAATAAGTTCAGCGTTCGCTTAGAGCCGGGCGAGCTGGTGCAGCGCAATCTCGTAGTCGATACCAACAGCTTCAGCTTTATCGGATTTTACCCGCCGACCCTACAGGGCCTTTTGGGTCAGGGCCGCTCGTCAAATTGGAAGACCTCGTGGCAGCTGAGCGGTTCGACCCAGTTCACCACTTCGCAAAACACTACCGGAAACGACCAGTCGATCTTCTCGCTTTCGGCGCAGGTCTTCGGGCGGGCCAGCTACAATTCAGAGCGCACCTTTGCCAATTTGCGCTTTATTGTCGAGGAGGGATTCACTCGCGAAGAGGGCGATGCCTTCCGCAAGTCGATTGACGACTTCGACCTGCGCGGCACCTATATCCATCGCGGACTGTCCGAGCGCTTTGGTCCCTATCTACGCGGGCAACTCTCGGCCAAGCTCTTTGCCACCGAGGCGCGCTTTGACCAACGGCAAACCCTCTATCAAATCGATGCCCTCGGCGATACGACGACGCTCGTGGACATCAGCGAGTTCACCATTTCACCAGCACTCAGCCCGCTCGAGTTTAGCCAGGGATTGGGGATTAACTCACAGCTCGTGCGCAGTTTTCCCCTCAACTTGGCCATGCGCCTTGGATTGGGAGCGCGCCAGACCTTTGTCTTTGACACCTACGACCTGAACCAAGACCGCACCAGTGCACGCCAAATCAAGACGGCCAAAAGCATCGGCTTGGAGACGCTGCTGGTTCTCGACTCGCGCCTCTCGCGCTTCGTTAGTCTGGACTCGGAATTTGAGCTGCTTATCCCGAGTATTAAAACGGATTCGTGGGAGTTCTCTTGGGAAAATCGCTGGCGCGTGCAGCTTAGCCGTTTTGTAAACCTCGACCTGGTTGTCGACATCCAGCGCAGGAAACCGATTCTTCGCCTGCAGTCCGAACAGCAGGCCCTGCTGCGCTTTGTCTACCTGCTATGAACGCCGTGCGCAGCGACGGCCACACGCTGGTCTTTGACGACGCGTTAGCCATCGCCAATCTGGCCCAAGTCGACGCGCATATTCGCCAGCTCTTCGCCTCGGAACCGGCGGCGCATTGGACCACTGACCTCAGCGCACTCGTCCATCTCGATACGGCCGGCGCCATATTTCTACACCGCCTTCCCGACTTGGCAGCCCAGCACGGGTGCCGGCTTGAGCTAGGCCCCCTTCCCATCCACCTGCGCCCCCTCTTCGAGTTTGCCACGCCCACCCGCGCGCCGGCGCGCCCAACAACAGCGCGCCCAAGCCGACTCGAAAAGCTGGGCGAAGGCATTATCCAACTCTGCGAGCGGGCGGGCGACTTTCTCTACTTAATGTCAGATCTGAGCTACTTTGCCGTACACGCGCTGTGGCATCGCCACAGCATCCGCCGCGACTCCTTCGTCGATCAGGCCTATGCCATCGGCGCCCAGGCCCTGCCCATTGTCGGCCTCATCATCTTCCTCATCGGCGCGGTCTCGGCGCTGCAGTCGGCCGTGCAGCTGCGTCAGTTTGGCGCGGATATATTCGTCGCCGATCTGCTAGCCATCGGCATCACGCGCGAATTGGGCCCGCTCATGACCGCCATTATGGTCTCCGGCCGCTCCGGTTCGGCCATTGCCGCCGAAGTGGCGACAATGAAGTTTTCCGAAGAACTTGATGCGCTGCGCACCATGGCCCTCGAACCCCTGCGTTTTGTCGCCGTGCCCAAGATGTGGGCGATGGTCATCAGCATGCCTCTGCTGACGATTATGGCCGACTTTATCGGCATTCTCGGCGGCACCGTTGTCGGCGTGACGTCGATGGGAATCGCGCCGGTCGCCTTCGTCAACCAAGTCATCTCGTCGCTCTTCCTCAAAGACATCGCAACCGGCTTAGTTAAAAGCGTCTCGTTCGCCTGGATCATCACCGTTATCTCCGTGTACCGCGGACTCAATTTCAGCGGAGGGGCGGTGGGCGTCGGCCGCGCCATTACTGCTTCAGTCGTTAGCTCGCTGGTTGGCATCATCGTGCTAGACCTGATCTTCAACCTGCTGTTTTACTGATATGGAAGCGGCCATCGACATTGCCGACCTGCGCGTGGCCTACGGCGAAACAACCGTTTTGGACGGGGTCAGCGCGCACATCAACCGGGGTGAAATAGCCGTCGTCCTCGGCGGTAGCGGCTGTGGCAAAAGCACCCTGCTCAAGACCATTATCGGCTTAGTGCAGCCGCGCTCGGGACGCATTGACGTGCTGGGTATCGATACGTCGATGCTCGACGAGAGCAGCCGGCCGCGCCTGGCCGTGCGACTCGGCGTCATGTTTCAGTACGGCGCCCTACTCAATTCGCTCACCGTGGGCGAGAATATCGCCCTGCCGCTAGAGATGCACACCGACCTGCCGCGCGACTTAGTAGAAGACATCGTGCGCATGCGCCTGGCCAGCGTCTCGCTCGAACACGCCTACGAGCGCTTTCCCGACGAGCTATCGGGTGGCATGCGCAAAAGGGCTGCCCTAGCGCGAGCCATGGTGCTCGATCCAGAGATCCTTTTTTGCGATGAACCCGGGGCCGGTCTCGATCCAGTGACCGCTGCCGAAATCGATGAACTCCTGCTCACCCTGAACCACGAGTTGGGTATCACCATCGTCGTTGTTACACACGAGTTGCTGAGCATTGGACGCCTGAACGGTCGCCTTATCATGCTCGATGCCGGCCGCGTCGTATTCACCGGCTCGGTCGATGAGGCTCAGCGCTCTGATCACCAGGTCGTCTACCCCTTTTTTCACCCAGGAGAAAAAGCTACGTGATCAAATGCATCATTGCCGCCATCAGTTCCAACGGCGCCATTGGATTCAACAACGGCATTCCCTGGCACTATCCAGCCGATATGAAGCACTTCCGCGACACGACGCGCGGCTATCCCGTCATCGCCGGCCGCAAAACCTATGAGTCATTCCAGGTGCGGCCGCTGCCCGGTCGCCTAAACATTGTCCTCAGTCGCGATGCATCCTACTGCGCCGAAGGCGGTGCCCCGGTCTTCAATAATTTGCAGGAGGCCTTTGCGCGCGCGGCCGAAGAGGGAAAGGACAAGGTTTTTGTCCTCGGCGGTGCAGAGATATACCAACAGGCGCTGGCGGAAACGGACGAAATGGTATTGACCTTTATCCCACTCGAAGTAGAGGGCGATGCGTTCTTCCCCGAGTGGGACCCGAGAGCATGGGAGGAAACAGCGCGCCACCAAGAGGGCGACCTAGTTTTTGCCACCTACCGCCGGCGCTAGGTCAGACGGGGCGACGCACAAAGGCGATGTCGGCCATTTGCGTGCCGGCCCCATCGCGACGGTAGCTCAGACGCAGGACATCGTGGACGGAAAAATTGCGTTCGTCCATGGCGGCGATAAACTCGGCAAAGGCGTACGATCCGGCAAAGCGCTCGGCAATCGACACTTCCGCTATCACCACGTCGGTGCACTGCAAAAATTGCTCCCCACCGCGTATGACGTTCAGCTCGAACCCTTCGGTGTCGATCTTTAGCAGCAGCGGTCGCTCCAAACTGGGATACACCTCGAGCAGCGTATCGAGGGTCGTCACCTCTATCTGGCGCGTTTCCAGCGGCGATCCGGTCTGCGTCAACGCCGTGCGCTCGTGCAGCGAAGAGCGCGTTAGAATGTGCGGATCTACGTAGATTTCGCGTCGTTCTTCCACATCTCCCAGCGCTTTGTACACGATGTCGCAGCGGTATTGAGCAGCGATTTTCTGCAAATTGTGCGCATAGTCGCGCAGCGGTTCGACCAGCAGAAAATGGGCTTGTGGAAATGCTCGATAAAGTTCCCAAGTGCCAAAGGCCACGCCCACATCCACTACGGTGCGCGCATCGATGAGTTTAGCCAAATGATTCGGCGTCCACCGCCGCCGCCTCAGGTCATAGCCGCAGGCGCGCAGTAGCTTTTTGAACACGGTTTTCCTCCGGTTACATCTTAATTATTTTATGGAGTCTTCACCCAATTCACGCAAAGGTACGCAATGTTCGAAAAATTAGATATGGCGCCCGCCGATCCCATTCTGGGCCTCAGCGCCGCCTTCAAGAGCGACGACAACCCCAACAAGATCAACCTCGGCGTCGGCGTCTACCAAGACGATGCGGGAAAAACGCCGATCCTGCCGTCGGTGGCCGAAGCGGAAAAGCGCATTCTGGCCAGCGCCACTTCCAAGAGCTATCTGGCCATTGATGGGACGCCTGAGTACAATCGCGCCGTGCAGAGCCTGCTGCTGGGCACTGAGCACGAAATCGTGCGCAGCGGGCGCGCAGCGACGGTGCAGAGCCCCGGGGGCACCGGCGCACTGCGCATCGCAGGCGACGTTCTGCATCGCCATTTTCCCACCGCGCGCCTGTGGCTTAGCCAGCCGACTTGGGCCAACCATCCCAAAATATTTCAGGCCGCCGGCATCGACGTGCAGACCTATCCCTATTTCGACGCCACCCACAACGGCCTAGATTTTTCCGCCATGCTAGCAGCGCTGAACGAAATACCCGCGGGCGATGTCGTCCTGCTGCACGGCTGCTGCCACAACCCAACCGGCGTCGATCCGACCCCAGCGCAGTGGGAGCAAATTGCCGACGCCGCACAGGAACGCGGCTGGCTACCGCTGGTCGATTTCGCCTATCAGGGATTTGGCGACGGCATCGACGAAGATGCGACCGGCCTGCGCGCCCTATGCCGCCCCGGCCAGGAACTGTTCATCGCATCGTCTTTTTCCAAAAACTTTGGCCTATATCAGGAGCGCATTGGCGCCCTCACGCTCGTAGCCGCCAGCGGCGATGCGGCAGCGCGCGGCCTGAGCCACCTTAAAATTGCCGTGCGCACTAGTTATTCAAACCCGCCGGCACACGGCTCGGCCATCGTCGCAGAAATCTTGTCGGATGAGGTGCTGCATGCGCAGTGGGAAGGCGAAGTGGCCGAAATGCGCGCGCGCATCAACGGGATGCGCCAGCTCTTTGTCGATTCTCTTCGGGCCAAGGGCGCCCCGGGCGACTTCTCCTTTATCGCTCGTCAGCGCGGCATGTTTTCCTACTCGGGGCTGAGCGATGCGCAAGTTCAACGCCTGCGCGAAGAATACGCCATTTACATCGTCGGTGGCGGACGCATCAACGTCGCCGGCATGACCGCCGCCAATATGGACGCACTGTGCACCGCCATAGCGGCTGTGCTCTAAGCGATCTATTCTACCGCGCAGGGCGGACGCACCATAGCATTCCGTGCGCCCGCCCTGCGCTCATTTACCCACCCGGTACGAGCTGGCTGTATAGGTAACCGACTGCCCCGGTTTCAGCGCGACGACCTCCGTATTGGGCGAGAGAAACTTCACTTGTGCCTTTAGCTCCTCTATATCGGCCGGCTGCCCCATCACCTCGCCGTAGTGGCAGGGAATGACAATGTCGGGACGAATGTAACTGGCGGCGCGAGCCGCCTCGCGCACGCCCATAGTGAATTTGCCGCCCACCGGCAGAATAGCGACCTGTGGACCATACATCTGCCCGATCAGTTGCATATCGCTAAATAAACACGTATCCGAGGTGTCGTATATACTAATGCCGTTGTCAAAGGCCATTACATATCCGCCCACGGTGCCATCGGCGTGAAAAACCTGTCCCTCGCCCAGTGGTCCCGGCATAACGCGCGGCGACATCGACAGCGAATGGAAGGCTTGGACCATGGTCAATTGCACGTCTTTTACCTTTATCGAGCCCCCTGGATTGAGCGGAAGCGCGCGCGACCCCAATGCCAGCCCGTTGGCCTGAGCGGCCAGGCACAGTTCGTAGTTGCCGACAAATTTGGCGCGCGTTTTCTTGCACAGCGCAAAGCTATCGCCGATGTGATCGTTGTGTCCGTGGCTGGCGACGACGATGTCGGCCTTTTTCACCTGGGCCAGTTTGAGCTTGGCCAGCGGGTTCTCATCGAGCCAAGCATCGAAAAATACGCTCGTTCCCTTCTGCGAATCAAAGCGGAACGACGCGTGACCTATATACGTTATCTTGACGTGTGCCATCGTATCTCCTTTGCCGTGAAAATTTACTGAACCGAAAAGCTGATAGCGCGCACGACTACGGACGCACTCAGCTTTTCGGCAACGCTTTGCAAGCGGGTGCCATCGCTGTAAACCAACGTCTCCTCGCGGCCATCGGCGATGACCGCACCGTCGCGCACTACCTCGATCGTCCTATTACCCGAAAAACTGCGCTGCAAAAACTCTACGACTACTTCGTCCTGCTTGGCTAGCCCGACAAAGCGATCCACCTGTCTCTGTTCGACTAATTCGTCAAGACGTTCGTAAAACTCATCCGCATTCTCTTCTAACAGGCGTGGACCGGCCATAAAATAGACGGTGTATACCCGATCCAACGCACCAAGTGTAACCCAGCCATTTTCACTCGGGCCGTAATAGGGCAGTCCCGAATAGCGGAACTCGTCGGGAACCAGCGATAACACCTCGCCTTCCGAACTGTAGAGAAAGGCCAAGACTTGGGCATCGCGGCTCAGGCGAAAGCGCACCTGCAATTCATCGCCCTCGCGCACGCTCATCCCCTCGCTCAACTGGACGGGCTGGCGGAGTTCGCCCTCTTTGCGCAGCAGCACCCAGTGCAGTTCAACTTCCAAGGGCATGCCCGTATTGCCCAGCCCTTCGGCACGCGCGCGCTGCGCGACTTCGCGCTCTACGTGTGCGGTGCGCACGCTGCGCACGGCCGTCTGTGCAATTTCGCCTCGCTGAAGATCGACCAAGAACAGACGCAGATACATCGATGGCCCGTCCTCGGACAAACGCCCCCCCAGCGCCCAGCGCGCGCCTGGTTCGCTCTCGCCAATCACCGCATCGGCCGGCCAGGTGCTCGACCCATTGTCCGCCACGGAAAAAGGCCTGCGCGAACGAACCAACTCTGAGACCAGATATTCTTCTACCGCCTGCGTAGCCGAAGTTTGCTTGCCGCTGTCATCGCGCAAACCAACCCAGGTAAATTCCGAATCCACGCCGCCCAACTGGTCGACCATATCCGCTGCGGCTGCGGCCAACTCTACCTGCGCACCCGGTTTTCCTCCCAGTGACGCACAGCCTACGAGCAGCAGCGACACCCACCAACCGCACTTCATATTTCTTTCCTCCTGGCAGCCCTCCGGCGCGTGCGCGCCATCATGCGACTCCATAGAATGCGCGCCTGTTTGAGGATTTCCCGGCGCTGCACGTCTCGTTCGGGAATCTGCTCAAATGCGTTGTGCAACGCGGAAAACGCCGGCGTCTCCATGGCGTAAACGCACTCGAGCAACTCGGGGTAGTTCTCTGCCTTGTCCAGGCGTAGCAAAATAGAGGCGAGCATAAAGAGGCTGTCCGGGTCGCTACCGCCAAAGCGCTTGAGCACATTTTGATAGGTGCGCATGTACATGAGCACACCGCTGGGGTCCGAACTGAACCGATGCGGTCTATCGGCCAGCACTTGGCAAATGCGCTCGTCTTCGTGCCAGTTAATCTCGCCCTTGCCATCGACCACGCCATCTAGGGTGTCAAGCGCCATACAGGCGTGCGTCACGATGCCCTGTTTGCGCCCCTTAAATGCCTCCCATTCGTCCTCTTCACCCATGCGCTGAACGCGCACTAACTCCTCTAACTCGACGCGTGCGCCCTCTCCCATTTGCCCTACTTCGGCTACCATCTGGCGAAAGTTTTCCGCCCGATCTAGGCGAATTAATACGCCGGCAAGATGGCGTTCCCAATCTTCACTTATACCCTCGCGTCCAATCGCGCGGCAGCGCCCCATGCGCGAAAAAACGCCGGCCGGATCGGAGCTCAGCGAACACAGATACATCCACAGCGGATGCATGAGGTCGCGCACATCGCCTTCGGACCTTTCGCCGTAGGCGACGAGAAAACCGCGCAAACCGCGCAAACCCAACGCTACGACCGATTGTAAAAACACCGCGCGCGGCTTGGGCATAACGCTCTTGCCCAACGTAGCCTTGAGGGGCCGACGCTCAAAGCGTATCGCATCCCGGTAGTCGTGTAACACGTCGGCAAATGAGCGCGGTTCAATCGGCAAGTTCCGCGCCTCAGCCAATTCGCGGGCCGTGCCGTGGATGATATCTCGGTCGAATAGGAAGAGACGCGGATAATCGAAAACTTGCGCTATGCGCTCCATCTTGTCCTGAGCCCAGCGCATTTCTACCTCGGCGTCAAACACTTCGCGCGCAATGGCGAAACTATCTCCGCTGGCTACTTCTTGCGGACGCAGAGCCAACAGTCGGCGGCGATAGGCATCGGCAAATTCGCCCAATTCCGAACGGTGTTCGTCAATACTGTCGCGCCGATGGCCGTTGCCGCGCTCGATGAGTTTGAGTTGCAGCGCTTCACCCAGCCTATAGTTCGGGTATTGGCCGAGCAAATCGCCGTAGGATTTAATTACTTCGACCAAGAGCAAATAGTCGAGCAGGAGCCAAGCAGAAAAGATCAACCCCTCGGCTAGCGCCCAGTAGTCATAGCCGCGCTCCTCGGCCGAGTGCAGAAGAATTTCCGGCAGGTAGATCGTACGGCGCCTGCAGCCTATGTGCAGTGCCTGATGGCAGCGATAATTTTCAAAAAAGAGCAGGCTATCGCTGCGCACGAGCGTTAGACTAATCGGCGCATCGATAATCGCCTCGCGCAAATTGTCGGGTATTTTCTTGAGGACTTTCCACAGGAGCAGCACCAGCGGATCACCCGCATGGAGCTTGTGCAGGCGATCGTCGTCCGGGAAGTAGGGAAGGCGCGTCTGCTCTCCCAACAGAATCGTTCTATGGCCACCGGCAATAGCCCGATTGACCTGCTCGTGGCGCACATCTCCATCGAATAGACCGAGATTGGCTTCCAGCGTTTCAGCAATGCGTAGCGAACGAGTCACAACCGTTAGACCTCCCGGACCAATATACTTCTCACCCTCTCTTTTGTCATGCTAACTGCGCATCAGATTGACAGTAGACAGGCATGCTTTTATTATTGGGGCACCCCATCCCCGCATTGCCAACCTCCCGAGCACAACACGCGAATATGCGCTCATGACTAAATGTCTGTTGCATCCGATGCGCCTCGTACTCTGCGCGTGCCTTGCGGCGTGGGCCGCTGCGTGTAGTGCGCCTCCGGCACCTCCAGCACCCAACGAGCGCCCCATCGCCGACGCCGGCCAAGACCAGCGCGTAGCCACGCAAACGCGCGTCACCCTGAGCGCGGTCGAAAGCAGCGATCCCGACGGCAGCGCACTGACCTACAGTTGGGACCAGGCCGATGAGGACCGAATACCGGTTGTCATTTCGCCAGACAACCAGGTTAGCTTTCAATTTACGCCCACTGTTGCGGGCACCTATACCTTTATTTTGGTGGTCTCCGATGGCGATACCACGAGCTTTCCCGACTCCGTTCGCGTCACGGCTGTCAGCAGCGGCAATCGCCCGCCGGTAGCCGACGCTGGACCCGATCTAGTGATAGGTGCCGGCGCCGCCGTGCCGCTATCCGCTCTCAATAGCAGCGATCCCAACGGGGATGCGCTGACCTATAGTTGGTCGGTCATCGCAGCACCGGACAGCGTGCTGTTGGCCGACTCGACAGCTGTGCAAACCAACTTTATCGCCATCGTTGCGGGCGAATACCGCTTCCGCCTGCGCGTCAGCGACGGCGAGTTGAGCGACGAAGACGAAGTCCTCATTCTGGTGCGCGCGGCCAGCAACTTGCCGCCCATCGCCAATGCAGGAGAAGACCAACAGGTCGCACAGGGTTCTCTCGTCATATTGGATGGCAGCGCTAGCAGCGACCCCGACGGCGACGCATTTGACCTGCGCTACCACTGGAGCATAGGCCGCGTTCCAGGAGGCACTGTGGCACTGTCCGATACAACGGCGGCCAAGCCCAGTTTTGTCGCCGAACTGCCTGGAGAATACGTCTTTGGCCTATCCGTTTCCGACGGCAGCCTGACCTCTTTGCAAGACGTCGTGACCATCATCGCGCTCGAACGCATTTTTACCGAGCAGAGCGGAATGATCGAGATCCCATCGGGGGCTTTTGTCATGGGTTCATCCGTTGGAACACCCGACGAGGGACCGGAACACCGCGTCGAGCTGAGCAGCTATTGGATCGATAAATACGAAGTAACGGCCGCCCTGTACCAAGACTGCGTCGATACCGGCACCTGTGGACCGGCTGGAGCTACGGCCGGATGCAACTCGGCGCGCGCCGATCGCGCCGATCATCCGATTAACTGCATAAACTGGCAGCAAGCAGCTACCTACTGTCTCTGGTCTGGCAAACGCCTCCCCTCGGAAGCCGAGTGGGAACGCGCCGCGCGCGGAGACGATGGACGGAAGTTTCCGTGGGGAGAGGAGGCGCCCAACCGCGAACTGCTCAACTACAACAACGCCATTGGCTCGACTACGACCGTCGGATCCTACCCCTTAGGCGTCAGCTACTTTGGCCTACACGATATGGGCGGCAATGTCCAAGAATGGACGGGCGACTTCTATGCTGCAGACTACTACGCCAACAGTCCGTCTAGCAATCCCCCGGGCCCGGCCGACGGCACGCTGCGCGTTGTGCGCGGCGCTAGCTGGAAACTGGGGGTGCCGCAGGAGGTGCTCACGACGACCGTGCGCTTTGCATTTGTCCCCGGCAACGGCGACAACTCACTGGGATTCCGCTGCGCCTCCGATTCGCCGCCTGCGCCGTAGAAATTAATTGCCCCAAATCCATTGGCAACCTATCTTAGCGTCAGTTTGTAACTCAGCAGGACTTACTTAATGGAAGACAAAAAGATACTCATCATTGAAGATGAGGCCGCGATTCGCGAGCTGTTGATGCGCATTCTCAGCACAGCAGGGTTTCAGGCTGAAGAGGTCGACAATGCGGAGGCCGCACTGCAAACCCTGCGCGAAAATCGCTACGACCTCATCCTGTTAGATTTACACATGCCCGGGCAGTTTGACGGCGAGGAATTCCTCTATATGGTTCGCGACCAAGGCGACGAGGTGCCCATCATCGTCGTATCGGGGTGGGTCGATGAGGATCTAACCATTCACCAGCCCGGATGCGTCTACGCCGTAATCAAAAAGCCCATTCAGACGGATCTGCTGCTCACTAGAGTGCGCGAAATACTCTCCGCCGATCCCCTCGGCGAGCTATAGACGGACCGAGCCGCTTCCGCCTGATTCAGTCTTACTTTCCAATCGCTTCACACCAACATGACATTCTCTGTCAGCCCATGCGCGGACGTGTGCGTTTTCGCACTAGGCCATACGCGCCAGCACCGGCGCTAGCCAATCGGCAGCAACGCGTTCCCAGCTCATGGACGCAGCCGTGGCAAACCCCTGTCGCAGCCGCTCGTCCTGTCTATCGCGCCCTCCCTGCAGCGCCGCGTCCAGCGCAGCGGCCACTGTGCGGCTCTGTCGCCGCTCGTTTTCCGCGACAAATTGAGCGCCAATATCCCTTGGCGAGGTGATTTGTTGTGAGCCCGTATCCGTGTAGGCACCCACCAATAAACCGTCAAACGACCCGTCGGCGGGTTGGCTGCGCTCGACAAAGCCGACGCAGCCGCATACATCGCTGACAACGCTCAACGCGCCAAAGCTCAGCGGTTCGACCTGCGCTATACCAAAGGGTTCGTAGATCGACTGGCCAAACTCCACGTCACTGCCGCGGCGCAGATCGGCAAACTGCATATCCTCCGGCATCCACTCGCCGCAGCTGGCGCGATCCCAGCCAAACTGGTTGACAAAGAGAACGCGCACCGCGCGCGAACGCGCGTTAAAGGCGCGAACCTGCAAGTCGAAATCCAATTCGCCCGGACTTAAGTCGGCGCCCCCTTCGCGATGCACGAGAGGCCACGCGTATTGGCCAGCCATCAAACGCACAGACTCCCCGCTGCGACGCCCGATCTCCGAGCTTAGCGCAATAAATACGGCGCGCTCACGACGTGCTGCCAATGCCTCGTCCAAGTGCTCCAATACGAGCAGATCGCGCCACAGTCCCTTGCTGCGCACTAGGCGCGTAACGTGGGTGAATAACCACTCCGGCTTCCATCCCAGCAGGCCTTCACATACGGCTTTTAACTTGTCCGAAGCGCGCTCCTTTTCAGCGCGACTCAGCTGGTGTGCAGGCACGCCGTTGTAGACCAAGTCAATGGTCCGTTTGGCGAACTCTGGGCCGAGAAAGCGCAGCTCGTCGACGACCAGGTCACCGACGGCGAGTACCGCATCGCAGCGCCATGCCTGGCGCACGAGGGCGTGTTTGAAATAGCCATTTTGTGTGCCGAAGTAGTCCTCTATATAAGTGCCCTCTGCACGGCCGCGGCGCAGGGCGTTATAGAAGGCGATATCGCGCCCCTCTCCGTCCTCTATGAGCGGACGCACCGTGGCCACTTCGTGCGCGTAGAACACGGTCTTATAGCGATTATCGCCCTGCATAATGGCCCTGTAGGCCAAACCCAAGCCCATAAATTCGTGAGCGACAATATGGCACGCGCCATCGCCCGCACCACAGAGGGCTTCCAGCGCGGCAAAGCCCGGTTCGGCTAGGCGCAGATAGTGCTCGTATTCCCAATCGTGCTCGTAGCGCCGCGAATCAATGCCAAAGTTCTGAGCGAGGTAGTATTTAAAATCATCGAGCCCGCGCGGGGCGTTGGTGACATCGACCAATAGCACCTCGACCCAACACGCCTTATCCTCGTGCCGGAGAGGGCGTCGCCCATAGACCAATCGCGTGGCATAGCGAGCTTCGACCGGATCGAGCAGCGCGCCCACTTGGCGGTCCCCGACACCCGCCCGGCGATCGTATAGCACTTCACCATCGCGACCTAGCGGCTGTCCGTCGTCGCCCGAAACCGTGCCGATGAGCAGCGTTCGATCTACCGCGTTCCGATAGGCTGCTGCCGTGATCAGACCGCGCAGCACCGTGCCGATGCCACCGGCCTGATGCACCGCCTCGTGCGTTACGTGTGCCAGCGTCAACACGGCCCTACCTCCCGCAGTGTATGTAGAAGGGACTGCTCCAAGCGCGCGCGCCGTCGACTTGGGTCAAGCGTACATAATAGGGCGTACAACCAGCCAACGGCGCCCGGTCGGTCCAGCTGAAGGCACAGTGTGCATCGCCGACGCCCAGCGGCAGAAATTCGACCTCTACGCGCAACTCTTCTCCACCCGCCTCTACGCAGTGCACGCCGTCGCCCAGTCCGCCAAGAGCCAAAACAAACTCGGCCGGCTCTGCGGCAAAGTGGAGTTCGGCACTCTCTTCGAGTTCGACGTCGATAATCAGTCCGTCTTCGTCACCCGACGTAACCGACCTCCACCAGATGCCGTGTTCATCCCAGCGTTCCACGTATTCGGCCGCGCTATCGAAAGCAAAGGGTTGGACCGCCTTGATGCGCCCATTGCGCAGCGACAGTTGACCATCCCAACGCGCAATGCGCGCGCGCCCCCGAATAAGGGCTCCGCTCCACTTGATGCGCAGGCGCTTGCGATCGCGCGGCATCTGCTCTGGATAGCGGTAGACCGTCTCCAAACCGCGCATCACGCGCATTTCTTCAATAGCTGCCGTCCCATCGGCGCGCACTTCGATATGCGGCATGCCCTCGGCGCGAAACTCCTCGCCCATCCGATGTCCGTCAGCGCGCACGTCCAGGGCGATGCGCTGTCCGCTCGTCGCGTAGCAGCGCCGCGCCTTGATCGCCCTCCATATGCCCTCACGGCTCAGTTCGCTTGCCAGAACGCAGGTCAGTCCACCATAGACGCCAAAGGACGATGAGCCGGGGTAGCTCGCTCCGGGACGGCCCTTGTGATCGTCGCTGCCGGCGACAAAGCCCACCTTATACCCGCGTTCAATGGCCTCGCGCAGCAACCACTCAAACTGTCCCCACGCAGAATATATTTCGATAACGGGCTCTAACTGCGGATCGTGAAAGCGCAGATCGGCCGGGCGCCCGCCAATGTGCGGAACAACGAGGGCCTCCTTGTCGCGCAGCCGTTCAAAGAGTTCGCCCACCGGATAGCAATCGGCATCGGCATCCGAGCGATCGGCCACCTGCCAGTGGCTCGTGCGATAGATATCTTCTCCGTCGCGCAGATAGTAGACGTTGCGGTCGCCACCGGCCGGCGTATTGGCCGACCATTCGTAGCCGGGAAAGCTCACAAAGCGCCCATCTTCGCAAAATGCACGCGCGCAGCGGCCGATTTCCGCCCACGTCTCTTTTGTTATCTGGAAATCGTTACCCTGGTGACCGGCAAAGTCGAGCAGCGCCACATCGCGGGCAAAGCGAAAGTAGTCCTCTACCGCATTGGTGCCGACGGTCTCTCCGCTCTGGCCGTGTAGATCGCCCCAAAAGGGCCGCAGCGCGTCGAGCGCAGTCGCGCACTCAATCGGATTGCTCTCGGCGCGCAGGTGGCCGCTGTGCGCGCGCACGCGCCAGGTGCCAGGTTGCCGACAGCGCACGCCCTGCAAGCGCCGTACTCCTCCTTCATCGGCGCCAAAAACACAGTGCTCGGGCAGTCCGACAAAGTCGTCGGCATTGTCTATGACAACCTCACCACAAAACCCCACGGCCGGATTGCCCCAAGTATCTTCCAGCTTGACCCCGAGATCGAACGCGCCGTCAGGAGCCACTTGACTCGGTGTGACCAGAACGAGTTTGGCGGCGCAATCGGGGACGATCTCCAGTTCGGGATGCTCCAACAGTTCGACGAATTGACCCGTGCCAAAGCAGTCGACGGCCACTTTATACTGGAATCGATACTCGCGAAAAGTCTGCACGACTGTACCGGGCGAACCGGCTGAACGATCGCCGTAGACGATGCGTATGACATCGCCTTCGGCCAGCGCCCACTGCTCGACGTCGACGACTAGGCACTTTTGAAAGGGGCGAATATAGCCCTTCAAATCAAAGCGATAGCGTATCTTTCCCCGTCCACTAGTCTCGACCGTAGCATAGTTGAGCCCCTGCGGATCGTCGAACTGCGGATAACCCCAATCGGATGCAAAGCGCACGCAGACTTTCAGCGTTCCTCCGTCGTCCATCCCGTAGCGACCTACGTGATATGTCAGCGCAAACGACGCCGTGCTGCCGGCCACGACTTGTCCTACCGGTTCGATCTCGGCCCAGCCGTACATCGTTGTGTGATCGCTTTGCATGCCTCTTTCTTCCGCTGGATATCCGCTGCATCGTCGAGTGTGCCATACGCCCGCCGCACGCCCTGAATAATAGCCCTGCTCCCGGCACTTGTCTACCCCGCCCAACGGCTTGAAAAACGCTACAGCAACAGAACAAATAGAGTCGTCAATTGACGCCATCGCCTTTGCTCATCAAGTTCTTCTATCGCTAGCAGGTAAACGGCCATTTCCTCTTTAAGACCGCTATGGGCCAACGAGTACGAGATCCAATATGATCAGTTCTAACCAATGCAATGGGCTCAATTGGGCCGAATATATTCCGCTAGTTGAGCAGGCGCTCAGCGAAGACCTCGGCGGCACCGTCGACCTCCAGAACGACATAACTTCGGCCTGGACGCTCGATGCTGAAGCCCAAGCCAGCGCCCGCATTGTCGCGCGTCGCCCCGGCGTTGTCGCCGGCATAGAGTTAGCCCGAATGACCTTCGCGCGACTCGATCCAACGACCCATTTTTCTGCCGCTGTAGCCGACGGCCAGTCCGTTGAAGCCGATCAGATTATCGTTCGCTTGCAGGGTCGCACCTCCGTGCTGCTGTGCGGCGAGCGCACGGCCCTCAACTTTTTGCAGAAGCTATCTGGAGTGGCCAGCCATACGCGCCGCTTTGTCGAGGCCATTGTCGGCACCGCCGCCAGCATCACCGACACCCGCAAAACCACCCCCGGCTGGCGCCACCTGCAAAAGTGGGCCGTCGTCCAAGGCGGCGGCGTCAACCACCGCATCGGCCTGCACGACGCCGTGCTCATCAAGGAAAATCACGCCGCTTCGTGCGGAGGCGTAGCCGCGGCGGTGCGCAGGGCGCGCGCAGCCGCGGCCCAGAGCGGTCGCAGCGTGCCCATTTTTGTCGAAGCCGAAACCTTAGAAGAAGTGGATAGCCTCATCGGCCTAAATCCCCAGCGCATTATGCTGGACAATATGGACAACGATACCATGCGCCAGGCCGTAGAACGCATTCGCCGCGTCAGCGCAGCCATCGCAATCGAGGCAACGGGAGGCTACACGTTGGAAACCGTTTCCGGAGCCGCGCAGACCGGCGTCGACCTGATCTCCATTGGCTCGCTAACCCACTCAGCTCCCGCACTCGATTTGAGCCTGCTGATCGACTGAGTCTCTCTCCTACGAAACCGAGTGATCTACAAACACATATGACACAGCCACCGACATTTCAGGTTCTCTTCTACTTTTCCAATGCGTCAAACGGTCTGATCGAGGTTAAAAGATGCGATGGACCAGCTGATGCACCGCCGGATCGCGTATTTTTTTGGCTTTACTTCGACGGCGATAAAAGAGCGCTGCGGAGACTAGATTTTCGCTCGATGGATCGCCGCGGAGCGCAGCAAGAGCGGGGCTTTGCACAGGGCCAACTGCACTTTGACGACGCACAGGCTCACTTACACTGGACGAATGCGACGCACGGTGAAGTCTTTCAGGTGCGCTCGCCGCAGGACCTACCAGCCGAGTGGATTGAGCGAGTGCGCGATTACCTCCGCACGCATTGAGCGAGGCACGCGCTAATCTGCCGACGCCCAGGTGCTGTAGGGATTGCGCGCAAGCTGCGAGTTGAAATAGCGATCGTCATGCGACACTTCTCGGCCTAGCCACGGCGGCTTCTCAAAGTCTTGATCGGCTGCTTCCAGCTCTATTTCGGCCAGCACCAATCCGTTGTTCAGCCCGCTAAATACGTCGACTTCCCATAAATTGTCAGCAAAGGACACCTCGTAGCGCGTCTTTTCGACCAGCGGCTTATCGCAGAGCAACGCGAGCATTTCCCGCGCGTCAGACAGCGGTATTTCGTATTCGAATTCGCTGCGCGCAATGCCACGCGCGGCACTCTTTATCGTCAAAAACCCTCGCTGACCCTTTATGCGAATGCGCACGACACTGCGCTCTCGTCCGGGCATATAGCCCTGCGTGCAGTCAATGCCTTCTACACCGTGCAAAAACGAGGGATCGGCAACGAGAAATTTGCGCTCGATCTCTTCGGCCATATCACGCCAACTTGGCCTGGCGACGGCGCGTATGCAGCACGTTCTCGGTATACCCATTGGGCTCTTGACGCCCGTTAAACACCAAGTCTAGCGCGGCTTGAAAACCGACGCTGGCATCCAGATTTTCCGCCATCGGCACATAGGCCACATCCCCGGCATTTTGCCGGTCGACGACTTCGGCCATGCGCGCAAAAGTGGCACGCACCTGCGCCGCATCGACGAGACCGTGGTGCAGCCAGTTGGCGATGTGTTGACTGGAAATGCGCAGCGTGGCGCGGTCTTCCATTAGCCCGACGTCATTAATGTCGGGCACTTTCGAACAGCCGATGCCCTGGCCAACCCAGCGCGAGACATAGCCCAATATCCCCTGGGCATTGTTGTCCAATTCGCGCTGAATTTCTTCTGCGCTCAGCTCTTGGCCCAACAGCGGCGGCGTCAGGATATCTTCCAGCGATGCGCGCTGGCGCTGCGCTAACGCACGCTGGCGCTGTGTCACGGAGACCTCGTGATAGTGCATGGCGTGCAGCACGGCCGCCGTCGGCGACGGCACCCACGCCGTACTCGCACCGGCCTGTGGGTGGCCAATCTTGGCCTGTAGCATAGCGCGCATGGCATCCGGCATAGCCCACATCCCCTTGCCTATTTGCCCGCGTCCTACCAACCCTGTTTCAATGCCGATATCGACGTTCCAATCTTCGTAGGCCTGCAGCCACTTCTGCTCTTTAATCTGCCCCTTGGGCAACATCGGACCCGCTTCCATACTGGTGTGGATTTCATCGCCCGTGCGATCGAGAAAACCGGTATTGATAAAAATTAATCGCTCGCTGGCCTGGGCGATGGCGCGCGCCAGATTGACCGTAGTGCGCCGCTCTTCGTCCATGATGCCGATCTTCAGCGTGTTGCGCGGCAGCCCCAGGACCTCCTCTACCCTACCAAAGAGGGCGACCGTCGCCGCCACTTCGGCTGGCCCATGCATTTTGG
Source organism: Gemmatimonadota bacterium (assembly GCA_038153405.1). GTDB lineage: Bacteria > Latescibacterota > UBA2968 > UBA8231 > UBA8231. The sequence goes on along the minus strand of JAYOYH010000001.1, from coordinate 118,704 downwards.
GCTTGACGATATACACACTGCCCGTGCGGCTATTCTTTATTTCGCCCGCACTGCGCAGGTCGTGGAGCGCTGCAAGCGAGGTGATCAGCGCATCGAGAAACCCCTCTGGAATGGCTTGGCCATCGGCCGTTAGCACGGCGTCAGTATACATGTGGATGCCGACATTGCGCACCAGTAGCAGGCTGCGACCCGGAAGTACTAGCGGCTGTCCAGCCGGATCGCAATAGCGGCGATCGGCATTGAGTCGGCGCGTTATGGGGCGATCTCCCTTGTCAAACTGAGCGCGCAAATCCCCCTTCATCAGACCGCACCAATTTCTGTAGACGCGCACTTTGTCAGCCGCATCGACGGCGGACACCGAGTCTTCGCAGTCTTGAATGGTCGTAATGGCCGCCTCCAGCACCACGTCCTTAATACCGGCCGGATGCGCCTGACCAATCGGATCACTGGGATCTATGTGTATCTCAATATGCAATCCGTTGTTGACCATCAGCACGCAGCGCAGCTGGCCCTCTTCTTCGACATAGCCGACCCACTGCGACGGATCGCGCAGTTCCGTTACGCCCTGCTCTATTTGCACCTGCAGGTGCTTGCGGCCCCCCTCGTCAACCAGCGCCAAACCGCACACTCCGTCGTAGCCCCCCTCGCGCAGAGGCACGGCGCCGTCCAGAAACGCGTTGGCCTGGGCCACGACGCGCGCACCGCGCACCGGGTTATACGCATCGCCGCGCTCGGCACCGCCGTCTTCGGCTATGGCATCCGTTCCGTAGAGCGCATCGTAGAGACTGCCCCAGCGCGCATTGGCGGCATTGATGCAATAGCGCGCGTTGTCAACGGGCACGACCAGCTGGGGGCCGGCGACCTGAGCAACTTCGCGGTCGACGTTTTCCGTCGTAACTGAAACATGCTCTACCCCTTCTTCTATATAGCCTATTTCGCGCAAAAACTGGCGATAGGCCTCACCGTCTAACGGCGCACCGCGACGCTGCAGGTGCCACTGGTCAATCAGACGCTGCATATCGTCGCGCTGGGACAACAGGGCGCTGTGACGCGAACCAAGTTCTTCGATGATCGCCTGCAGCCCCTGCCAGATCCGTTCGGATTCGACGCCCGTGCCCGGTGCAATTTCGTCGCGCACCAGCGCGTACAGCGCGGCGTCGACGTGTAACGCTCCCACTCGTATGCGTTCGCTCATAATATCCCTTCTAAGCAAGAGGCCAATCGATTTGGGCGACCACCGGCAGATGGTCTGAATGTACCCACACTCCCTCGACCTGCGGACCATCGTGGCGAAAACCCTCGGCCCGCACAACCTGTGCCGATAGGAGTGCAGGAGCTAAAGCCGGACTGAAGTAAATGTGGTCAATATAATGCGTGCGAATGCCAACGGTGTCCATCGTCGCCTGAATGCCGCCGGCATAGGCGCGCTCCACGGCATTGACAAAGCCCAATGCACGCACATTTTCGTGCACGCGCTCATCTATTTCGCAGTTAAAGTCGCCGAGCACGACGACGTTGGGACAGTCGACTAGCAGAGACTCAATCCTATCCCGAAGCAAGTCGCCTTCTACGCGACGCAGCGCCACGTCGCCTGGATGTAGATGCACATTGACTACCCACAACCTTTTCCCTCCCGCCCCCTCGACGAGCGACGCGCCGGCCGTGCGGCTAAACGGCGGCACGTCGATGTGGGGGTTCCAGTGACTAAACGTGCGCGACTCGACGATGGGAACGCGCGACAGCAGGTGTCCCGGCCAGGCAATGGGCGAGGGGTGCGTCGACAGATAATAGCCCATAGACTTGGCAACCTGCTGCATCTGGCGCACCGCGACGCCTTCCTGCAGAGCGATAAGATCGCAATCCAACGAGGCAAAGACTTTGGCAAAATGCGCCACGTGCTGCTCGCTGCCAGGCGGTCCCAAATCCTTCTGTGCTTCGGCGGGTGGGTAGCCGGTCAGGCCCAAGACATTGTACGTTGCTATTTTCACAGCGCGCACTCCTCGCGTTCGAGCATCCAATGTAGGCGGACCAATGCGCGCCGCACGGCATCGTCTATTCCCTTGGCAAAGGGCCCTGGACCACTCTTGTTATATACATTCGACTGCAGCACTTCGTAGCCGCCCTCATCGAGCAGCGCATCGGTAGGCATATAGCCGCGCCCATCTTGACAGTAGCCCCAGGCCACGAGTTGCTCATCGGCCAACCAGCGGCGAATAAGCGGCAACCACTCGGCCAACACCTCACCAGAAAAAAAGGCAATGCGGTGCGCTGGCGCCAACTGCAGCAGGCCTATTTCCCACGGCACAGCGCGCACCGGCGGCGGCCCCTCTCGCAGTCGACTGAGCCAGTACTGACCCAATTCGCGCTGCATATGGTCAGCGCTATCGGACAGTTCCTGCCAGTGCGCCAGCGGCCAGACCTGCTGATCGCGCTCTACCATCACCCAAGTGGAACACACGCGTATATCCAGCACCAACTCGTCGCCTCCATTACCCAATGCGTTGAGCACATCGCCGGCCAGTTGGCGACCAACCTGCAACACCGATTCGGCCGTCCCCTTTTCAAAGACGCCCTGCTGTATATTGGCCAGCAGCCGCGGACGCACATTGCCAGCTAGTCCCTGGATATACTGCGCCTGCACCTGCGGACCGAGCGCCTCCTGTATAGCGCGGCGACAGACTCCGGGAAAATCGGCGGAAATGCCATCCCATGCGTAGCCGTACACCATAACGGGATGACACCCATAGGAAAAGGCGATGCAGCGTCGGCCGTCGGCCCCGGCAACATCCAATACCCATAAATCTGGATTATAATGTCCATTGGGATTGGGGCGAAGGGCCATCTCTCCTTGCTCGTTACGCGCGCGGCGATTGATGCCAATATGCGATGTGCCCCGATGCCAGCAGACGCGCGCAGGCTGTTGGCTGCCCTGAGCAGCGCGGGCCAGCCAGCAGGCCTTTTCCAGCAATTTTTCTTCGTAAGAAATCATTTCGGCCGGCTTGGGTCGATCTGTTGCATAGCCTTCGTAACCGCTCATCGGCCCGCTGTGCGTATGGGAAAAGTTGAGCACGATACAGCTGGGTGGCAGACCGCTATGCGCGGCAATTTCGCGGCGAAAACGCGCGCTCATATCACCCGATAGGCCGATCATATCGATCGATAATAGCAGGAGGGCCTTATCGCCGACATCGCACAAGAGCAGCGCTTGCATGCACAGGGGATCGAGCACGGCCGCCCCCGGCGTAAAACGCGTTCCCCGTCCGCCCATAGGCAAGCCCAATGGCGGCGTGCAGTCGACCGATGCCCAGCCGGCGCTCATGACCGCTGTATCTCTCATCCATTTTCCTTCCGACGATCGAAATACTCATCCAGGCCGTGCGACAATTCAGTCGTCCTTTCCCTTGCCGCCAACGGCCATGACCGCCGTCGTCTGCTGCTGCGTTGTAACGAGAGTGTGAAAAATGCCCTCGCGCGCCATCAGCTCCTCGTGGGTGCCGATTTCAGCGACCTTGCCGTCGTCTAGCACGACGAGTCGGTCGGCGTTGCGCAGCGTCGACAAGCGATGGGCAATGGCAAAGGTAGTGCGGCCACGCACCAAATTGGCAATAGCCTCTTGGACCTTTTTTTCCGTCGGCGTATCTACGGCCGAAGTCGCCTCGTCGAGAATCAGTATCTTGGGATCGTGCAGGATGGCCCGAGCAATCGATATGCGCTGTTTCTCGCCGCCAGACAGCGCATTCCCGCGCTCGCCGACTTTGGTATCGTAGCCATCGGGCTTTTTGATGATAAACTCGTGCGCATTGGCCGCGCGCGCAGCGCGCATCACCTCTTTGAAGGTGGCCTCAGGGCGGGCATAGGCTATGTTTTCAAAGATGGTGCCGTTAAAGAGAAACGATTCCTGGGCGACCATGCCAATTTGCCGGCGCACGTCAGACAGGCGAATGGCGCGGATATCGACGCCGTCAATTTCTACTAGGCCGCGATCCACGTCGTAAAATCGGCATATGAGATTTATCAGCGTGCTCTTGCCCACGCCCGATCGCCCCACCAAGCCGATCATCTCGCCCGGCTGTACCTGCAGGTCGACCCCTTTGAGCACCGGCTTGCCCGGATCGTAGCCAAAGAATACATCGCGAAAATCGACGCGCCCTTTCAGGTCGGGCAGCGGCTGAGCATCCTTCTTATCAAAGGATTCTGGCGTCGCGTCGATCACTTCAAAAATACGCTCGGCACCGGCCAGCGACCGCGTAATCGCATTATTGGCAGCGCTGAAAAACTGCAGCGGCCGATACAGCTGCCATATATAGCTGATAAAAGCCATCAGCACACCCAGCGTCAGTTCCTCGTTGAGAATCTGGCGGCCGCCAAAATACCAGACGAGGAAAATGCCAAAGCTCATGACGAAATTGACGATGGCCGAAAAAACGACCCATACGCGCTCGGCCGTTACGCTGGCTTCCCACAGCGCCTCGTTGCGCGAGGCAAAGCGCTCCTCTTCCCGCCGCTCCTGTGCAAAGGACTTGACGATGCGGATACCCGAAATGGATTCGTTGATATGCGATGAAAGCCTAGACCACTTGGTCGACCAAGTGCTCCAGTAGCGCCGCAGCTGACCGAATTTTTTTACGCTTGCCACCCATATAAAAGGCACCGGCAGCAGCACGTAGAGCGTTAGCTCCCAGTTCATCCAAAACAGCAAGCCTAGGATGCCGACCAGCATCATCACGTTGGAGACGAGAAAGGGCACGAAGAAGAGCAGAAACATTTCTAGGCGATCGGCATCGTTCATAAAGCGCGAAATCAGATTGCCGACTTGGCGTTTCTCGTAGAAGCGCAGCGGTAGGAACTGCAGGCTGTGATAGAGTTTTTCGCGCACGTCGCGGCTCGACCAAGCAGAGATATCGGCGCGCATAAAGCCCGTCGCTAGATTGGTCCCCCACGTCAGCAGCTGAGCCCCTAGCAAACCCAGCACCAGCCAACCCAGCAGCGCCATGCCCTCCTCAGCCGAAATCTCGCCGCGCACGCCGGGATTGAGCACGTCGTCAATGATATGGCGCACCACATAGGGCGGGAGCAACCCCAGCGCAGTCATGGCTATCGAACCGACCATCAGCGCCACGACGCGCCCAGTATAGGGCCGCAGAAAGTAGGCAATGCGGCCCAGTGTATCCCAGCGCGAAATACAAAATGGGCAGATACCATCCTTCTCAACTAATAGGCGATTACAGGCCGCACAGCGGCTGCGCTCAACCTGCGTGGGCAAGGCCAGCGCCTCACCTCGTACCAGCTGATTGAGCACCACGGCCACTTCGACAAAGAGCGCGTGCAGCGAAGAAGAATAATGGACTAGCTCCGGTGCGCCCTCCTTGCGCGCGATTTCCAACAGGCCTCCGCCGACCAGTTCGAGCGTCTGTGCCGCCTCGATATCGGACAACGCCAGCTGCAACCAGTCGCCATCGCCCCCGCTCAGCAGCAGGTGTTTATCACCGAGCACTACCCAGCGCGTCCCATAACAAAACGCATCCGCCATATCGGCGCGCACGCACGCCCGCACGCGCTCTCCCTCAGCCAGTAGCTGTTCGACTTGGCGCGCCTCCGGTCCAGGCAGCACGGCGTTAAGAGGCCCAGCCTCTACTGCTTCCATTTCAATCCTTAACCGCGATGATTTCCGCAACGGCGCGTTGGAGTTCGACCAGCTCGGCAAAGTGTCCTCCGCGCGCCACGAGTTCCTCGTGCGTGCCCATTTCCACGACCCGCCCCGCCTCTAGGACCACTAGGCGATCGGCGTTGCGCAGCGTGGAAAGGCGGTGGGCAATGGCAAAGGTCGTGCGGCCTTTTACCAAGTGGGCAATCGACTCTTGTATCTGTTTTTCCGTCTGCACGTCCACCGAAGAAGTTGCCTCGTCGAGAATTAAGATTTTCGGATCGTGGAGGATGGCGCGCGCAATGGCAATGCGCTGGCGTTCGCCGCCGGAAAGGCCTGCGCCGCGCTCCCCTACCGCCGTGTCGTAGCCATCCGCTTTGGCGGTGATAAAGCCGTGTGCATTGGCCGCCCGCGCCGCTTCCATCACCTCGGACAGGCTTGCGCCGGGGCGGCCGTAGCTGATATTCTCGGCAATCGTGCCGGAGAACAGCACGGGGTCCTGCGGCACGATGCCAATTTGCCGGCGCAAATCGGACAGGCGGATGCGGCGAATATCGACGCCGTCAATACTCAGCGTCCCTCGGTCCACATCGTAAAAGCGCGCGACCAGATTGACCGTCGTCGTCTTGCCGACGCCAGAGCGCCCGACCAGACCGATCATTTCGCCCGGCTCGACGTCGAGCTGGATATCGTGCAGCACGGGCTTGCTCTTGTCGTAGCCAAAGGTCACGCCGTCAAAGTGCACGCGGCCAACACAGGACGGCATAGCCAGCGCATCGGGATCCTCGTACGATTCGGGCGGTGCGTCAATCACTTCAAAGATGCGCTCAGCACCAGCAAAGGCGCGCGTCATCCACGAATTGACCTGCGCCATCCACTCCAGCGGTCCGTAGACCATCCACATATAAGAGTAGATGGCCAGCAGCGTGCCGATGCTAAGGCGCTCCCCCAGCACTTCGCCACCGCCAAAGTACCACACGATCAGAATGCCCGCGCCGGTCACCAACTCCATGGTTGACCACATGATGAGCCACATGCGCCCCGAACGACGACTTATATCGCCCAATTCGTCGTTGCGCTTGTCAAACGCGGCGATCTCACGCTCTTCCTGAGCAAAGGCCTTCACCACGCGAATGCCGTGCAGCGCTTCGTTCAGTCGCGATCCCAGCTGCGACCAGCTCTGGCCGTATTTATTGAAGATATTGCGCATATAGCGCCAGAACAGAAAGCTCCAGATTGCGATAAAGGGGACTGGCAGCAGAATGAGCAGCGTAATTTTGACGCTCATGCTAAATAGAAAGCCGATAATGCCGATGATCGTCAGGAAATTGATGATCATATACGGCAGTCCGTCGACTAAGAACTGCTGCAGCATGCTCGAATCGCGCGTTACGCGCGAAATGAGACCGCCGACCTGGCGCTTGTCGTAAAACTGCAGCGAGAGCATTTCCAAGCGACGATAGAGCTCGGCGCGAATATCGGCCGTCACGCGCGCACTAAGCCAGGATACGACCCAGTGGTGCAGCATACTGGAAAGCCAGCTCAGAGCGCGCACGACAACCATGGCCAACACCAGCCAACCGAGCATGGCAAAGCGATCTTCGAGCAGCACCCCGTGGTCCTCGGGTAGCACGAGTACGCCATCGACCAGTTCGCGCTGCACCAGCGGCGGCAGCAGCTCGGCTGCGGTCGTGGCAACGGAGGCCGCCGCCAGCACTGCGGCGCGACGCTTGTAGGGGGTAAGGAAAGAAACGATGCGACCCAGCGTTTCGAGGCGACGCACGCAGGCTGGACAAATGCCGTTTTTCTCCGGCAGCAGGCGCTGACACTTCTCGCAGCGCGTGCGGTCCAAGCGGGGATTGATATAGAACGACTCGCCCTTGCGCAGCTGTTCTATACCGCGCGCTACTTCGGAAAACTTTCCAGCTAGAGAATTGGAGTAGGGAATGTGCAGGTCCGCGCTATCGCGGCACTCAATTTCCAGACGGCCGCCGCCGACCAGCGGTTCTGTGCGGGCAAGACGGATGCCTTCGATAGGTACGTCAAACGGAGCGCGATCGCTTTTTTCCGCGGCGACAACCACGCGCTTTGCCGTGACGAAAACCCACTGTGGGCCATAAACGCCGTCGGCCGTCAGGTCAGAGAAGACGCGGATAAGCACATCTTCATCCACCGGTATGACCGCGCCGATACGCTGTTCTACGCTGTGGTCAATTGGTTCGAGCAGACGAAAGTCGCCGCTGCTATCTGCCATGGCTCATCAAAAAGGCCGCGCATCAGCGATGCCAAGGCGGCGTGCAGGGAAGGGGCCGAGACGTGGCGCTCTCGGTAGCCCAGTCAAAAGGTGAGAGATCGCAAGGAGTCCGATAACCGCACTTTCCACGGCCCGTGGAAAGGCAGTCGCAAAGTAGGGGGCCTCCGTTCTGCTGTCAAACAGGCGCCGCGCTAACCAAACGGCCGCAGCGCTCGAATTTCGCGCACGTGGGAAGCGACCTCTTCTGCCGAAGCCTGCAAAAGCCGCTCACCCTTTTCTGCCGTGGCCGGTCGCGGGTCACCGACGCCGCCGTGCTGCGTGCGCTGATCAAAGCGGTGATACGATGCCACGCCGCTCACGCGCATGCCGGGACGCTCGCCGTCGGCATCCAACCGATCGCTACGCACTAGATCCGGACGCATAGCCAGCACCATTGAGGTCTCCGTCTCGCCGGCATGTCCCGAACCGGCGTTGCCCAGTTCGCGTATCGCATTGAGCGCGTCGTTGCCGGCCCAGGCCCAGCGGCTGTAAAACTCGATGCCGACATCGCCGTAGCGCTCCATCAGGCGCTGCAGCAATACGGAAATATTGGCACCGTTGCCTCCGTGGCTATTCTGTATGAGGATTTTTTTAAACCCGTATCCAACGACCGAAGCGACAATATCCATCATCAATAGCAAGTGGGTCTCGGAAATAGCGCTGATCGTCCCCGGGTAGCGGATGTGGTGTTGAGAATAGCCCAGCCACTGCACCGGTAAAACCAGCACGTCGTCGGGCACCAACAGGTGCACTCGGCGCGCCACCTCGCCGCCAATCATGGAATCGGTAAAAACGGGCAGGTGCAGGCTGTGCTGCTCGCATGAGGCAACCGGCATAAGCACGACGATATCGCGCGATAGGGCGTCGATTTCGGGCGAAGTCATTTCCGCTAAAATCACCAGACCAATCTCCTCGAAAAAATAGTAAATGGGGACGCGCTAAACGCCTGGCATAAGCTCCAAACGACCAGCGATGCCGTTGGCCAACGAGCCGATGGCCACGCCGACCACGCGCGCATCACTGCGCCCGAAGGTCTGCGTCAGCGACGCAAAGTCGTCGAGAACAAAGACGCGCGTGCCCGTTTCCTCCCACTCGGCCAATTCCCTCAGCGTGCGCTCAGCCAGTTGACTGTCGGCAAATACGTAGGCCAGGCGCGCGCTGCGTCGCACGCTGGACAGACCCACGACTGTATCGCCCGAGCGACAGCCGACGGCCAGCAGCGACGACAGCGCGGCGCCCTGTTGTGCATCGAGTGAATGCACGGATTAAACAAAGGCGGGCTTTACGGGAGCTGAATTGCGCGCCGCCGATTGGTTGGCCGCCTCCAGCACGCCGATCACGCGCGCCGCCGAATCGGGCGTAATAATCAGCTTGGCCCTGCCCAGCAGATGCTTGTAGACATTCTCGTAATAGGCGTGCCAATTCGACTGGGCAAAGGGCACCTCCGCGCTCATTTGCCTACCGTTAATGGCGGTCTTCAGCTGGAATTTGCCGCCGATATCTTCGATGGAACCGCGCTCGCCCAGCACGCGCCAGCGCGGACGACCGCTCATCGATAGGTTGGATATGGTCAGCGTCGCCAAGGCTCCGCTGGCAAAGCGCAGACTGTATTCGGAATGATCCTCGTTGCTGTAGCCTTTCCAGTCGCGATGCTTGACTTGATAGCCGCTGACCCAGTCGATCTTTTCGGGCATAATATTGAGAATCCAATCGGTGAAGTGCGCCCCCCAATCGTAGATGGCGCCGCCCGAGATCTTCCGGTCCGAACGCCACCAGGTGCCCTGGGGACCGTAGCCGTAAAAACCAGCTTCTACGCGGTGCACGCGACCGATCGCCTTCTCTTTGCAGATCAGATCGCGCAGCGTTTGGAAGTCGCCGTCCCAGCGCCGGTTGTGAAAGGTCGACAGCATGACCTTGTTGCGCTTGGCCGCAGCGATCATATCCTTGACTTCTCGACTCGTTATGGCCAGCGGCTTTTCGCATACCACGTTGACGCCGGCGTTCAAGCATTCTATGGCCAGCGGTGCGTGCGTATTGTGCGGCGTGATGATGGTGACCAAATCCAAAGCGGCGTTTTTTAATAAATCACCAACCTTGGCATACGTTTCAATGCCGGGAAAATCGCTCTCGGCGACCTTGCGCCGATCTGGGTCCAACTCGCATACGGCCGCTACTTCCATACGGCGATTGCGCGCCATCGAATTGAGGTGCGTCTGTCCCATATTGAACGCGCCGCCGTAGCCTACGACGCCGCATCGAATGTTCGTTGAAGTTGCCATCCGTCCACCTTTCTACAATGTGTTTTCTGCCGTCTGGATCTATACGCTATGCAAGTAGCAAGCGCCGGTCAATCGCCCCGCTGTGCTCAGGACACCGGCCTCTCCACGATTTGCATAGTACCCTCCTTTTCGACGAGGCGCATCTGCAGGCGCGTGCGCTCATCGCCAAAGGTAGTTACGGTCTCTCCCAGTCGTACCTCTACGCCGGAAAACAGCGTGCCGCGCACGACGATGCGGGCCAGGCGCGCTAGTTGGCGTTGTTCCTTAACGATCGCATCCATCTCCTCCTGCAGCGCTTCCCGACGCTCGTTCAACCGCGCCAAACGCTTGACGGAAGCGAGGATCAACCGGCGATTCTTCGGAGAAGTTCGACGCTGTAATCGCGCGCGAATTAGCTCGATATCAAGTGTTGTGATATCGAGTTTCTTCATGTGCTGCTGCATGCGCTCCTCGCAGGTATAGAGTGCGCTGCGCAGCGATTCCATGCGCTCTACCTGGAGAAAATCGACGCCGCTGACCAACCGCGTAACCGAGTTATAGGGCGAGCCCACCGATAGCGTCTCGATGCCCTGACCACCCCACACGAGTCCACCAACGAGGGCGCGCGCCTTGCCCTCTCCGCGTCCCAGCACGATTACTCTGCCGCTAGCGCGCACCGACGCGTTGAAAATATAGGATCCTACGCGCACGTCTCCTCCTGCGCGAATATTGGCCTCCTGCGCAAATTTGACCCATAGCGAGCCACCGGCTTCGACCTGTGTCGCCGCGCCGAGAACGCCGCCGCCAACCATAATGTCCTTTCCTGCCGAGACTACAGCACCGTCTTCAATGTAGCCACTGATGTGGACCGAGCCCTCTGCGCGCACGGAAAAGAGCGACTGCACCGAACCGCGGATGACAACATCGCCGCTGAAGTCGATATTGCCGGTAGAATAATCGACATCGCCGTCGACGTTTACCACCTGTGAAACACTCAGACGCAGGCGGCGCAGGGTGCGATTGCGCGAAACCTGCATTTGGTTATCGCTAATGACCTCACCCCCCTGCTCCGCATAATAACGCACGATGTCGCCCTGGACTTCTTCTCGGACATGCGCGCCGGCAATCACATCGACTCGCTGAGGCCGCATTGCGGGAATATCGCGCCCCAATACATCGCGCCCCGGTGCCCCAGCACTCGGCGGGGTAAATGTGCCGATGAGATCGCCCTCGGAAACGGCCGGGGCACGGCTGCGCTGGCGAAAATCAATCGACCCATCTTCGAGAATTTTACCGACGCGATCGCCCTCGATATCAATGGCCCATTCAAAGGCGGCATCGCGGCTCTCCGAAGGCGAACTGGCTAATGCGATTGGAATGAGCGGTGGCAAATCTTGGCCAATGGCCAGTGCATCCCGTGCAGCGAACCAATCGCTATCGCGAAATCCATACTTCACGCCGACTAGGTCGAGGACCTCTTTGATCTCCTCGGCCTGAGGGTAATAGGGCTCGTCGCCCTGGGGCAAGTTGATGAAGTAGGCCGCACTGGCATCGGGGGCTACCCAGACGGGAGGTATCACTTCAATGCGAACCCCGCGCAGGCATACGTAACCGGCCATATCGGCCGTAGCAGAAAAGCCGTCGTCGCTAATCGCAACGTGTTTGCCCACTTCGCCCCATTCGCTCTCTGCATCCGTCCTATCCACCTTTTCTCCCAGCACATCCCCGCGCCGTTTGAGCGGACAGCAAAGTTCGTCATCGCGCAGCAGCAGGTCGAGCGATTCGCGTATTTGCGCCAAATTTTCGCTGTTCAACAGGCCCAACCACTGGTTCCAACTCAGCAGGTACAAGCGGTTGAAGGTGTAGTGAACCTCCGACTCAAGCATCAGTTCGGCCAGAAGCGAGCGCGCAAGACAGAGGGAAAAGGGCTCCGCCCCATCGGCAATCCGCCGGCAGGCTTCCTCGACTGCGGCCATGTCAATTCCGCGCTCGATACCCGCCGCGCGCAAGGCGTCCAATAGATTCTGTTGACTCGGGGGTGGTTCTAAAAACTTAGACGGCAGGTGTACTAAGTGTACTTCTGAGCGGTCCGGTGAAAACCAGAGCGGCGGAACGACGTGAATGCGCCCATCGATCAATCCAGCATATCCGTAGTGGGCGCTCAGGCACTGTTTACCATCTTCGCTTTTGCGTGCCCCACTACCCGGCTGAAACGCCGTAGCGCCCGACACCGGCGGATAGAACGGCTGGCCGCGCACGGTGAGTCCCGGCCTGTAGCGCGCCTGCAGCCACTCGGCCAGCATCAATTCGGGCGCTACGACAACCGCCTCGAAATCTCCGTCAAACACGCTGTGCAGGGACGGCCCTTGCAGTCTCTGCAGAAACTCGGCAAAGTGCGCTTCTTCGCCTTCTAAGCCCGGATGGTAAATTGCGCGTGCCGGCGCGATAATACCTGCCGGTGTTCCGCGCGCAACGACCAGACCAATCTGCACTTGACCGCGCTGCGCACTAATCAGGGCCCGGTCAAGTGCTTCCTCATCAATCCCGTTGGATACCCCCATGTGCTGCAGCAGCGCATCGATATCGGCACGCGTCGAGCCGGCGTCGATGCGCCACAGGCGCGCGACGAGTCCATCGGCCGTTATGTGCAGCCGATCATCTACCGACCCCAATGCGCCGAGATCGGCAAACACATCGACCCCTTCGATGCGCTTGGACTCTCCGAGCACTTCGAGATCGTGTAGTACTCGCTCTTCGCCTTCTTCTCCGCGCGTTTCTGTGCTCATTTATCGATGGCAATCTAGGTGCGCTATTTACTGCGCACTTCCGACTTGGGTAAACGCCTTCTATCGGTTTGTTTTAACAAAAAAAACATAAAAATCTCCCCATTCGCCACTGCAAAAAATCTGGCAAATTGGACCATGGTACCGCAGGTTAATCAATTGTCCCGCCTTGCCCCCTTGCCATCGGCGCGATTATGCATACCCTATACGAAACGGCGCGCGGTGCGCTGCGATAAAATATCTCTATTCTCCAATCAAATGCCATAGGCCATGCGCTTTGTTCTGACCTTTTTCGGACTCTATGCACTCGTCTTGGCCCTCGATTTAGCCCTATTGCGTTCGCTCTATCGCAGTTGGTGGGAACACCGCTGGTTGCGCTATGCGCTCTACGGCCAATTGCCGATTGCCTTGCTCAGCGGCGCGCTGTGGATCGTCGGTCGCACCAGCCCACTCTATGGTGCACAGGCTATTGGCTGGAGCGTTCTGGTCGCCCTTTTCCTCTACCTCGGCGGCCTACTCATCGCCTTGCTCGCAGCGGCTCCGCTCCTGCTTGCACGGTCAATTCGCCAGCGTCTAACTCCGCCTCTTTCGCCTGCGCGGCGGGCCTTTTTTAATCGCGTGCTCGTCGCCGTACCCGCAGCGGGCATGGGCGGCGTCTCCTGTGGTTTAGCGCGGTCCGGCGCTCCGGTCACCATGCCACAGGTCGACCTCTATTTCACCGACCTACCCCGCCCACTGCACGGGCTGCGCATTCTGCATATCAGCGATATCCACATTGGCCCTTACGTCGGCCTAGACGACCTAGAGGAGGTGCTTCTGCGCGGCGAGAGGCTGCGCCCAGATCTCCTGCTGATCACCGGTGATCTGTGCGATCACATGCCGGACTATCTGAGCGCACTGCGCCTGCTCGACGCCTTTCCCACGCGCTTGGGAACCTACTGTTCGCTCGGCAACCACGAGTACCACCGCGGCATACGCCGCGTGCGCACGCTCTTCGCCCAGACATCGCTACCGCTCTTAGTCAACGAGGGTAGGTCTATCGCAGTGGGCGATGTGAACTTGCACGTTGCCGCAGCCGATGACCCGCGCTATTTAAATAGCCCCGAATCGCATGCCTATCTGCGCTCATCGGTAGAGCAAGCCATGGAGGGAGCGCCAACCGACAGCTTCAACCTATTGCTCAGCCATCGCCCACAGGCCTTTGACTATGCGACGCCTCTAGGCGTCGACCTGACCCTGGCTGGACATACGCACGGCTTCCAAATCGGCGTCGGCGGTCGCAGCCTCTTCGACTCGCTGCTACCCGATCGCTATATTTGGGGGCATTACCGCCAGGATGCCGGTCAACTCTACACGACTTCGGGCCTCGGGCACTGGCTGCCCTTTCGCCTGGGCTGTCCAGCGGAAGCGCCGCTGCTCGTCCTGCATCCGGCTTGAGACACTATAGGAGGGATCCATGCGCGTTTTAGTGACCGGTGCTGCCGGGCGCGTCGGCCAGTGCGTCGTGCGCGGATTGCAAAACAACCACAGCGTGCGCGGACACGACCGCGTCGCCATTCCCGACCTCGAAGATCAGGTTGTTTCCGACCTGAACGATTTCGCCGCGGTGCAGCAGGCCGTCGAGGGCATGGACGCCATCGTTCACCTCGGCGGCCTACCCGGCGGCGACGACTGGGATGCCCTCTTGCAGAGCAATTTCGTCGGGACCTACCACGTCTTTGAAGCGGCGCGCCTGCACGGCGTCAAACGCATAGCCTACGCCAGTCGAGCCGGCGTTCTGAGCCCCTATTCCAAACGACTGACGCGCACCGTCGAAATGGTCCCACGTCCCGTCGGCCATTATACCATTAGCAAGGTCTTTGGCGAGTCGCTGGCCTATTCCTACGTCCAGAAGTACGATATGGAAATCGTCTGCGTGCGCATCGGCAACTTCAGCGCAGAGCGCGACCGGCCGGAGCATCCGCATCACCTCAGCCACGGCGACTGCGTGCGCGTATTCGAATGCGCCATAACCCACCCCAACGTCGGTTACGAAGTCGTCTTCGGCGTTTCGGGTAGCAACTGGCCGCTGTACGATATGGAACACGGCAAGCGCGTCATCGGCTACCAACCGCAGGACATTGCAATCGTGCCGGAAGAAGAATGGGAACAGTAGGCGCGCGCAACGGGCTAACACCCGCTCGGCAAATAGGCAAATAGCAGGCCTACACGCGTTCGAGCTGCGGTTGGGCAATCCCGTGCGTGTGGTTCCACAGGTGTCCGCATCGCTGTTGGCCCTCTAATGTGGTTTCGAAGAAAACGGCGCGCACCGGTTCGTGAACGCGCGCCATATCGTGGTGAAAGCCCATGCCCGTCGCCACGCAATCGCCGGCCTCAACGTCGTACATCTGCCCTTCAGTGACGACCGTAGCGCGTCCCTCGTAGAGAATCCAATACTCGTCGCAGTCGTGATAGTGGCTGTCAAAATTGGTGAATTTCTCATAGTCTACGGCATCGCCTTTGTCCTGCGGTGCATCCGAGTGAACGCCGCGAAATAGCCCCGAGCCGCCGCACTGGTTGCCCCATTCACCGCACATCCGCACCAGCACCATAGGCTCCTCTACCGAAAGAACTACAAAGGGCGCATCGCCAGGCCCGATGTCTAAATTGGCCCCCTCCTCGACAACCACCGAATGCCCCCCCACGCGCAAGAGGCCACATCCCTTGCCGACGATGAGCTTTTCCATCACCCCACTGCGCGCGTAGTGCTGGTCCTGTCCGGGCTCGAGGCGCACAATATCGTAGTGCTGCATCTGGCACCAAGTCGGAATGCGTCCCGCTCCACTGCGGAATATCGGCATGACTTACTCCCTGTATGCTACGGCGACGACGCGCTGTCGCAGCTCGGCCTCGAGCTGCTGAACCACTGCCACAGTGCGTTCGACAGCCGCTTCTACGGGGACTTCACTGCGCTCGCTGTCGCGGCGCAGTTTGAATTCGACGACGCCGTTTTTCAACCCGCGATCGCCAACGGTTAGGCGCACGGGTATGCCGAGCAGGTCGGCGTCGTTAAACTTCACTCCAGGGTTTTCCCGGCGATCGTCCAACAGCACCTCCAAGCCGCGCGCGCGCAGATCGGCATAAAGGTTTTCGGCTACCGTCTGCGCTTCCCCTGCGCCCTTGGCCAACAGCGTAATCATCACTTGGAAAGGCGCGATGGATATTGGCCATATCAGCCCGTTCTCATCGTGGTGTTCCTCTGCTATGCAGGCCAGCAAGCGGCCGACGCCAATTCCGTACGAACCCATGATCACCGGCTGGGCCTTGCCGTTGGCATCGAGAAACTCGCCGCCCAGCGCCTCGGTATATTTGGTGCCGAGCTGAAAGATATTGCCCACTTCAACGCCGCGCGATGTGTGCATCGACTGCCCACAGCGCGGACAGCTGTCGCCGGCCCGCGCCGCGGCAATATCCGTCGTTATATCCGACTCATAGTCACGGCCGCAGTTGACGTTGCGCATGTGATAGCCCGCTTCGTTAGCGCCGGCAACCAAGTTGGGCGAATCGGCGATGGACACATCGACGACCACTAGCGCTCCCTCTACACCCAGCGGTGAACCATAGCCGGGTACTGCACCTACGGAGGCAATTTCTTCGGCATTGGCCGGCCACATTTCGCGCGCACCCACTGCGTTGGCCAGCTTGGTTTCGTTGACCTCCATATCGCCGCGAATCACTGCCAGCACAAACTGGTCTTTCTCTTCCTCGCCCTCGCCTACAGTGGCCATCATAAAGACCGCCTTGGCGGTGCGGCTGGCGTCGATATCGAGGAACTGGGCCAACTCCTCAATAGTCTGGGCATCGGGCGTGGCCACCTTTTCCATATCCAGCGCTTCTTCAGCCGCGGCGGCAGAGCGCTGGAACGTGGCAATCTGCCGATTGGCCGAGTAGCCGCAGCCTTCGCACAGCAGCAGCGTGTCCTCGCCTATCGGCGTTAGATACATGTATTCGTGCGCCACTTTGCCCCCCATCATACCGGTATCAGAGGCAACGGCGATAGCGTCTATTCCACAGCGGCGAAAGATGTTGAAATAAGCCTGGTAATGGGCGCGGTACTGCGTTTCCAACCCCTGCCAGTCGGCGTCGAGGCTATAGCTGTCCTTCATCGTGAACTCGCGCACGCGAATTAGCCCCGAGCGGGGCCGCGGGTCGTCGCGCCACTTGGTCTGCAGCTGATAGACGAGCTGAGGCAGCTGGCGATAGCTCTTTATTTCTCGGCTAACGAGATCGGCTACTACTTCCTCGTGCGTCATAGCCAGCACCATATCGCGTTCGTTTTTGTCCTTAAAGCGACTCATCTCGCTGCCGATGGCGTAGTAGCGCCCGGTGCGCTGCCAAATTTCAGCAGGATGCACTACCGGCATGGTGATCTCCTGACCGCCGATGGCATCCATTTCGTCGCGGATGATGTCTTCGACCTTGCGCAGGGCGCGCTGTGCCAGCGGCAAATAGCTAAAAATGCCGCTGGCCAACTGGCGAATATAGCCGGCGCGCAGCAGCAGCTTGTGGCTGGCCACTTCGGCATCGGCGCTAATGTCGCGCAGCGTCGTGCTGAACAACTGACTCATTCTCATTGCAGATCTCTCCGTAAATAACCCTTATATGCGTTAGCGAGGTCGGCTCTGCCGGCCGCAAAGGGCGAGCAGGTCTGTCTAAATTAGCCTATCGCCCTATCCCTTTCAACGCTGCCTCTTCTATGCACTGCGCCGGCGTCCTTCTTCGCGCACCAGCGCGCGCAGCGCCCGATACATGGCCGAAAGAGAGAATAGCACCCAGCTAAACGCGATGGGATAGGCGAGCAAGAACGCCGATTCCGGCGGCATGCCCAGATACACGGCCAAAATACCGGCATCGGTGCGCTCGGGCACGTGGAGCAAATCGGTTTGAAAGTCGTGCAGGCTGTATAGGCAGAGCATAATGCCCATCCACACCGATCCCACCCGCGCCGCGCGCTGCGACTTGATCGCCATAGCCATCAATACAAACCCACCGCCGATGCCGATAAAGAAGTCGATGCCGCCCAGCGGTGTATACTTCATCGTCATCGCCATGCAAACGGCCCCGACCAGCAGCATAGCTAGGCGCTGGGCCTGCGGATAGAGGCTGGTGTAGATCAGCAACGCACCCCATAGCGCCGAGCCGACGTAGCCGGCCGCGCTGATGAGAGGAAAGAAACCGCCGCGCGTCAGCGTGTGCCCCGATTCGTTCCAATGGGTGCGCATTTCCACCACCTCTCCGCCACTCAGCAGAGCGGCGGCGGCGTGGTTTACCTCGTGCACCAGAACGACGAAAAAGCGAAAGGGTTTGATAAAGGGCGTGTCCCAGCACACCAACGCCAACCCAGCACAGAGCGCATAGTAGCGAAAATGCCAGAAAATACCCGCGATATAGTTTATCTTCTTGAAGAATCCCATGTAGAGAAAGGCCATAAAAAAATGAACGTTGGCACCTGCTGCTTGGTCCTGCTGTTGTCGAGCCTGTCGGCCACCGCCCAACCCCTGCGCATCGCCTCTTTCCACGCCAGCGGGCTCTCGCTGGACTCCGACTTGGAGGGTGTGGCCGACATTATCCAACAGTACGACTTTGCGGCTATCCAAGACCTACGCGACCTAGCCGCTGCCGACGGGCTGCTGGCCATCCTCTTTCGCCGCGGCGACGTCTTTAAGGTGCTGCCCTCGCAGCCCTCCGGTGCCGACCAGGTGCGCTATGCCTTTGCCTGGCGCGACCGCCGCGTGCAGATCCTCGCGCCGGGAGCATTTCTCGACATTGGTGCGGAACGCCGTCCAGTCTACGCCACATTTCGCGCTGGCGACTTCGACTTTGTCGCCCTCAACTACCAGACCCGCGCACCGGCAGCCAGCGCCGCGACCGAGTTAGAGAAGGCCTACCAGAGCATGCGCCAGCGCCTGCCCGACGAGGGCGACGTGCTGCTCTTTGCCTCGCTGGCCGAGCCCACGCCCAGCGCCGCCCCGCTGCACAACGCGCTGCCATTGGACATACCCGTCGCACTGGATCAGAGCGGCGCCAGCGCCAATATATATCTGGTGAACGCCCTTACTCGCGAGTTTACTGGAGTGCACGGGGTCGACTTTTTCGACCAGCGCAGCGAAGACCCGCAGGCCGCCGCACGCATCTCGCAGCTCCGACCCGTCTGGGCTGAGTTTGCCCCCGACGGCGGCGACGACGACGGCCCGGGCATAGCGCTGCCCTCGGCGATCGAGGACCAAACGTGGGGACGCGCCAAAACCCGGCGGTCCACGGCGCAGTAAGGGCTCTTTTGTTTTTAGGTCAGCGCCTTGTCCGCCACCTTGTCGCGCAGCAGTTGAACCGCCTGCGCCGCGCTCAGTGGGTCGAGATTGTCCCCCGAGCGCAGGCGCACGGAAACCTGCCCTTCTTCCACTTCGCGGTCACCGGCGATAAACATATAGGGCACCTTGCGCGTCTGCGCCTGGCGGATGCGCTTGTTGAGGGTTTCGTTAGCCGCATCGAGTTCGGCGCGCAGCCCGGCGGCACGCAGCTGTTGGCAGACCCCCTCGGCGTATTCAGCATGGCGTTCGGCGATGGGCAGAACAACCGCCTGCACCGGCGCCAGCCAAACCGGAAAGGCGCCGGCAAAGTGCTCGATCAGCACGCCGACAAAGCGCTCCATCGAGCCAAAGGGAGCGCGGTGAATCATCACCGGGCGCTGCGCTTTGCCTTCGGCATCGACGTATGCCAAGTCAAAGCGCTCGGGCAGGTTGTAGTCGACCTGTACGGTGCCGAGCTGCCACTCGCGCCCTACGACATCTTTGACGACAAAGTCGATCTTGGGTCCGTAAAAGGCGGCCTCACCGGACTCCTCGCTGAAAGCAACGCCCAGGCTTTTCGCCGCTTGGCGACAGGCTTCTTCGGCGCGATCCCATTGGGTTGGATCGCCGACGTATTTGCCGCTGTCGGGATCGCGCAGTCCCACGCGCACGCGATAGTCTTCCATACCCAGCGTGCCAAATATAATCTTCACCAGTTCCAAACAGCCGAGCAGTTCGTCAGCTACTTGGTCTTCAGTGCAGAATAGGTGCGCATCGTCTTGGGTAAAGCCGCGCACGCGCGTCATGCCGCCCAGTTCCCCCGACTGCTCCCAGCGGTAGACGGTGCCGAACTCGGCCAAGCGCACCGGCAGGTCGCGATAGCTGTGCATCTGCGAGGCAAAGATCTTGATGTGATGCGGACAGTTCATCGGCTTGAGTAAATAGCCATCGACGTCCCCCGCCCTCATCTGGTTAGATAATTCGCCGCAGGAGCAACCTTCCTCTGCCAACCCCTGCATGTGATCGTGATCGATCAGCGGCGGGTACTGGCTCTCCTGATAGTAGGGAAAGTGACCGCTGGTGCGGTAGAGGTCGAGCTTGCCAATATGCGGCGTAAACACTTGGCTGTAGCCCTGACGGCGCAGCTCGGCCGATATGAAATTTTGCAATTCATTGCGCACGACGGCCCCGTTGGGCGTCCACAGTATCAGCCCCTGCCCCACTTCTTCGTCGATGTGAAAGAGGCGCAGCTGGCGACCTAGCACGCGGTGGTCGCGTTTTTTTGCTTCTTCCAACATCCTCACGTGCGCATCGAGGGCCTCGCGCGTGGCAAACGCCGTGCCGTAGATGCGCTGCAGCATTTTGCGCTTTTCGTCGCCGCGCCAATAGGCGCCGGCCACCGACAGCAGTTTAAAGTGTTTGACCTGACCCGTGCCCAGCATGTGTGGCCCGCGGCACAGGTCGACAAACTCGCCGTCCTTGTAAAAGGACAGCGGTTGACCCTCTTCAAGCCCCTCGAGGAGCTCCATTTTGTAGGGTGCCCCGGCGATCATCTCTGCAGCTTCCGCGCGCGACACATCGACGCGCTCGAATTTGTGGTTTTGCTTGATGACTCGCTTCATTTCCTTTTCGATTTGGGCTAGGTCTTCCGGCGTAAAGGGCTGCTCGACGTCAAAGTCGTAGTAGAACCCATCTTCAATAGCCGGTCCGATCGCCAGCTTGGCATCCGGGAAAAGCCGCAACACGGCCTGAGCCAATACGTGCGAAAGGCTGTGGCGATAGATCCATGCCGCCTCCGGATCATCCCACGCGATCAGCTCTACCTGCGCATCGTCGGCTAACGGCGTGTGAAAATCGACGCGCGCTCCATCTACTCTGGCGGCGATGTATTCCTTTAACAGATTTTTGTCGCGATCGGCCAAGATCTCTTTTAATGTACCGCCGCCATCGCATTGTATATCTTGCCCTTCGGGCACGTTGATCAACATGGTTTGCTCCTCAATAGACATGCAAAAACCCACTGCCATCCATGCGGCAGTGGGTCGTAAGCATGCGTTCGATTTAGTTTAAACCGGATGCCCCACCGCCTTATCGGCGCGCGTAGTCGGCGTAGTCGCGGTAGTGGGTGCAGACGTCTCCAATGCCAGAACAGCATAGTCGCCGTGCGCCATAAAAGGCACTACCGCAACCTGTAGAGACATCGAAAAACCTCCGAATTGCGTTAACGTTAAGTGTAAAGGTACCGGCAGAGCCGCGTGAATGTCAAGCCCTTTTCCAGACCCCGACCGACTCGGCACAGACGGAGTTGCCATAGGGGATGCAGCAGGCGGACTAAGGCTACAGCCCGGCGCGCATTGACCGCTGGCAATAGGACTAGCCGGCAGGCTTTATTGAGCGACGTTGCCGGTGCCCTCCGGGCCCCTCACCGCTGTGACAAACTGCGCGACGAACGCCCTTCCCTTGTCGTTGCGCGCCTCGTCGAGCATGTCCAACTGCAGCGAGCGATATTCCTGACAAGCTAGGCGCGCACCGATATCGTGCATGCGCACGCAGGCCTGGGCCGCCGCCTCGGGCACCTTGTACCAGCGCACGATAGAGGCCACCTGTGACGTCGTCTCGCGATCCGTCCACACAAAAATGCACGGGCGCGGTGTCGACGAAGTCCACACCGGCCAAGTGAAGGCCAAGCGCGGATCTTTGATGATTATGGGTTCGGGATGGTCGGCCAGCCATTTTTCCACCACATCGGCTTGGACGAAGGGCAGCAGACCCGGCTGAAAAACCGTCTTTGAAAATGCTTGAGCAGCGCTTCGTTAATCTTGTAGACCTGCGGATTTTCGTAATGACCTTCCGGCTGGTGGCCCTCCATCGGCCGCATGTCCAACGGCGGCGTAACGGGAAACCCTTCCTCATAGAGCGTTTTTGTCAGGCTCGACGTGCCGGAGCGCCAACCGAGAATCATGACGATTGGATTGCTCATATACCTTCCTGCTGTTGTCTATATTCGCCGCGCCCGCTGCGCGTTGTCTAATCGAATTGGTAGTGTTCGGCTTCGGGCAGCGGCACCGGTGGACTGTCCTCCGTAGCCATGCTCCAATCGGCCAGACGCAGCCTCATTTCACCCAGCACGCCGGCGTGTTCCTCTTTATCGACGACGTTGTAGAGTTCCCACGGGTCAACCTGAAGATCGTACAACTCGTCGCGATCGCCCATGGGATCGCGCACGTATTTCCAGCGCTGCGTGCGCACCATCTTGCGCCGCCCCTCCGCTTCGCGCCAGCGCAGTGAACGAATTAGGGCGCGCCGCCCCCAGGGCTTAGGCAAGCGATCGAGGTCGACCTGCCCAAAGGCGGGCCCCCCGCTGCCGTATTCAGAAAAGGTCGCATCGCGCGCCGGCGCAGCCGTGGCAGTGGGCAGCCCTTGGCCACACATAGCGCGCGGCACGTCTAAGCCCTGCAGCTCCAGCAGCGTCGGCACGACGTCGATTAGATTGACCATGCTGGCATCGCGCGCGCCGCTGGGCACGTGCCCCGGCCAAGAGAGAATGAGGGGGACGCGGGTCAGGCAGTCGTAGAATACGCCCCCCTTGCAAGTCATGCCGTGTTCGCCCATAAAATCGCCGTGGTCCGAGCAGAATACGACAATCGTATCGTCGCGCAGCCCCAAGCGCTCCAGCGCGTCGAGAATTTGTCCGAGCCCGTCGTCTAAAAAGCGCACCATGCCGTAGTAGGCCCCCATAACGCCGTAGACATCGTCGATATCGTCCTCGCGCCAACTGAGTATATTGTGCAATACGCGGTTGCGCTCGGGCGCCGTGCCGTCGAGAAATTCGTCGTCGCGCTGCGGGGGAAGTTCAATATTGTCGCGCGAAAACATCGAGGTATACTGTCTGGGAGCCATCCAAGGTTCATGCGGGTCCGGCAGAGAAACCCATAGAGCAAAGGGTTCGTGCTGATACTGTTCCAAAAAGCGCACGGTCTGTCCGGCGATCAGGCCAGTAGAATGGTCTTCGAGCGGCAGATCGTTTGACCCATAAGCAAAACTGGGCGTCTGCGACGGCATGGCGCGCACGCATTCGGCCACCCGGCGCCGCCCCTCTTCTGGTCGAAACCACTCCATGCCCCAAGTCGTCGGCCCTTCGTGGCGACCGCCGTGGGTAAAGGCGTTCCACACGTCGAATAGCTGGCGATCTTCCTCGCGCACAAAGCAGTGATTTTTGCCGATCAGCCCCGTCGCATAGCCGGCCTCTTTCCATATGCTCCACGCGTGTTCGGCTCCTGCCGGCATCGGCGTCTCGTTGCGCCTACCGCCGTGCATATGGGGAAACTGCGAGGTCCAGAACGAAACGCGCGCCGGCATACACAGAGGGTGCGGCGTTATGGCATTCTCGTAGAGCACGCCGTCGTCGGCCAAGCGCTGCATCGACGGCGTATGGCAAAAGCTATTCCCGTAGAGATGGCTGGCCGTAGCCTTTTGCTGATCGCTCATAATGACCAGCACGTTCGGTTTGTCTCTCATGCAGTCCTCCTGTTAATATCCACTGCGCCAAGCGCTCCGCGTCCACGAGCAACGGCGCGCGTAGCCAGCTCGGCCGCGGCCTGCACGGCAACGTCTAGCGGCTCCTGTTGGCACAGTCCGTAGAGTAGCCGGCCGTTAAAGCTGTCACCGGCTCCGACGCTATTGGCGCCAGCTATCGCCTCGATCCGAGCATGGCCCTGCACCCCGTCGCGGGCGGCGTAGTAGGCTCCCTGCCCACCGCGCTTGACGACGACGCACCCGACGCCTCTGTCGAGCACGCGCTCGGCCAGATCTTCCACCCCATCGGCCTCTTGCCAAGCCGCCAATTCGTCCTCTGTCCCCACCAGAAAATCTACTTCGCGCCAAAGCGCCAGCATATCGCTTGCCGCAGCGCGTCCGACAAACCACGGGCTCACATCAAAAGCAATGGCGGCGCCGCGCCTGCGCAGCGCGGAAAAAACAGTACGTAATTCGGCGATATCGTCGGCGTCGACGGCTCCGTAGCCAGCGGCAAAAAATATCTGCGGCACCGCCGTTTCCAATGAAGCGCGCCAGTCGACCTTCTCGCCCGTGTAATAGTGCGAGCGCCGCCGACCGGCCGTATCGAGGGCAATGACGTGGACTGCTGTGGCAACCGGTCGCAGCCCGCCCACTTCGACTTCGACGCCCTCCAACCAGGCGCGCAGCATATCGCCCCAGCAATCGCTGCCGATATTCGCATTCAAAACCACTTGCTGGCCGAGCGCACCCAGCACATAAGCCGTGGCCGCCCCACAGCCACCGAGCACCGCGTCTACTGGGCGCTGCAGCAACTGCACGTTGTCTGCCCATGTATGGCTAGCTGCAGCGACGCCTTCGGCGTCGCCTATCAGCACGTCGAGCACGGCGTTGCCAGCGATCTGGACGAGCCCCTCGGTTGCCTCTTGCATGCGCTAGAGTTCGCGGGCAGCCCGGCCACACACGTCGATTATCGCGTCGTATACCGGTCCAAAGGGCGGGGCATAGGCTAGGTCCAAATGGTGTACGTCGTCCACGCTCATGCGCGCAAACAGTGCCGTGGCCAGCGCGTCGATCCGCCCGACGACGCCCTCTTCACCCAGCAACTGCGCCCCGAGCAGTCGGCGCGTGCGTCGCTCGACGACAATGCGAATCGTCAGCGCTTTAGATCCTGGATAATAGCTGGCGCGCGAACGGCTAGTACGCTCGAATACGACGGCGTCAAATCCGACGCGCTGCGCTTCGGCCAGCGATAGGCCCGTGTGCGCTAACGCGTAGTCGAAAACCTTGGTTATCGCCGTGCCGGCCGTGCCGCGAAAGCGCTGGTGCGAAGACCGACCAACCGCGGCTGCCCCAACCTGATCGCCGGCAATGCGCCCGGTGCGATTGGCCGTCAGCGCCAGGGGCGCGTAGACCTTTTCTCCGCTGACGACGTGCTTGACCTCGATGCAGTCACCGGCCGCCCAGATGCCAGGTCGGTCCGTTTGCATGCGCTCGTCGACGGCTATGGCACCGCTGGCCCCCAAGCCCACACCAGCGGCGCGTGCCAATTCGCCGCTAGGCCGCAGCCCCGTCGCCACGAGAACGAGATCGGCTGGATGGTGTCCCGCATTGCTGACGACGCCCGTCACGCGCCCATCGGCCCCCTCTATGCCATGGACTTCGGCACCCAAATGGAGCGCAACGCCGCAGTGATGGAACGCGTCGAAAACGGGCGCGGCAAAGGCGCTGTCGAACTGTCCCAACAACTGCGCCGAACGCCCAATCAGCGCAACTTCGAGACCGCAGCGAGCAAAGGCTTCGACCATCTCCAGCCCGATAAAGCCGGTGCCAATAACGACGGCGCGGCGCGGACGACGCTCCTCAATAAACGCGCGAAGGGCCATTCCATCCTCGAGGGTGCGCAGCGTAAACACGCCATCCAGATTGTCTCGGGCCCACTCCGGGCGCTGCGCGGCACCGCCCGTGGCCAGCACCAGATAGTCGTAGTGTTCGCTAAAGGAACGTCCGTCGCGAGTGCGCCCGATTACCGCATGTGCCCCCGGTCGTATTTCGCACACTTCGTGTTGGCAGCGCGCGTCAATGCCGCGCTGGACCACCTCTTCGGGCTTGAGGGCCAACAACGCCTCGTGTGAAGCGATATCACCGGCGATATAATACGGCATCCCGCAGGCCGCATACGAAACGTGCGCGCTCTTTTCAAAGACGATGACCTCCAACTGGGGCGCCGCCCGTCGCATCTGCGCCGCCGCGCTCATCCCTGCGGCATCCCCTCCGATAACCACCGCTCGTTTCCCCATCGAACCGTCCTCTACTCCGGGCATATCAAGCCGCGGTCGAGCAGCTTGTTGTTGCCCGCATAATCCATCGGCACTTCGACCAAGTGCACGCCGGGTTGATCCAAACAGGCACGCAGCGTCGTCAGCAGGTCGGCGGCCGACTGCACGCGGTGACCGTGGGCGCCGTAGCTCTCGGCGTATTTAACAAAGTCGGGGTTGCCGTAGTCGAGGCCCCAATTGTCCAATCCCATGGCCGCCTGCTTCCATTTGATCATGCCAAAGGCATTGTCGTTGAGTACCAACACGACCAAATCCAGCTCTAGGCGCACAGCCGTCTCCAACTCCTGCGAGTTCATCATGAAACCGCCATCGCCGCAGACGGCCATAACGCGGGTATTGGGATAGACTAGACGGGCCGCGATCGCCGAAGGCAATCCCGCCCCCATCGTCGCTAGGGCATTGTCGAGCAGAACGGTGTTGTTAGCATGGGCCCGGTAGTTTAGCGCAAACCAGATCTTGTAGACTCCGTTGTCCAAACAGATGATGCCGTCGTCGGGCATCGCTCGACGCACGTCGGCGACTAGGCGCTGCGGCAGTATGGGAAAGGAGCCATCGTCGCCGCCCAATTCGCGACCTTCGTCGATCCACGCCTTAACTTTTTCGAAGTAGGAAAAGTCCCAATGCGCCTGTGGATCAATGCGCAGCATGAGCTGCCATATGCTATTGCCAATATCGCCAATAACTTCCAGCTGGGGAAAGTAAACGGGATCGACGGAAGCCGAAGAAAAGTTGATATGGATTACGCGAAACCCGTCTCGCTCCATAAAGAAGGGTGGCTTTTCAACGACATCGTGCCCGACGTTAATGATTAGGTCGGCGCGCGCGATAGCACAGTGCAGCCGGTCGTTGTCGGAAAGGGCGGCATTGCCGAGAAAGAGCGGGTGGCGCTCGTCGATGACCCCCTTGCCCATCTGAGTGGTGAAAAAGGGAATACCCGTTTCCTGCACGAAATGCTGCAGCATCTTCGAGGTGCGCTTGCGGTTGGCCGCCGCGCCGATGAGCAGCAGCGGGTGGCGAGCCTCCTCGATCATTGCGGCCGCGTGCGCAATTGCTTTTTCCTCGGGAATAGGACGGCGCACGCGGTCGCGCGGGAAGAGCGGCCCGTCGACCGTCTCGCGCGCGATATCCTCCGGCAGTTCGAGATGCACCGCTCCCGGGCGCTCCTCTTCGGCGAGGCGAAAGGCCTCGCGCACCCGCGACGGGATGTTGGCGCCGCTGACGATCTGGCGGGTAAACTTGGTGAGCGGGCGCATCATTTCGACTACGTCGACGATTTGAAACTGGCCCTGCTTGCTCGATTTGATGGGTTTTTGTCCGGTTATCATCAACATCGGCATGGCACCCAGCTGCGCGTAGGCCGCCGCCGTGACAAAGTTGGTAGCACCCGGTCCCAGCGTCGCCATGCACACGCCGGTCTTACCGGTAAGACGGCCGTAGGTAGCAGCCATAAAGCCGGCGGCCTGCTCGTGGCGCGTCAGAACGAGTCGAATCTGCTGCGAGTGACGCAGCGCTTCTAACAGATCTAAGTTTTCTTCGCCGGGAATGCCAAAGACGTATTCTACCCCTTCTGCTTCCAGCGCTTTGACAAAGAGATCCGCCGCGTTCATGTCGCTCCTTTCTGGCCTTCGACGTAGGAAAATCCGTTGGGGAATGTAGGGAAAAGGGCGGTTGGCTACAAAGATTGCGCCGGGCGAAGACGATCTACCCCCTCCACATCCACCCGGCAAAAGCGGTGGGTCCGGCGCGTGCTGAACTCATCCGTCTGGCACAAGTCCCATATCTTCGTAGAGCGCGCTGAGCATATCGATAAAGCGCTTGTGGTGTTTTTCTGCGCCGGGCATGCCGTTGACGATCAGAGCGACGACCAGGTCCGCTTCGGGATCGGCAAAGGCGACGGCCGTTTGCTGGCCGCTGTGACCGAAAGTGCGCCACCCGGCGTGGCGCCCGTAGCCGTAGGGCACGGTTTCGACCCCATACATCGCCGAGTTGATAACAAACCCCAGCCCCCAGTCCATCGTATGTTTAAACGTATGATCGTATAGACCCGTGCGCTGACGCGCCACCAGCGCCTCGACGGCCTGTGCGGAAAGAATGCGCTGACCGTCGAGCGCACCGCCCGCAAGCAGCGCGGCGTACAGTCGGGCCAACTGGCGCGCCGGCCCTCGCCCGCTGGCACCGGGCACGCAGCGCGAAGCCGCCGCTGCACCCACATGCCATACCCCTGTCTGCCGCGCGCCGCGCGCGGTGACATAGACCGCCGCCATGCGCGCCCCATAGGCGCGATAGCGTTCTTCCGGCATAGCGACCCAGCAATCGTCCATGCCCAGCGGTTGAAAAATTTCCTCGCTCACGTAGCAGTCAAACGGCCGACCGTCGATGCGCCGGACGACTTCGGCCAGCGCATACCAGGAGGAGGCGATGTGATAACCGGCTTTGCGCCCCAGCGGCCAGCCGCGCTCCTTGCGGGCATCGCACACCCCCGCCACAGCGTCTTCCCAAGAAAGGTCGCCCAACTCGAGATCAATGCGCGAGCGAAACCCACCAGTGTGGGTGAGCAGGTGGCGCAGCGTAATATCCCCTTTGTCGCGTGCGGCAAATTCAGGTATGTAAAGGTGCACGCAGTCATCGATACCCAACGCCCCGCGCTCCCACAGCTGGGCGATGGCCACCGCGGCCAAGGGCTTTGTCGCGGAGAACCAGTGCACCAGCGAGTCCACGCCTACGTCGCCCACGGCCAGATCGGCGATGACGGCACCCGCTCGCTGCACGTAGAGTTGGCCGCCGGGATGCAAGCCCTCGTCTACTCCCTCCTGCAGTAAGGCCACCGCCCCAGCGACGCCGCTCACGTTGCCGGCAGCGGTGCGCCCAACCGCCGAGCGCATTCGACGATCTCCGACCAGGTTTGCTCATCTACGTCGATGCCGTCAATGCGCAGGGCGCGCTGGCGCGATTCAATTTCGCCGGGCACGAGAATCTCGCTAAAGCCGGGGGCCAGAGGCGACGATTTAATAAACTCGACCAGCTGGCCGACTTCGCTCAGGTAGTCGTCCATGGGCACAAAGCGCTCGATATCGACGACCAGCAGCAGCACGCCGTTGCCGTTGCGCGAACCGGTGCCCGCACAGCCGGCCGCACTCAGAGCGCCGCCGAGGATTTCGACGATTACACCGAGTCCATACCCCTTGTGACCAACCGCACCGCCAAAGGGCAGAATGCCGCCGCGCGGTGGGCCGTAGAACGCGGCCGGGTCGGTCGACGGCTGGCCCTGCGCGTCGATAATCCAGCCTTCGGGAACGGGCTCGTCGCGGTTGCGCTGGACCCTCACCTTGCCCTCGGCCACAACGCTCGTCGTCATGTCCAACACAATCGGGTCACCGTCTGGGCGCGGCAGGCCCGCCGCCAGTGGATTGGTACCCAGGCGGCTCTCGCGTCCCCCCCACGGCACGACGCAGGCCCCTCCGCCGTGCATATTGGCAAAGAGCAGTGCCACCATGCCCTGCCGTGCAATATCCTCCACGTAGCTACCCAAGCGGCCGATGTGGTTGGCGTTGCGCACGGTGAGTGCAGCGACCCCGCAGCGCGAAGCTTTTTCAACCGCCATAGCGGCCGCCTGGCTCATGGCAACTTGACCAAACCCCCAGTTGGCGTCGAGCACGGCCGAAGCGTCCGTCTCCGATTCAATGGCGATCTCGGCATGGGGGTCGATATCGCCGCGCTCGATGGTGGCCACATACTGGGGCACGCGTATGATGCCGTGCGAATCGTGGCCGACTAAGTTAGACGCAACCAGTAGTTCGGACACCTGGTCGGCGCGCGCCGACGGCGCGCCGGCCGCTGTAAAAATGGCTGCCGCACAGCGCCGTAGATACTCACTGCTAAACGTGGGCATGCTTCCCTTCTCTCCGACAAACGAAAAAGCCGCCACAGGCGGGCGGCGTTGGATGTAATCCCCTGCGCGTTGCGCAGGAAAATAAGGCGGACGCGCCTAGTGCCGCCACTGCTCGACCAGCGCTTCCAGCAAGGGCTGTATATTTGCCGGCGCGATGTCGGCCTTGCGCCGCGCTTTCTCCACTAAGTCACCCGTCGCAGCTACTTTGTTTTTCTCGTAGACGCTCAGTGCCTCGCGGCACAGGTGGCGCAAGAATGCGCGCACGCGCTCCTCATCCAGATCGGTCTGCGCCGCAGCGCGCGCAATACCCTCGCGCGTTTGCGTGCCCTCGCTCTCGACATCTGCCAGCACCGCGCCGAGAATGCCCCTGACAAACGAGCGCGCCTGAGCGCGCCAAACGCCGGCGTACTCGGCCATATCCATAATCAGCCCGTCGCTGCGACTGCTGATATTGTCGCGCGATATGCGCTCGACAGTCTGGCCAAAGCGAAAGTAGAGCGAATCGATCTGGACCGGTTTTAACTCGTTTCCGGCAACCTCTACTACCCAGGCCGGAGCCGAACTCACAGCCGAGCGACCGAGCAAGTTGCGACTCAAGCGGGCGCGCAGTTCGGCGATGGGCGGCGCGACGGCGACCGCTTGTTCTTCGACGGCCGCCTCCTGCGATTGCGCTGCGGAATCGGCCATATCGGACGACGGGGACTGCAAACGGCCACTTGACGCTTCGGCCCTGCCAGCAACGGCCTCCTGACCATCGGCCCCTTCCGCGGGTTCGACCTCCTCGCGCGGTGGCGCGACGATCTTGGGCACGACGATTTCGCTCTGTTGCTGGGCGATTTCTGCGACGGTATCCGACTCGGGCACCTCGCGCAGCCCAGGCGGCTTACCGCGCAGGACGACCTTGCCCTGCCACCAGATCCACTTATTGTTGTCCGCTACTTTTTTGCGCAACTCGAGGTCGGGCACATCCGAATCGGGCAATAAAAACAGGGCATCTAACTCCATGTCCGGGCGCGGCACAATGCGCAGCCAGTCCCAGGGCAGGGCCATTTCGTAGCTGTAGATATCGCCGTGCGATAGCGAAGCCAAATGCAGGGGCAGGTCTGCGCTAGGAGCGCCGCGCTGCTGGCCGCCCCAGGCATGTACCGGGCCATCCGCCTGATTGGGTGCAAGCCATATAGTAAAACCCAGCGGCTGCTCGGGCCCGCGCAGAAAGACCTTCAGATGGTCGTAGTAGAACATCTTGTCTTTGCGCTCGCCGCCCGGCCCATTCCACGCGTTGTCCCCTGCCGCAATGGGCTGGCGATCGAGCACATCGTCTATCACCGAGGCGGCGATGTAGAGCGAATCGGCATCCCACATCAAGAGCACCGATGCCCAGTGGTCTCCAATGCCGTTAAAGGCCCCGCGCAGACCGACGCCCTGTCCTGCGGGCGAAATATCGATGGCCCGAGCCGCACCCCACTCGTTTAACACCCCATCGACCTGCGGCTTCACCGGGGTGACTATCACATCGACGGGCCACGCCCCGTATACCGAAAGTTGAATCAGTAAACCGACGACGGACCATCTCCACCTAGACCGCCTATCGCACGCGTGCAGCAAAACGACCTCCCCGTGGCAATGAGGGGGAAAGTATAGGGGGAAAGGTGATACTGCCCAAGATTCCTATACGCCTTTCCACGCCGCAAAAACACTTAGATCTATTTGATCTGATGCCCCTCAATGCGCTCCGTCAGGCCCTCCGCAGCGTCGATACGGCCCACGCCGCATCGGGATCTTCCATCTGCAGTCCCAACACGCCGTCGGGCACGTAGGACAGTAGTTCCTCGTAGCTCTGCTGGCGCTGCGGGTCCGGATAGGTCCACGGGTGCAGATAGTAGACGCCGCGAATCTTGGCCTGGATGATTTCCTTTGTGCAGCCAAAGCACGGCTGCATCGTCGAGTAGAGCACGGCCCCTTCGGTGGCAATGCCAAAGCGCGCAGCCGAAAGCAGGGCATTTTGCTCGGCGTGCACGCAGATGCACAGGTCGTAGTCCTTGCCCGACTCATAGGCGCCGCGATGGGCACAGCGATGACATCCACCCGCGCTGCAGTTGGGCATATCGTGAGGCGTCCCGTTATAGCCCGTGGCGATAATGCGATCGTTCTGCACGAGGATGGCGCCAACGCGATTGCCCGTGCAGTCGGCGCGCGCGCGCACGGCCATGGCAATGTTCATGTAATACTCTTTCCAATCGGGTCGCTGTCGCACGGTCCTCACCTCTCTATTAGACTACTGAAACTGCAGTTTAAGCGCGGCCCACGTATCGCCGATAGCCGGCTTGCCGCTGGCACCGACGAACAGTTCAATACCTCGCATGTGCTGAAAGGAGCGCTCGCCGATACCATCGTCCAAAACTACGTTGCCCGGATAGGCGGGCGACTGCACAAAGGCAATCGGCACCGCGCCGGTGCGCAGCGGGCGCAGGACTAGGCGCGCCACTTCTCCCCGTCCCGTGCGACCGCGCTGACCGGCAGGCCCCGTAACGAGGGCATAGGACAATACGTCCATGCCGGGCGGACCGCCAATGGCTTTCTCGCCGCGCAGCGCATCGTTTGAAAATTCCGTGGCTCCGGCAAAGAGCGCCCCCTGGCGAAAGGGTGTAGGCGCCTCGTACGCAAAGGATCCGGCGGGCACGGCAAGGTGAAATACCAGCCCTGAAACACCGCCTACCCCGGCCAGGTCGGCGCGAATAGAAAGGGTGATTTCCTGCTCTATCACTGCGTAAAGCGCAGCCGCATCCCCTTCTGGCAAAGCAATTTCTACCGTTTGCGCCCCGGCCGCAGACCACAGGACAGCAATCGAACACAGGACCTTGTAGACCATGGCAACGCTCCGTTGTTTAGCGGGTCGCGCTTTAAAATAGGCAATTCTCTCCGCCCTGCATATCAAAACGAAGGGGCATATATATCAATAAATCTTGATATTGACATTTATCGATCAAATGGCGTAGTTAGAATAGCTTTGAAACCCTATCAAAACGGCAATTTGCACATGGTCCATTCCACCGCTCAACACCCTGTAGACTTGCACCGCCTCCTCGCCGAGCGCATTCTCGTATTCGACGGTGCAATGGGTTCGATGATACAAACCTATGCGTTGTCTGAAGCCGATTTTCGCGGTCAGCTCATGCTGGACCATCCAGGCGAACTGCGCGGCTGCAACGACCTGCTCTGTCTGACGCAGCCCCATATCGTAGAGGAAATCCACCGCGGCTATTTGCAAGCTGGAGCCGATATCGTCGAAACCAATACCTTCAACGCCAATCCGTTTTCGCTTGAAGACTACCAGTTGGCAGACCAGGTGGCGGATATCAATAGAGCGGCAGCGCACATTGCGCGCCGGGCCGCCGACGCCTTCTCTACCCCGGACAAACCGCGCCTCGTAGCTGGTGCACTGGGCCCCTCCAATATCACGCTCTCTCTCTCCCCCGACGTCAATCGCCCCGGCTATCGCACACACCGCTTTGAGGAGGTTGTGGCAGGCTATTACCAGCAGGTGGCCGGACTGGTCGAGGGCGGAGTTGATCTGCTGCTTGCCGAAACCGTATTCGACACGCTCACGCTCAAAGCCTGTCTCTTTGCCGTCGAGCGCTATTTCGAGGACAGCGGCCGCAGCATCCCCCTCATCGCCTCAGCCACCTTCTCCGACCTGAGCTACCGCACGCTGTCGGGACAGACGCCGGAAGCCTTTTGGTATTCCGTCGAGCACGTGGCGCTGGCGGCCGTCGGCATCAACTGTGGCATGGCGCCGCAGGCCATGCGCCCAGCCATCGAAGAGCTAGCGCGCACCGCCCCCGTGCCCTTTTCGTGCTATCTCAACGCGGGCCTGCCCAACGAAATGGGCCAGTACGACCAAGGCCCCGATGAGGTAGCCCATAGCCTACGTCAATATGCCGAAGAAGGGTTTATCAACCTAATCGGCGGCTGCTGCGGCACCACCCCCGACCACATCGAGGCCATCGCGCGGGCCGTGGCCGATATCGCACCGAGGACACCTCCTCAGCCCAAAGCCCAGCCCCACTTCAGCGGCATTGATCCCTTCTCCATCGGCCCCGAAGACAACTTCACTCTGGTCGGCGAGCGCACCAATATTACCGGTTCGCGCCGCTTTGCCCACCTGATTCGGGAAGGCGATTACGAGGCCGCAACGGAAGTGGCGCGCCAGCAGGTCGAGGGGGGGGCCAATATCATCGATATCAATATGGACGAGGGCCTGATCGACTCGGAAGAAGCCATGCGCACCTTTATCAACCGCATTGCGGCCGAACCGGATATCGCTCGCCTCCCCATCATGGTCGACAGCTCCAAGTTCTCCGTAATCGAAGCCGGACTGCGCTGTTTGCAGGGCAAGGGCATCGTCAATTCGCTGAGCTTGAAGGAAGGCGAGGAGCTCTTTGTCCAACAGGCGCGCATCTGTCGCCGCTATGGCGCAGCCGTCGTCGTAATGGCCTTTGACGAAAAGGGCCAGGCCACGGAAACCGACGACAAGGCGCGCATTTGCCAGCGCGCCTACCGCATACTCACCCAAGAGGTCGGCCTGCCCGCTAGCGATATCATTTTTGATCCCAATATACTCACGGTCGCCACTGGTATGGAGGAACACGACGCCTACGCGCTCAACTTCATAGAGGCCATCAGCAAGATCAAAGAGACTTGCCCCGGCGCGCTGATCAGCGGCGGCGTCAGCAATATCTCGTTCTCCTTTCGCGGCAACGACTACGTCCGCGAAGCCATACACGCCGCCTTCCTCTACCGCGCTATCCAGCGTGGCCTCGATATGGGCATCGTCAACGCCGGCCAGCTAGCCGTTTACGAAGACATACCGGAATCGCTGCGCGAACGGGTCGAGGATGTCCTCTTTATGCGCCGCAAGGACGCGACGGAACGCCTTATCGAATACGCCGAGTCGGTGCGCGGAGAGACCAAGAAAAGAGAAGACGACCAGGCCTGGCGCAGCGGGTCGGTCAGCGAGCGCTTGGGCTATGCCTTGCGGCACGGCCACGGCGAACACATAGACGAGGATATCGCCGCAGCCCTCGAGGAGTACGACAAGCCGCTCGATATCATTGAGGGACCGCTGATGGACGGCATGAACCACATCGGCGAACTCTTTGGTGCCGGCAAAATGTTTCTGCCGCAGGTCGTCAAGAGCGCGCGCGTTATGAAGCAGGCCGTGGCGATTTTGGAGCCGCTGATGGAAAACCAACCGGGAGGCGGCGCGGAGTCGCGCGCGCGCGGGAAAGTGCTGCTGGCAACGGTGCGCGGCGACGTGCACGACATCGGCAAAAACATCGTCGGCGTCGTGCTGGCTTGCAACAACTATGAGATCATCGACCTGGGCGTCATGGTGCCCGCTGAGCGCATTTTGCGCACAGCCGTCGAGCGGGACGTCGACATCATCGGACTCAGCGGCCTGATTACCCCCTCGCTCGACGAAATGGTGCACGTGGCGCGCGAAATGCAGCGCCAGGGCCTGTCCATTCCCCTACTCATCGGCGGAGCGACAACGAGCAGGCGCCACACGGCCGTAAAAATTGCTCCCGCCTACGAACACCCCGTCGTGCACGTAGTCGATGCCTCGCGCGCACCCGGCATCGTCGGCCAGTTTCTCAGCGATACGCTGCGCCAAGCACTGATCGAGGAAAACCGCGGCGAACAGGAGCGCCAGCGCGCGTCCTATGCCGTGCGCGACCGGCGGTTGCACCCATTTGCCGAAGCGCAAACCAAGCGCTTAGCGATCGACTGGAGCGCAGAACGCCCACCCATCCCCGCTTTCACCGGTCTGCGTCACGAGCGCCACATCGACCTGAGCAAACTGCGCGACTATATCGATTGGTCGCCCTTCTTCCACGCCTGGGAGCTGCGCGGTGCCTATCCGCGCCTGCTTAAAGACGCCACCGTCGGCGCACAGGCGCGCGAGCTCTTTGCCGATGCCCAGGCCATGCTCGCGCGCATTATCGATGAGTCTTGGCTCGGCGCCGAGGCGCTCTACGGTTTTTTCCCCGCCCACGGAGAGGGGGAAGATATCGTCATTTACAGCGACGATATGCGAGAGAGCGAAGCCGTGCGCTTTCACACCCTGCGCCAGCAGGCGACCAAACGCGACCCGGACCAGCCGCTGCTGGCACTGGCCGACTTTGTCGCGCCGCGTTCCAGCGGCTGCACCGACTACATCGGCGCCTTTGCCCTTACCGCCGGCATAGGCATTGAAGAGCACGTGGAGCGCTTTGAACGCGACGGCGATGACTACAGTGCCATCCTACTAAAGGCACTGGCCGACCGCCTCGCCGAAGCGCTAGCCGAGATGCTCCATCAGCGCGCCCGCTGCGCGTGGGGCTACGAGCAGGAAGACAGCCTACCTCCGGATGATCTGATCCGCGAACGCTACCGCGGTATTCGCCCGGCCCCCGGCTATCCAGCCTGTCCAGACCACAGCGAAAAGCGCACGCTCTTTGCACTGCTCGAAGTGGAGGAGCGCAGCGCGCTGCGCCTGACGGAGACCTTTGCTATGTGGCCGACGTCCTCCGTCTCCGGCCTCTACTTTTCACATGCGCAGTCGCGCTATTTCTCCGTTGGCGCCCTCGGCCGCGACCAGGTCGAAGACTATGCTGTGCGCAAGGGAATCGCCGTCGCCGAGGCCGAGCGCTGGCTGGCTCCCAACCTGGACTACACACCCCAATAACACGGGTAAAAAAAACGCGGGCACATCGAACGATGTGCCCGCGCGGTCAAGCTATTCTGCGCCGTACTTTTCCTACTGCAGCCCTTCCTGGAAGTAAGCATCGCTGTATTCTACGGCGATAAAGATACCCAGAATACCCACCCCTTTAATCGCCGCATGCGCTAAACGCGCAAGCAGGAATGCGTAGTGTCTGCCGCTCATGACGCCTCTCAGAATTCGCTCAATACGTCTTCGTCTTCGTCGTTCAACGGAATCAACTCGTCAGCATTGTGACTGCGGGGCGCACCATTTGACCGGGCAGCGCCTCTTCCATGGCCCGCCTTGGGCCGAGCAGGTGCCTTCGACGCAGACCTACTCCTATCCTCGGTGAGGCGGAAGGCGCGCACTAGAGAGCGCATCTCTTCGGCCTGCGCAGAGAGCTCTTCGGACGCGGCAGCCGACTCTTCGGCGTTGGCCGCGTTCTGCTGGGTCAGCTGATTGAGTTGCCCGACGCCCTGGCTGATCTGCCCGACGCCCTGTTCCTGCTGACTAGAAGCAGCCGATATCTCCGCCATGACCTCGCCCACGCGCTGCACTTGCTTGTTAATTTCCTCGAGGTTGTCGAGCACCTCCAAGTTGAGCGCCACGCCGTCGGAGGAGTTCTGCACCGACTCTTGGATCATCTCAGCGGTATTCTTGGCCGCCTCAGCCGAGCGCATGGCCAGATTTCGCACTTCTTCGGCTACCACGGCAAAGCCCTTACCGGCCTCGCCGGCACGCGCGGCTTCGACGGCGGCGTTGAGAGCCAGCAAGTTGGTTTGGAAGGCGATCTCGTCAATGGTCTTGACGATGCGCGCAGTTTCGTCGGAGGAGTTCTTTATGCGATCAATGGCCTGCGACAGGCGCTTCATCGACTCGACCCCCTTGTCCGTGCTGCGCCCGGCTTCCTCGGCCATGGCGCGGGCCTGCTGAGAATTGGCCGTGTTTTGCTTGGACATTGAGGTGATTTCCTCAAGACTGGAAGCGACTTCTTCCAGCGTTGAGGCCTGCTGCGTGGCCCCCTGCGCCAAAGACTGGCTGCCGTCGCTTATCTGACCGGAAGCCGATGAGATTTGGTCGGAGCTAACGGCGACCTGCGCCAGGCCTTCATCGAGATTATCTAACGCACTGTTCAACGCGTCGCGCACCTTCATGAACTCTTCTTCGTAGGTGCCATCCATACGCATCGACAGGTCGCGGTCTGCCATTTTGTCCAACACCTCAGACGTGTCGTTAAAAAAGCGCACGACGCTGTCGCGCTGCTTCTCGATCACATTGCTCAATTCGCGCTGCGTCTGGGCCAGCGCATTGCTCACCAGCGCGACGTCCGTCTGGATAAGGCGCGCCAGCGCGTCTTTGAACGTATGCAGTTCATCGTTATTGGCTCCCGACTCCTTGACTAGATCGACCAGCACCTTGCGAATGACCTCGTACATCGACACGTACCAGTTGAAGTCCAAATCGATTTGGTTGTGGCGCGCGCCGACGCGGCGACGGGATTCAACGTAATCGTCGTCGATTACGCCGGACAGCATCGTCATGATGTAGCGCGTGAGCAGCGGGCGCTGCTTTTCGACCGTCGTGAATCGATTGAGAAAGTCTTGCGTCACCGAATTGCTCTTGATGTGCTCGTAGAAGCGATCGCAGAGTACGTCAATCTTGGGGCGAAGTACATCAGACCAAGAGAGGATGACACCGAGATCCCGTTCCGTGAGTCCCTGAAAGCGCAACCGCAACTCGATATCTCTGTCGCTGACGGAAATCCGCCCAACCTGATAGACGCGCTCTCTCTTGTCTGCCTTTTTCCATTTTCGTCCGAACATGTTCTTTTTCGCTCCTTAATCGGATTTTTCTATTATAAAGCAATAGGTATGCCAATAACCGCAACTTGGACCACAGGGTATACAAGATACAATATCGGCATAATTTTAAAAGACTTAAGCCTATTTGCGTCCACGTTTCTCGCCTCGCTACGCGCTGCACTCGAAGGCGTAATAGATCGTCATTTGCATTCAAACCGCTCGTACGAGCGGTTAAATGGCGACCTATTACGCCTTCTAAGCCCATTCGCCGGGGCGGCGCAAATTGCATAGTATACAGAGCCCATAGCCGGAAAGGAATGCCCTATGTCTTCCCAACCCAACATTCTGCTGCTCCAGTCTGACGAACATTCCTACCGCTTTCTATCTGCCCGATCTGAGCGAGAAGGCGGTGAACCCTGTAGAACGCCTGCGCTCGATGCTCTTGCAGATAGGGGAACGCACTTTACTACGACCTACTGCCAAATGCCGCTGTGCTCACCAAGTCGTATCGCCATGCTCTGCGGTCGCCATGCTCATCGCTGCGGCGCCTGGAGCAACAGCTCTATACTCCCCCCAGACATTCCCACTTTTGCCGATGCGTTGGGAGCAGCCGGGTATGCAACCTGCACCGTCGGCAAGATGCACCTAGGCGGCTCGCGTCAGACAGCCGGCTTCCGCGATCGCCCCTACGGCGATTTCGGTGGCCCCTGCGCGCACCAATTCGATCCCCTCAACCTGTACAGCGAATCGCTGCGGCCCGGCATGGACATGCGATCGCGCACGGCCGATGCCGGACTAAGTCAGATACCCGAGTCGTTGCTGCAGGAACAATTGGTTGCACGCGAATCCATCGCCTGGCTGCGCGAACAACGCCACACCGCTCCCCAACAGCCCTGGCTCCTATACGCATCCTTTAGCCGCCCGCACTTCCCCCTCACAGCACCGCGGCGCTTTTTTGACCGCTATTACCCGGCCGGCATCACCCCACCGCGCGTTGGGCGCAGCGGCGACAGCGCCGACCACCCGATGACACAGGGCGCCTTTTCCGGTTTTCGCTGTGGAGAAATCGGCAAAGAGGAAATGAGGAAGGCACGCGCCGCCTATGCGGCCTGCGTCGACTTTCTCGACGAGATGATCGGCGATTTCCTCGCGCTCTTACAGCGCGACGGACTACTCGACAACACCGTCATTATCTACACTTCGGACCACGGCGAACTGGCCGGTGAGCACGGCCTGTTTTGGAAGAACACTTGGCATGAGGCCTCGGCGCGCGTACCGCTGATCGTCTCTACGCCAGCCCAGCGCCGCAAGGAGCAGCCGGCGCGCACGATCGATGCTCCGACCAGCCTCGCCGATCTCTTTCCCACCCTCTGCGGACTGGCCGAAACCACCGCGCCGACCGAACTCGACGGCATCGATCTGAGCGCTGCTATCCACGGCGAAGCGTGCAATGCGCTGGACCAGCGACTCGCCGTCATAACGGAGTCGCTCGCGCCGCGCTGGGGGGAAGGCACGGAGTTCCGCATGGCACGCAGTGCGCGCTATAAGTATGTCGCCTTCCGCGGCTGCGACGATCTGGCGTTTGACCTGCAGAACGACCCCGATGAGCAGATTAACCTGCTCAAGACGGGCGCCGTTCCAGACGCATTGGCCCCGCTGCGTCTGGCAGCGCTAGAACATTTCTGTTTTGATGATGCAGCCGATCGGCGCAGGCGGCAATCAGCCGAACTCAACGCGCGATTTCCCACCCGCGTTTCTTGCCATACCCCCAACCAGATTATGCGGGGGGATGGCGCACTAGTCGAGGCCGATGGCGCCCTGTATGAGCCGCGTATAGTCAGTGAGTGCGTGGAGCGCGATTTCGACCGTTAATACACGGCGCACCGACCCGATCGAGAGACCCAACCTCCAGAGCCCTCTCGCGCCAGGGTGGCGCGGGATGCGCACTGGAACAGATAAGAAATAACAAACTATGAGCGAAGAGACCACGCCGGACGAACGCATCGTCCGCATTGAGAAGTCGATTATACGCGGCACTCGACCGCGCTCGATCGGATACAACGCGCGCATTCCCACGCACGGCCGGCGCATCGTCGACTCCGTCGTGCGCCTCGAGGCGGCCAACGGCGCTTGGGGCATCGGCTGGTCGAATATCGACCGCCCCGCTGCCGAAGCACTGCTCGGCGCGTCGATCGGCCAGTTGTTCCGGCTGCCCGAAGGCTCTTTACCCGGTGGTCGCGCCGTCGACCTGCCGCTGTGGGACCTAGTCGCACGCCTGATGCACCTGCCGCTCTACCGCCTACTGGGCGCGCGCGGCCGGCGCCAGGTTGAACTCTACGACGCCTCAATCTACATAGACGACCTGCAGTTGAGCGATGAAGAAGCCGTTTCCCTGTTTCGCCAAGAAGTCGAAAGCGGGCAGGAATACGGCTACCGAAATTTCAAGATTAAAGTCGGACGCGGCGCGCGCTGGATGGAGCCTGCGGCCGGCTTGGCGCGCGATGCGCTCGTCATCCGCACCGTGCGCCAAGCCTGCGATCCCGGCGCCAAAGTGATGATCGACGCCAATATGGGCAATACGCTCAACAGCGCTAAAGCCCTTATGGACCTGTGTGCCGACATAGGTATTTACTGGTTCGAAGAGCCCTTCGCCGAGGACCGTCCGCTCAACCAAGCACTTAAGGAATACATCGTCGAAAACGATTGGGATACGCTGGTAGCCGACGGCGAGTTCGCACCGCCGCCCTATTTTTTTGATCTGGTCGAGAGCGGGTTAATCGACGTGGTCCAACACGACTTTCGCTTTAGCGGGTTGACCTGGTGGCGCGAGACAGCCGCGCGCCTGGAAGAATGGGACGTGCTCTGTGCGCCCCACACCTGGGGCAGCTATATCGAGCGCTATCATCACGCCCACTTTGCCGCCTCTATCCCCAACTACGCTCTATTGGAAGCCGCGCCGGCACAGATGCCAGGCTATATCGAAGACGGCTGGAGCTTTCTTGACGGCAAACTCGTCGTGCCCGATACGCCGGGCGCCGGCATCGCCATCGAAGAGCGAATTTTTGCTCAGGGCGTAGAAGATCGCGAAGGATTTGCCCTGGCGCTTTGAAAACCCGTCAGACCGCTCTCAGCGCATCAGCCACTCGGGCAGCCACATGCCGTCCGAACGACGCCATGCCGTCAGCAAGAGAGACCCCGTTAGCTCGACGGCCGCGCGCGCGCGCTCGGCGCACTGCGCCTGCATACGCTCGTCATCGACGTCATCCCAGGCATCGCCAATATCGTATACGGAACTGACCCGCGCATGGCTGACCTCCAGCGCTGCGACAATGCCGGACATCAGCGAGTCGTATGTGGCCAATTCCAGCCCCGTGGCCAACTCGGTCGGATCCAATGCCAAGCGCTCGACAGACGAGTCAACTAATTCGTGTATGCCCTTGCCCACCGTCGTGCCGTCGGGCTGCACAATGCCGTCGTAGTGGACCGTCGTGTGCAGCGGCTGCGTCAAATCCTGGGCGTAGTGGGCGACAAAGCCGGCGTAGACCAGGCACTTCGACCAAATGGCCTCGTCCTCGGGCCACCTGCGATGCTCGGCAAAGGCCACGGCCAGTCGCCCCGTCCATTCGGCTAGGGCATAGGGCACCAGCCCCACGCGCTCGGGTTCGACGCCCACTTTGTAGCAGAGGGCAATAAACGCATAGCGCTGATCTGGCAGTTCAGCTCCTTTTAGCCGTTCTAAGTCGATAAAATGCTCGGCGCGTTCCGTCTGGTTGACGTTGGGCACGGCGCGGTTTTTATGCAGATCGGCATCAATGGAGGCGGCGGCGACTACCCGCCCACCGTTGCGAAAAAAAGTAGGCACTTCGTCGGGCAAGGCGCGCACGGCCGCCTCGGAAAGAATGGCATGCCCACCGCCCCACCATGCACTCGCCGGAACAGCTATAGAGCACAGCAAAAAGACTATTGTTCTCATCGCACTGAAAACTCCTCTGCCCTCACCCAATGGGGATTTTTTGACAGGGACAATAATATACTCAATATTACTATATATGCTTCTTTAAAAGGAGCAGCTTTCTCAGAGATATCTATCAACACCTTAACAGGAGTGCAGACCATGGCCATTCGCCTTGGCGACACAGCGCCCGATTTTACTGCCGATAGCACCCAAGGCACGATTTTCTTTCACCAATGGCTCGGCGATAGCTGGGGCGTGCTATTCTCCCACCCGGCCGATTACACGCCCGTTTGCACAACCGAACTGGGTATGGTATCTAGGCTCAAAGACGAGTTCGACAAGCGCAATGTCAAAGTCATAGGACTGAGCGTCGACACCCTTGAAGAACACAAGGGATGGATTGGCGATATCAACGAGACGCAGAATACCAACGTAAACT
This sequence comes from Gemmatimonadota bacterium, assembly GCA_038153405.1. GTDB lineage: Bacteria > Latescibacterota > UBA2968 > UBA8231 > UBA8231. The sequence goes on along the minus strand of JAYOYH010000001.1, from coordinate 75,716 downwards.
TTCCCATGCTCGCCGATCCCGACCGCACCGTCGCCAAGCTCTACGATATGATCCACCCCAACGCACTCGACAATATGACGGTGCGCTCTGTATTCGTCATCGGCCCAGACAAGAAAATCAAGCTCACCTTGACTTACCCCGCTTCGGCTGGGCGCAACTTCGACGAAATACTGCGCGTAATCGACTCGCTGCAGCTATCGGCAAAATACCCAGTAGCCACGCCAGCCAACTGGAAGGATGGCGACGATTGCATCGTCTCGCCCTCCCTTTCCGACGATCAGGCCAAAGCCAAGTTGCCAAAGGGCTTTACGGCGGTCAAGCCCTACCTGCGCACGACGCCACAGCCCAATAAATAGACTTGGCACCAACGTTTACCGCTCGCACGGCGCTCGCGCGTTAGTGCGAGCGGTAGCGCACTTCCCTGCCGGTAGCCGCACTCTTGTAAATGCCATCGAGAATTTTCATTACTTTGAGTCCGTGCTCGCCCGTGGCAATGGGCTGGCGCTTCTCTAAGATGCTCTCTACAAATTCTCCGTATGAGGGAAGTGCACGCTGCGTGCGCCGGTCCAGCTTCTTGGTGAAGTGACTCTCGCCCTCTGCCGTATACAACTCAGCTTCAAACTCGTAGCCTCCCCCTATATTGCGCTGCACCAAGCCTCCTTGCGTGCCATACAGCGACGTGACCATGTGCTCGTTTTCGCGTATATTGAGCGCCCAATTGGCCTCTAAAATCAGCGTGGCGCCGTTGGCAAACTTGACCAATCCACAGGCCAGATCCTCCACGTCAAACGACGCGCCCTCCCTATCGGCCAAGGCCACGAGTGAGCGGATCGTACGTTGAGCCACTGACGGCTACCGGCTCTGAATAGCCCATCAGCCACAGAGCCAGATCGAGGCAGTGCACACCATGGGAATTGACTCGTTCACGCGCGCGCCGATCGGCGTATAGCGGGTACGCATCGAGGCCCGGAGCTCGCCGTCTCCGGGCCTCGACAATGCGCCCTCACATCGTTGGCGAATGCGCTGCTATAGCTCGTCAAAAATGGCGTTGATATCTACTTCCTTCTGCCATTTGGCAAACTCTTTTTCCATCTTTTCCGACCAGCGCCTATCCACCTCGCCCGGGGTATAGCGACCGTCGGCAATGCTCTTCTTGCCCCAGTAGTCGCGCAGGCGCACGTTTTCCGACTGCTCGACTACTTCTTTAGCATACTGCGGCGGAATAAATACGACACCGGCTTGCTTGGCCAATACGATATCGCCGGGCATACAGGTGGTATCGCCAATGCGAACCGGTCCGTTCATCTCGGCCATCGTCACTTCGCCAATGGCCGTCGGATGCGTGCCGCGACACAGCACGTTAAGGGGCAACTGGCGCACGCGCTCGTCGTCGCGAATACTGCCGTCGATAACCACCCCAGTGCCACCGGTATTTACGCTGATGGCCGTGCCGAGATTATCGCCGATAAACGTTCCCTTAACTATTTTGCCGAATAGCTCTACGACCAACACGTCGTCTTTGACGAGCGAATCAATGACCCAGCTGTTCTGGCCACCGATATACTTTTTGCGCTTGCCGTCGGCCTGGACGATATCGTTCAAATCGGGCCGGTGCGGCACATAGCGACAGGTGACGGCGCGCCCTACCACGACCCGGTCGGGATGCAGGTTGAGCCAGTTGCCTTCGAACTGAAAGTGATGGCCCTTGCCGGCCAATACGCCCCACGCTTCTTCGACCGTTACCTTCTTCATGCGCTTGAGGATATTGTCGTTGACCTTGGGGCGCCCGTCTTGAAAACGCGCGCCGCGATAGCTCGGCGTTAGATCCTTGAACTTACCTTTGGCATTGAGTTCGAAAGCCATGTTTTCCTCCCATTAGGCATAAAAAGGTCACGCTCCCTCGTGGAAGCGTGACCAATCTAATACCCCCGATAGCACCCGGTCAAGGCTGCTTGAAATAGGGCTAAAACGGCAACTCTTCTTCCCCCACCTGCGGACTATTTACTCGAGCAACCGCGGTGCGCTGGCCGCCCCCATAGCTCAAGTCAAGATCGGCCGGGCCGCCGTTGGCGCTGTCGAGCATCTCCAAGCTCTGAGCGACTATTTCCGTCGTGTAGCGCTTTTGGCCGTTGCTGTCGTCCCAACTGCGCGTCTGCAGCTTTCCCTCGATATACACCTTATTGCCCTTCTTGATATACTGGGCGGCGATTTCAGCCAACCGCCGCCATAAGACGATGCGATGCCATTCCGTGCGCTCCTGGCGCTCGCCGTTTTTATCCTGCCAGCTTTCGCTCGTTGCCAAATTGAAGTGGGCAACTTGTGCTCCACTTGCAGTGAAGCGCACATCGGGATCGGCTCCGAGATTGCCGATCAGCACTACTTTGTTTACACTGCCGCGCGACATATCCTTCTCCTTTTCCTGGCGTATTGTATCCAACCTATATCACTCAGTCCAACCTAATTATAGCGGCCCATTTGCAACTATCGCGCTTGCCATTGGACACGGCGGCGACGGCGGCGCGCCTGCGGCGTCTCTATGCCGTAGCGCCTACACAGGCGCCCAAAACTGCCCGGGGCGATACCCAGCGCAATACCCGCGTCGAAATTGGTGGCGTAGATGCGGGCTGCCCGCTCAATGCGCTCCTTATCTATAGAAGACATATCGCTCGTCCCCGCTTGGCTAAGCCAAATGGCGAATGGTGGGATACGTCATTACGAGGATGATTAGCGCTCCCGTTAGCGCATTCAACCAGTCCGATGTTGGCAAGCCTTTGGCCTGATATGCGGTCCGGCCACTCAATAGGGTAAATCGCTGCATGGCTTTTTCTCTCTTTAAATAAGGGAAGCGAACTGCCGATCAGTTACTCCCGGATTCTCAACGAACAGGCAATGGCCAATACCTGCACAAAATAATACTGTTCATTTGTATATAAGTCAAGCACATTGTAACCTGGCCACTTTTGTACTTTTTGCAACATTTTATTTTTAAATAACTTACTTCGGGGAAAAAAATTTACAGCTTAATATAATTTCATTAAACTGGATCCACTTATCCCCTATACAAGCGAACCGACACGACTCGATATGCGCTCTTATCCACTTGTTCAGGGCCGCTGCATACAGCGCTCATCGCAGGCACAAAAAGAGGGCCTTCACGCGCGCGTGCCGGCCCTCGATCTGCTCGAACTCATCCATCTCAGTCGAGGCGCACTTCGGCCCCCGTCTCCTGGCTGCGATAAATTCCATCGAGGATTTGTATCACCTGTAAAGACTGCTCAGCTGGCACCGGTGAGGGCTCGCCCTGTGCGATGGCCCGCGCAAAGGCAATGCACTCTTCGGCGTGCGATCCCAGCCCATCGCTGTGCAGTTTGAGCGTGCGATTATAGTGCTGGCGCGTCTGGTAGTTCGTCTGAAAAAACTCGCACGCAGGCCAGTGTCCGCCGCCGTCTTTTCCATAGAGCCAGACGCCGCTTTCCGAACCGCCGTGGTGCAGCATCCAGCTCATTTCCAACACCATCGTCGCCCCGTTGGCAAAGCGCACGAAGCCGGCGGCAAAATCCTCGACGTCGTATTCAGGCGGAATGGGCGCGCGCCCCCATTCGGAAAAGGCGCCCTCTCTGTGCGCCAGCGGCGCGATGGATACGCCGTTGACCGATACCGGCTGCGGATTGCCCATCAACCACAGGGCCAAATCGAGCATGTGCACGCCGATATCAATGCACGGTCCCCCGCCGCTGTTCTTTTTTTGAATAAAGCCGGGCCCCACCGGCACGCCCGCGCGGCGCAGCGCCCAGCAGCGCGCGTGATAGACCTCGCCCAGCGCACCGGCATCTACCTCCTCTTTAAAGGCGCGCGCATTGCCAGAGAAGCGCACGCTCTGCGCCGTCATCAGCAACTTACCCGAGCGGTCGCGTGCTGCGATCATCTGCCGCACCTCGTCTGGCGTTGGCGCCAGCGGCTTTTCGCAGATCACGTGCTTGCCGGATTCCAATGCCGCTATACTCAGCGGCGCATGATACATATTGGGGGTACATATATCGACGATATCGATATCGTCATCGGCCCACAGCGCTTCAACATCGCTGTAGAGTCGATCGACTCCGTGCTCGGCACCCCACTTGCCCAACACTTCGGCGTTGACGTCGCAACCGGCGGCCAACTCGACATCTTCAGATGCTTTCCAGCCGGGCATATGCGCACCGGCGATGCCCCCGACACCAACTACGGCCACCTTTAACTTCTTACCCATTTGCCCATTCTCCCTTCTAATGACACATGCTCACACAGGTCTATCCAACCGCGCACCGCGCGCAGCCATCGACCCTGCGCCGGCGAAATCTAAGCAATGGCGCGCCCTCTTTCAATCCGCTCTATCCCCTCCCTTGACGATACCTCCTTCTCGCTTTAGCATTGCCCCTGCTCGTACACTTTACAACGCAAAGGGGACACCTATGCCCACAAAAAAGACCAACCTCATTCTCCTCGGCATCGATAGTTTGCGCGCCGATCATATGAGTTGTTATGGCTATCACCGCCAGACGACTCCACACATCGACCGCTTCGCCGAGGGCGGCACGCTCTTCGAGCGCAACTATTCTCCGCATATTCCCACCACTTCGGCCTATGCCTCGATGCTCACCGGCCTCGACTGCTTTTCCACTTCGGTCGTGGCCCTGCGCCACCGCGGTGGACTACCCAAAAAGGTGCGCACGCTGCCGGAAATTTTAAAAAAGAACGGCTACAATACGTCCTGCGTCGGCTTCACCGGCAATCCCAGCTCGCGCGGTTTTGACCGTTACTTCGACTACCCGGGCTGGGGTTCCTGGGAAACCGGTCGCAGCCCAAAAGCCGAAGAGCTCAACAAAGTCGCCATACCCGAGCTCGAACGCCTGTCTAAGTCGAAAAAGCCGTTCTTCCTCTTTCTCCGCCATATGGACCCACACGCCCCCTACCTGCCCCCGGCTCCCTTTGAACGCATGTTTTACAGCGGCAATGAATTCGATCCCAAGAACAAATCGATGCAGCCGGTTTTTAATTTTAAACCGTTTTGCGACTTCTTCGCCGACTGGATGCCGCCGGGCGTAACCGACCGCCACTACGTCGACGCGCAGTACGACGGCGCCATCGCCTATATGGACGCCTGCATTCAGCGCATTATCACCCGCGTTTCCGAACTTGGCTTGGAGGATGACACGCTGATCGTCATCAACGGCGACCACGGCGAAACGCTCTACGAACACGAGTGCTGGTACGACCACCACGGCATGTATGACAATACGCTCTACGTGCCGTTGATCATTCGCCTGCCCGGCAAAGTGCCCGCCGGCCAGCGCGTCAAAGGCACGACGCTGCACCAAGATCTCGTGCCGACGATCCTGCAATTGCTCAACGTGAAGGCGGATATCCAGTTCGACGGTCAGTCACTGCTGCCGCTCATCGCCGGTCAGCGCGCATCCAACTACTCGGAGTTTTACATCACCGAGTGCACCTGGATGCGCAAGCACGGCTGGCGCACGCCACAGTGGAAGCTGATGATCGCCCTCGAACCCGACTTCCACTTCAAGCCGCGCGTCGAGCTTTATAACCTATCCGAAGACCCGCTCGAGCTAAAGAACCTCGCCAACAGGGAAAAAGCCGTCGTCGCCATGCTCGAGGAGCGCATGCTAGCCCATATCGCCGAGCGCGAAAAGGCAACGGGCGCGCCCAATCCCATGTACACCAACCCCAACTGGCACGGCGCCAAAACGCACGATGGGCCTTTTGAATCATCGCAGCAGGCCTACGATACGCTGCACATCGGCTCCGTCGGCGCAGCCAACCGCCTGCAGGCTGGTAACAAGAAGAAAGCGGCGGCCAAGAAGCGCTAATAACGCCCGTGCGCCAACCCCATTCGGGCCCTGTTCCTCCGCTGCGTGGAACAGGGCCTTTTTTCATGCCCTTCCTTATACACGCTCCTAATACACGCGCCTAAACTTTTTTCCCCTCTCGCCGATATACTTAGTATCACTTAGTACTTACAAAGGAGCCATTTACCCTATGGCCGTTACGCCACGCCAAGTCAAAACGCTGACAGAAGAAGAACTGCAGTGGATGAAAACGCAGCTGCAGGCGATTGACCAAGACGTATATATCCGCTACGATGGAACCAATCCCTTGGAAATCGTACTCGAGCACGACGACCAGCGCAGGGCCTTTGTCAACGAGGCCTTCTTCCGCCGCGCCGTCAGCGAATATGCGCGCAGCGGCTGGCAAATCGAAGACGGTGGACCGCGCGGCAGCGATCGCATCCTCTTTTTGTGCGATGCACAGGCCAGTTCCCCCTTTGACGTGGCCCATATCGCCAAACAAAATCAGCCCGCGCCCGCATGGGAAGAGAAGGAAGCCCAGAGCGCACAGCCCAGAGCGGAGGGCGACGGTCCAGCCCCCACAGAAGAGGCGCTATCGGCCGAGGTGGAATCGGCCGAGGATGTCCCTAGAGAAGTCGGCGATCTGGACGATGTTACGCCCATGTTAGAGGGCGAATCCGGCCTTGAAGAAGAGGTAGAAACGCTGTGGGGAACGGGAGAAGACGATGAGGAAGAGAAGGAAGAGAAGGTGCAGCCACAAGGGGAAGAAAGCGGCCTACGCGTAGAGTTACTCGAATCGAGCTTTGCCCTATTAGCACCCAGCGCAGAGCAGCTGGTCGAGCGCTTCTACGAGAAGCTTTTGGCAGACTATCCGGAAGTGGATCCGCTCTTTGCCGACGTCGATATGGAAGCGCAAAAAAAGCACCTCATCAACGCGCTCGTCCTGACGGTCAATAACCTGCGCTCGCCCCAAAAACTCAAAGCCGCGCTAACCGCCCTCGGCAAGCGCCACCAGCGCTACGGCGTCGAGTCGAGCCATTATCTGATGGTCGGCGGCACGCTGCTGTGCGTCATGGAAGAATTCGCCGGCGAAGCCTGGACCGCAGACGTGCAGGAAGCCTGGGAACAGGCCCTCGATCAAATCGGCATCGTCATGCTGGCCGCCTACGAACCGGCCCCCTAGCGCAAGAGGCCAACTCCGTATGCAGACAGGGGCGCACCCCGGCCTGATGCAATCGCGCAAAAGCTACCCAGCAGCTTTTACCCGGCTCCAAGCCCAGTCTAACCAGGGCAAGAGCGCCTCAACGTCGCTGCGCTCCACGGTTGATCCACCCCATATCCGCAATCCCGGTGGCGCATCGCGATAGGCACCGATATCGTAGGCGACGCCCTCTTCTTCCAGCAGGTCGACCAGTACTCCGGCCCGCGCTCTCCGTTCTTGTTCAGCGAGTTGACTATACCACGAGTCGACAATCGTAAAACAGATCGACGTGCTCGATCGGCACGCGCTGTCCCTGGCGAGAAAAGCCGCCCAATCGCTGGACGCAACCCAGTCGCTCAAACAGGCCAAATTGATTTGCGAACGCCGTATGAGCTCGGGCAGGCCGCCAATGGATTCGGCCCATTTTAGCCCGTCGATTGCGTCTTCTACGCAGAGCATGGAGGGCGTGTTGATCGTACTGCCTTTAAAGAGGGCTTCGTCTAACCGGCCTCCTTTGCTCATGCGAAAGAGCTTGGGCATGGGCCAGGGCGGTTCGTAGGACTCCAAGCGATGCACGGCGCGCGGACTGAGCACGAGCATGCCGTGCGCCGCCTCGCCCCCCATCGCCTTTTGCCACGAATAGGTCACCACGTCCAGCTTGTCCCACGGCAGTGCCATGGCAAATACGCCGGATGTCGCATCGCAGATCGTCAGACCTTCCCTGTCGTCGGCAATCCAATCTCCATTCGGCACGCATACGCCCGAGGTCGTGCCGTTCCAGGTAAAGACGATATCGCGCTGGCTATCCCACTCCGTTAGGTCGGGTAGCTGGCCGTAGTCGGCGGTAAAGACGCGCACATCTTCCAGCTTGAGCTGTTTGACGACATCGGTCACCCAGCCCTTGCCAAAGCTCTCCCAGCCGGCTATATCGACGCCGCGCTCCCCTAGTAACGACCACAAACACATCTCCACGGCACCCGTATCGGAGGCGGGCACGACGGCGATGCGGTAATCGTCGGGAATCTCCAACACAGCGCGCGTGCGCTCAATGACTTCGGCCAGGCGCGCCTTGCCGAGCACGCCCCGGTGCGATCGGCCCAGCGGTGCGGCGGCAAGCGCCGCTAAACTCCAGCCCGGCCGCTTGGCACACGGCCCAGAGGAAAAACAGGGGTTCTGCGGCTTGCGAGTCGGCTTGCTAAACTGCACATCGTCTCCGGCGAGCATGGTCTCCTTTCGCCTATCGGTCTCTACCTGCCCTAGTAATGGTATCGGTATGCTGACGCACTTTGCAGGCGACGCGCCGGCAGCAGCGGACGCCTTTCCCCGTGCAATTGTATCTCATCCCATTAAACGTGTAGCTGCAAATCGAAGACCATATCCATCTCCGCCCACCACTCGCCTTCGCGCGCCTCGGCAACCTGCTGCTGAAAGGTGCGCATCAGCGCATCCCACTCGGCCGCTTTGGGGTTGCGCTCGACGTAGGTCGGAAAGTCGCGCTCGGCCTCAAATTCATCCGTCGTCGTCATGTACATAAACATGCGCGTTCCGAGCAGGAAGATCTTCATATCGAGAATGCCGATTTCGCGCAACCCGCGCAGCGGCTCGGGCCATGGGTTGGCATGAAATTCTCTGTACTGGGCGATAAGCGCCGGATCATTCTTTAGTTCGATCGTCAATCCGTAGTGTTTCACGATACCTTCTCCTCGGCGCGATAGGCGTCAGCCAGCAGCGAAATGGGGTGCACTACCTGAAGATCTATCCCCTCGCGGTGCCCGCCGTGCTGCAGTTGGATGACACAGCCGGGGTTTCCCGTTGCCACGACCGGCGCTCCCGTGTTGCGCACATTGCCCATCTTGCGATCGAGCAGGCGCATCGACATCTCCGGCTGCGTAATATTGTAGATTCCGGCGCTGCCACAGCACCAATCGGCTTCGGCCAATTCGACCAACTCTACGTCGGGAATGGCCCGCAAAATCTGCCGTGGCGCATCCGATACGCCCTGGCCGTGTTTGAGATGGCACGACTCGTGGTAGGTCACCGCGCCGACACCGCATCCTACAGCAGGTGCGCGAAAGTCAATTTCGACGAGAAACTCGTGTATATCCCTAACCTTTTCGCTCCAACTCTTTGCGCGCGATGCGTAGGTGGGATCGTCGCGCAACAGGTGATCGTAGTGCTTGACGTGCGAACCGCAACCGCCGGCATTGACGATAATGGCGTCGACGTTTTCTGGGGCAAAGGCATCGATATTGCGGCGCGCCAGCGCGCGGGCCGATTCGAGATCGCCGTTGTGCGCGTGCAGCGAGCCGCAGCAAACCTGGTCGGAGGGCAGCAGAACCCGACAGCCGTTTTGCCGCAGGGCGTATATGGTATCGGCATTGGTATCGGCAAAGGCGACGTCCTGCACGCAGCCGCCGACCAGCGCGACCCCATACCGAGCATCCGGCGGATCGGCCGTGCGGGCGTGGTGTTCGGCAGTAAATGCGCTGCTAATGCGCGGCGTCAACTGCTCCAACTCGCGCAGCGACTGGGGCAGGAGCCGCAGCAGGCCGATGGATCGAACGAAGCGCTCCAAACCGCTGCGCTGATATAGGCGCAGCAATCGCGCAACGCGCTGCAGGCGGCGCTGTTCGGCAAAGAGCCAGCCCAGCGTCCAGCGGCGAATGCGCCGACGCTTGGGCGAATCCAATAGCTGCTGGCGCTCGATCTCGGCCCTTGCGCTTTCAAAGAGCTGGCCGTAGTTAACACCGGCCGGGCAGGCCGTCTGACAGGCCAGACAGCCCAGACAAAAGTACATTTCCTCCGCAAAGGATTCGCTCAGTTCGCGGCGACCGTCGGCAACGGCCCGCATCATGGCGATGCGACCGCGCGGCGACGAGCGCTCGTTCAGCGTCTCGACATACGTGGGACAGGTTGGCAGACACATGCCGCAGTGCATGCATTGTTGCACGACGGAATAGTCCAGATCGCGCAGCAGGTTTAGCTCGCTGTCGCTCAATCGAATACCTTACCCGGATTAAGGATGCCGTTGGGGTCAAAGCTGTCTTTGAGGCGGCGCAGCATCGCCATGCCAACGTCGCCTAACTGAGCCGGCAAAAAAGGCTTTTTGGCCAGGCCCACTCCGTGTTCGCCGGTGATGGTGCCACCGAGCTCAATGGCGAAGTCAAAGACCTCTTGCATGGCCTGTTCAACGCGCTGCATCTCCTCCTGGTCGCGCTCGTCGCACAGGAAGGTCGGATGCAAATTGCCGTCTCCCATATGGCCGAACGTACCCACCTTCACGCCGTGTCGCCGCCCTACTTCGTCGATCCGCGCAACCATGCGCGCCAGTTCGCTGCGCGGCACGGTCACGTCTTCGAGAACGACCGTTGGCGCCAGGCGCGCCAGCGCTGAAAATGCCGTGCGCCGCGCCGAGGCCAATCGGAGCGCCTCCTCGGCCGATTCGGCCAGGCGCACTTCGCGCGCGCCGCCGGCGCGGGCAAGTTGCACGACCTGTTCGGCCTGCTCGGCGACCTGTGCTGGATGCCCATCGACCTCCATTAGCAGCAGCGCCTCGCAGTCGGTGGGCAAGCCGATCTGAGCATGGCTTTCGACGCACTCGACCGTCACCCGATCGAGAAATTCCAGCGTGCAGGGAATGATCTTATTTTCGATGATCGACGAGACGGTATCGGCGGCAGCCGTCATGCTGTCAAAGAGCGCCAACATGGTCTTTTTTGCAGCGGGCTGCGGTATGAGTTTGAGCGTGATTTTGGTAATCACGCCGAGGCAGCCCTCCGAGCCGATAAACAAGTCGCGCAGCGAAAAACCAGCCACGTCCTTGACGCATTTGCTGCCCGTCTGCAGCACCTGCCCGTCGGCCAGGACGACTTCGAGCGCCATAACGTAGTCGCGCGTAACGCCGTATTTGAGACCGCGCAGACCGCCGGAGTTGTTGGCTACGTTGCCGCCGATTGTGGAAATCTTGATCGACCCCGGATCGGGCGGATAAAAGAGCCCTGCCGCACTGGCCTCGTCGGCAATTTTCTGCGTTAGCACACCGGGTTCAACTACCATAACGAGATTTTTTACATCGAGCGCCAAAATGCGGTTCAGGCGCACCAGACAGAGTACGATGCACCCCTCTACAGGCACCGAACCGCCAGCCAGCCCCGTCCCCGATCCGCGCGTGACTACCGGCACCTTGGCGCCGTTGGCCACCTGCAGAATGCGCCCTATCTCCGCGCTGCTTTCCGGCAGGGCAATGCACCGCGGCTTCTGGTGCAGGAGCGCCGTGCCGTCGAAGGAGTACACATCTAGATCTTCCTCCGAGGTCAGGAGTTGGTCGGCCTTTAGAAACGAACGGAGCTGGTCTATAATTGGATCATTCATATGCCAAAGAATATATGCAACAGTGGGCCCATGAACAGAGGAAAGCAGCTTGACAGCAGATGAGAGCCCATCTATACTTTCCGCCCTAACCTGCGAGAAAACATGAAAGTTACAGTACGAAAGGGAGAAATTCAAAAACAGCGCGCCGATGCGCTCGTCGTCCATCTTTTTGCCGACAGTGCACCTGGTGGAGCGACGGCCGCCGTTGATCGCGCGCTGGGCGGGCAAATCCGTGCGGCCATCGATCTGGGTGACCTTACCGGCGCCAGCGGCGAAACGCTGCTCCTCTACAGCCAGGGAAAGATCGCCGCACCGCGCGTGCTGGTCGTCGGCCTAGGTGCACAGGCCTCTTTCGATGCCGAAGCGGCCCGACGCGCCGCAGCGCAAGCAGCGCTAGCGCTCGACAAAATAGGGTGCCAGCGCGCCGCAACCATTCTACACGGCGGCAGCGCCGATGGCTTAGAAACGGCCGCAGCGGCCCAGGCCCTGGCCGAGGCAAGTGCCTTGGCGCTCTACCGCTTTGAGCACTATCGCTCGGATACCCGATCCCCTTCGCTGCGGCAACTGACCCTCGTCGAACACGATGCGGCCAAACTGCCCGCCCTGCGCCAGGGCGTGCGGTCCGGTCAAGCCCTAGCCTCGGCTACGGCCGCCGCTCGCGACCTAATCAACCATCCCGGCAACACCGTCACCCCGCTCTACTTAGCCGACCAGGCCCGCCGTCTGGCCCAGCAATACGAACACCTCAAGGTGCGCATTCTCGACGAAAAGGCCATGGCCAAACTCGGCATGGGCGCCGTGCTGGCCGTAGGCCGGGGCAGTTCCAATCCACCGCGTTTCATCTGCATGGAATACAACGCGCGCAGGAGAGAGCAGCCGCTGGTATTTGTCGGCAAAGGCATCACGTTTGACAGCGGGGGCCTGTCGCTCAAGAGCGTAAGCGGCATTGTCTCCATGAAAAAGGATATGTCGGGGGCAGCCGCCGTCTTTGGCGCCATGCAGGCCGTGGCTGAACTCGGCCTGCCGCGGCGCGTGATCGGCGTTATAGCCGCGGCCGAAAACATGCCCGACGGCAATGCCTTTCGTCCGGGTGATGTCATTACTACCCTTTCGGGTAAAACGATCGAAATCCTCAGCACCGATGCCGAGGGCCGCCTCGTCTTAGCCGATGCGCTGAGCTATGTGGAGCGATTTAAGCCGGTCGCCGTAGTCGATCTGGCCACGCTGACGGGTGCCTGCGTCACCGCGCTCGGCCACCACGCCGCTGGCCTATTTGCCAACGACGACGACTTAGCCGAGCGGCTGTTACAGGCCGGGGCGCAAACGCATGAGCGGCTGTGGCGACTGCCGCTGTGGCCCGAATACCGCCAGCAAATCGAGGGCGATATCGCCGACGTAAAAAACTCCGGTGGTCCTCCCGGCGGCGCCAGCACAGCTGCGGCGCTGCTGGCTGAATTTGCCACCAACTATCCCTGGGCCCACCTCGACATCGCCGGCACCGCGTCCAGCGATGCGCACCGCCACTACGTGCGCAAGGGCGGCGTCGGCTTTGGCGTGCGCCTATTGACGCAGCTGGCACGCACCTGGTAGACACGCCCACTGCCACATCCGAGCACTACGCATGATTCTATCCGACATTACGCTGAAGGCCATGCTCGACAGCGGTGAATTGCTCGTCGAACCACTCGATGCAGAGCAGATCCAGCCCGCCTCAATCGACGTGCGGCTCGGAGACCACTTTCTCAAAGTCGACGAGAACCGCCTCGATGTGATTCGCCTCGACGAGGACGTGCGCTACGAGGAGATCACTCAGCGCGAAATTATTATTCCCCCCAACTCCTTTCTGCTGGCCACAACCCGCGAGTACATTCGCCTGCCCAACGACGTGACGGCCTTTGTCGAGGGGCGCTCTTCGATTGGGCGCATTGGGCTCTTTATACAAAATGCCGGCTGGGTCGATCCCGGTTTTGAGGGGACGATCACGCTGGAGCTGTACAACGCCAATCGCCTGCCGATCCGCCTGCAGGCCGATCGACGCATTTGCCAGCTCGTTTTTGCGCGCATGGATCAGGCGACCCCCAATCCCTACCGGGGCAAGTACCAGGGCCAGCGCGCGGCGACCGGCAGCCGCATCGCCCTCGACGCCGAAAGCGCTCGACCTTCATGAGCCGCATCGCAGCCCTTATCCAGCCCAATCCCCAGCGCCTTCCCCTGCTCGATCTCTGCCTAGCCAGCAGCGTTCTCTGCGCCTGGTTTCTCTCTGCGGGCATTGAGGTCCAAGTGGCCGGGGCCAGCCAAGCATTAAAGCTAGTTATTAGCCCAATCGGCTGGCGGGGCGACTGGGCTTTGGGACCGTGGCTCATCAGTATAGCTAGCCTACTGCTATACTACCTGCGCTTGCGCTGGGGCAGCCCAGCGAGGACGGCTGATCTGCAAGAGCGCCTGCAGCGCATGGCGCTCTTTGCCCTATTCCTGTGCCTAGTGCGCCTAGCCGCACTGTGGTCTCCACTGACGGCACTCCTGCCCATTCTAACGCTGCTGTGGACTCCTCATGCAACCTGGGCGCTGGCGCTGGCAATCCTCTCCTATGTGCACTGGCCTGCGGCCAATGTACCAGGCGCGGACGCCGGCACCCCTTCGCCCTCACAGCACGCCCGCAGTGCCTATACGGCCATCGCGCTGGGCAGTGCTTGCCTGCTGTGCTACGGGTTATACGCTCTGTATTTCTGTCAGATTACCATGCTGCACGGCGACGAGGGCCAGTATCTGCGCGTCACCCAGAGCCTATTACACGACGGCGATATGGATCTGGCAAATAACCTCAGCGAGGAGCAGGCCAACGAATTCCACGTGCGCGAGTTTGCCGTGCACAAGGCCCCCGGTTCACCGGAGGGAAAAGTGCATTCGGTCCACCCCATCGGCCTATCCATCGCCCTATTGCCCGCCTATTGGGCCGGCTTGGAGCTGTGGCAAAATCCGCGCCTCGGTGCAGCGCTATTCATGGTCCTACTCACCTCGTGCTGCGCGTCGCTGCTCTTTCTCTGGCTCAGGAGCCTCGACGTCGACTATACTGCCGCACTTAGCGCGACGCTGATTGCGGCCTGCACGGGCCCGCTTTTCCTCTTTTCAAACCAGTTCTACCCGGAGATTCCCGCCCTCTTTATCGCACTCATCGCCCTGTGCGCGCTCGCCCGCTGGCAGCGCCCCGGCGGCCACTACCAGCCCCTGGGGGGACGCCTCGAAACCGCCGCGTTGACCGGACTGACGTTGCTGCTGTCCTGCCTGCCCTTTCTCCATGCCCGCTATGCGCCGATTGGCTTGTTGGCCGGCGCTGCCGTCCTCGCCCAGGCCTGGTTTAGCCCACAGCGGCGCTGGGCCCTAGTAGCCATTGCCTCCGTCGTGCTGTTGGCCCTCTACGCCTTGATATCGTTCCACTTCGCCTTCAGCGGCGATTGGATGGGCCCCTTTCGCCCCGGCAACGCCTGGGAAGAGGGCGCGCTCGATGTGGCGACTTGGCCCACATCCCTACCAGGACACTGGCTGAACATGGGCAAGGGCCTGCTCAATGCATCCCCCATTTTTTTCTTTGCCCTGCTCGGCTGGGCCGTTCTCGCTCGGACTCGCGACCGCCGCATTCTCGTCGTTATCGGACTCTATGGCGCCACTGCAGCGACCAATGGCCTGCATCCCGATTGGGGCTTTGGCTTCTGCTATCCAGCGCGCTTTCTGCTGACGGCGCTGCCGACACTGGTCTACGGATTGGCCGTTGCCCTACCGATTGTGCTGCGCCAACCTCTGGGCGCTTTTTTAGCGGCGTTGGCGCTAGCCGCCAGCATTGAAAGCGTGGTGCAAACGGCGAACCTCACCGAAGGCGGCTACGCCGGCCGCGATCTTCTCGGACGCACGCTCAACGACTTCTACCCCTTCTCCCTGCACTTTTTCCCTCAAGAGCAAACGGCGACTCCGCTCTTTGATTGGTCATTCTGGCTGCTGCTGGCCGCTGCCCTCTATGCGTGGCTAGTCCACTTTGCACAGGCTCCCCCCCACTGGCGCTGGATGGTAGGTATGGCCGTTGCCATACTGCCCACTCTATGGGGCAATACGGCAACGGCGGCGACACGCCTCTCACAGCACGCCGTATCCCCTTATATGACGCGCATGCGCCCGGGCTATCCAGTAGACGAGCCCAATTCGATGGAATACTCTATCCCATTGAGGCACACAGGAGTAGGTCGGCAAGATCCGCTAGGAGCCATCAGCGCTTTGTCCGATGTGACGCCTGCAACCTTCATAAATGCATCTGTCATGTTTATGCCTGTTTTAAGGTTCCTCTATCCCGGCCTGTATCAACTGTCTTTCCCCGACCTACAAGCTGGAGGAAGCTCTGACCAAATTAGCGGGCATCTCGTCATCACCAAGCGAAACACTGTGGTTGCTGTTTCGCCTTATGAGCAGCGAATTAGCTACCCCTTAGGCAGCAACAGAGAACCTCCCAACCCAATCTTCCTGCACGTAGACGAGCCGGCTGTTTCCAAATTGTACTTGGAATATTCGGGCAGCGGCTCGCTGCACATAGGACAAATCAACGCGCAAGTTATTCCGCTGCGGCACCAGCCTAAGCAAAGCGAGGAAATCAGTCATATCGACGAGCGATTGGAAAAGGGCACAGGGAAATACGCATTGGACCACAGCTATCCCAAGCTTCCTCGAGGATACTATCGCATTCGCTATCGAATAAGCGGCCCTATTTTCCACACCCTTTTTCAGCGCAACTCTCCCCCTGTCCTCTTAGCTGCCTATCCCATTTCTACTTCAAAAGATCTGATGCAGGCATTGGTCTATACATGGTTTACCCAAGATCGCACCGAGTTCCCCACAGTGGCCAACCCTGGCTACTACCGCCCCCTGGCCGAAGGAATTTATCCCCCCTGGCAGGCTACATGGCCGCTGGGCGATGGAGTGTTTGAACTCTCCTTCTACCAACCGCATGAGCAGGATATGCGATTTCTACTGCGCTACGACGGCCCGCTCGATCTTGAGGTCGAATCGATGACCCTGTTTCGCGATACCTATGAGGAAATGTGACGTGGATACGGCTCTGCACGAACGCGCACTCGTTATCGACGGGCACAACGACAGCATCGTCGCCCTTATCCGCCGCGGCAACCTGCGGCTGGACGGCACCCAACCGGCCGACTGGCGCCAGCGCTCCGGCGCGGTTGCCTATTTGCGACAGTATCAAACGCCGCTGGGCGACGAGACGATTCAGCTCGACCTGCCCCGAATGCGGACAGGCGGTTTGGATGCCGCCTTTTTCGCCGTCGACTGCACGCGTCCCTGGGGCAACCATCTGCTCTACGGCCTAGATGCGCTGGGCTATTTCATGGGCGAATTGGAGGCGTTTAGCAGCGATATCATCCTCGCGCGCAGCGCCGACGATATCCTCGCGGCAAAAGGAGCGGGAAAACGCGCAGCTGTGCTGACCATTGAAAACAGCGATGCGCTGGAGAAGAGCCCCTACGTGCTGCCCCTCCTGCAGCAAATCGGCGTGCGCAGCGTAACGCTGACACACAGCACGCGCTCCTTTGCCGCCGATGGCTGCGAAGTGGAGGGCGGCGGGGGATTGACCGATTTTGGCAGGCTATTGGTTGAGCAAATGAACGCGTTGGGCATACTCGTCGATATATCGCACATCAACGAGCGCGGCTTTTGGGATACCATCGAGCACAGCCAGCACCCCATAATCGGCACGCACAACTGCTGCCGTGCGCTGTGCGACCACCCGCGCAACCTGCGCGACGAGCAGCTCCAAGCCCTGGCCGAAAAGGGCGGTGTCGTGGGCATTACCTTTGTGCCGTTCTTTGTCGCCGACAGCGAGGCTACATTAGAAAAGCTCCTCGACCACATCGAACACGCCATCGCCGTTGCCGGCATCGACCACGTGGGACTCGGTTCGGATTTTGACGGCGGCGGCGACCTGGTAAAGGACGCCACCGTGCTGCCCGAGATCACCGCCGGCCTGGCCGCGCGCGGCTACGACGAGGCTTCGTTGGAGAAGTTCTTGGGGCTCAACTGGCTGCGCGTCTTCCGCGCCGTCGCCGGCTAGTCCAGATCGTAAAGGGGCGCGAATTTCGCGCGCAGATAGTCGATAAAGTACTGCGCTGAGAGCGGTGCGTTCGTCACCTGCTGCACGAGTTCGGCCGCCGTCAGGCGCGCCCCGCATGCGTGCACATTCTCGTTGAGCCATCCCTTCAGGCCCAATAGCTGGCCGGCGCCAATCTGGTCCATCAGATCGGGCACGTCCTGCTGCGCCCTGTGAAAAAACTGCGCCGCGTAGAGGTTGCCCAGCGAATAGGTCGAGAAGTAACCGATGCCGCCAAAGGACCAGTGCACGTCCTGCAGCACGCCCTGCGCATCGTCGGACGGCGTTATCCCCAAGTACTCCTGCATCTTCGCATTCCACACGTCGGGTAGTTCTCCGACCTCAAGGCGACCTTCGACCAACGCCACCTCGATTTCAAAGCGCAGCGCGATGTGCAAATTGTAGGTTACCTCGTCCGCTTCCACGCGGATGCAAGACGGCTCGACCTGGTTGATCGCCGCGTAGAATCGATCGGTATCCACGTCGTCGATCACTCCGGGAAACGCCGCCTGCAGCAGCGGAAAGTAGTGCTGCCAGAACGGACGGCTGCGCCCAACCATATTTTCCCACATGCGCGACTGCGACTCGTGGATGCCTAAGGATACGCTCTGACCGGCCGGCACGCCTTTGGCATGCTCCGGCAGGCCCTGCTCGTAGAGCCCGTGTCCAGCCTCGTGAATGGATCCAAACAGCGAACCGGGCAACCAGTCGGCCGCGTAGCGCGTCGTCAAGCGCACGTCGTCGCGCGAGGTGCCCGAGCAAAATGGGTGCACCGCCACATCTAGCCGGCCCGCCTCCATATCAAAGCCCATATCGGCAATCACCCGGCGACCGAATTGCTCCTGCACCGCCACGTCGAATTGGCGCGTTAGCAGCCCATCGGCCGGACGCTTTGCGGTGGCCGCTATGGCCTCGACCAGCGGTACGAGTTGGGTGCGCAGATCGGCAAAGAGCGCGGCAATCTCCTCGGTCTTGGCATAGGGCTCGTACTCGTCCAACAGCGCATTGTATATCGAGCCTTCGTAGCCAACCAAATCGGCGACCTGGCGCTTCTGGTCGAGGATTTTCTCTAGCCACGGCTGGAAGATCGAAAAATTGGCCTTCTCCCGCGCCTCTACCCACGCTTCGTGCGCCAGCGAGGCCGTCTGCGTCATTTCTACGACCAAGGCACCGGGAATCTTCAGGGCGCGCGCTTGTTCGCGCGCCGTCTCGCGCACGTTGACCGCCGCGTCACCTTCTAAGTCGCTATCCTGCAGATCGCGTACCAGACCAACCAACACCTCGTCGGTCAGACGCTCGTGTGCCAACCCGGCCAACGTCCCCTGTGCGCGGGCGCGCAGCGGCGTGCCTTTGGGAGGCATATAGGTCTCCTGATCCCAGCTGAGCAACGACTGCGCGTGGCCCAAATCGGCTAGTTCCTGTATCCTCCCCAAGAATATTTCGTACGCCTGGCTCATTTCGCCCCCTTTGCAACTTCGTTAGATTGTGTGTCGATTGCTCATTTGACCCCCCTCACGCCCCGTTGGAGGTGATTCCATGAAGATTATACGCGCAGAGCGCATCGCGCTCAACATTCCCTTTTACGCCGCCCGCGTCACGCGCGCCATGCACCGCGCCCAAACCCATGACGAGCGCGTCCTCGTCTACCGACTAGAGACCGATTGCGGGCTGGTCGGTTGGGGCGACTCGACCAGTGGTGCATCCGATGTCGATGCGCTCATAGGTCAAAACCCAGCGGCCATTATGATGCGCGACGGCATTGGCTTTGGCCCGCAATTAGCCTGTCTCGACCTAGTGGGCAAGGCCAACGACGTGCCCGTACATGCCCTACTCGGCCAGCAGGTGCGCCAGCGCTGTCCAATCTCGTGGTGGGATATCGATATGCCGGCCGCCGACTGGGCCGCCGAGGCCAAAGAATCCATTAAGCGCGGCTATACGACGTTCAAAATGAAGGCCCGCCCCTGGCGCGACATCATCGCGCAGACCGACGCCGTCGCCAAAGTCGTTCCCGCCGACTACCAATTCGACGTCGATTTCAATGGATTTCTACTCAATCAGGCAAAGGCCGAAATCATTCTGCAGCAGCTCGATGAAAACCCCAACGTCGGCATCTACGAAAGTCCCTTCTACCTGCACCGCGACGTCGACGGCGCGCGCATCCTGCGCGAGCGCGTGCGCAAACCCATCGTCGAGCACTTCCAAGAACAGTACTTGCGCAACGACTGCAGCGACGGCTTTGTCATCGGCAGCGGCACCAGCGCCACACTCTACCACGGCGCGCTGGCAGCCAACCAGAACAAACCCTTCTGGCTACAGCTAGTCGGCACGGGGATCACCACCGCCTATGCCGCCCATCTTGGCTCGGTGCTATCGCACGCCCAGTTGCCCTATATCACCTGCTGGGAGCTGTGGCAGAGCACGCTGCTGAAAAAGCGCCTCGACGTAGTCGACGGCTACATGGCAGTGCCCAATGCACCCGGCCTCGGCGTCGACGTCGATGAAAAGGCCATCGAAAAGTACCGCGTCGACGAAGGTGAGTCCACGCCCAAACAGCGCTACCGCCAGAACAAACGCATTCTGCGAATCACCTGGCCGGGCGTAGGACGGCAAAAGCGGGTTTGGGAATTTACCGACGAGGCACACTACCAGCGCGAATTTTATGCCGGCAACATTCCAGGCTTTGTGCGCGGCGTCGATTTAGAAGTCATCGAAGAGCGCAGCAGCGCCGCGTTTGACAAGCGGCACGCCGAGCTGTCCGCGCAGGGTTTGTAGCGGGGTATAATTTTCCGCGCGGCGCGGCAGCCACTCCTGTTGGCGCCGCGCCGCGCGTGCGATATGGGCACCGACTCAGGACGCAACCTAGCTTTTCTGCGCAGCGATGTCGGCGTAATCGGTTAGCGCATAGCCTATGCCGACGTAGTCGAGTAAGTTGAGCAGCGCGCGCAGGGCAACGCCAAACCCATCGACTCCGCTAATCCCGCCAAACTGCCCGCCCCCTTTTAAGTGGGGTTCGAGGTCCAAGAAAACACCCGGAATACCCGCTTTCTTCAGCTTGCGCCCTAGCGCCGGGATGCGCTTCTTGAAATCGCGCAGGATTTCCTCGTGCCCCGAGTCGCCCTCGTCGGCCGGCACGAAGTTTTTCAGGCGCTCCTCGTCGACGTGCCCCTGCCACTTGAGTTTGGGATCGATTTTATAATCCTTGATGTGCATCCAACCGATGCCCGCCCTCATGGCACGGTACTCGCCCACCGTCTCCACCGCCGTCAAATTCTGGCTGGCCAAATTGCCGCCGTCAAAGATCAGATAGAGGCGTGGGTGATTGACCATATTGTGCAGTGTGCGCAGCAAATGTCCGTTCTGGCCTATGAGGTTTGCCTCGACTTCCAGGCCAAAGTACACATCCCCCCGCTGGCATTCTTCGCAGATGGCGTGCAGGCGCTCGGCGGCCTGCTCGACGTACAGCTCGGGCGCCGTTCCGCGCGGGTGGTAGAACGAGAACCCGCGAATCAGGCGCGTTTCCAGTGCTCCGGCTAAATCTACCGCGCGCCGCACGTCGTTTTTTATATAGCGGGCAAAAGGCACGAAGGCATTGTTGGAGCCGTCTTCCACATCGAGCAGCTTGACTTTGCCAATGGGCGAGCCCAGCGAGGAGACCCGCACGCCAAACGCCGCGTGCAGCGCGCGCAGGTGCCGCACTTCGCTCCGACTGAGCTGCATGGCATTTTTCACTCCTCCCCCCACGTCGACAAAGCGCACGCTGTAGTAGCCCATGCCCAGGGCCGCCAGCATGGTCAACTGCGATTCGGCCTTCTTATCGACCGGTCCTTCATCGGCAAATCCGCTGATAATCACTTCCGCTTTCGCACCCATAAATCCTCCGTATTTATCGCTATGAAAACTGCGCTAAGTATAGTATTTGTTAAACTTTTCGCAAATTTTGCCACCTTGACAAAACCGCCGTCGAGAAGGTTCTTATACTGCGTCTTTCGCCCCCGCCTACAGCCCCAAACGCCCTGCACAGAGGAACTGGATGAAACCGATACATCGGCTCAATATTCTGCCATCCCTTCCCGAACCAATTTCCCCACTCTGGGATATTGCCCACAACTTGTGGTGGACTTGGAGCTCACACACGATCCGTGCCCTGCAGCAGATAGATCCCGATACCTGGATAGCCAGCGGCCGCGACCCGCGGAGTTTTCTGTCTAGCCTGACCAACGAGCAGTTGGGCACCCTCCTCGAAGACGAGGCGACCAGCGGCGACATTGGCCGCGTGCTCGAAGAGTACGAGCAGTACCTAAATGCTCGCACCTGGTTTGCCGAAGAACACGGCGACAGTGCCATGCAGGTGGCCTACTTTTCCGCCGAATTCGGTCTCAGCGAAGGCCTACGCATCTATTCGGGCGGGCTCGGCGTGCTGGCCGGCGACCACCTAAAGGCAGCTAGCGACCTCGGCCTGCCGCTGGTGGGCATTGGCCTGCTCTACCGCGAGGGCTACTTTCGCCAAGCGCTCAACGCCGATGGCTGGCAGATGGAGCGCTATCCGGAAAATGACTTTTATCAAATGCCAGTAGAACCGATCTACGGCGAGGACAACGCTCCGCTCCAGATCGACATCCCCTTCGCCCACGGCACCGTGCGCGCGCGCCTGTGGAAAGCGCAGGTCGGCCGCGTCCCCCTGTATCTACTCGATGCCAACGTGCCGGATAACAGCCCAGCCGATCGCGATATCACGGCGCGCCTATACGGAGGCGATACATCGATGCGTATTCGCCAGGAAATTTTTCTCGGCATCGGCGGACTGCAGGCGCTGTGGGCCATCGGGATCCAGCCTTCGGTCTGTCACATGAACGAGGGCCACTCGGCCTTCCTAGCACTGGAACGCATTCGTCGCCTCATGCACGAGGAAAACCTATCGTTTGCCGCCGCGCGCGAAGCCAGCGCTGTGGGCAATATCTTTACGACCCATACCCCGGTGGCCGCGGGCAACGATTGGTTTAGCGCCGATCTCGTCGAGTCGCACCTGCACCACCTGCGCAAAGAACTGGGCCTCTCGCGCGAAGAATTTCTCGGGTTGGGCCGCCTCGACCCCAACGACCACCAATCCGACTTCTGCATGACTGTTCTGGCCCTGCGCCTGTCGGCCCAGGCCAATGGCGTGAGTCGATTGCACGGCAGAGTCAGCCGTCAAATGTGGAAGGGCATGTGGCCCGACTTCGCCCCCGCCGAAGTGCCTATCTGCTCGATAACCAACGGCGTGCACATGCCGACGTGGACTTCGCGGGACATGGCCGACCTGTTTGACAACTATCTGGGCAACAACTGGCGCAACGACCAGCAAAAACCGGAGGTGTGGCGTCGCGTGCTCGACATCCCCGACGACGAGTTGTGGAATACCCACCAACACGGCTGTCAGCGCCTGATTAATTTTGCCCGCTTTCACCTGCACAGCCAGTATAGCCGCCAGGGCTCAGCGCCGGCCAAGATAGTGGAGCGCCTCGACCAGCTCAATCCCCATGCCCTCACCATTGGCTTTGCGCGCCGCTTTGCCACCTACAAGCGCGGCACTCTGCTCTTCCGCAATATAGAGCGACTGGCCGCGCTCTTTGCCGACGGAGATCGACCGCTGCAAATCTTTTTCTCCGGCAAGGCCCATCCACAGGACACGCAGGGCAAGGAGCTCATTCGCGACATTGTCCACTTAGCGCGGCAAGAGCCCTTTAACGGCCGCGTGTTCTTTTTGCAAGACTACGATATGAACGTGGCGCGCTACCTCGTGCAGGGTTGTGACGTTTGGCTGAACACCCCGCGCCGCCCGATGGAAGCCAGCGGCACGTCCGGCATGAAAGCCGCGCTGAACGGCGTGCTTAACGTCAGCGTGCTCGACGGCTGGTGGGACGAAGCCTGCGAAATGCATTCGGGCTGGACGATTGGTATAGACGAAGACTACGAGGACGAGGCCTACCAAGACGAAGTCGAATCCAATGCGCTGTACGACCTGCTCGAAACGGAAGTCATTCCGCTCTTTTACCAGCGAGACGAACGGGGCCTGCCGCGCTCTTGGATTGCGCGCATGAAGGAGACCATTTCCACATTAGCGCCGTATTTCAATACCCAGCGCATGGTGCGCGAATACGCCGAGCGCATGTACATACCAACCCACGCGCGCTGGCAACTGTTCCACGGTCACAAAGCCCGCATCGAGGAGTTAACCCACTGGAAATCGCACGTTCGCTCCAAGTGGCCTCAAGTGCACATCCTCAACGTTGAGAGCGTTTTCCCCAACCCGCTCAAGGTCGGCATGCAGGTGCCAATCAGCGCCTCACTGACCCTGGGCGACCTATCCCCCAGCGACGTGCACGTCGAACTCTACGCGGGACGGCTCAATGCGCAGCAGGAATTCGTCGGTGCACAGGCCCATCCTTTGAAACCGAGCGCCAGCAGCGATGGCAAGCATGTATTCGAAGGCATTTTTACCTGTACAGAAGCCGGATCGCACGGCTACACGCTGCGCGTCCTGCCCTATCATCCGGATTTGCGCGACCCGTTGGAAATGGGCCTTATCCGCTGGGCAAAATAGGCATCCAGAGAACGATCGCCGCCTAATCCAATACGTCGAAAAGCGCGCGGCCCGCTGTCATATCCCCGAGTGCGCTGCGCAGCGGGTCGACCGCTTCGACCTCGGCGCGCACCTGCAGCACCACCGAAGCGGCGAACTCCTCCTGTTCTACGCTAGCTCCCATTTCCTCAATGCGCTTGCGGCAGGGCGCATAGCTGTCGTAGCTCAGGTCAATGCGCAGCAGCGCCGTCTCTACTTTCACCTCGACGGGCAGCGCGGCCAGCGCCGCTTGAGCCGTTTCGGTGTAGGCGCGAACCAGACCGCCAGTTCCCAGTTTAGTGCCGCCAAAATAGCGCGTAGCGACGACGACCACATCGCCGATATCAGCCCCCTGGACAACGGCTAACATGGGCCGCCCCGCCGTCCCCGAGGGCTCGCCATCGTCGCTCATTCCGTGCGTCACCGTGGCCCCATAGCCAGCGGCAAAGGCGTAACAGTGGTGCGAAGCATCGGCAAAACGCCCCCGCACCGCGGCGATAAAGGCCTTGGCCTCATCCACGTTTGCCGCCGGACCAGCCGTGCCGATAAAGCGCGAGTTCTTGAAGAATAATTCAATTTCTGCCACACCTGCCGCAATGGGATATCCCGCCATGGAGACCTCGCTCTATTTCGCACATCTGAAATGGTAATTTAACTTATGTCCATCCATAGCAAACGGCAAAGACGATAAGTGGAGACCCCCGCGTGATACCCGAACACTGGCAGCGAGCACTCGACGCGCGCAAGGCGCATTTTCGCTATACGAGATGGGATACCTTGCGCCTCCTGCACGGCGAAGACGCACATATTCGCTGCGATCGCCTGGGGCCCGTGTGCTGGTTTTATTGTTACCGGCTACCAACGCCAGAGCACCTCGCAGCTATGGCCGGCTTTGCCGAAGCTGCGCAGTCACCGCACTGGTGTGCCCAATTCATGCAGGATCGCGGCCGCGATCCGCGCTCGCGCTGGCAGCACCCGTCGAGCGCACCGGAAGCATGGACGGCCAACGAGGGAGACCTATCCTACCACTTTCGCCGCGCCCAAGGGCTGTCTCCGGGTCTGTTTCTCGACCAGCGCGCCAACCGCCGCTGGCTGCGCGCGCACGCGGTGGGATGCCGCGTGCTCAACCTGTTTTCGTATACGGGCGGGTTCAGCCTCAACGCCGTCCAGGGAGGAGCCAGTCATGTCACCAGCGTCGATCTCAGCCGCGCCTTTCTCGACTGGTCACGCGCCAACTTCACCCTCAATCAAATGGAGGTTGAAGCGCACGAGTTCTGGTCGACGGACGCGCGCTATTTTCTGCGCGGCTGCGCCAAGCGCGGGCGGCGCTTCGACCTTATCGTATGCGACCCGCCGTCGTTTGCACGCGGGCCACAGGGCGTATTTAGCCTGGAAAAAGACCTAACCGACCTGCTGCGACAGATAGACGACGCGCTGGAAAGGGGCGGCCTGCTGTTGTTGAGTAGCAACTACGAGAAGTGGAATCAGCGCACCTTTGTCGAGCAGGTGCGCCAGGTGCTGCGCGAGGAGCGCTACGAGGCCGTCGACCTGCCCGCACTCGACATCGACGTGGCTGCAGACGATGCGGCCCACCGACTAAAAGCGCTCGCCCTGCGCAAAGCTTAGCAGCTAGTACAAGTAGAAATTAGAACGGATACGCACTCATTGTCCGTGGAGATGCTATATGGATATGGAACAGCCCACGGCGAGGGCGCCGTCTACACCCCCTCGGCGGCCTCCACGGCCTTGCGCTCGTCTTGGCGAAAGGTCTTGACGGCCTGCCCCAGAGCGCGCAGCAGTTCCTCTATTCCGCGACCGCTCACAGCAGAAATCAGAAAGTGTGGCGCTGGGTGATGGGCCAGCGGATCGACAAAGCAATCAGCGTCGATCAAATCCGCCTTGGTATAGGCTATGCCCCACGGCTTGTCGAGCATACCCTCGTCAAATTCGGCCAGCTCGTGGCGCAGGGCCACCAGATCCTCTTCGGGTGTTTCACTGGTGCAATCAATGGCAAAGAGCAGCAGGCGCGTCCGCTCAATGTGGCGCAGAAAGCGCATGCCCAACCCCTTGCCTTCGTGCGCTCCGGAGATCAAGCCGGGCAGATCGGCCATGACAAAGCTCTCGTATTCTGCCCACTGCACAATGCCCAGATGGGGCTCTAACGTGGTGAAGGGATAATCGGCCACTTTGGGACGCGCGGCCGAAATGCGCGACAGCAGCGTCGATTTGCCCGCGTTGGGAAAACCGACCAACCCCACGTCGGCCAGCAGCTTTAATTCGAGGCGCACAGCCACCTCCTCACCGGGCAAGCCGGGATCCGCACGGCGCGGAGCCTGCACGCGCGACGAGGCAAATCGAGCGTTGCCGCGCCCCCCGCGGCCCCCCTTCAGAAAGCGGAACGCCTCGTCGGGGACGACCAAGTCGCATATCACCTGACCGTCCTGTGCCTTGAGTATCGTGCCGGGCGGCACGCGTATAATGGCGTCTTCTCCGCGCATGCCCGTTTTGTTCTTGCCCTGTCCGTGTTCGCCGCGGCCCGCCTGTAGATGGTGGCGATAGCGCAGGTCGCGCAGCGTGCCCAGCTGCGCATCGACGACGAATACTACATCGCCGCCGTCGCCGCCGTCGCCGCCGTCCGGTCCACCCCGCGGCACGTATTTTTCCCTGCGAAACGAGCAGCAGCCGCTGCCGCCCGTCCCCGACTCCACCACCATTTCCACTTCATCTATAAACATTACAGCCTCAATCGGCCATCATGCGCCGAGCAATCGCCGCCACGAGCCTGCGGGGAGTAAAGCGCACTAGCTGCACCAGTGCCTTGTTCAACACACCGTGCACGGCTACGCGCTTTTTCTTATGCGCTGCGCGATAGCCATAGCGCGCCACATCTGCGCTACTAGGTAAGGTTCGCATGGTAAAAATCAGCGAGCGCTCCGCGTTGGCCGTGCGAGCAAAATCCGACTCCGTGGAACCGGGACACAGCGCCGTCACGCTGACGCCGGTGCCCCTCAGTTCGTTGGCTATGGCCTCGGAGAAATGCAGCACGTAGGCCTTGGTCGCAAAGTATATGGCCATCATGGGACCGGGCTGAAAGGCCGCCGTCGAAGCCACGTTGAGCACGCAGCCGGATCGACGCGCCACCATATCGGGCACAAATAAGCGGGTCAGCTGCGTCAGAGCAGCGATATTGAGCGCGATCATCTCCTGTTGGCGAGCGGCATCGCCTTCGACAAAGGGACCGTAAGAGCCAAAGCCGGCATTGTTAATCAAGTAGTCTATCTGGATGCCGCGCTCAGTCAATACCCCGTGCAGCGCGCACCCATTGTCCAAGACAGATAGGTCGTAGGCCAAGGCGCAGACTTCGACGCCGTGGTCCGATCGCAGCGCTGTGGCAATCTCTTCTAACCGCTCCGCGCGCCGAGCCACCAGCACCAGGTCGTGTCCGTGGCGAGCAAACTCGCGCGCCAGTTCCAACCCGATGCCGCTCGATGCCCCGGTGATCAGTGCCGTGCGGTGCATGACTAAATCTCTTCCTCTTCTGGCTCGAGGCGCCACTCGGGCGCCAGTGTCTCGTAGGTGGCACTTTCGGCATTCCACTGTAAATGCACTGAGCCCACCGGTCCGTTGCGCTGTTTGCCAATAATGATCTCGGCAATCCCTTCCAAGCTGGCACCGTCGGGTGACTTCAGGCCATAGATATCGGGGCGGTAGATAAACATGACCACGTCGGCATCTTGCTCGATTGAACCAGACTCGCGCAGGTCGGACAGCTGCGGGCGCTTGTCGGTGCGGCTCTCGACCGCGCGCGATAGCTGCGACAGAGCCAACACCGGCACATCGAGCTCTTTTGCCAGCGCTTTCAAACCGCGCGAGATCATGGAAATTTCCTGCTCGCGACTCTGCACGCGGGTATGCGAGCTCATCAGCTGTAAATAGTCGACGACGACGAGCCCCAACCCGTACTCGCGCTTTAGACGCCGCGCCTTGGCGCGCGCTTCAAGTACGGAAATCCCTGGGGTATCGTCGATGTAAATCGGTGCCTGAGCCAAGCGCCCGACGCTGTGGGTGATGCGCAGCCAGTCGTCCTCGCGCAGCCTGCCCGTGCGCAGCTTGTGCAGATCGACGCGCGTCTCTGCGCTGAGCAAGCGCTGCGCCAGCTGCGTCTTAGACATTTCCAAACTAAACAGGGCCACGCCGTTGCTATGCCCCGTATCCGTATTTGACAGGGCAGCATTGCGCGCAATCGACAGGGCAAAAGCCGTTTTGCCGACGCTGGGGCGCGCCGCCAAAATAATTAGGTCGCCGGCCTGCAGCCCCGAGGTGCGCTCGTTGAGATCGGCAAAGCCCGTGTCGATCCCGGAAACGGTGCTAACGCGATTGTGCGCGCGTTCGATCATTTCCAACGTCTCGCCCAAGACCTGTTCAAGCGGCTGAAAACCATCGCTAATCTGGTTTTCCGAGAGGCTGAAGATGCGCTCTTCGGTGCGATCGATCAGGCTCTGCACTTCGTCGGTGCCCTCGTAGGCCTGTTCAATTACCTCGCTGGCCGTTTCGATTAGCTTGCGACTCAGCGCCCGGTCGAGGACGATGCGGGCGTGAAAGTCGATATTGGCCGACGTAGCCACTTCGGTGGCGAGCTTGGCTAGGTAGCTCACGCCGCCGACCTCGGCGAGTTGTTCGCGCTTTTTTAGCTCTTCGCCCAGCGTGAGTTGATCCACCGCCTCACTGCGCTCATATAGAGCCATGATCGCCTGGAAAATCAGGCCATTGGCACCGTGGTAAAAGCAGCTTTCATCAAGGATTTCGTAGGCGCGGCCAATGGCACGCGAGTCGATCATCATCGCTCCGATTACGGCTTGCTCCACTTCGACGGCCTGCGGTGGCAGGCGCTCGATTCCCGACGTCGAACTCGTTCGAGCTCGCCCTTCCCCTCTGCGCGCGCCGTTACCTCCGTAGCCGCCGTTGCCGTTGTGCCCCTGACTCATGCCATCCTCATAGTTCGACGCCATCGTAAAGTCGGCGCACCTTTTTCATGTCCTCCCAGGTCGGCCGTTTCCACTGGGGGTTGCGCAGGAGTGCCGCCGGATGATAGGTCGCGATAAGCGGTATGCCCTCGTAGCGGTGCTCGCTCTCGCGCAGTCGGCCCATGGACTGATCGCTGCGCAGCAGGGTCTGGGCCGCAAAGCGCCCAAGCGTGCATATGACGCGCGGCTGCACCCACTCGATCTGGCGTTTTAAATACGGTTCGCACTGCTCAATCTCATCGGGCTGTGGGTCGCGATTATTCGGGGGGCGGCACTTGAGTATATTGCAAATGTACACGTCTTCGCGCGCCAGCCCCATAGCTTCTATGATCTTGGTCAATAGCTGTCCCGCTGCGCCGACAAAGGGCTGCCCGGAGCGGTCTTCGTCGGCGCCAGGCGCCTCGCCGACAAACAGGATGCCGGCATCCTCGCGCCCGCTGCCAAAAACGAACCGGTTGCGCGTCGCTCCCAGGCGACAGCGAGTGCACTCGCAGATTTGCTGTCGAAAAGCCTCTAGCCCCGAAGCGACAACATCGCCGGGCGCTTCAGCGACCGTTTGATCGGCTTCCGCGTCGCTCGCTGCCGGCTCTCCCGTTGAAGCGGGACGCCGCTCGCACAGCACGGCGTCGACAGTCCCGGCTGGAAGCAAAAATGCGTCGCCCTCAAAAAGGACCAGATCCTCCACATAGCGCCGCGCCGCGGCGAGTGAATCTGTGCTGTCACGAGCTTTGTCCATGGAACTCAAGATCTGTGCTCACCCTAGCCAAGTCAAGCCGTTTTAACGCGCGCCGCAACGAGCCAATCCAAGATGCGATCGGCCACCCCGACCTTGCTCATCTTGGGCAGTTTCTCGATGTGTCCCTCCGCGTCGAGCAGCGTTACGACGTTGGTATCGACGGCAAAACCCGCGCCTTCGTCGTATAAATTGTTGAGCGCAATGAGATCGCCCCCTTTGCGCAGCAGTTTCTCTCGTGCGCGCTCGAGACCGCGCTCCGTCTCCATGGCGAATAGCACTAGCGTGCGCCCTTCTTTGCGCTGACCAAGACAGGATGCGATATCGGGGTTCTCGACAAGTTCGAGCGTGCGTGCCCCATCGCCGCGCTTGATCTTGTGCTCGGAGACGACGGCCGCCCGGTAGTCGGCGACAGCCGCGGCGAGAATGGCCGCATCGGCCGCGGCAAACGACGCTTCGGCCGCGCGCTGCATCTCCACCGCAGAGCGCACGTCGACGCGCTCGACGCCAGAGGGAGTCGGCAGGTGCGTCGGCCCGGCGACTAGCGTCACCTGCGCACCGCGCAGCTGCGCCCGCTCGGCCAGGGCAAAGCCCATCTTGCCAGAGGACCGATTGCCGATAAAGCGCACCGGATCGATGTCCTCCAGCGTGGGCCCTGCCGTTACCAACACGCGCACATTGCACAAATCGCCCGGCGTCCACATCGCCTCGACGCGCGCGGCGATGTCCTCGGGTTCGGCCATGCGCCCCGCGCCGCTGGCGCCAGAGGCCAGTTCGCCGACGACCGGATCGACCCAGTGCCAGCCGCGCGCACGCACCGCAGCAGCGTTGGCCTGCACCGCTTCGTGCAGCAGCATGTGTTCTTCCATGGCCGGGGCGGCCACAACCGGCACGCGCGCACTCAGCAGCAGCGTCGTCGCCAAATCGTCAGCCAGACCATGAGCCGCCCGACCGAGCAAGTGGGCCGTAGCCGGTGCAACGACAATGGCATCGGCCCATTCGGCCAGGCCGACGTGCAGCACGGGAAATTCAGAATCGCGACAAAACAGATCGCTATAAACGGGATGGCGCGACAGCACTTCAAGCGCCGGGAATGCCACGAAGTGCCCGGCATTGGCGGTGGCAACAACGCGCACGTCGGCACCGCGCCGGACGAACTCGCGCAGCAGCAGCGGCGCTTTATAGGCGGCAATACCGCCGCTGATGAGCAGTATGATGCGACGACCGCGCAGCATGGGCTAGCGTCCTCCGAGGGCGCGTTCAATGCGTTCGACTACGCAGGTAGGCGCGTGCTCTACCGTGTCAATAACGACGTCGTAGATCGACAAATCGGCGATGTCAATGCCGTGGTGCTCGCGATAGCGCTGCGCTTCAGAAGCCTGGCGCGCCAGCATCTTTTCGAGCGCCTGCAGATCGCCATCGCGCCCGCCGACCCGCTGTGCGCGCGCTTCGGCCGATGCGGCAAGCCACACCTTCAGTGCCGTCAGCCCGCTGCGCAAGGCCATCCAACCCGTCATGCGGCCTTCGAGAACAACCGGCGCCTTATCGCGCGCAACCTGTACCATGCGCTCGTCTAATTGGCGATCTATGCGTGGATCGGCTTCGGCACGAGCACCCCATTCGGCCAATGTGAGCCCCTGCTCGTTGGCCATATCGCGAAAAATCTGCCCCGCATTCACGTAGTGCCACCCCAAGCGCTCGCGCAAAAGGGCGCAGGCCGTGCTGGTGCCGCTACCAGGCAAACCGCTCACGGTGAGTATAGACACAGACACCTCAGGCCAAATTCTGCACCTGTTCCCGCAGGCGCTCCACTTCTTCTTTGATTTCCAGCGCCGCGTGTACAATGGGCGTATTGGCGGCCTTTGAGCTAATCGTGTTGGCCTCGCGATTCATTTCCTGCAGAAGAAAGTTAAAGCGACGGCCCACTTCGCCGCCCTTTTCTAGGGCGTCGAGAAACTGGCTATTATGGCTGTGAAAGCGCACGATTTCTTCCATTATGTCGCTGCGTTCGGCGATTAGGGCCACCTCCATAGCCAGACGCGCCTCGTCCACCTCACCCGGTCTCAGCAATTCTTCGATGCGCTCGCGCAGACGGTTTTGCACCTGCTGTCGCGCCTCGGGCACGCGCTCTTCAATCTGCGTTAGCAGGTTTTCAATGGTATCGATGCGGACGCGCAGGTCGGCCGACAGCGCAGCACCTTCGCTATGGCACATGGCCAAAAAATCGTCCAGCGCCGCCTGCAGCGCCGCGTGCAGCAGCGCCTCGTTGTCCTCGTTATCGACGGCGGCGTTCCCGCTGCGAAAAATTCCCGGCAGGCGCATCAGCACGGCTAGGTCGACATCGCCGCACACCCCCTCCATGGACGATAGGCGCTTGGCCTCGTCGATATAGCGGGAAGCCACCGCCTCATCGAGCTGCGGCAATGGACCGCCATCTCCCCCTTCGTCGAGCGATATATGGACGCTGATTTTGCCGCGCCCCACCGCTTTTTGCACTTGCTCCCGCACGCTCTGCTCAAATGCCTGCAGCGACTGCGGGCTGCGCACCTGTATATCGAGGAAGCGGCTATTCACCGAGCGCAATTCCACGCCGATGCTGCCCCCCTTGCCCTCGGCACTCCCGCGCCCAAAGCCGGTCATGCTAGCGATCATCCAAGCCTCTTATTTCTCTGTATATGTATATAGATAACATAAAGGGCACAGAGGCCAATGTCGAGGTTCGCCTAGTTCCGCCCCGGATAGATCGATAGGTGCGTCAGCGCCGAAAACCCCTCCAAACGCGCCAGCGATGCGCCGTCTTCAGTGAATTTCCACAGCGTAGAGGCCGTGGCTAACCACGTTCGACTCTGCCCCGAATCAACGGCGATGGCCCGGCCTGTGGGCACGTCTTCCCACTGCTGTAGCAGCACCCCATCGCGATTGTAATGCGCCATGGCGCGCTCCGACACAACCCAGACGCTGCCATCGCGGCTGTTTACGGCCAGCGAGCGCGCGTTTGCGAAGGGCAGTTCCACTTCTCGCTCGGAGCCATCGAGGTCTAACCGCATCATGGCATCGCCGTCGCGCACCAGCACCCAAGCGGCTCCCTCTGGACCGGCGTCGACGTAGCTGGGCCGATCCAACGAGCGAAATTCCACCAGGCGCTGCCCGCGCGACGAATAGAGGAACGCCCGGCCCTGCAATCGGTCGACAATCCAACACGCCCCGGCAATGGCCGCAAGGCCCGCCGGCTCGGCCAGACTCGCGTCGACGACGAAGAATTCCAGCGAGTCGCTGCTGGCTAGCGAGAACCAGAACACCTCTGCTCGCTGCGTATCGGCAACCCAACCAATGCCCGCGCTCGCATCGATCTCCAACGCGCCCGACTTCTTCAGATCAGCAGCTAAGCGGTGCAGCGTACCTTCCGCATCGATTCGATAGAGCGAACCGGCACTGCCGTCGCTGACCCAGCAGGATCCATCGCTGTCATCGACGGCGATATCGCGCAGATCGAAAAAGCGCCCGCGCGCAAAGCGCGCGCTGCGCGCGTCGGGGTTCACCTTCCATACCAAACCGCTGCCGCGATCGGCGACCCAGACCGTTTCGGGGCCCGGCGTTGCGCGCACGGGCTGGCCGGCGCTGCGCTCGCCCTGACCTGCGATCAACAGAACCAGGCTATACTCGTAGAGCGTGCCGTTGACCGCGCTGCGATCGACAAAGTCCGTGCGCTCTGCCGGCAGCGGCTCGGCCGTCAACGGGACCAGTAGGCCATCGCCCTCTCTGCGGTAGAGCTGATAGCCCTCGACGTCGTCATATGAGCTATAGTCCCAGAGCAGATCGACCTGTCCATCCCCGGCCATCGCCTCCAAATTGCCCACTGCCAAAGCGCTCGGACCGGCCTGCGGATCGAGTGGATTGAGGCGCTGGCGATCGCTGCAGGAGACCCACAGCAGGGCGCAGAGCGCGATGAAATGCAGTGTGCTCATCGGCGAAAAAACAGCAGGTATGTAGTAAAGAGAACGCCTACTTCCATGCCGATAAAAGCCGCTCCGGCCATGCGATCGTAGCGTTCGGCGCGCTCGAAATAGCGCTGCTGATTCAGCGTATTGGCCGAGTGCATATAGCGCGTATAGGCGCTGTTGGCGCGCTCTTTGCCCCAGTAGGCAAATGCCCCCATGCCCAGCGTCCAGGCAGCGCTCATTAACAGCCGCCGCCCCCTGCGCCGTTCGGTGGGTCGCTCCTGCCGCGCAGCGGCTTTGCTACCCACTTCAGCCGCGTCCACAGTGCGCTGCCAGCGCTGTGACCACTCGCCACAGCAGGGCGCAAAATGACGTTCCAACTCGGCGGCCCACAGCAGCGCTGGCAGCACGGCCTGCGCGCACAGCAGCGCGCAGAGCACGAGGCCGATTTGTCGTTTGTGACTCATACCTTCTCCATGACATCTAACGCCGACCAAAGGCGTATAGCATCTTTTTTTCCGTGGCGACGACGACGGTTGCGCCGATGCGCATCACCGGCTGTAGCGCCGCGCCGTCGAGGCGGAATTTCCACAGTAAATTACCCTCCTTAGTCCCCAGCGCATAGAGGCGGCCGTCGCTGGAAGCCGCATAGCACACCCTCTCACTAACCACCGGCCAGCTGCGGACTACGCCGTCTGTTTCAAAGTGCCATAGCGGGTCACCGCGCGCGGCATTAAACCCATAAATTCCGCGATTAGCGGCTCCGACAACGAGCGTCTCTCCGGCCAGCGCCATGCCTTCGCTCGGCAGCGCGCCCAGCTGTGTTTCCCACTGGAGGCCGCCGTCGTCCGAGTTCAGCGCAGCAACCTCTCCTGTTGCCGTGCCCACCCATACTGTTCCACCATGCACTAGGGGCACCGTGCGCACACCGGCCTTTAGCTGGTGACGCCAGACCTCGTCGCCGTCGACGGCGCGCAGCGCGCGCACGACGCCCCGACCGTCGCCGACGTAGAGATAGTGACCATCGAGCGTTGGCGATGTGCGTAGGCGCGTTTCTAACGACGCGCGCCACAGCTCTTCTCCCCCAGCTAACGCCAGGGCGCGCAGCACGCCGTCTTCGGCCGCGACAAACACCGTGTCACCGCGCACAGTCGGGGTGAGGCAAAAACTCCCCGCATGGCGCCAGCGCTCTTTCTGCACGCGGCGATCCCAAGCCACTAGCGCCGCCTCTTTGCCTACGGTGCCGACGAGCAGGACGTCACCGGCCAGTTGCACCGCCCCACACACCTTGTCGTCAAAGCCCTTCTTGCCCACGCGCTCTCCGCTGCGCAGATCAAATGCGTAGAGCGTTCCGGCGCTGCTCATCTGCATCAGCAGCGGCGCCGCATCCACTGCCGCTCCGAGCGGAGCTCCGTCCATTTTTTGCTGCCACAGCAGAGAAAGGGGCGGCTCTGGCGCGTCCTTTACCAGCGCACCCGTGGCGTAAAACATGCCGCCGCCGCAGCCACATAGACCGATCCACAGCGCGCATAGCGCCCAGCGCCAGAAAGCCATACTAAAAGTCCCAGCCAAAGAAAAAGTCCCAGTGCGTTTGGTTGCCCAACCGCTTAAAGTTGGTGCGCCGCGCTGCATCGAGGCGAAAGACAAAGACGCCGCCCAACGCCAGGCGCACGCCGCTGCCGACGGCGCCGCGCCACTCGCCGAAGTCGTCGTTCCACGCGTTGCCCGCATCGACGAAGAGCGCACCGCGAAACGCGCTGAAATCCATTGCTCCAAAGGGGAAGTCGATGACTAGGCGATCGACCAGCGGAAAGCGCAACTCCTGATTGATTAGCACCATATTGCGGCCCCAGATCGAACGCCACGGATAGCCGCGCAGCGTCCACGAACCGCCGAGCGAAAAAAATTCCGGCACGTCGCCCGTGCTGCGTCGCCCCATATAGCGCATGGCCCAACCGGTGCCCTGCGAAAGGCGGAAGTAGTGGCGATAGTCGCCGAAAAGGGTCACGTTAAAGCGCCGCGAGCTCTTAAAATCGACCGTTTGCCCGATGCCCAAGCTGTAGCGGCGACCTTCCAGCGGCCCTGTCGGCAGCCACAGCGAACTATCGTGGGTATAGCTCACGAAGTTATTGGCCAACCAACCCGACAGACGCCGTCCCTCAAACTGGCGATCGATCTCGGCGTGGCGCAGCGAAAGGCGCGTCTCGACGCGGTCGTGGCGCGAAAAAGGATAGCTGAGGCCCAAATAACCGCCCGTGCGCTTTTCGCGAACAAAACGGCCAAAAGTGCTGGAAAATCGATCGTTGAGGCGAAACAAGCCCCAGGCCCAGTTGAGCTGCTGGCCCAAATGCATGCGCGATAGAGCGACGTTGAGTCCGTCGAAAAACCCGGTGCGGCTACCGGCTATGTGCGAGAGCACGAACGCATAGCGATTGTTGCCCAGCACGTCGCTCAGCGCCAGCTGGATGCCACCAGAGGTCCCAAACTCCGGATCCTGAGAAATCTGGCTCTGGGCGATATCGAGCGTCATCTCGCTACTGTAGGGGCGCAGCGCATACAGGCTTTCCCCCTGGCGTCCCTCCAGCGACCAAGGTTGCTGGGGCGCGTCGACGATGGGATGCCATACGACCTCGCTGCTGTCAGCATCCTCTATATCCAACTCATAGATTTGGAATCCCCCCCCCTGGAAGCCGGAAAAGAGCACTCCGCTGCCATCGCTTCGCCACTGGGGATCAAAGGCGCCGGTCAGCACGCGCGTAAGGCGCCGCGTGCCGGTGCGCGCACTGTCCAACTGCGTCAAATACAGGTTGAACATCGCGTCGCGATCGGAGCTAAAGGCGATTTGAAGACCATCGGGCGAAAAGGCCGGGTGTTGGTCGTTGTGATCGCCCTGGCTCAGGTGGCGAATGCGCCCACTCTCGACCTCGTAGAGAAACAGGTTGTACAGACCGTCGCGGCCGGCGGCAAAGCGATCGGAGCTAAAGGCGATATGCCGACCATCGGGCGACCAGTCCGGCTGGCGATCGTGGTAAAGGTCGCGCGTGAGGGCCTCCAATTGGCCGCTTTGTAGATCGACGACGTATAGATCGACTAACCCACTCTGGCGGGCGCCCGAAAAGACAATCCGCTGGCCTTCGGGGGCAAACGACGGCGAGGCGATGGCGACGACGTCGTCGAAAATAAAGTCGCCAACCTGCTCGCCTCCCTCGATGTCCCACACATACAGGTGATCGCGCCCTCGGCTCTTGGCCGCAAAGGCCATGCGCTGGCCGTCGGGGGCCACGGCGATTTTCGTCGACAGGGCGTGCAGCGATTCAAATACCGGCAAGCGTTCGCCCTCGACGACGATCTCTGGGACCCCCTCGCCGCGCTGCAGGGCGATCTGCGTATAGCCCTGCGAATTGGTGAAGTAGACAAAGGCTACGCTGTCGAGTTCCGTCGGCACGATGGAGGGTTTTATATTGAACCCTTCGCGCGTGCGCTTTTCCGCCATGTGAGCCGGCGGATCGCTGGCGGCAATATCGGGCAGGTAGCGCTTGCGCAGGCTGTAGGTCCAAGCTTCGTCAAATTCGCGCAGCGACTCGCCCGTTGTCAGCTGAAAGATTTCTTCGAATTTCTCGGCGCGCCACCAGTTGGCAAAGAGCTGCTCAAAAACATCTTCGCCGTGGCGCTCGGCCATAAAGTGGCATATCGATTCGCCCTCCTTATACATCTGGAAGGTCCCGTATATGTATTCCATTTGGGCGATTGAATACAGGCGGCGCGAAAAGAGCGCATCGCGCAGGATCATATCGCCAAAACTCGACCACTCGCTCGACCAGTATTCGGCCAGGCCCTCAGTAAACCATAGCGGCGCCGGCCGAAAGTCGAGCACGCCGTGGCGCTCGAGCACGTGGGCGATGCGATCAAAGGTGAATACGTGCACGAGTTCGTGATGTAGCACGCGCTCAAAGTCGGGCAGCGAACCGCTCAGCGGTAGGGCGACCCGTCCCTTTAGGTATTCCGTAAAGCCAGCCACGCCCTCGGGCAATAGGCTGGGAATGATATTGGTCTGCTCAAAGTAAATGTGCGATGAGTAAACGATGAGCGGCACCCGGCGCTGCACCGTATGGGCAAATTTCACCTCGAGGTCCCGGTACTGGCGCTCGGCCATGTGCGCGGCATAGGAAGCCAGCTCTTTTTCCTCTTCGAAGAAGAACACGTCGAAGTGCGGCGTCTCCATCTTTTGCCAGGCGAACTCGGCAAACTGCACCTTGTTCTTGCCGAAACTGGTAAACTGCGCCTGCAGCGGCCCGGCCAGCAGCACCAACCCACACAGCAGCCTAAGCGCGTTCAAGATAACCTCCAAACCCCTCGTCACTCCGCTCTAGTGGTTGGCGAATTTCCACGTTCTGCCCCTCTGCATATCCGGCGCGATAAGCCTCGCTGGCGCACACCCCGCGCCCGTAGCGCACGCGCACGCGCGGATTGACGTATTCGTAATAGGCGCGCAGTTGCGCATCGCCTTGCCAACGAACCAGCGCCTCTCCCTCGCTGCGTGCACGCTCGTCGCGCTGGCGCAGTTTGTGGTAGAACCCCTCGAGCACGCCCGACCAGTAGCGCTGGCGCTCGCGGTTGGAGTCCAAACCGCACGCACGGCGATAGGTCGTCCAAAGACGGGGTAAGAGCTGTAGCAAATAGTCATATACGTAGGTAGCCATATCGAGGTTGGCATCGGTGCCGTAAATTTCCAGTACGCTGGCGCGCTGATCGCGCGCGGCAAGGTAGGTTTCAGTCCAAATCGTCTCGACGAAAAAGAATTCCTGTAAGATCAGCGAAAGCCACAGTTCATAGGATGCCCTTCGCCCTTTGACCGGGCCTAGCGCGCGATGGGAAAAGTGGCGTTGCACATCGAGAGCAACAACGTCCAGATTGTAGCGCAGCAGCATGTGCCGCGCCTTCTGCACGGCGGCCTGCGCTTCGTTTTCGTTGGGACTATCGGCAAGGGAAAGAACTTTGCGCAGGCGGCTCAGCAAACGGTCATCGCCTCCGCGCGCTTCCCGCTGCCCACCGCCGCGCGCGCGCGCGCTACAGCGCAGCTTTTCGCAGGCCCGTTCAAACGCCCTGCCGTGTGCGGTCTCATCGCGCACCCCGAGCACCTCGTCGACGTACTGATGCGCCATTTCGTGGCGCAGCGTATCGAGGACGTCTAACCAGGGATCGGCTTCTATATGGCGGGTAGAAACGACAAGTCGGCGCTCGACGGCGTGCCAACGCCCTAGCGCGGCGCGCGAATCAACTACTTCGATGAGCGGCGCGCGCAGCGCGGCGCGTAGGTACTCTTCGTTATAGTGGTGCCACCACGCCACCAATTTGCGCGTCCAGGCCGTGCGCAATTGGGCGGCCAGCTGCGCCGCGTCGGCCATATTAGCGCAGCGTGCGTATAAACGACGGACTGAACGTGCCGCGCGCGACTTCCTGTACCGGCCCCATCATCGTCAGGTCGTAGTTGGCATCGACGTCGATGTGCAGCGTGCCGCCCGGCGCCTTGACGGTCACGGGCGCTTTGACCAACCCGAGGCGCACGGCAGCGCTGGCCGCTGCACACGAAGATGAACCAGAAGCCTGTGTCTCGCCGGCGCCGCGCTCCCAAATGAGAATGTATATGGCGTTAGGCCCTATCGGCACGGCCAGCTGCACGTTGATCCGACGCGGAAATAGCCGGTGGTTCTCCAATTCAGGACCGAGGCGCAGTAGCTCTTCGCGCGTCCACTCCTCGCCCTTTTCGCGAAAGATCACGCAGTGCGGATTGCCGACGCTAACGCCGGTAAAGAGCAGTTTTTCACCGGCCGCATCTATCGGCTTCTGCACGAGTTCAGCGCTTTTCAGCGTGCAGGGCAGGGCCTTGGGTTGAAACGTAGCACGCCCCATTTCAACCGTCGCCGCGCTGGCTTGGCCGCGCTCATCGACGTGCAGTTCAATGCTGACCAGACCGCCTTTGGTCTCGACGGTGAAGGCCTTTTTGCGCACGCGTCGCGTCGCGTGTAAATAGCGGGCGAAGATGCGCAACCCATTGCCGGATTTTTCCGCTTCGCTGCCATCGGGATTGTAAATACGCAGGCCGAAATCGGCTTTTTTACTCGATGCAAGGGCCAAAATGCCGTCCGAACCCACACCCCAGTTGCGGTCGCATATTTTGCGGATATTGCCCGGCGTCAGCTTGAATTCAAGCTCAGCTGGATCGACGGCAATATAGTCGTTACCCAAGCCATGGCCCTTGAAGAAAGCGTTTTTCATGAATTCCTCCAGCGCGGCAAAAAGACGGCGCGCTCGTCGCGTTCAACTACCCGTTGGATTCGTAGGTAATTGAAAGTAGAAATTGCAGCACAGGTGGTCAACTGCACTGGAAGGGGCTGTGATGCACCCGTATATTAGGCCCATTATGCTCTACATGCACACCGCCTTACCTGCCGAAGCGCGCCCGCTCTTGGACCACTTTTCGCTGCGCGCGATCCAACCATCCGCGCCATTCCCACTCTATGGTGCGAGCCACCTTCGGCTGGTCGTCTCCGGCGTGGGCAGGACTTCGGCAGCCGCGGCCATCGCCTATACCTGTGCGCGCTTTGCCGACCACCCTGGCCCGTGGCTCAACGTCGGTCTGGCCGGCCACGCCAGCGCAGCGCTGGGCACTCCCTTTATCGTTCATCGGGCATGCGACCCAACCGGTGAACAGACCTATTACCCCATATTCCCCTTTGCCCCGCCCTGCGCTACGGCGGCTCTGCACACGGTCGACAAACCAACCAGCGCCTACCCCAACAATGGCCTATGCGATATGGAGGGCAGTGCTTTTTTACAGACGGCGCAGCGCTTTGTCCCGAGTGAGCTGGCCCACAGTCTAAAAATCGTCTCGGACAACGAGCAGCACCCGTGGAACGGTATGGATCGCCAGCAGGTCGTTGCGATGATCGCACCTCATCTGCATCTCATAGAAGCGTTGTGCAGCACATTAGAACCTCTCGCCGACGCGTGGCACATCCAACGCGCCACCCCCGCGCACTATGCCTGGGCAGTGGAGCGCTGGCACTTTAGCTCTGCCCAGCAAAGCCGCCTGCATCGCTTGCTCCAACAGTGGCAGGCCGTAGCGCCGCACGAAGAGCCCTGGTCCGAACCCGACTCCATGCAGCGGGCAGGCCAAGTGCTCGACCATTTAGAGCGACGTCTGGGCGATCCAGCGCTGCTGCCCATCTAAGCTATGTTTGACGCGATATATATCGAAGATGAAGTGGCCGAGCATCCGCGCACGCAGCGCATTTTGGCGCGCTTTGCCGGCGCA
This sequence comes from Gemmatimonadota bacterium, assembly GCA_038153405.1. Classification (GTDB taxonomy): domain Bacteria; phylum Latescibacterota; class UBA2968; order UBA8231; family UBA8231. The sequence goes on along the minus strand of JAYOYH010000001.1, from coordinate 34,548 downwards.
GAACGCATAGGCTGCCGGCGCTACGGCGAGGTATTCAACCGCTCTGCGCAAAACTTTCGCCTGCAAAAAAGACGCCCTGCGCTCATTCTAGCGCGCAAGCACGGCCAGTTCGTGCTGCCCACGCCATCGGGCTATGGCATCGGCAGTGAACAAAACTTTTACTTCTCGCATATGCTGAACTGCGTATACGACTGCCGCTACTGCTTTTTACAGGGCATGTATCGCAGCGCGCATATGGTCGTCTTTGTCAACTACGAAGACTTTCAACGCGCCATAGACGAGCATATCGCCGCATCGACCGCAATGCCCTACTTTTTTTCCGGATACGACTGCGATAGCCTAGCGCTGGAGGGCATCACGGATTTTACGCGTGACTTTCTCGACTTTTTTGCAGCGCGCCCCGGTGCCGCAGTCGAATTGCGCACCAAGAGCGTGCGCACGGCCACTCTCTTAGCGCATCGACCGCTAGCCAACTGCATCGTCGCCTTTAGCCTGACTCCACATTCCATAGCCGCAGCGCTCGAATGCGGGACCCCATCCGTTGCGCGCCGCATTGAGGCGCTGGAAAAACTGTCCCAACGCGGCTGGCCGATCGGGCTGCGCTTTGACCCCCTGATCTATCACCGCGAATGGCGCCGGCACTACCGCGACCTCTTTAATGCAGTGTTTTCCCGCATCGATTCGACACGCCTGCACTCGGTTAGCCTCGGCCAATTTCGCCTGCCGCAGTCGATGTACAAGCGGATGCAACAGCTTTATCCAGACGAACCGCTCTTCGCTTGGGGTCTGGAAGAGCACAGGGGTCAGGTATCTTATCGCCGCGCGCTGGCCGAAGAAATCCACGCATTCTGTCGCGCCGAACTCTTGCGCTATATCGACCCGGCCATCTTCTTTCCCTGTCCATCTACGACGCTGGAGGACAATCCACCCTCGTGAATATCTTGCTGACCGGCTCGTCGTCGGGCATCGGCCGGGCGCTGTGTAGCCACCTGCTGGAAGGGGGCCACCAAGTAGTGGGCATCGCCCGCCGCCGTCAGGAAGAGGCCCAGCGCTTTCGCCCTGTCCAACTCGACCTGAGCGACCTCGACGCCCTGCCCGACGCCCTGCGCATCCTGCGCAAAGAGCACAGCCCTTTTGACGCCGTCGTCTGCTGCGCCGGACAGGGCCGCTTTGGCGATTTGGAACAGTTTTCCTACGCGCAGATGCGCGCCCTGATAGACCTAAATTTCACCAGCCAGACCTTTATCGTGCGTGCACTCGTGCAGGATATGAAGCGGCGCGGTGGGGGGCACATCGTTTTGCTCGGCTCGGAAGCAGCCCTGCGCGGCGCGCAAAAGGGCGCTATGTACTGCGCGGCCAAATTTGCTCTGCGCGGTTTTGCACAGGCGCTGCGCGAGGAAACGGCGCGCCACGGCATCGCCGTCACCCTGATCAATCCAGGCATGGTCCGCACGCCCTTTTTCGACGGTCTCGACTTCAGCCCCGATGCCGACCCAGCCTGCGCCATCGAAGCGGCCGATATCGCTTCCACTATAGGGCACGTACTGACCATGCGGCCAGGCACGGTACTCGACGAAATCAACCTGTCGCCACAGAAAAAAGTGATCAATTTTAAAGGGGGAAACTGAGAGCATGCACGCACGCACTTTTCGCGCGTTCCTCATCGGGCTCTGCGTCCTGACCCAACTGTCCAGCTGCGCCACTGTGCGCCGCCAACTCGGCACGGCCCTCATCAGCGACGAAGCGGAGTACGCCTTAGGACAGCAGGTCGCCGCGCAAGTTGACTCGACGCAGAAGGCACTGGAACTACCCTCCGTGCAGCGCTACGTCGAGCGCGTTGCCGCTCCCCTTATAGAGCGCGCCCTAGTCGATCGACCCGGCGTTCAATACCGCCTTACCGTGCTCGACGACCCGGATCAAATCAACGCCTTCGCCGCGCCCGGTGGATTTATATACGTCTATTCGGGCCTGTTGATTGCCGCCGACGACGAGGCGGAACTGGCCGGCGTACTAGCCCACGAGATCGGCCACATCGTCGGCCGCCATTCGGCCAACCAGCTAGCGGCGCAGTACGGAATCCATGTGCTGACGTCCATTGCCCTCGGCGAAGAGGCCGATGCAGCAGCCGGACAAATTGCCCACATAGCCTCCCAGTTGGGCAGCGCCCGCTTTAGTCGCGACGACGAGCGCCAGGCCGATCGCTACGGCGTGCGCTACACGACGGCTGCCGGCTACGATCCACAGGGCTTGTTACGTTTCTTTGAGAAGTTGAAACGCGCCGAAGGCGGCCAGCGCAGCAGCGTGGAAAAACTGCTCTCATCGCACCCAGCTACTGAAGAGCGCATAGGCGCGATCCAAGCGCAGATCGAGCGCAGTGGAACGAGCGGCGGTCT
>JAYOYH010000001.1:1492-32145 GCA_038153405.1 Gemmatimonadota bacterium | reverse complement strand
ATTCCCCCCCCGTATATTAAGAGCCTCTCGGCGCACCCAAGCCGAACTCCTCGCGAGGTGAACCCAGGGGCGTACCCGCGCGCACCCGCGGGCGCTTTGCGCGCGAGACCGCCCCGCTGCGGCGTTAATCGGCGCGTTGGGACGACTGATCAGCGGGCACCTCCGCGCCGCCTAGTTGGGCAAACGGCAGAAAGTAGAGGCGCGAAAACATCGAAAAATGTGCGCTCCCCTTTTCGCGCGCCGTGACGATCAGGCGATTCATCGGCCGAGTGAGCGCCGTTGAACAGCGGTAGGAAAGCACGCCACTGGCGCGATCAAAGTCGGCATCTACCCGGCCCAACTCCGAGATAAACATATTGATTATACCCGGTCGATAGCGCTCGGGCTGCGCCAAGCGCAGCGAGAAAAACGGCGCGCCATCGCGCTCTAGCTCAACGGCCTGCGGCTGCATGTCTTCCACGTGCAGCGGCGCCAGATTAAGCTTAAAAGCGAAGCGCTCCATATTCATATCGGCCCCGACAATCGCCACGCGCGGTATGCGCTGCGGATTGCTAGATAGATCGACGCCGCCTTCATCCTGGGCGAATAGGAGCGCAAAACCCATCTGGCTAGCCACCTCCTCTACCACCGCATTGTACTCGCCGTATGGATAAGCGAATAGATCGCTAGCCAAGCCGTTATCGGCCATGGCGCGCTGCGCCTTTTGCAGATCTCGACGCACCCACTCGGCGTATTCGGCGCGCGTCTGCCCCTCCTGTGGTCGCCCAATGCGCGGGTGGTAATAGCTGTGGTTGGCAATCGTCGCCCCCCAGTCGCGCATTTCTCTGAGCATATCCCACGTCATAAAATTGGGCGATTTACTGTAGAGCGGACTGGCGTTGGCAAAGACGGTAAAGGGATAGTCGAACTCTTTGAGCAGCGGAAAGGCGCGCTCGTAAATGGAGCGATAGGCATCGTCGATGGTGATGAGCACCGCCTTCTGTGGAAAGGGCTGCTTTGCTTCCACGAGTTGGCGAAACGCCCCCATCGATAGTACCTGATAGTTGTTATCGCGCAGATACTGCAGCTGCTGGCGAAACATTTCCACCGATATATTGGTCGTGGGATACTTGCTCTCGCCAAAGCGATGGTAGAGCAGAATGGTCACGTAACCGGGACGCTCGGCGACCGATTCGCCGACTTGGCACAATGCCAGCAACAGGGCGCAATATAGTCGCTTCACGGGCTGCTTAGCTCCCTGTCAAACTGCTCCAGCGCGTTGCCGCGAATCAGCCGTTTAACGTCGGCTACGTACTCGGCACCGCGAGTCGAATAGCGGCTGAGGCCGGCGGCTAGGACGGCGCCGAGAACGGCGCCGTCCTGCGCTCGCGACTCGGCGCGCAGGGCGCGTAAATCGCCGTAAGAAGGATGGGAGTTTAAGTTGCGCATGTAGCTGCGCACGCTGGCCGCAATATTGACGTATACCGCGAGGCGAAAGCGCGAGGTCGCTGCACCTTCAGCTGTCATTCCCTGTAAGTCACTGCGCCAGATGCGCTGTCCGTAGAGATTATTGCCGCTCCGAGCAAAGCGCGACGTGCCCCATCCCGACTCTATGGCCGCCTGTGCCAGCACCAGCGACGGCGGCACGACATCGACGCGGTGGATCAGTTCGCGCAGTGAGTCGGCGCGCGTAGCGAGCGGATGCGGATGACGAGCAAGGGCATAGTGCTCGGCCATGGCGCGAAAAAAAGCGTCGTCTGACACCCCAGAAGCCATATCCAACAAACGCTGGCGACGCGCCAGCGTAGTCTCGTTATGAAACTGAACGATGGGTAATAGAATTGAGAAGAAAAGGGCCTTTTTCTGAGCGACCGGTAACTGGCCCATATCGCCCGGCATCGCATTGAGAGATGCCGGGCCCTGGACGTCGTCCAATAGGCGCCGGGCGGCATCGGCCGAATCGGCGCGCAGGTGAAAAAAGAGGCGCCTCCCCCTTTTGGGGTGGCCATCGAGCGAGTCTGCATGCAGCAGATGGTAGCGCAGCAAGTGCTCGTCAACCGATGAAATAGCCGCCAGTTGCTCGTGTTCAATCAGCGAAGAAATAGGTTCTGGCGCCGCTGCTGGCGGCGACCATACTTGGGCACCGCACAGTATAGCTACGAAGGGAATAAAACGCACGCTCATCCCTTCAATATGGCGACTCAGCGCAGCAACAGCAAGCCCCGAACCTGCATCTTATCGCCTGTCTGTAAGCGATAAAAGTAGGCTCCCGAAGATACCGCCCAACCGCCGGCATCGCGACCATCCCAGATCATCCTATACATGCCCGGCGCCAACGCCCCATCAAAGATGGTGCGTATGTTTTGGCCCAGCGCGTTGTATATGGATAACTCGACGCGACGACCATCGCCGATACCAATCGCGAAGGGAATGGTGGTCTCTGGGTTAAACGGGTTTGGATAATTGGGCCACAGCGCGCTGTGCTGTGGCCGCACGGCGGCCGCTTCCATAGTGAGATCGATTAGCGAGCCGTCGGCGCGCAGGATCTGACCTCCGATGGGAGTGGCACCAGCCGGGATCAGCATCAGGTCTTCCGCGCTGCGCAGGGCGGTGCGCGATTCGGCAAGAGCTATGACTAGCCGCGTCGCCCCCCCCTCATCCCACGTATGCATATGGTATCGGCGCTCTTCCCACGCCGTCCCCCGCAGAGAAAGGGAAGCGGCATCGACGTCGAGAAAGAGCAGCGTAAGCGCTGTTATGTCTTCGGGATTCTGCAGGCGCAGCATGCCGTTGGCATCCAGTAGAACGGGCGCGGAAGACGGGGCCTCTTTAGCTACCGCTTCTTCAGCCAATTCCATGCCGATGCGGCCAAAATTTTCGGCCAGCAACATAAAATCATCGAGTCCGACTTGCCCATCGCCGTTAAAATCGGCGCGCCGTGCCGCAGGCTCAACGGTTGTATTGCTATTGAAGTAGTCAACCAATTGACCAAAGTCAGCTAAGTTAATTCGATTGTCATCGTTGGCATCGCCAGCGGGCAACGGCACGCTGATTTCCTCGGTCGCCCACTCAAATTGCAGCGGATCTTCAACCAGTTCGCCGCCGATGGTAATGGGTCCATCGACCACGTGTCCGCGCAGGTGCGTATCCGCTTTTACGAGCAGGTTGTAAACACCCGGCGGAATCTGCGCCAGCGCAAAGGCACCGCGCTCGTCAAGCGTGTACTGTATGCCCTCTTTAAATCGATTTTCGTCGTTGATCGGCGATACCAGCAGTTGACCTTCCGCGTTGTAGAAATGCAAGGAAACCTGCACATTGGCATTGTCGACCTCTCGAGCCTGCAGCGCGACCTGTCCGCGCACGGTATAGTCGCGCGCAACAATCTCAATCGGCTGTTCGGGAATGAAGGGCGGAATCCACTGACCCTCATCGTCGACGACCGCGCTGATGCGGTTGAGCTGTGGTTCCTCGTCAATGCGAATCTGCGCGGTGACATCGCCGTTAGTCACAAAGCGCACTTCGCCCAGTAGCACTGGATCGACCCCGGCATCGATCAGCGGCAAGCCCATACTCTGCACCAAAGAGAGATTGACTCGGCCCGCTTCGCCGCCGTGCATGGCATTTTCGATCACGCGCCCCTCAAAAGCGCTGGCTACGCGGAAGGGCTGAACGTCAGTCAGTTCACCGCCTTCTGCCAGGGCTTCGCCTGTCCGTTCATCGACGAGATCGAGACCCTCTGCATCGTAGCTCATATAAATGGAGACACCCGTTAGCACGTGGGCAGTCGGTACAATAAAGGCGCGTACAACCAGCGTATCGCCAATGCTGAAACGGGCTTCATCGACCACTTCGAGCTGAAAAAAAGGCGACGGCTGCGACACGGCCCATACGGTATCAGAAGGAACCGATTCAACGCCGGCATTGCCGGCGACGATGTAGTAATAGAACGTGTCGGCTAACGTGGCAGCCGGATCGATAAAGCGCCTACTGCCGGCCAGCAGCGTATCAATGGCCGCGTAGTCTCCGCCGCGCGTAGCTGAGCGAAATACGGTATAGCGCGTCGTGCGACCCAGCTGTTCATCTAGTTCGGGCGCCCGCCAAACGACTTCTACCTGGCGGCCCAGATCGCGGCCCAAGTCGCGCGCCTCTACCTCGCTGGGCGGGCGCGGCGGGTCGCCGAGGCGGGCATCTTCGTTGAGAAAGACCTGCACCTGTGAATCGCTGGAAGACAGGGCCGCAATATCGTTTGCCCCATCGCCATTCAGGTCGGCGATCGCCACCCGGCGCACGGGCACCTGCGAGGTAATGATGTCGCGCACGACCAACCCAGTACCTCCGTCGTTTTCCAAAAAGGCAATGTAGTCTCCGCTGCCACCAGCGACGACCAAATCGCTGAATATATCGCGCGTCAGATCGGACAGGGCCATGTCGACCAGAGGTATGTCGACGTTAATGCGCTGCAATAGCGTCAGCCGGCCGCTGCCGTCGTTGAGCAGCACGGCGACATCGCGCGAACCGCGACTGCCAGCCAGCACATCGTTGTCGCCGTCAGCATCGAAATCGACGACGTGCACGCTAATGGGCCCTTGCCCAACGACGTAGTCTTGGTGCGTTAAAAAGCCTCCCTGGAGATCGGCTAAAACAACCGATATCGTCCCAGCCGCACTGTTGGCCACAACGAGGTCGCGGTGGTCGTCGGCATTGAGATGTCCGGCGGCCAGCGCCGCTGGGCCAGATCCGACATCAATAGCTGCGCGCGCGTTAAAATTGCCGCGTCCATTGTTGTACAATATCGTCACAGAAGCGTCATCTGCATTGGCCGTAGCAATGTCGACGTCGCCGTCTGCATCGAGGTCGACGGCCAGCACATCGGCTAGCACATGACCGATATATACGTCCGTGCGCTGCTGGTCAAATCCTCCCTGACCATCGTTGGCCAGTAGAGAAAGGGAGCGCGCTACGGGGTCGGCCACCACCAAATCTGGAGCCGAACCGAAGATAGGTGCCACCGCCATCGCCGCGGGGCGGTCCCATGCTCCATAGGACGCCATGTCCGAAGGATACGACGCCATAGCGGTGAATGCACCCGCACCGTCATTGATGTGCACGTGGATCTTACCCCCCGCGCTGTCGGCCAATACCATGTCGGCAGCGCCGTCGGCATTCAGGTCGACGACGAGTAAGTCGGCCGAACCAATGCCAGCAGCCAACGGCTCCTGCGCGCGCAGTGCCAGTGCGCCGCCGGCCCCGACCAGATGCACCTGCACGCTCGACTGGCGGCCCGGCGCATCGCTTTCCACGGTCAGCACGCCGCGCCGCGCCCCCGCTTCGATGGGAAAGAAGCGCAGGCTAAGCGCGTAGATTTCACCGGGAGCGATGACTTTCGGCTCATTGCCGTCGATGCTAAAGGACTCACCTTGCAGCGATAGTGCGCGAATTGTTAGCGGCGCATTGCCGCTGTTGGATATATCTAAGGTCTGCACGCGCGCCGTGGCGATATCCACCGTGCCAAAGTCCACGTCCATGCTCGAAAGGCCGATATCGGGCGCCGTGCCGATGCCGTCAAAGGGCACCTTGTTATCCATGCCGTCGCCAGCTACAATGACCAGATTCGAAGAAATCCCGCGCGCCACCAGCGGCACAAAACGCACGCGGAGCAGGGCTTTTTGCCCCGGTGCGAGCGCATCTGGCAAAGCGTTCAACAAGCGAAACGCACTGTCTTCAAAAAAGGCATTGCGCAGTTCTAGCACAGCATTGCCCTCATTGCTGATAGCCACGGTGGTATCGACATAGCCTCCGACGCGCACCGCACCAAAGCGCACCGCACTCGGCTGCGCCTTCAGCTGTGCCTGCACTCCCGTACCGAGCAGAGAAATGCTGGTGCTGCCCGCAAATGGGTCGTTGCTACGCACCATCATATTGGTCGACACCGCCCCTCGCTGCTGCGGCTGAAAGCGCACCTGCACCCGCTCGGTCTGCCCCGCTTTAACTGTCAGTGAAGCCGGACTTACGCCAAAGGCACTTTCGCGGTCTACATTGATATTAGAGACCACGAGTGACGCCTGACCATCGTTGCTTATATCCACTGCAAGCGACGCAATGGAACCGACGGCGACCGGACCAAAATTGAGCTGGCTTGCGCTAAAGCGCGCGCGCGCTTCTGGCTCAAATTGCAGCGCGTATATTCCACTATTGCGCGTCAGACCCAGCAGACGTCCCTCCACACCTGGAACTACGCCAATCCAACGCGTGGCCAAATCGCCAAGTCCCTCGTTGATGGCCGCCCAACTCCCGCCGCCGTCCCGCGTGCGAAAAAAGCCTGCTGCCGCCGTCGCGGCGTAGTAGAGACCCGGCACATCGAGATCTATTGCAACCATGCGCACGTTGCGGTCGCTTAAACCACTATTGGCCACGCGCCAGCTGTCTCCGCTATCTTGGCTGATAAAGACGCCTCCGCCAAACGCGCCGACGACAATCAGTCCAGACAACGTGCGCTCATCGCCGACGACGATGCTGCGCACGCTCTGCCCGGCCAAGTCGGCCACGGCCTGCCAACTGGCCCCACCATTGCGGCTGACGTAGAGTCCGCGCCCCGTGCCCGCGTAAATCGTATTGCTCTCAAATGGATGAGCAGCTAGGGCAAAGACGATTTCAGAAGCTAGTTCGCCACCGGCCGCACGCCACGTTTCGCCGCGATTCTCGCTCAGATAAATTCCCTCGCCAAAAGTGCCTGCGTAGACGCGTCCACCCTGGCCAGGGCTCAGGGACAGCACGCCGCTGGTAACAGACGATACCGAGCGCCACTGGCGTCCGCCGTCGCTGCTGGTAAATAGACCGACATGGGTTCCAGCGTAGAGTTGGGTGGGGCGCTCGGGATCCACTGCGAGACTCAGCACGCTGCGATCGACGAGCAGCGCTCCGCTGGGCAACCACGTCTGACCGCCGTCGCCGCTGCGGTAAAAGCCGTCTACTGCCCCGGCAAAGAGCGTATCCGTACGGCCGGCGTGGAACTGCAGCACGTTGACAGTGGCGTTAAGCCCCGCGCCTTCGCGCGTCCACTCGTTGCTGCCGGCCACAGCGCCCGTGGCTGCCAGCAGGCAACTGAGCGCGCATAATAGCGCGTAGTATGTTTTCTTTAGGTGCTTCATTATTTGCATCCCTTGTCGCTCTCAGCGCAAGAGCACCAGCGAGCGGCGGTGGCGCCGCCCCCCTTCGATGAGCTCGATGTAGTAGACGCCGCTACCTGAGATCGAACCTGCGGCGTCGCGCCCGTTCCATCCGACACTCCACACGCCAACCTCTTGAAATTCGTCGATCAAAACGCGCACGGGCTGTCCCAGCGCATTATACAGCATCATGCGCACCGGACCTGGCGAGACAATGTTGTATTCAATCGTCGCCATTTCTCCCAAACCGGCGACAAAGGGATTGGGATAGCCGTTGAGCAAAGCCATTTGGCGTATATTTTCCTGGCGCACGCGCCCTGTTCTAAACAGGCCCAACTCGTCGACCGTCACCGCCAGCCAGCCGGTTTGCGGGTCGACGCTGGTAGCCAACTCATTCCACGTATCCGTAGTCTCATCCCAGCGCAAGACTCCCTGCGGTGCATCGCCCAAGGTGAGAAAGTTGATCGTCACCGGCATAGCCAGCGCGCGGTCATCCAGCATGTCGATTGAGTATACGGGATAGCCCCCGCTGTTGGGCGGCTGCTCGGCAGCGCCCAACCTGTAGATGATGGCCATCTGTCCGGGTTGCGCAGCCGCATCGCTCACATTGAGGAGGAGCTGTAGGTCCGGACTGCGCACGTTTCCCCCCTTTTTATCAAACCAATCCAGTGCGACTTCCTGCCGGCGCACCCCCTCGTTCCCAGCGCGATCAACGCCGCGAACCACCGCTTCGACAAAGAGATCTTCCTCATCGGGACCGTGGTAAAACGAGGCCTGGTATTTACCGTCATCGCGCACCTTGACATCCAGCGTATCGCCTTCGACAGCGATGATCGGCACGTCGAGCAACATTTCGTCAGACACGGCTATGATTTCGACCCACTCACTAAATACCGGATCGCGCCCCACCTCGACCCTAAACTCGGGAGGCCGCCCATCCAATTCGATAATCACCTGCATAGTCGCCACCGCCAGATTGCCCTGGGAATCGGTCACCGTCAGCGCAATACTGCGCTGGCCCCGCTGGCCTGGGGGAATGGCGACAAAGAGACGACTGCCTTCCAAACGCGCAGAGATGCCGGCCGGAGCCTGCACATCCCACCTCAGGTCTTCTGACGGCGTATCGGCATCTTGAACAAAGACGCTCAGATCGATTTGCCGCTCTGCATCGCCAGCCGTCAGCAACATCTGAGGCAGGGCTCCAATAACAGGTGCCGCGCCGCCGCGCACGACGACGACTTCCATAACAGCCAGTTCCGTATTGCCCGATGGATCGATGACCACAAACTGCAGTTTCTCAATAGCGGGCGTTGCCTCCGTTGCATCGAGCGTGACCACCCGCGTGGCCGGATCGATAGAAACGGCGAGGACCTGTTGACCACTCACGCTCCACACCAGCGCATCGTCGGGATCGTCATCAACGACGTAGTCGTCCAAATCGAGCGAAGCATCCACCTCGCCCTCGGCCACTTCAATGCGCGGCAAAGAGCGCACCTGCGGTGCCAAACCAGGACCGTTGACCACGACCTGAAGCGGCACTACCTGCCGGCGTCCCGTAGCATCAACGGCGCTCAGTTGCAGCACCTCGGTTCCGGTAAAACCAGCGTTGGTCAATAGAAGAAAGAGGCGCGTGGTGCGCACGTCGACTTCGGCGGAGATGTGCTCGGCCGGACCGACGCTCCACACCAACGACGGCGGCGCACTCCCCCCCCCACCCACGGCATAGTCCTGCAGCACAACGGTCGAATCAACGCGACCGACGAATAGCTCTACATCGGGCAGTGCCAGCAGCGAAAAGAGCGGCGGCAGTCCCACTGTTATCAGCGCGGTGCGCTCCTGGCCATTGGTGTCCATAGCGCGCAACAGCACCTGTGTCGCTCCGCCCATATTCCCCGCGCTTTCGTCGCGCTCCAGCACGAGGTCATGCGTCACCGGATCGAATGAGGCCCGGACGCCAGGCTCGGCTACAACCTGCCACACTAGCTCGCTCTCGCGGTCGACATCGTCGTAGGCATAGTCATCTAAATCGATCTGTACGGCTGCATTGGCGCTGTCCAAGCTCACCTCGGGCAGCGCGGCCAACTGCGGCGCCTCTCCCGATCGGGCCAGCAGCACGGGCACAGTCGCCTCGTGGCTATTGCCCTGTGGATCGATGGCGCGCAAACCGAGTTCGGCGGGACTGGCAAAATCGTCGGTGGCCCACACGCTCAGCGTGCGCGATACCACATCCAGCGTCGCTTCTACGCCAGCCGTAGGATAAATTTCCCAGTTGATCGCGTCATCGGCATGGTCTGGATCGGCCACCCACTCATCGAGCGCATAGCGCACGACTTCGTCCTCACGCAGACCGATCTTGCCCACCGCAGCAATGCGCGGTCCCAGATCGTCTTCGCTGCGCAACACGCTGGCCAGCAGGCGCTGCGCGTCGCTATTGCCCTCGGGGTCGGTAACCTCAACGACGAGATGAGCAGAACCGGCAAAACCACTTTCGCCGCTGATTTGCAGCACACCGCCCGGTATAGACGCGACCAACCCGCTATCGGCCTGCACCGACCATATGAGCAATTCGGCTGGACTGTCATCCTTCACGCGCTCTTTTAAATCGAGCGCTACCGACTGCCCGCCGCGAAAACGCACTTCCGCCAGGCGATCCAGCTCTGGCCCAACCGATGTGCCCTCCTCCAGGCCAATGACTACCAAGCGCGTGGATGCACTCGCGCCGGACGTATCCTGCGCCGTTATATGGACGATACCGCGGCCGGCCTGTGAGCTGCCCACCAACAAGTTGCCGTCGGCCAATTCGGCCCGCACGCCGCCCTCGACTTCGAGAAATACCTGTAGCACCGAAACGGCATCGTCGCGATCGCTCAGTATGTCTTCGATGGGAATGACCAGCGAGGGCCTGCCGACGACCGGGTAGACCGGCGGCAGCGATTCGACCTCGGGTGGATCGTTAACCGGTAACACCTCGACGACGGTTACTACCGTATCGGCCAACCCCGTTGGATCGGCGACGATAAACGTCACTTCCTCGATGCCAAAGAAATCGGCCATAGGACTAAATAGCGCGACGTGACTATCGGCATTGACATCTATTTCCATGTGAACGGTCGGCGCCGCCTGCCACGTCAGTTCAGCGACGTCGTGGTCGAGATCTTCGGCAAAGGCGTCAAAGTCGAGATCCAGATACAAACTGTCCTCGGCAAAGCGAATCGTGTCCGGGAAATCGGTTATGAGCGGAGTGGAAAGAACCGTTATGCGCACCGTATCGGCAGCGGTCAGGCCCTCGTCTATATCAAAGGCCGTAAAAATCATTGCGCGCCTACCGACAAAGCCGTCGCGCGGACTCATCGTCACTTCCCGCGTGTCGGGATCGATGGCGGTGGGCACTTCACTGAGGCGCGAATGAGTCCACAGGACCTCGGTCGACAGCGTGTCGACGAATTGATCCAAATCGAAGACCACCTGCGACTGGCCCTCGACAACGGTTACATCCGGGATCGGCCAAATGCGGAATCCCGTGATCCGCACCTGAGCCGCTCCCAGCGGCTGGGCAAAGCGCTTCTCAATGCCCGGCTCATCCGCCGTCACGTAGTGCGAAATGCGGTCGTGCCCGAGTTCCTCTAAACGAATGGACTCGATGCCTTCCACCGATCGCCGCGCGACTTCGAGTTTAAATCGCAAGACAACACCGCTGCTGTCAGCGCTGAGTCGCGCTGACCCACCGGCGGCCTCAACGTAGCTCAAGTAGACTCTGCCATCGATTTCCTCGACGCTGTTGACCAGCGGTATACCGCGCAGCATAGTGCCGCTGCTAAATGGCACGGCAGCGCCGTCGGCAGCCACCTCGGCCGGCACCAGAGAAAACACCTCGGCGTCGTAGGAAACAAAAAGACTATAGCCCGTCAACGCTTCATCGCCGGAGTCGATAAATACTTCCATATCGACCACAGAACCCAGTTCGGCACTGAAGGCATTCGCCCCATCGGCACGCCGCACTTCGGCACGAGCGGCAGCATCGGCGGACGTAACTGCTCCGAGCAGAACCCCAATAAATAGGGTCAGTATGCGCAATATAAACCCGCTCATCGCACCAGCACCATGCGTTTGGAAAGGACCTGACGATCGCTCTCGATCCGATAGATGTACACTCCGCTGGCGGCAGGACGCCCGCTGGTATCGCGCCCGTTCCAGCGCATGGCATACTGCCCAGCGTCCAGCACCCCATCCCACACGCGCACCACGCGCTGTCCGAGCACGTCGAAAATCTCTAGCGTAACGCGGCTCGACGTCGGCACGGCAAAGGCGATGGTCGTCTCTGGATTAAAGGGATTGGGGGCATTTTGCTCCAAGCGCAGTTCCTGCGGCAGACTCGCCCTACTGCCTTCTTCATTCTCCATCAGCGGCAGGAACCGGTCGGCGCGATCAATAAACGCATCGGCGCGCAGCACGGGCTCGGCTGGATCGTCGGTGCGCGCGCGCAGTGTCCACTGTGCCACGCGGCCATCGCCGCCGATCAACGTGCCCATACGACCGATCACCACTCGTCCCCACAGCTTGCCGTAGGGGCGTTCGGCTAGGGCGGAAAGCGCGGGCGACGCGTCGGCACCGCGCACGGCAACCCACTCCCATTGGCGTTGATCGTAGTGCAGCTGTAGAGCGAAAGCCCGCACGTCTTCGGCACCGCGCGCACGCACCGACCACGTAATTTCTTCGCCGGCACGCACGGCTCCAGCATCTCGCATATAGTCGATGTAGATGCGCTGTTCACTTGGAAGAATTTTGTATACTGGCTGCGCTCCGCGCTGCATAAAGTTGGCGCCTACCAGCGATAAATCGCCAATATCTACGCGCCCGTCGCCGGTAATATCGGCCTGCGCGCTGCCGTTACCCTGGTCGACCTCTGTGCCAAAAAAGGCGGCCACGTAGTCCCAGTCGGCCAGCGTCACTTCGTTATCGGCCACGCCGACGCCGCTCTCCTCGACGTATCCCGTCACATCGCCTCCCAGCAGACGCGGCATGTCTTCAGTTCCCACGCTAGCGGGGACAATATCTTCCAATACCAACCCCGAGTGGAGCGTTAGATCGGCGGCAACGCCCTCGATGTATCCGTCGACGTGGACGTGCAGATTCCAGCGGCCCGCCGGCACTTCGGATAGTTCAAAGCGGCCGTCGGCGGCAACGTCCACCTGCACACCGGCGGCATCTATATCGACGTCGTTGGTCTCGGCCAAAAGCACATCGCCAAAGGGGCGATAATCGCCGCGAGTGCGCAGCGCAACGGTAGCCTGCGACGTCATATCGGTGCGGCCCTCTAGCTGCAGCAGGCCGCGCAGCACGGCGCGTCCAGGCACGAGTTCTCCCTGCGACAGCGGCGCGGCGACCAGTTCGACGACGGAAAAACCGTCGCGCTGCAGGCGCGATAGATCGCCGCCCTCGTCCTCGACCACCAATTCGATAGCCGTCGGTCCTTCCAACTCCAAGCTGCGCAGTTGAAACGTAGCTAGCGTCTTATCGGGGCCGAGTCCGGCAATGGCTCTGGCCGTGGGTTCAAAGTATTCGAGTGTGAGAATCTGCGGACCGCCCTCGTCGCCGCTGACGCGATTGCTGACGAGTTTGGCCGGCGAAAAGCCGTTGCTAACAGCGAAGGGCTGAATGCCCTCTGCTTCTCCGTCTTGGTCGACGACGGCAAAACCATCGCCGTCCACCACAAAGCTGGCCTGCACCAAGTCGACCTCTGTGCCGGCATCAACGCGCACTTCAAACACCTGCAGCGCCCCCCCATTGCCCATGCTAAAGCGCTCGGGCAACAGGCGAATCGGCACGGTTGGCGCCGCCGCCTCGCCCAGTCCCTGCACCTGTATGGCCCCCGGCGCGCGCCAGCACTGGGCGTCGGCAAAGCTATTTCCATCGGCAATGGCTAAATAGAGGGTGTATTCGCCGTCTTCCAACGCCGCGTCGGTCGAAATACCGCGGGCTATATGCTCAATGCCAAAGTCAAAGTGGTCCTGCGGCGAATCCTCGCTCAGATCGTATAGCGTATCGACGAGCACAGCGGCCCGACCGTCAACCGAATTGACGACGTAGCTGCGCACGGCGCTCACTTCACCGTATAGGGGATGCGGTCCTAAATCTTCGCCGCTGAGCAGCACGCGAATGCGCGCATCGTCGTCGAGATCCACATCTTCCCATGTGGTGCGCCCATACAGACCAGGACCAACGGCGATAGGTGCAACCGGCTGCACCGGCAGGATAGACGGAGAATGGACAAAGACCATCTGCGATGCGGCATCGTTTAAATACCCGCCGTTCATCTGCGCCAATCGACGATTCTCACCGTCGCTAATCAGACCGTAGGCATAGTAGACGGCACCTTCCTGCGGCAGCGAGATACCATCTCTACTCGGCGACCACAGATCCCACACATACTGGTTGTCGGCGCGGCCGTCGGGGTCTTCGAGGATATCGCCAAATACAAGCTCGGCTCTTCCCTCGTTCAGCGCCGTTAGCATCTGGCTGGCACCACCGGGAACGGCGAGACCGCTGCTGCCTGGCTGCTCTACGGCCGGCTCGCTGCTGTAGTAGAGCGCGATATGCGCATCGTCGTCGAGATCTTTATCGCCATCCATACCGCTGCGCCCCCAGCTAAACGTGATGTAGCGCTGCGGGTGCACCCCCCCAGTGCGAATCGTATCGACGCCGATATGGGCGCGATCGTTGAGCGGGTCAAGGCGCAGAAAAGGCGAGTGGCGCACGCGCACGATTCCCTCACTGCGCTGCATTGTCGTGCCCGTTCCATCGCTGGCCACGGCATAGATGTAGTACTCGCCCTCAGGTATCAAACCCTCGGCGAGAATATCCCAAGTAAAGACGCCGGCCGATTCCGCGAGACCGCCGGGCGTAAGAGCAGTAGCATTGGCAACCCCCGCGGCAATGCCATCGGCTGATACGTTGCTGCTCTCTAACACCTCTTTTGTGCTGTAGAAGAGAAATACAGGGGGGGC
Organism: Gemmatimonadota bacterium; assembly: GCA_038153405.1. GTDB lineage: Bacteria > Latescibacterota > UBA2968 > UBA8231 > UBA8231. The sequence goes on along the minus strand of JAYOYH010000001.1, from coordinate 17,996 downwards.
ATCGTCTAAATCCACTAGCTCATACTCTAACGCAATCTGCTGAATCCCCTTACCTGTTGCCATGCCCGCCGCGTCATACAGTCCACCAGAGTCCAATGTGACGTCTTCTTGTGGCCCGACTACGGTAAATTGAGGTGTGTGCAGTACGCCGATCCCACGGCTGCGGCCCAGGGGAATCGAACCCGTCTGCGAAGACGTGACATACAAATAGTAGAGGCCAGGAGATAACTGGCTGATATCGAGACGCAGCAAGCGCATCGCGCCTTCGCGCTCGATGTAGGGATCTCCGCCGGCGATAGACGCCTCAATGGCGGTGTCCTCGTTGACGCGCGTCAAATTGCCAAGTGTAGAAAAGAAAAATCGATACTCGACGTCGTTGCTATCGTCTCCGTCGCCCAATTCCAACGCATCGCTCGACGAACCTCCCGGCCCGTCAAATACGAGATCGGGCAAGTTGTCGACCAGGACTTGCGCGGCATCGGGAAAGAACTGACCAATGGGCGCGGCCGACGTATCGGCCTCAACGCCGAGGACGGGCGCGTAGCGCACTACCTGCATCGATCCCAGCGCCGAAAAGTCCTCTTGCGTTACAAAGCTCAATTGAGGCCCTTCGAGCAGATCGGTTTCGCCCTCGTCGGCAAAATCGATGCGGCCATAGCGCGCGCTCAATTCGACCGGCGCCACGGGGTTATTGCAGGCAAACTGAACGTAGATTTGCCCTCCTGCTGCCGCTCCCTGTGCGCTGCCAATGACGATGCGTCGAGCGGTGGTAGTCGCCGCGACAAATACCTCGGGTTGTTCATCGCCTATGGGGCGATATACCACGCGCACTTCATCATCGTAGGCTCCATCCTCGTCATCGTCCACCAGGCTCATCGCCTCGGGCAATTCGATCGACAGCAGTTCGGCGCTGGCCCGATCATCGACGGCCAGCGTTACTTCAATCTGCTGCCAATAGCGATCGTCGCCCAGTCCGGCGACCGGGACGAGACTCAACTCGCTGGGCACGATCTGCACCGTCTGCGCATGCGCCGTATCCAGCCCCCACCAGCTGGAGAGAAGGAGAATGGCCATTCGAATCATCATAGTATGTACAACACCTGGCTCGGCACAAAGTGCCCGATCAACAGAGAATTTTTTTCCCCGTGCCAACGCCTTTTGGTGGAATTGTGCCCCACTGAACAACGCAATATGTAGGGTTTTGCTAACATCCCTGCCCCCACGGGTCGGTTTGCATTCAACTTCTCATACAGGACGCCAAGTAATGAGCAAACCCCGTTCCAACCCGCGTGCCCAGCGGCCGATAGAGCGCAAAAAAACAGGCGCGCCGCCCATGGATGGCCGCCGACGGCCGACATCTCCACGACCGCAACAGCCCCTTAACCCCCCCATGCGCGTCGCACCACACCAACTCACCTCACCAACAGAACGGGCACAACCCGCCGCTGCCCCGCCGCATCGACGACAATTAAGTACGGCCCGCTGGCTACGGCGCGCGCGCGGCTATCGCGCCCGTCCCACTGCGCGGTCCACGGTCCAGCGGCTCGCTCTTCTGCCATTACCTTGCGCACCAACCGACCCAGCACGTCGAACACTTCCACCTGTAGCCGTCCGGCCACTGGCATTTCCAAGCGTATGGTTACTGCGGCGTTAAAGGGGTTGGGAAAAGCACGGGGGGCTAGTTGGGCGATGTGCTCTGCCGGCATGCCCCCAGACCGCAGCCATCCAGACCCGTCTACGCGCGCGCGCAGCAGCCCGTTGCTGGCTACTGTTGGCAGCGATTGCCACGCACCGGCTTGGCCGTATTCTAATCCCTCCTCCGTTTGCCCTGTGCGCAGTGCCACTTCGAAGTGCTCAACGTCGGCGCATTCAATGCGGTAGGCTTCTCCCTCGGCGTAGATGAGCACGTGTGCGCGCGCTCCCCCTGCCAGCACGCGCAGCTGCCCGTCGGCACTGTGCACGGCGCGTCCACCGCCCGCCCACCCGACGCTGACCTCGCGCTGCGCGGAGGCGACATTGCCTGCCGCATCGCCTACGAGTAGGCGCAGGCGTAGGTTCTGTTGATCGACGGCAACGTGCTCCCAGGTCACTCGGCGCTCCGTCCGTTCGAAGATCGGTACCGGTTGCTCATCGAGTAGGAGCAGCGCGGTGGCCAGCGGCTCGTCGCCGTGCACCACCCAGCGCACCCGCCCCGTTCCATCGACCTGAGCACTCAGTCCAAATTCGGGAGGAATCGTATCGCGCGGCTGTATATCGATGCGCAACGAATCGCTCAAACCCTGCGCATCACGCACCTGCAGAACGACGTAAAAGGCCTCCAACGCATCCTCTACGACTAGGTGATCTGCTTCGAGATGCGCATGCCCTCCCACCGCGGCCAACGAGACGACCAACTCTGCGATCGGACTGTCTCCATCGACGATGCGCAGCGGCCAGCGCCCACCCATCCCGCGCTCTACTTCAATGCGCTCAGGCATATCGAATGCCGGGGCCAGCGGCTCATCAGCCGCCGCTGCGACTTTTACTTGCGCTTCTTCGAGCGCTTCTCCTTCTACCGTTTCGGCCGGCACGCGCACAGACAGATTGACTCCGAGGCGACGTCCCGAAGGTAGATGCGCTGCCAGGAGGACCGCATAGAGGCCGGGCTCGGCCCGCACAAACAGCAGGCCGTCTGCAATGTATACCTGCGCGTCGTCTGCTTCCCCACTCCACGCCACGCCGGTGGAATCACCGTCCAACAGGTGTGCCAAATCGTAGCCGTCCGGCGTGGCCAGCACTTCCCCTTCCGGCACACGCAGCGTCGGTTCGCGCGCCCCCACCTGCACGCCGAGGGCCACCTCGCGGCGCTGATCGTTCCAGACGGCGACCAGCCAGAACACTTCGCGCCCCATGCGAGCAAGCGCTCCATTGAGCACGACGCGGCGCGCGCTGTCGATATGCGCCGTGACGAACGCGCCGCCGCGCAGCGACCACTGCACTTCGACCGCCGCGCCGCTGAGCACCAATTCGTCGAGCGGCGGCGTCGTCCAAATCCCTCCCTGCGCCAGCGCAACGTCGCCCCACCAACCCAGCGCTAGTTCTACAGAGCCGCCTCCTGCAGCCTCCTCTGCAGCATCCACACCCGGCGCCCCACTGTCTTCAGGTTCATCACCGGCTCTCACCTCGACGCGCACGGCATCGGCGGCGCTGTAGCCCGCCTCATCGACGGCGGTGAAGATCAGCGCACTGCGGCCGCTAAAGCCTTCCTCTACCCTGAGCAGAGCACCCCCATCGGCCCATTCGATAGACAGGCCCTCTCCGCCGGTTGCAGACCACGCGACGTCGGCGTCTACGTAGGTGCTCAAATCGATAAAGAGCGAATCGCCTTGAGCCAGCTCTACATCGGGTATATCTGCCAGCGACCACGGCACAATCACCTCGACAACCAAACTCAGACTGCGCTCCCGACCAACAGCATCGACGGCGCGAAAAACCAACTGAGTCCGGCCGTAATACCCAGCCTCGACCTGCAGTGCGGCCCGGCTGCCCGCCAGGCTGACAGCCACGCCAGGCCCAGCAACGGCGCTCCAGCGCAGCGCCTCCGGTTGGATTCCCTGCACATAGGGAGACAACTCCACGCTCCACGACGCACCCGCTCTAAGCTGCACGAGATCGATGGGCATGAGTTCCCATTGACCCCCTTCTTCACCCTCTACGGCCTCAACGTCCCCTGCGTTGTCTTGCTGTTCCTCGACGACCACATACACGGCTGCAGAGTCGGCCGCCGTTTCTTCCCCTTCCGCAACCGGCACATCGGCTGTATCCCCTTTTACCTGCTCAGCGGTATCCGAGGACTCGGACCCATCCCCTACGGCCGACGCAGCTGGCGCCGATCCGCCCTCATCTGGCCAGACGGCCTCTTCGGAAAACCCTTCGTCTGCCTCGGGCAGCGCGTCTGCTCTATCGCCCTCTGCGGGCAATACTTCTGCCTCGTCTACTGTGCTGGCAGCTGAGTCGGGGGACGCCTGCTGAGTCGCGTCCCCCGGCCCCTCCACGGGCACCGGCGCCGGAAAATCCACTGCGTCCTCGGAGACGGCTTCGATGGCGACGGACCACACCGCCGTCGCCTCATTACCCTGCCGATCGCGCACCTGCACATAGAGGGCGGCCGCGCTGCCCTCGGTCGCATAGAGTTCGACCAGCGACCCGGCCTCTTCTTGCCAGGAGACCTCCACGCCCTCGCCGCGCACCGTCCACGCCAAGTCCTCCAGCGCCGAGTCGATGTCTTCGACAAAGGCGCTCAAATCGATGGTAGCGACCTGCCCGACAATGACCCGCAGGCCCGGCGATGCGGTCAACTGCGGTCCCGCGCTGGGCGCGCTTACGCGCACGGACCACACCGCAGTGCCTGCAGCCCCGGCCGGATCGACAACGCTCAGATTGACCTCTGCATCGCCAACAGCCAACGCCTCGACGACCAGCATATAGCCTTCGCGCACCAGCTTCACCTGCGCCGACTCACTCACCTCGAGCACCAGCGCATCGAGGTCGTCGTCGACGTCGTGGACTAAGCTGTTCAGCGGCAGGACCTGGCGCTGGCCCACGACAAGTTCGAGCGGCTTTAGGTCGGCGAATGCGGGCGGATCGTTGTCCGCATGCACCAGCAGCAGCCAGTCCTCCGTCTGACAGGTGTTGTCCATAGCGCAAAAACGCAGCCCAAACTCGGTCTGACCCGACCAATCGGGCACCGGTTCTACAACCAGCGCATCGCCCTCTACGCGCACATCCGCACCCTCCTCGGCCCAAGCGTCCCAAGCGCCCTCTGCGGCGCCATCGAGCAGAAATCGGCTCAGGGGAATGCGGTAGGCACCGCTGTCCTCGTCGATTTCGATCAGACCTCCTGCCTGTATATAGACCGGCTGCGCGACAAAGCGCACCGCGAATGCACCGAAGTAACGCCGCCCATCGGCCCCATCGGCCCAGTAGCGCACCATACCCTCGGCAGCGGCCTCCAGACGCAGCACCGATCCTTGGCGCTGCAGGTCGATTCCCTCGTCGGCATCGGCTCCCCAGGCGACGACGGCTTCCATTGGACCCGAGTAATAGGTTGCCAGATCGACCGTCCACGACTGGCCCGCGGCCACGATGCGATCCGGCAGCGGCACAAACCCCTCGCCCTCTACGGCAACAGCCAATGTGCGCTCCGCAATGTAGAAACGCCTTTCCACACCCGGTTCAGCACTCAGCGTATAGGTCGACTGGCGGCGTCCACCGGCGTCCAAGCTCAGCTCGATCCGCCCATCGGGCGGCAGGCCCACGAGGCGCAAACGCGCACTGGCCAGCAAAAAGCGGCCGCTGGCTACGGCGCGCTCGCCGTCGGCAGCGGCACGGCTGACGGCCACGTAGCTCAGCTGGCCCGTAAGCGGATCGCCGGCATTCTCATAGACGGTTGCCGTCCACGCCGAACCGCTGACAAAGGGAGCAATCGATCCAACGTCAGTAGGCATTTCAGTCAGGATGTGCAACAAGGAGGGATCGCAGCGCACATAGGCGCTGGCCGAGGTCAACTCCAGCGCACCGGCGTCGACGTAGATACCTACGACGAGCGTGTCGCCCGGGGCCAAGGGCCCTTCGGATAGGGGCTGTAGAGAGAGGGTGGCTTCTTGGGCGGCCAGCGGCGCGGCCACTAGCGCCGCACACGCCAGCCATGTGCACAAGCGTCGCACGGGGTAGCGCCTTAGCGCAGCAGCAGCATCTTGCGCACGGCGCGGTATTCTCCGCTGCGCAGGTGGGCCAAGTAGGCGCCCGAAGCAACGGCGCGACCGGCCTGGTCGCGCCCATCCCAGGCCACCGTGTAAAAACCGGCCGGCCGCTGCTCGGCGATCAAGGTGCGCACGCGCTGTCCCAGCCCATCGTAGATCTCCAGCGTTACGCGCCCGGGCGCCGGCAGCGTAAAGCGCAGCTGCGTTTCAGGGTTAAAGGGGTTGGGATAATTCGGCAATAGGGCAAAGGCCGCCGGCACCACCCGAGCGGCCAGCGGCTGGTAGCGCACCAGCGCCCCATCGACCCACTCGGTATCGCGCAGTTGGACGGCAGCCGGTCCTTCCCCTATGCGGCGCAGGGCAATCCGCGCCACCGGACTGGAACCCGTCTCTCCGCGTTGATAGCCGCTCAGGGCAATGCCCATAGCCAGCTCACCGCGACCCATTTTCCGAGCCGCAATCGCGGGGCGGCCGGCAAAGGCGCGCACGTCCACCTCCTCAACCCGCCACACCGACTCGTCAAAGAACAGGCGGAAGGCCAAGGCGCGCGCATCGACGAGACCGTCGGCCACGACGTCGACGTGCCACAGACCATCGCGCTCCTGACCGACAGTGTGCCACGGCGCAGGAGTGACCAACGGAACGGCCACTTTATAGACGGGCGCGACCCCCTGCTGGTTGAAATTGGCGGCAACGACGTTGAGATCGGCAATCCACACCAGACTATCGCCGTCGATATCGGCCAGGTGACCCGGATGCAGCGGTGTCGCAGGTGCAGCTGCACCCGCACCCGCACCTGCACCCGCGCTGGCGACCACGACTTTCTGTCCGAAGTAGGCTACGACGAAGTCGACGTCGAGCTGATCGATCTCGTTGTCGGGGATCGATACCCCATTGGTATCGACATAGCCCGTAATATCGCCCGCGACGAGATAGCCGGGGTCGTCAATCCCGTTGGCCCGCCGCGTTGGATTGATATCGTTTAACTCCGTGCCCGGATCGACGCGCAGCAGCGGATACTGACCGTCCAAATAGCCATCGACGTGGACGGCCAGCTGGTATTCGCCGCTGGGCACTTTCAACAGATCAAAGCTGCCGTCGCTGGCCAGCGAGTCCTGTATGCCGTCTTTGCCGCGATCCAGATCGTTGGTCGCCACAAAGAGCGAATCGGCGATGGGCGCAAAGCTATTGCGATCGCGCAGCATCAGCGTGGCTATCCCAGCCGGATTGGGGCGCCCCTGCAGCGCCACTCGGCCGCGAATCGAACCCCGCGGCAAGATCCGAATGCGCATCGCCGTCTCAGGCGGCAGCAAAGCGACCATAGACCCGTCGCGAAAAAAGGCCGATTGGCGATTGCCTAGGTGGTCAATGCTAACGGTAGAAGCGCCCGTCGTATCGCGGCACACCAATTGAATGCTGGCAAGCGATAGCTCACCGTCAAAGCGGCGGTTGCCCTGCTGCTCGTAATAGACCAGATCGAGCAGGTACTTGCCCGCATTGAGACTGTCGACGCCGACCAACAGCGTATCGCGCAGCACGATGCCACTCAGTTGGGGGTTGAGCTTAAACGGCTGGATGCCGGGCAGGCTGGCATCTTGATCGACCACGGTAAAGAACGTCGTATCGACGCTGGCAAAAAAGCTCAGCAGATCGACCTGGGCCCCGCCGCTGTGCGGCCGCACTTCGATGCGCGCCGTATCGATGGGCGCACTCATCGTCAGTTCGGCCGGTACGAATTCTACGTCCGGCGTATCGAGCCCCGCTGCACCGGCCGGTCCCAGCCCGCTGATGCGCACGCGCCCGCTGGCCCGCCGCGCCAGCGCCGAGTCGGGCGGTGCAGCCGACGCCGATTCGGCAATGAGCACGTAGGCGTAGTAGTCGCCATTGGTCAGCGGCTGCGCACTCCCATCCAGCGCACGCGTCATGCGCGCGGGACGAACGGATAGCGCACTGGTCGAATCTTCGCTCAGCGCCGTGGCTGCAGCCATGCTACCGTCGACGGAATTGGCCACCCAATCGCTTGCGCCATCTCCAACCAGCGCGGCATAATGGGTGGAATCGCCTAAGGCACTGGCCGCCGCCGCCGAGGTCAGCACCACCCAGAGCTGGGCCGCCCCATCGACGTCTATCGCCTCCCATACCACCTCAAAATTGCTCCGCCCATTCACCTCGAGTAGGTGCAGCGGAGAGAGGACGCGCAGATGTGGACGGTGGATAAAGCGCAATTTGCGCGCCGTGCCGCCGGCGTCGTTCCAGCGCACAACCCGCCGCGTCGAGTCGTTTTGCACAATGCCGTAGAGCGCGTAGTCGACCCCTTCTTTAGGCACGCCGCCGCCGTCGGGATTTTTATAGCGCCATAAATCCCACACGTACTGGTTGTCGGCGCGACCGTCCGGCTTTTCCTGTAGGCCGGATACGATCCGGTGCGTATCGCGGGTCGAGTCAGCGGCAGCGGCCTCCAGTTCGGCCGCTCCGCTCGGCACGGCAAAGCCGCTACTATCGCTGTAATAGAGGGCGATCAGCGCGCTGTCACCGCGCGCGACATCGCCGCCGATACCGTTGTCGCCGTTCCAAGTGATGGCGTAGTAGCGCTCGGCCTTGCTCCCCCCCGTTTCAACCGTGCGATTTTCCCGACTGTCCAGTATCAATAGGGGCGAGTGGCGCACGTTATACGTGTGGGTGCTGCGGCGAATGCCCAGCGACTTGCCGTCGCTTATGACTGCATATACATAGTAGTTTCCGCGCGCGACAAAAACCGAATCATTGCGTGCGATTTTCCAGTTGAGCTCGGCGTCGCGCCCCTCAAATAGCGCCGTAGAACTATCGACGAAAGCGGCGTTCTTCAGACCGCTAATCACGCGATTGGGCACCGTGCCGGTCGTCTGCACAAACGTCGTATCGAGCGTATCTGCCGTCGCGTAGAAGAGCTTTACCGACGCACTGTCGTCGTAGTCTATGACCTGAAAGGGAATCGCCACCTGTGCGCGCGTGCTGTCGACCGGTCCGGCGCTGCCCTTGTCCAAACTGAGCAGGCGTCCCGAGTCGATAAAATCGGCGTCGCCGCTGAGAAACGATCCAACGCCGAGCACTACCGGCTTGTGGCGCACCGCAATGCCACGGCTCCGCATCAGCGGAAAATGGCCCGTTAGGTCCGATGTCATATACACGTAATACGTCGTCGTGTCGAGCAGAGACGTCGCGTCAAAGGCTACGGCTAGCGAATCGCCCTCGCTCCCCTGGACAAAGGACCGCGTCAGGCGATTCGTGGCGCGCACGGCTACTGTAGTGTCGACGCGATCCAGCGTATCGCGCAGCGAAAGCCAGAAGTGATAGCGCGTGTCGTTGCCGTCGTTGCCGTCGGCAAAGGCGATGCCGGCACGGGCGATGGCATTGCTCGTCAGATGGCCGCGGCGATCGCTCAGCAAATCCGGCAGCGGTATAGAAAAAGCCGGACTCGCCTTCTCTGGATAGGCATCGCCCTGAGCGTTGGTCGCCGTATCGGCCGCGCTCTCGACAAAGAGCCGGGAAAAGGTGGCCAGACGCAACTGGCGGGGCTCGACGAGTTCGAGGACCAGACCGCCAGCCGGAATGGACTGTTCGTTGGGATTGGAAAAGGCAATCTGCCCGTAGATGGCGTTTGGCAGCACGGGCTGGGCCGGGGTTATAATGGGGTAGTGCACATAGACCTTGCCCACCGTGCCGCCCGTGCCGCTAGTCAGCAGAATCCGGCTGGACGTGCTGCCGGCAACAGAGGTGTAGCCGGTCCCCGTCGCCGACGAGTCGTCGAGGGCGATTTCGTCCTCGACGCTGCCGTCCCCGTCCAAATCGGCAATTGAAATATCGGCGGGCAGGCTGATCGAGATCGTATTGCCCGCCGACGGATTGCGCGTCAGCACAATGGCTAAGCGCTGCCAGTAGGGATTGCTCGTCGAGGCCCCTTTAGGCACTCGCGCAAGGCTCTGCGGAGACAGCGCAACTGACTGTGCAGCAACGTCCTGCAACGAAAATAGCAGCGCGGCGATCAGGGGCAATAAAAGGAAAGATCTATTCATGTTTTTCAACTTTTAGCCGACATATAAGACAACATTGCCTCATTTAGTATATCGCGCATAGCGGCATTTACTTTAACTACCACTTTCGCTTACATTAGGAAAAAATCTGCGCCCTTATGCTTATACAGCGACTGCACATGCTCATTTTTGCCCTTCTGGCTGGCCTTGCAGGGGCCGTTTCATCGACGGCACAGACCATAACTACGCTGGCGGGAACGGGCGGTCAGGGCTACGCCGGCGACGGCGGCGTCCCTACGAGCGCCGTCCTGAGTTTGCCCGCAGCCGTATGGGGCGATACCACGGGTGTGCTCTTTATCGCCGACACCGGCAACAACGCCATTCGCCAACTCAATGCCAGTCGCAGTGCGATCACCGCCTTTGCCGGCACCGGCACCAGTGGATTTCTCGGCGACGGCGGAGCGGCCACAGCGGCCAAGCTCAGCGCGCCGGGCGGCGTCTTCGTCGACAGCAACGGCGTCGTCTACATTGCCGATACGGGCAACAACCGCATCCGCAAGGTGCTGACGACGGGCGTAATTTCCACCATTGCCGGCAAGGACAGCGCTGGGTTTTCCGGCGACGGCGGCGACGCTACAGCGGCCAAGCTCAGGAGCCCGACGGCCGTTTTTGCCCGCGGCGGCTTTGTCTATATCGCCGATACGGGCAACAATCGCATCCGCCGCATCGACGCCAGCGGCAAGATTGCGACCATTGCCGGCAAGGACACGACGGCGGGCCTCTTTATCGACGATACCAAGGCCACCAGCGCCACGCTGAGCCGACCGAGCGGCCTCTACGTCGACCGCAACCACGACGTCTATATCGCCGACACCTATCACCATCGAATTCGCAAACTAGCGGCCAGCGACAGCACGATGACGACGATCGTCGGCAACGGCTCACCCGGGTCGACGGGCGACGGCGATCTGCCCATCCACGCGCGCCTGGCCTTCCCATCGGCCGTAGTCGTCGATACGTTCGGCACAATCTACCTAGCCGATCGCTTCAACCATCGCATTCGCCGCGTCAACCCAGCCGGCAATATCACCAGCATAGCCGGTCTGGGCACATCGGCCTTTAGCGGCGATGGCGGCGCGGCCAACCGCGCCGAGCTAGCCAGTCCAAACGGCCTTTTCTTGCGCGGCGATACGCTCTTTGTCGCCGACCAGAGCAACCAGCGACTGCGCAAGATTGTGCCGGATCACAGCGCGGGCCTGAGCGGTGCGAGCAAAATCGGCCCCGGGCGCGAAGCTAAGCTCCTGAGCATTGCCCTGACCGGCGATGGATCGACGACGGTCAACGGACTCACCTTTACGGTGTCCGACCTGGCCACGGCAACCGGACTGAGCACGGCCGACTTCAACGAGTTCCGCCTCTACGAGAGCGGCAACGCGACGCTGGGCGATGATTTGCTCCTCGGTCGCCTCGATGCGGCCGACGTCACGCTCGGCACCCGAGCAACGGTAGTCGCGACCACCTTCTCGACGCCGGCGGCCGGCACGACGCGCCACTACATTCTCTCCGCGCGGCTGACGCGGGCGGCCACCCAGGGACACGCTCTGCGCGTTTCGGCCCCAACCGGCGCGCTGTCTACCGATAACGGTGGGCGCGGTGCGCGCATCTACGCGCGCGACGCCGACAAGCTAACCGTCGATGCGGTCGCCACCAAGCTGATCTTTCACACCCAACCCAGCGGCGGCTTCACCGGTACGGTGCTGAGCCGCCAACCCCTAGTCGAAGCCGTCGACGACAGCGGGTTTGTCGACTACGACTTTCGCGACACCCTGACCGTCACCAGTTCGGGCAGCGGCTCCCTGCTGCAGAACACGACCATTGCCGACAGCGGCCGGGCCACCTTTGACAACCTGAGCTACAGCACAGCCATCGACGACGAGTCAATTGTGCTCAGTGTGCACAATGTGGCCGATCCAGCGCACTCGGCCCTGACGGCGGCCCAGTCCAACGCCATTTCCATCAACGTCGTCAACGATCGCCCAACGGTCGACTTCCCCGCACTAGTCTTCCGAGAGGACGAAGAATTGGGCTATCGCGTTCTCATACGCGATATCGTCTCCGATGTCGACGATACTACTTTTACCTTTGCATTTAAAAGCAGCCATATCACTGCGCGCACCACCGCAGATAGCCTCATTGTACTGCCTGGAGCCAACTTCTTTGGCATCGACACGCTGACCGTAACGGCAATAGATGCCTTTGGCCTGCAGCACAGCGACAGCGGCATCATCGAAGTGAAAGCGGTTAACGACGCTCCCGCAGTGACCCTGCCCGTCAATTTGACGTGGGCCGAAGACGAAACGCTGCGCGTCGACATGAAAACCCAAGTCAGCGATATAGACAACGATTTTTCCAGCTTGCAGCTGAGCTTTGTCGCCTCCGACGGTCTATCGCAGCGCTACACGAGCGCTAGCGGCCAGCTGGAATTGTGGGCTGCGCCCAATAGCCACGGCTCCTTCTCGCTCGACGTGCTGGCCAGCGACGGACTGGCCAACTCGGGCACCAAAACCGCCGCCATCCACATACAGCCGCGCAACGACCCGCCGCAGATCGCGCTGCGCGATACGTCGATTTTACAGGGCGGTCAATTCGTCATCGACTTAGCCGGCGCGACCACCGATATCGATGACCCGGCCAGCGCGCTGCGCTGGAGCGCGGCCAGCGACGCGCTGACCCACATTGCAATTGACGATATGGGTCGGGCAACGGTGCGACCGACAGAAGCGTTCTCGGGCGTGCGCGACCTCTTCTTTAGCGTGGTCGATTCGAGCGGAGCCAGCGCCGTCGATACGCTGCGCCTCACCGTGCTGCGCGTGAATCAGCCACCCACGCTATCCGCCCTGCCCGACGCGCAGATGGCGCCCGGAGACACGCTATTTATCGATCTTGCGCAGTATGGTTCCGACCCTGACGACGCGCCGTCCAGTTTGATCTGGAGCTTAGGCTCGACGACCACTACCCAAACCCAGCTCAACGGCAGCCAATTGCGCCTGATTGCACCGGCCGGCGCAGCAGCCTATGCGGAAAACATCAGCGTGCGCGTCTACGATCTGCTGGGATTCTCATCACAGGATACGTTTGCGGTGCGCGTTGCCTCGTCGATCACTCCGCTGCCCGACCTCTCGTTCAGCGCAGATAGCACGCTAATCGTCGATTTACAAGCCTACATTGCACCCAGCGTAACCACGTTGAGCGCGGTGGCCAACGCCGCGCTCAACGTGGCAATCGATCTGGAGAAAAAAACGCTAGCGCTAAGCGCACGCGACGGATTCAAGGGCGAAACCGAGCTAGTGCTGCAGGCCAGCACCGAACGAGGCGCAATTGCCGCCGATACCATCCTCGTCACATCGACCAACCCAGCGCCGGTGCTGAGTGCCTTCCCTGAGCTCTTTGTCGATGCCGGCGCGTCCATCCAGTTCGATTTGGACACCTATGCCCGCGACGACGAGGCGCTGGCACTCCTGCATTGGACCGCCCTGCCCGATGCCGGTCTGCAAATCAGCATCCACGGCACGCTGCACATCGCCACCGTCAGTGCCAGCAGCAATGCGCGCGGACCGCGCCGCATTGCCTTTACCGCCACCGACGCGCAGGGCGCCAGCGCCACCGACACACTAAACATTACCGTGCACAGTCCCGACGGTTCGACCGCCGTCAACAGCGCGCCCATCTTGAGCGGTTTTCCTCCGCTCTTTATCGACGCCGGCACCGGCGCCCAATTCGCGCTGGACACCTATGCACAGGATGACCAACCCCTGCAGTTTCTGCGCTGGAGCGCCCGGGCCGATTCTGGCCTGTACGTGACCATCGACGACTCGCTGCGCCTCATAACTATATTGGCCGACAGTGCCAGCGCCGGTCTGCTGGGCGTATCGCTGACGGCCACCGACGCCGAGGGCGCCAGCACCACCGATACGCTGCGGGTCACCGTGCACGAGCGAGCAGCCAACAGCAATCGCGCCCCCGTCCTAGACGGTCTTCCTCCGCTCTTTATCGACGCCGGCACCGGCACCCAATTGACGCTGAACAACTACGTGCAAGACGACCAACCGCTGCGGTTTCTGCGCTGGAGTGCCCGAGCCGATTCCGGACTACACGTAGCCATCGACGATTCATTGCACATCGCCACCATAACAGCCGACAGTGCCGGCACCGGTGCACTGCGCGTCTTTTTCACCGCCACCGATGGCGATGGGGCCAGCGCCACCGATACGCTGTATATCACCGTACACGGTTTGGGCGCAGACGGGGGGCCACTTTTCACCAATAGGGCACCAACGCTGGCCGCCATTCCGTCCCAGCAATTCAACAGCGATGCGAAAATCTACCTGTCGCTCAACCGCTACGCAGCAGACGATGCGCCGCGGGAGCAGTTGGTTTGGAACGCGCGCACCACGCCGGGTGAATTCCTTTCCATAGAGATCGATTCGCTGGGCGCGGTGGCCATCTCCGCCGCGCAGGTGGGCCGCGCGCAGGTCGTCTTCACCGCCACCGACGCCGGAGGACTGAGTGCCAGCACACAGGTCGAATTCGTCGTCTTACCGCCGCTGAGCGAAAAGCCAACCGGCGACTTCAACGACAACTGGCGCGTCGACTACGAAGACTTTTTTCAGCTCATTGACGCCATGGGACTGACGCCGCTCCACCCCGACTGGGATCCCACTCTGGACCTGGACTTCGACGGCCGCATCTCCATCGACGATTTTTTTATTTTTGCCGATTCGTTTAACACCCATAATGCAGGGCGCTAAAGCTTAGGGAAGGCGCTTCAGAATGCGCAGGCCAAAGGTGCTTAGGCGCACATCGGGCGCAAAGAAAGCGCGCGCGGCCGAACGCGTCATTTCGGCGCTGAGCAACGCCCCCCCTCCGCGCAGCACGCGATCGCTACCCGTTCTCGGACCCTGAGGATCGATTTGGTCGACGGCCGGATACGCAGCATAGTGGTCTTGCACCCATTCGCTGGCGCTGCCGTGCACGTCGTAGAGATCCCAGGGGTTGGGGCGCTTTGAACCCACAGCATGCGTTATTAACTCGCTGACTACCGGCGGCACGGTGCGCGTCCACGCGTAGTCGGCCAACATGGATTCAACGTCGCCGAACGACCAGCGCGTGCCGGTGCCGGCGCGGGCGGCATACTCCCACTCGGCTTCGCTGGGCAAGCGGTAGAGCGAATCGCCAGCCGCTGCGTTGAGAACGCGCACAAAGGCCTGCGCATCGCTCCATGAGATATAGACGGCCGGGTGGCGACCGTCTTCCAACACGGCCGGCTGGCCCGCCCAAGGTGCAGTCCCCATTACAGCGCGCCACTGCGCCTGCGTCACCTCGTATTGGCCCAGGTAGAAGTCGCTTGTTAGCGTGATCTTGCGCTGTGGCCCCTCGTTGCCAAGCCGCCCAACTTCGGCAGCGGGCGACCCCATGGAAAACGAACCGGCGCGCACCAGTGCAAAGTGCATATCAACACCGCCGGGCAGGGCTTCGACCACGTTCAGCGGCAGCGCTTCATCGCGTGGGCTTGTATCGATCTGACTCGGATCACAAGGCTGAGCAAAGACCTCGCTAAAGGCAAAAAAGTCGGTGAAATCAACGCGGCCATCGCCGTCTAAATCAAAGCGGTTCGAAGCCGTATAACCAAAGGCGTCGCCAAATAGAAAAAGGTCGGCAAAGTATACGCGCCCGTCGCCGTCGAAATCGGCGCGACAGGCCAGCGATAGGCCAACCTCTTCTACATCGAAGAGAAAGGGCGTGAGATCGGCCCCGTCTACGGTGCGCCCGTCGGCGCGCCGCGTGCTCACGTCGATGCTCAGACCGGTGGCCGCAGGCGGATTAACTACATCGTCCAGAACCAGCGCATAGGCTCCAGCCGGCTCGTCGGCCAAGACCTCGACGACCAGCGCACTGCGCGAGGACAGCCAGTTGACTTTGGCCAACGGGCCGCTATTCGGCCCGCGCGAGGCCTCATCGAGGCGCGCTTGGCTCAGATCGAATCCCTGCGGAAAGCGCAGTATAATTTGGTCACCCGTTCTCAGCGGCGACGCCGTATTAAAGCCCACTGCTATCGTCCCACGCCGGTTGGCCTGGCGCTCCGCCAGCTCAGTGTGCACCACGTCGACGTAGCCGCTGGCCCGGTGTAGAGGACCGATGATCGGGTCGCCGCTGCCCCACGCCGGCAGCCCGCTGACTTGCCCCGCACCCCCCTGCAGGCCCTCGACCACAACCCGCACCTGATCGGCTGGGGCCAGCGCCGCAGAAAACTCGCCCACTATCAGATAGTGCACTGTGCGACCGCTGGTCAGTGCCGGCGCAGACAGGGCCACATCGACCAGCCCCTGCACATCGAGTGAAACGGCAGAGCCGACGACAGAAGATTCGCCGCGGTCGACGGCGCCGTCGGCATCGACGTCAATGTGCACCTCGAGAGACTTCAGGGCCCCTGCGGCACCACCAACCGTCTCGATGCGCAACTGCGCGCGCTGTGGTGCAACCGCTTCGCCGCGCGCCTCGAGGGCAAAGGACGCCAGCGGAATCGCGCGTCCACCCACGCCAGCTAATCCACCCAACGCATCCTCGAGCACCGCTCCAGGCCGCAGCAGCAGCTGACCAACCACGGCTATGCCGGGCGGATTATCTGCAGGTTGATCAACGAGAGCACCAGTGCTGCTGCGCGAGTAAACGACAATGCGCGCGTCGCGCTGCGCC
>JAYOYH010000001.1:0-1392 GCA_038153405.1 Gemmatimonadota bacterium | reverse complement strand
GCTGTGTATCGTCGGCGTCGACAGTTTGCCCGTCGACGCGCCGCGTGCGCAGACCAATGGTCAGCGCACCGTCAGCCGTGCGCGGATTGCCGATATCGCTCAGGACAATTTCGTAGCGCCCCTTGGTTTCGGCAGCAGCCAGTTCGAGTATCACCGTCTGCCCCGACACCCCGGCAGCCCGGCGCGGATCCGAGCCGCTCGGCGTGCGCGTGGCCGGATCCACTCCGGCGACAGAAAGGTCAAAGCCGCTGGGAAAATCGATGGCAATCTGTTCGCCGGTCTGCAAATCGCTCATGGTGTCAAAGACGATGGTCACCGCACCGCGCTGTCCGGTGCGCGGATTTTCCAACGCCGCGCTGATTACATCGACGGCACCGGTCACCACATGCGCGCGTCCCCCTACCTGGCTGAAGGGCATGGCCGGGGATACCCCCGTACTCAGGCCATTGCCAACGCGCAGCCCGTTCAGATCGATGCGCAGCCAGTCCGTGGCGCGCAGCGTCGGTTCGAGATCGGCCACGATTAGGTAGTGGCGCAGCGTATCGGCTGGCAGCGTGTCGCGCACCGCCCCCAGCACTTCGACGCCGCTGCCGGCAGCGGACAGGGCCTTGACCAGCACGGATGCTTCGCTGCTGTCGACGCGCCCGTTGGCATTGGCGTCGCGGACGACGTCGATATTGCGTATTTCCTCGCTGCGCAGGCCTTCAAAAGTCGGGCGCAGCGCGCACTCTGCAAACGGCACGCGCTCGCCCTCTGCGCGCAGGGCAAAGGCGTTTAGGATAATCCTGCGCCCCCCCACGCCGGCTAAGCCGTCAAGGGCATTGCGCGCTACTAGGCTATCAACGGGTAGGACGACCACGCCTCCCGGCAGAGCCACGGCATTGCTCAACACCGGCTGAAACGCTCCACTGCGGGCTTCCAAGCGAATAAAGTCGGCCTTATTAAACGACAGCTGCGACCAAGCGGCTACTCCAGCGCTGGGCAGCAGCGAGTCTGCCGGTACCGCACTCAGCGAATCGGCGCGCTGCGTGCTGTCTTCGGCGGCGACCGCTCTCAAGTAGATATAGCCGCGGTAATCGGCGTCCCTTAGCCCCCGTGCGCTCTGCGCTTCTACGCGAACCGGATTGGTGGCTAAGTTGGTATTGGGCACCGACAGCGTGGGGGGCTGTTGAGTGAAGACCAGTTTCGTTGCAATCGCATCGGCGCTGAGCTGTAGCGTCGCCGCACTCAGATCGATGCCGCCCTGCTGGTCGTCGACCTTCAGGCTAAAGACTTCGCCGTCGGCGGTAGCCGCGTAGGCCAGATCGCTGCCGGAAAAATCGGCCAGCCCGCTGACAAGCGAGCGGACCAGCACGCCGCTCAGTGCGCCACTGCCGCTGGCCAGCGACAGCG